>NZ_JBOITM010000078.1:0-83953 GCF_050717535.1 Clostridium sp.
ATCTGTTCCCAAAATATAGTTCATAATTTATCCTTCTCCTTTGGTATAATATAGATTAATTATACCAAAATTGACAGATTATTAATAGTTTTTTATAGGTTTTCGCACAGCCTGCCGGGGGTCTTTGTTTAATAATACCAGGAGTTGTGCCACACTTTTTCTTAGGATCTACATAAGCTGTATTAGGTAAACTTCAAATATCAAATTCAACATTCTTTACTAGTATAAAACAGAAGGTCACTATTGAGTTTCAATCCAATAGTGACCTTCTGTTTTATACTATATATCTTCTTGTTCAGTATTTATTTGTTTTTGTTCAAGAATCTCTTGACGATTATTAAAAATTATATGTCTAATAACTTCCTCTATGAAAATAAAAAAAACGATTCTTGATTTTTCATAGGGCTTAAAATTATCTGGTTGAAGGAATTTTGACATCCAAAAAACCTTATTATAATTAGTTAGTAAGGACGCATTGTATTCTTCAACAATCAATAAAACTTGACAGCCTTTTTCTTTTGCAAGGCTGTTAATTCGTTCGAAAGACTTGAATTTACCTGTTGTAGAAAAAATAACAAGTAGACTTTTATCATCAATTAAACTTTCCGCAGAGATCTCATCAGGTACAGCAATAACAAACTTATTTGTGTTGATCCGCAATTTGTATTCAAAATATTGGGTACAAATAAAAGAAGGGCCATAACCAAAAAGAATAATCTTTTTATAAGAATTTATAAGTTCAATAAATTCATCAACCAAAGATATATCAAAATCGTCTATAAAATTTTTAATTCGCTGCAGCTCTATTGAAGATTTGTTTTCAGGAATGCTCTTACCATATAAAAAATCCATATATTGCTTATAATTGTTAAATCCAAGTTTTTTTACAAATTTAGAAATCTTAGACATAGAGCAATCACAAGCCTGAGCTGCTTTTGTTATTGTAATATTGGTATCAGTTTTTGAGAGTGTAATAAGAGTTTCATTAATCTTTTTTTCTAGTGGATTCAATTTATTAAAGTCAATATTTATCATAATCACTATTAGATAATCATTATCAGATAATCTAAATATACCCCTTTTCTTACTAAGTAATTTAATAACTACTTGTGTTTTGATTGTAACACTAGTGAAAGTGTTAGTAAAGTCTTTAAATAACAATATTCAATATAATGTGGAAAGTTTTCCACTTAAAAAGAAAAATACAAGATAAACCGAATAATTTTCCATAAAAATGTTGACATACAATTCTGATTATAGTATTATATTGTTGTAGACAGAATGAATTAGAAATTAAGGAGGCAATGTATATGAATAAGGAAAAAATATTAGAAGATTTAAAAAGTATTTTATTAGAAGAGCAAATCAATACAAATTATGATGATTTGTATGATGCATCTGCAGATCGCTATAAAAAATATGCAAAAGCTAAAAAAGTATTAGATGTACCAATGCCTACTGCAATTGTGTTTCCAAAGTCTGTGGATGAGGTCAGATCGCTTTTAATGTATTGCAATGAAAACAATATTAATGTAATTCCAAGAAGTGGTAAGACTGCCACAGAAGGTGGTCTAGAAAACTGGAAGGAACTAACACTTGTAATAGATGGTAAGTACCTGAATAAGATTATTAAAATTGATGAATATAATATGCAAGCAACGGTACAAGCAGGTGTTCCTCTACAATTAATTGAAGATGAACTTAGAAAAGTAGGGTGTACAACAGGACATTCTCCACAATCTAAACCAGTTGCGGAGTATGGTGGCCTGGTAGCAACAAGAAGTATTGGACAATTCTCAACTTTGTATGGTGGAATTGAAGATATGGTAGTAGGACTAGAATGTGTTTTCCCAGATGGACATATTTCAAGAATTAAGAATGTTTCACGTCGTGCTGGAGGTCCTGATATAAGGCACATTATTATTGGCAATGAAGGAACATTATGCTATATTACAGAAGTTACGGTTAAAATATTTAAATTTTTCCCGGAGAACAATAAGTTTTATGGATACCTTGTAAAAGATGTTGAATCTGGAATTAAAGTATTAAGAGAAGTTATGGTTAATGGGTATCGTCCATCGGTTGCTCGAACATATTCGGAGGAAGATGCAAGACAACATTTCTATCACTTTTACAAAGGTAAATGTGTATTAATATTTATGGCTGAAGGAAATAAAGAAATGGTAAATGCTGTTTGTACTGGAATTGAAGATGCTACTGAAAAATTCAAGGATAGCATTATTGAAAAAGTTGATAGCAAACTTATAGAAGATTGGTTTAATCATTTGAACTGGTCGCAGCAAGATATTGATGATGAGTTCCAAGGAATGATTGATAATGATAAGCATGATGGATATACAACTGAAATTTCAGCTAACTGGGAGATGCTTCCTAAAATATATGATAGCGTTTTAAAAAGGATTAAAACTGAATTTAAGCGTCCAAACGATTTGACAATGCTCGGTGGACATTCATCTCATAGTTACATAAACGGAGCTAATATGTACTTTGTTTATAATTATAATATCAATTGTGCACCAGAAGATGAAATGAGAATATACCACCATCCAATACAGACAATTATTGTAGAGGAAACATTAAAACTTGGAGGGTCTATGTGCCACCACCACGGAATTGGCAAGTTTCGTAATGAATGGACAAAAGCAGAGCATGGCTCAGCATATTATATGTTAGAAAAATTAAAAGAAGCTTTTGATCCAAATGGCATAATGAACTTTGGAACTATTTACCCACAAGAAGAAGGTATTAAATATCAAAAATAACAACTAATTTTATAGTTAAATAGTATTTGCGCTATTTGCGCAAATACTATTTATAAAAACAAACTACTTTCATAGGCTTAAGAGTAAATTACTAGGTTAATGTTATGCCACAAGAAAAGGATTACAAAACTTAAAGTGTGCCTAAAAAACACTTTAAAATAAAAACAAATTATTGAGGGGGGCAAATGCATGTTTAATAAAAAATTCAAAAGGTATTTTCAATTTATGCTAATTGTTTTAGCGGCAGGAGCAATATTTCCTATCATTTATTTAAAGACAAATTATCAGGAAACTCTTTTACAGGTTTTCAATATGACATTACCTCAATTAAATTCTATTTATTCTGTACTTGGAATTGTATGGGTAGTTGGTTATTTTCCAAGTGGCTTATTAAGTGATAAGTTTTCTGCCAAGTGGTTATTGTCTATTTCACTTATTGGAACAGCAGTAGCTGGCTTCTGGTTTGCTCAAATTCCTAGTTACAGCAATGTAGTTGTTATTTACGGTATATGGGGTGTATTCTCCGTATTTACATTTTGGAGTGCTCATATGAAGATTGTTAAATTACTTGCGAGGAAAGAAGAAGAAGGTAGGTTTTTCGGAATACTTGATGGTGGACGTGGTGTAGTAGAAGCACTACTTGCAAGTCTTGCACTTTATATTTTCACTAAGGTAATGGGAGGAAGTACAGATTTAGTAGATAAGAGGTCAGCTATAGTATCAATTATATATATGTACTCAATAGTGGTATTTGTGGTTGGTATACTTGTTACAATCTTTGTTGAAGATGATAAGAAGGCTGGCTACCAAGCAGGCGATGGTGTAGCTCCTAAACAAAAGGTTAAGTTATCAGATTTTGCATGGGTATTTAAGAATAAATATGTTTTTATAATGGGTGGAATTATATTCATGTCCTATGCAGTATATTGGACAGTTTATTACCTTGGAGGATTCCTACAAACTAACGTTGGTGTTGATGCAGTAAGTGTAGCAACTATTATGTTAATTGTTCTTTGGATGAGACCTATAGGTGGAATAATCGGGGGATTTTTAGCAGACAAGTTTGGAAAAGAAAAAACTCTTACTTGTGCACTTTTAGGTGCGGTAGTATGTCTTCTCTTGATAGCGCTATTGCCAACCAGTTTAAGTAAGAATACGTTCTATGTGTTAATTGTACTTGGAGGAATATTCTTATATGCCATTCGTGGTACTTATTGGTCATTACTTGGTGACGCAAAAATTGACGACAAGATAATGGGAGCAGCAATAGGATTAATATCTTTAGTTGGATACTTGCCAGATATTATATTGCCAATATTTAATAGTGCGTTATTTAAGACATTTGGAGACAAAGGTGGATATAATGCATACTTCATAGCAAGTGCAATAATGGGCAGTATTGGTATAGTATTAGTAACAGTGTTTACTACCCTTAATAAAAAGGAGAAAGTTAAAGTTGAAAATAATTTGTCTAGTTAAATTCATTCCTGATGTGGATAACTTTACCTATGATTATGAAAAGAATGTGCTGGTTAGAGAGAATGTAAAGTTAATCCTTAATCCAGAGGATGCCTGTGCCTTAGCTTTTGCTCTAAAAATAAAAGAAAAAAATTCAGACACTTATGTTGAGATAGTCAGTATGGCTCCACAAAGCACTATTCCTCTTATAGAGGATTTGCTGAGACTGGGTGTTGATAGTGCTACACTTATATCTGATAAATTTTATGTGGGTAGTGATACTTATGTAACTAGTAGAATTATAGCCAAGTATTTAAGAGAAGAGGAATATGATTTTATTCTTACTGGAAGTCATTCCTTGGATGGTGATACTGCCCATATCCCGGCGCAACTTGCTGAAATATTACAAATTAGCCAGATATCTAATATTGTGAAGGTTTATGAGGAGAGTTTAGAAAAGGACAGTGTGATAGTTATGGTTGACTGTGAAAAAACCTTCTCAAAATACGAGATGGCACTTCCAAGTGTTCTAAGTATAGGAAAAGAGAGTAAATATAAATTACCTTATGTAAAATACAAGGATTTAGAGCTTAATGTACGAGATAGGATATCAGCAATTACAAATGAACAATTGGAGTTTCTTCAAGATGAAGTTGGCATCCAGGGGTCATTAACGAAAGTAAATAGAACCTTTGTAAGGAAGCTTGATAAGAAAGAAAAAGTGGTTGTGCGTAACGATGAAGAAGGAATTGAAGTGGTGTATAAATTTTTAAAAGATAAAGGATTTGTTTGATTATGAAAAGAAGTTTAATCTACTTTGATGAAGAAGATTTTCAGAATTCCATAGATTTATTAGAAGTAGTAAATCAGATGTATAAAGATAGTGAATATGAAACCTATGCTATTTGTTTTAATCATGATGAGGTTGTAATTGATGGGAAATTTGATTATCTAATTAACATTCAAAATGAAGAGATAAAGAATTATGATATTCAAAACATAACAAATTGCATAGAAGAATTACATCATATTTATGATTTTGATAGCATACTAATTCCGGCTACCTACTTAGGTAGGATGCTTGCACCGAGACTATCAATGAGACTTAAAGTGGGCCTAGTTGCAGATGTTACAGCCATTGAGCATAATAATGGTGGAGTAGAGATGGTAAGACCGGCATTTAGTGGTAAAATTTACGCTGGTATTGTTAACAAGAATTGTAAGACCACTATGATGAGTGTACGACCAAATGTATTTGTCTATACCACAGATTCTTCCAAGAAAACAGAAAAAATATACTTTAAACCAACTAGCGTGCAGCCAAGCAAAATTAGATTAATTGAAACAATAGAAAAAGAAAGTGTAAAAGATATAAGAGAAAGTGAAGTTTTGGTTTCTGGTGGAGGGGGTGTAATAGAAGATTTTGGACATCTAGATTTATTAGCCCATGAATTGAATGGGATGGTGTCTGCTAGTAGAAGCATCGTTGATAGTGGTATTGCTTCGCGAAGTATTCAAGTAGGGCAATCAGGAAAAACTGTGAGTCCCAAATTATACATTGCATTAGGCATTTATGGATCACTTCAACATATTGAAGGATTAAAAAATGTTGAAAATATAATTTCAGTAAATATAAATAAGGATGCGCCTATTTGTAGTTTGGCAGATATTGTTGTTGAAGGAGATGCCATAGAGTTTATTGATAAGTTAGTAGAAAAAATAAATAAAAATAGAATTTAGGGGGAATAAAAATGAATATTACAGATTTTCAAATGGATTATTTTTCTTTAGAAGGTAAAAATGCAATTGTGACTGGTGGTAACACTGGCCTGGGTCAAGCATTTTCTCTATCACTGGCAAAAGCAGGAGCAAATATATTTATGCCAAGTGTTATGCCGGATGACGCAGAATTTAATAAAATAATCGAAGCAGAAGGTGTAAAAGCGGTATATATGGAAGGTGACATAACAAAACCAGGGGTTCCTAAGGCAATAATTGATAAATGTGTTGAAACATTAGGCTCAGTGGATATTTTAGTAAACTGTGCAGGAATCTGTTTAATTAAACCAGTACTAGAGTTTGGTAGAAAAGAATGGGATCCAATGATAGCTATTAATCTTACAGCAGCATTTGAAATGACTCATGAAGCTATACAATATATGATTCCACAAAAGAGCGGTAAAATTATTAACATTTGTTCAATGTTCTCTTTCCTCGGTGGACAATGGTCACCAGCTTATACTGCTTCAAAGGCAGGTATCGCTGGTTTAACAAGAACATATGCTGATGAATTAGCACAATATAATATTCAAGTTAATGGTATTGCACCAGGCTATTTTAAAACTAAAGCTGCAGAATTTTCAATGAATGATCCAGAAAGAAATAAAAGGATTATGGACCATACACCTGAGGGCAGATGGGGAGATGTTCATGATTTAATGGGATCAACAGTATTCCTTGCAAGTAAGGCTTCTCAATTTGTAAATGGTCATGTTTTAGCAGTTGATGGTGGTTACTTATTGAGATAGTAGCATAAAGTAAATAATAACCTGGCATAGGAGGAAGCGTATGATAGATAAGTATATTATAGCAATTGATGGTGGAACACAAAGTACAAAGGTAGCCATTTTTGATACATTAGGAACAGAGGTTTGCGCTCATACCATAAAGCTTCGAGAAATTGAACTAGGTGAAAACGGTAAGGCAGAACATCCTGGTGATGACTTGTGGGATAGCTTGAAGCTGGCCTGTGATGAAATGTTCAAAAAATTTCACGGTGACAAAAGAGACATTATAGGAGTTGGACTTGGCTCCATTAGATGTTGCCGCGTACTGGTTAAAGAAAATGGTGATTTGGCATCGCCTGTACAAAGCTGGATGGACCTCAGATTATCAAGACCTTACGAACATGATGATGATAATGTGAAGTATGTTACGACTACAACAGGTTATCTTACTTATAGACTAACTGGCGAGACCAAGGATACAAGGTCTAACTATGTAGGGCCTTGGCCAATAGATCCAATGACTTTGGAATGGTTTGAAGATCAAGAAAAGTTTGATGAATTTAATACACCAAGAGAAATGCTCTTTGATCTTGTTGATCCTTCGTCGATTATGGGAAAAATTACAGCTCAAGCTAGCATGGCAACAGGTATACCAGAAGGGTTACAAGTGGTGTCAACGGCAAATGACAAAGCAGTTGAAGGGCTAGGTGCAGGTCTTGTAAATGATGGGACAGTGTTAGTGTCCTTAGGTACTTATATTACTTCAATGATGGTTGGAGAAGAAAATAATCCAAGTACAGTGAACTACTGGAGTAATCCAGGAGCTACCAAAGGAGATTGGCTTTATGAAAGTAGCGGTATACGCCGAGGTATGGCAACTGTTACATGGATAAAGGATCTTTTAGGTAGTGATATTGTTAATGAAGCTGAAAAGAGAGGTATGTCACCAGAAGGGTATCTTAATGTTTTAGGAGCGGAGGTTCCAGCCGGATGTGATGGTCTTTATACAGTGCTTAACTGGCTAGCTTGTCCTGATAAGTTACATCAGCGTGGCATGATAATTGGGTTTAACGGTAAGCATAAGGGTCAACATATGTTCCGTTCCATGCTTGAAGGTATCGCATTTACAATGAAGAATCATGCTGAGGCTATGTGTGAAGAACGAGGTATAGAGATATCTAATATTGTTGTTAGCGGTGGTGGATCAAATGGAGAACTCTTTATGCAAATATTTGCTGATGTCTTTGGCGTACCGGCTCACAGAAATGTGGTAAATGGGTCTGCTAGCATGGGTGCTGCAATATGCACAGCATTGGCACTTGGCGTTTATAAGGAAAGGGAAGAAGCAATTGAGCATATGGTGAAACGTAGAGACACTTTTATGCCAATTGATGAAAATGTAAAGATTTACAAAGAGATGAACGAAAATGTTTATAAGCATATCACAGATTGCACTGATGAACTTTTAAAGAAATCACATAAGATTTTTGAAGAGAGGTTATAAAGACTTTAAATTGACTTGCAATGAAAAATGAGTAAAAAATAATGAATGACTAGCAAATAGCCTTTTGGTTATTTGTCGGTGCATTCATTATTTTGCATTAGATAAAGAGGTGTAAATTTGATAAATGAAAAGACCCAAAAAAGAAAACTTTTAATATTAATCACAAATGATGATGGTATAGATTCGCTAGGATTACACGCTCTAGCTGAGTCACTATAGCAATTCCTTTTAATGAACAAAAATCCAATGATTTTAAAACCATTGATTGGGAGATGGAAAAATACCATATTAGAAAAATGGTGGATAATATTATCAAATATGGAATGCCACAAAACGTACGTATATTGAATGTTAACTTTCCGGAAGGTATTGATGAATCAACAGAAGTGAGATTGACGAAACAAGCCTATATGAATTATGGTGAATATTTGTATCCAGATAAACGTGATTTCACGCAACAGCTCATGGGATACACACTGGAATAACAGAATTGCCAGAATCAAATACTTATTTTCATGGAGAAAAAGTTGAATTTGGTACAATTTGTTAATTGGTACTTGAGAATAAATCTCTAGAATTGATTGAAGAAGTTATTAAATTTTGTTTAAGCATAGGATTGCCGATTACTTTAGCAGAAATAGGAATAGAGGATTTAGATGAAAAAATAAGTATAATTGCTAAGAATTCATTAGATCAAATATTGTCAGAGCCATCCTTTCTATATGAATCGATGTTGTTTGATGCAATAAAGATGGCAAATGCATTAGGAAAAAAGTACAAAAGTGAAGTGACTCCATAATAGGAGTTTGCTTTTTCATAGCAATAATACTGTTGAAATAATTTATGGGAGGTTATTATGAAAAATAAATTAGGATTTAAAAGTATTAAACCTATTGTGTTTTTTCCAGCATTTATATTGCTTGTAATAGCTATTGTTTTAAATTTTGTTAATTATGATGCTTTTTTAAAGGTTACTACTATGGCTAAAAATTTTATGACAATTCAATGTGGATGGATATTTAGTTTAGCAGGAATAGCATGCGTTTTGGTTATTATTGCTGCTTATTTTTCGCCGCTAGCAAATGTTAAAGTTGGAGGACCTAATGCACAACCATTGCTTAATAAGAAGTCATGGTTTTCAGTAACTCTATGTACTACTATTGCAGCAGGTATCTTATTTTGGGGGACAGCTGAGCCAATTTGGCATTTGGCATATCCACCAACTTCTTTGGGGATTAAGCCAATGTCTCCTGAAGCAGCTAAATTTGCTATGGAAACCTTATTTCTTCATTGGACATTTGTTCCTTATGCAATTTATGCGGTTCCAACAATTGTATTTGCCTTTGCATATTATAATATGAAAAGATCATTTAGCGTTGGATCAGAAATATCACCTATCCTTGGGAATCGTGATCAACATAAATTTGATACTATTATAGATGCAGTTATTTTATTTTCAGTTGCAGCAGCTATTTCTGCATCATTTGGTACCGCAGTTATGAATATGGGCGGTGGAATTAATGCTTTATTTGGCTTTAATAATGGGAAAGGGCTATGGATAATCATAACATTATTTGGGACTATTGCATTTATAATTTCTTCAGGTACTGGTCTTTTTAAAGGAATTAAGATATTATCAGATATAAATGTATACATATATTATATAATTATTGGGGCCATAATATTGCTTGGACCTACAGTATATATGTTTAGTCTAGGAACTGAGGCTTTTGGCGGATTTTTAACAAATTTCTTTGGTAAAGCGTTATTTACAGGAGCAGCAGCATCAGATACATGGGCGAGTGGTTGGACAACATTTTATTGGTCCAATTGGATGGCTTGGGCACCAGTAACTGCAGTGTTTTTAGCTAGAATTTCCTATGGATACACAGTTAAAGAAGTAATTACTATGAATTTTATAATTCCTAGTGTATTCAGTGCAATTTGGATGACAGTTTTGGGAGGTACAGCAATTAATTTTCAAATGACAGGTAAGGTAGATATACTTAAGATTATGAATGAACAAGGATCTGCTGCAGCAGGGTATGCTGTGCTAGATAATTTACCATTTTCAAAACTATTAATAGCAATTTATTTAATAGCAGTATTTATTTCTTTTATAACAGCCACAGATTCAACTACAAATGCAATGGCAAGTATTTGTACAAGTGGAATTACAGATGGAAAACAAGAAGCACCTTTATCTATTAAAGTAATATGGGGAGTAATAGTTGGTGCTGTGTCTTTAATTTTTATATCAACATTGGGTATTGATGGTATTAAAATGCTTTCATACTTAGGCGGATTCCCAGCTCTGTTCTTAGGAATTATGAGTATAATTTCTTTATCATATATTATGAAAAATCCAAGAAAATTTGATATTTATTCACAAAAGGATAAGAATAAGTTTGAAGACTAAATTAATGAATAAAATCGTCTTAGGGTAATGAAAAACTAGAAAAAAATAATGAATGACTGACAAATATCCGTTTTGCTTATTTGACAGTGCATTCATTATTTTACATTAGATAAAGAGGTGTAAATTTGATAAATGAAAAGACCCAAAAAAGAAAACCTTTAATATTAATTACAAATGATGATGGTGTATACTCTCCAGGTTTATGTGCAGCTGTAGAAGCTGTGCAAGACTTGGGGAATTTACTTATAGTTGCTCCAATATCTCAACAAACCAGTATGGGGCGATCATTTCCAAAGAGTAACGATGTTGGAATTATAGAAAAAGTCAAAATAATGGTAAATGGATTTGAAATAGAAGCTTATGGTGTGCATGGTTCGCCAGCTCAAGCAGTATCTCATGGTGTATTAGAGTTAGCATACAAAAAACCGGATTTATGTATCAGCGGTATAAACTATGGAGAAAATTTGGGGCTTTCTATTAGTTGTAGTGGAACTGTGGGAGCGGCTTATGAAGCAGATAGTTATAATATACCTTCTATTGCTGTTTCTAAAGAGGTGGATTTAAGGATACAGCATAATAGCGATTATAAGGAAATGGATT
Source organism: Clostridium sp. (assembly GCF_050717535.1). Lineage (GTDB taxonomy): Bacteria > Bacillota > Clostridia > Clostridiales > Clostridiaceae > Clostridium_AD. The sequence continues at coordinate 11,272 of NZ_JBOITM010000078.1, forward strand.
GGGAAGTTTCGAAAAAAACACTTAAGGATATAGCCACTGAAGTATTGAAAAATGGATTTTTGGATCAGGTTAGCATTTTAAATATTAATGTTCCAGAGGGAGCAACTGTAAATACAGATATTAGAATTACAAAGCAAGCTAGAAGTAATTATTCAACGTTTAAAAAACCAGAAATAAGAGATTATAATATGAGCTATATATTGAAATCTCAATTGGATGTAGATATTGATAAAATAGCTAAAAATAGTGATGTGTATGCAATTTACGTTGATAAAGTAATTTCTATTACACCTCTTACATGGAATTTGTCTGTAAACACAGATTGGAAATATAAAAACACATAATCTAACAATAATAATTAAGTAAAGTAGAAATAATAATGGTTCTCAATCACTATTCTTCACTAGAATCTCGTAAAAATGAAAGTTGGTAAAGTGTAAATTCTACACTAACCGGCTTGCTTATTATGGATATCATAGCTCTAGATATTTTACAAAACTATTTAAGAGCATCACTGGTTTAACTCCTTCAGAGTATAAAAAAAGTCTTAAAATTTAATGGAAGCCATTATGGCTTCCATTAAAAATTGTTATATATCAGCAGCATTCTTAAAAATACCCTTAATATTATTAAATTTTAAATACAGCAACTACATCTTTCAATTTATCTGAACTTTCTTTAAGCATTATTGATTGCTCTGCAATCTCTCCTGATTTATTTTTCACCTCTAAGACTCTATTTACTATATCTGTAGTTCCTCCGGCGCCCTCACTTGATGCCTGAGCCACTCCTTCAATTGTACTAAACACATCTTTCATGGAGGCTAATAATTCTTCTGATGTTGCACTAAACTCTGTTACAAGACTATCAACAAAATCCGCATCCTCACTATATTTATCAGCTACCTCAAGCATAGCTTTATAGTCATTTTCCACATCAGTAGACATAAACTCCAATAATGCATTAGAACTATTTGATAAATCTTCTACAGATTCTGTTACCTTTCCAGTTATTTTTTGAATTTGTACGGCTGTGTCCTTTGATTGTTCCGCAAGTTTCCTAACTTATTCTGCAACAACGGCAAATCCTCTGCCTTGTTCTCCTGCTCTAGCCGCTTCAATAGCTGCGTTTAGTGCAAGTAAATTTGTTTGTGCAGTAATCTGCATTATTGACTCTAAAAGCAAGTCTATTTGTTTTACTACTTTTGAATTTTCAATTGCTTTTTCTAATTTAGATTTTGTAACTGTGAAAATTTCAAATGCTCTTTTCTGTCTACCCGCACTTCATTCTTCAAAGCAAAAACTGTTATTAAAAACTATTTATAGAGAATGTACTAGGATGGCGGTATTTTTATGTAGCATTTCAAATACTATTATCTTTCAGTTAATCCACTCTTTATTTTTTTTTTTGTGTTAAATATTATATATCCTTAGATAAACTTAAAAAAGGTACAAAAACAACCACTTTATGGTACAAATATTGCTACAATAAATATGAGGTGATTTTAGTGAGTATTATTTCAATAGATAAGATTAATGAGGTTTTAGAAAGGGAAGATAAGAAAAACCCTTTTTCAGATGAAAAAATAGCAAGTATTATAGGAACAAATCGTGAAAAAGTAACAGAAATCAGACTTAAAAACAATATTCAAGACTCAAGAGAAAGAAGAAAGCAATTTATTTTGGTGGATGGTGAAAAAATAATCAAGGCAGACATAGAAGTATCAGATAGAAGTTTTACTAAGCAACTTAATGAAATGGGATATAAGCTGTCCAGATATGTGGCATCAAAAATAAAGCAGGAGCTAATAGATAAAATCAAAATAGTTTCTAATTGTAAAATTGAAAATAATGGAAATAAAAATTCAAGTATTAATGAAAAGGAAAATAGTTTTGAAAAAGATGAACTAATATCACCAAAAGAAAAATACTCTTTTGATGATATTATCGGAAGCAAAGGAAGTTTAAAAGTTCAAATAAGTCAAGCGAAGGCAGCTATATTATACCCTCCCAATGGCCTTCATACACTGGTCCTTGGTCCTTCAGGAGTTGGGAAAAGTCATATTGTAGGAGAGATGTACAAATTTGCTGCTAAATCAGGAAATTTTAAGAAAGATGCACCTTTCATAGTTTTTAATTGTGCAGATTATGCAGATAATCCACAATTGCTTTTATCTCAACTTTTTGGTCACGTTAAAGGGGCCTTTACTGGAGCAGATTCTGCAAAGCAAGGGTTAGTAGAAAAAGCAGATGGTGGAATATTGTTTATAGATGAAGTACACCGACTTCCAAGTAAAGGGCAAGAAATACTTTTTTATCTTTTAGATAAGGGAATGTATAGAAGACTTGGAGAAACGGAGAGTAATAGAAAGGCAAACATAATGTTGATAGGGGCTACAACTGAGGATCCGGCATCATATCTTTTACTTACATTTAGAAGAAGAATACCCATGGTAATTGAGATACCGGCTATTAATGAGAGACCATTTTCAGAAAGGTATGAAATAATAAAAGAATTTTATTTAGATGAGAGTTTTAGAATTGGTAAAACAATTGAAATAGATCCAGAAGCAATAAGAGCATTGATGTTATATGATTGCCCAGGTAACATTGGTCAATTGAGAAGTGATATACAAGTGGCATGCGCGCGAGGATTTTTAACTTCAAGGATTAATAGAGATACAACTATTCAAATAGGTGTATGTGATTTACCGAATTATGTAAGAAATGGACTGTTTATAGTCGATAAAAAAGAAGAAGATGCAGATAGATTTTTAAATTATAGTCTAATTGTAAATCCTAATAGGTCGGTGGTATCTACGGATAGGGATGATAGATATGTGTTTACAGATAAGATTTATCAATTTATAGAGGAAAGATTTAACGACCTTGAAAAGAAAGGCCTAACACAAGAGGAAATAAATAATATTATTGGTAAACAGGTAGAAGTGGAGATTAAAAGATCGGCTAAAGATGTCAACTCTTGTACTAGCATATCTAAAATAAATCTTAAAGAAATTGTTGGAGAAAAAATATTAGCAGCAACTTATAGTGCTATTGAAATAGCAAAAGACAGTCTAAATAACTTACATGAAAATTTATACTATTCTTTAGCTATTCATTTAAGCGCCACCTATGAAAGGTTAAAAAGTGGCAAAATGATTATTAATCCGCAATTAAAAACTGTGATTCGTGAATATCCACTGGAATATAAAATTGCAAAGGTGATGTCTAAAAGTATAGAAGCAAAAGCTGATAATTTACTTAAGGATATAATAAACCAGGATATAATTATATGTGATTTAGAAGCAAAATCTAAAAGTGATGCCATTGATGCACTAGTTGAATTATTAGAAATACAAGGTTATGTAGATAAAGAATTTATGCTTAGTGTTTATAAAAGAGAGACAATGGGGGCTACAGTTTTAAAGAATGGTATAGCTATACCACATGGAGAGGCAAGCCACGTAACAAAACCTGCCATAGCAATAGCAAAATTATCAAAATCCATAGATTGGGAAGGAAATAATGAGGCAGATATAGTATTTATGATTGCTCTAAAAGAAGATTCGAAAATATATTTTAATGACTTATATAAGATTATTTCTAGTGAAGATGGGCGTAAGGCTATAAGAACTGCAAAAACCTCTGAAGAAATTATGAATGCCATAGCAAAATTCACAATTGTAACCATGTAGTTGGCATGACACTTGCTTATATAATAATAAGAAGAGGTGACTTAGATGAATGTTGATATTAAAGATTTTCCAAAAATTACAGTCATATTAAGAGGTTATGATTATAAGCAAACTAGAAATATTGTTGAAATATTGAGTAACAGTAGAATAAAATCAGTAGAAATAGCTTTGAAAGATTCTAATGCAAAAGATATATTAAAAAAAATCGTAGATGAGTTTGGAGATAAAATACTCATTGGTGCTGGCACAATTTTAACTAAGGAGGATTTGATAGATGTAATAAATATTGGTGTAAAATTTGTATTATCTCCAATAATGTTTTCAGAGGAGCAACTGCAAATTTGCAAAAAAAATAAGGTTATTAGTGTCCCTGGTGCTTTTACTCCATCAGAAATTTATAAAAGCTTTAAAAATGGAGCGGGTATTGTAAAAGTATTTCCTGCAAACACTGTAGCTCCAAAATATTTTAAAGATATTAAGGCTCCACTGGGAGAGTTAAAACTTATGGCAGTGGGAGGTGTAAATGCAAAAAATGCATTAGAATACTTAGCTAATGGAGCAGATTTTTTAGGTATAGGCTCAGGAATTTTTAGTAAGGAAGATGTACTTAAAGGAAATTATGAAAATATAAAAAAAAGTATAGAAAGTTTTGAAGCTGTACTTTATAAATAATTAGAAAATAGGAGGTTTGCTATGTCAATATTTTTCGGTGAAGATTTGATATATAGAGATTTAGAATTTGATTCTAGTAAAGGGTTACTTGAATTCCTTGCAGACTCTCTATATAAAGAAGGTTTTGTAAAAGAAGGTTTTAAAGATGCAATAATGAAAAGAGAGGAAGAATATCCAACAGCGATTCCTGCAGAAGGACTTAAAATTGCGATACCACATGCTGATCACAAATTAGTTAAAAAGGCTGCAATAGCTATTGGAATATTAAAAAATACCATAGATTTTCATTCTATGGAAGAACCGGAGAATATTATACCGGTAAACATAGTTATAATGCTTGCATTAGATGAACCGCATGGACATATAGAAATGCTACAAAAGGTAGTAACACTAATAAAAAACCAGGAAGCAAAACAGGCAATTTTAAAGGCAAGTAGCAAAGAGGAAATATATAAAATATTGGAACCTATTTTATTACAGTAATTTTAAAATTTAGAGGAGGTTATTATCATGAAAAGAATATTAGTAGCTTGTGGAAACGGAATAGCAACATCAACGGTGGTAGCAATAAAAATAAGGGAAGCTTGTGAAAGCGAGAACATTAAGGTTTATGTGGATCAATGTAAATTAATGGAATTGGATTCTAGGGCAAATGATTTTGATTTTGTAGTAACTACAGGAAAAATACAAAATAGTGAAAAAATTAGTGTGCCAATTGTAGGAGCTATGTCAATGCTAACTGGTATAGGAGAAGAAGAGACAATAGAAAAAATTATTAATTTGTGCAAAAATTAATTAATTTTATTCTTTAGAATTTAAGAGGGGGTCTACAAATGATATTTTATAAAATTTTTCATATTCTTTTAGATGCAGGTCCAACCGTTATGTTACCGTTTATGATATTTTTCATAGGTTTAATATTTAAATTAAAACCAGCGAAGGCTTTTAAATCAGGTTTAACAATTGGTATCGGATTTGCTGGTATTAAAATGGTTATTGCTTTATTATCTTCAAATTTAGGACCAGCCGCTCAGCAAATGGTAAAAAACTTTGGTATCCATTTAGATGTGCTTGATGTAGGCTGGGGAGCTATAGCTGCTATTACATGGGGTTCACCAATTATTGCAATATTGATATTTGGAATATTAGCTATAAACATTGTATTGTTGATTCTAAAGAAGACTGAAACATTGGATGTAGATATATGGAATTATCATCATCTTGCAATTGTAGGTGTACTCACATACTTTACTACTAAGAGTGTAGTACTTGGGGTGTTAGCTACACTAACTACTGCGGTAGTTACATTTAAATTATCTGATTGGTCAGCGCCACTCGTTGAGAAGTATTTTGAACTGGACGGAGTTTCGCTTCCAACACTATCTGCAGTTTCTTCTTTGATTATTGCAGTACCATTAAATTGGTTGATGGATAGAATACCATTTATAAATAAGATTCATATAGATATGAAATCAGCAAAGAAATATTTGGGATTATTTGGAGAACCAATGATGATGGGACTTATACTAGGTGGAGGTATGGGGCTACTTGCTAAATATGATATAACTAAAATATTGACTTTGGCTGTAAACATGGCTGCAGTTATGCTTTTATTACCTAAAATGACCGCATTATTTATGGAAGGGTTAATGCCAATTTCTGAAGCTGCAAAGAAAATGACTAAAGAAAAGTTCAAGGGCAGAAAGTTCTTGATTGGAATAGATGCAGCTGTAGTAGTAGGAAATGCTGAAGTAATGACTACAGGACTTATATTAATACCATTAACTATTGGTCTTGCATTTATACTACCTGGAAATCATATGCTTCCATTTGCCGACTTAGCTGTTGTACCATTTAGAATAGCATTAGTAGTTGCTTTAACTGGAGGAAATTTATTTAGAAGTTTAGTTATAGGTATCGCAGTAATGTCTGCAATATTACTTGCAGGAACTAATACATCACAAGCACTTACAGGACTTGCAAGTAGTAGCGGTATCAATTTATCTATGGCCGCTGGTGCATTAATTTCTACTTTCGCAGGAACAAGTTTAACTGTAAGTTTTATAATCTATGAAGTTTTTATAGGAAATTTGCTAATTACAGTACCACTCTTCATAATTGGGTTTGCTGCTATATGGATTTACATGGACAAAAAAGAAAAGAAAATGAAATCAGTGCCTTTAGAAGAAGGGGCTACACTTAATTAAAATTCCAGAAATTGAAAAGGAGATAATCTTATGAAAATAACTGAATTAAAGATATATAAAGTAAAACCAAGATGGATTTTTTTAAAGATAAGTACAGATGAGGGAATTGTGGGATGGGGAGAACTCATTTCAGGAACTAAAACCAAGAGTGTTGAGGCAGCAGCTTATGAAATAGGTGAGTATTTAATTGGTAAAGACCCTATGAGAATTGAAGAACATTGGCAAGTATTATACCGTTCATTCTTTAGAGGTGGACCTATTCATATGACTGTACTATCAGGTATAGAGATGGCACTTTGGGATATAAAAGGTAAGTTTTATAATATGCCTATTTATGAGTTTCTTGGAGGAAAAGCAAGAAAAAATATTATGATATATTCATGGATAGGTGGAGATAGACCATCAGATGTAGTAAAACAAGCTATTGAGAGGAAAAATCAAGGATTTAAAGCAATAAAAATGAATGCCACAGAAGAGTTACACTATATTGATTCATATAAAAAAGTTAATGCAGTAGTAGATAGAATTGCATCCATAAGAGAGGCAGTTGGGTATGATTTAGAAATAGGAGTAGATTTTCACGGAAGAGTTCATAAGGGTATGGCTAAGGTGATAGCAAAAGAAATTGAACAATATAGACCTATGTTTATAGAGGAACCTGTACTTCCTGAAAATGAAGAAGCTTTAATTGAAATATCAAGACATACGTCAATACCTATAGCAACAGGTGAAAGATTGTATACAAGATGGCAGTTTAAAAATATACTTGCTAGTGGTGCTGTAGATATAATTCAACCTGATTTAGCACTAACTGGAGGAATTTTTGAAGGAAGGAAAATTGCAGCTATGGCAGAAGCATATGATGTAGCTGTGGCTCCACATGCACCCTATGGTCCTATAGCATTAGCTGCAACACTTCAAATGGATGCATGTACACCCAATGTATTTATTCAGGAACAAAGTCTTGGAATACATTATAATCAGGGATTTGATTTGCTGGATTTTGTAAAAAACAAAGAAATATTTGAATATAAAGATGGGTTTGTAGATGTACCAACTAAACCAGGGCTTGGAATAGAAATAGATGAGGAACTTGTTAAAAAGATTGATTTAGAAGGACTTGTATGGACAAATCCAAAATGGAAAAATTATGATGGTACCGTAGCTGAATGGTAAAAAAATTACTATAACATATACAATTTTATAGTAAATGAACTGCTTTTATTCCGATTGGGTTGATTTTAGTAGTTGATAACTAAATAAAGGCATTATTTAGAGGTGTATTTAATATAAATACATCTCTTTATAATTTAGAGAAGGTTTTAAAAGCTCGTAAGATTCAAGGCTGTGTTTGATTAATCTTCGCCAGTGTTATTAGAAACCTTTGTAGATACTTCTCAATTTGCTGGTACATGTTATAAAGCTTTGAACTGGACATATCTAGGTCATACCAAAGGGCGTGGCAAAATGGACAAAAATGCGGAGAGGTTATTACCTCCCAAAGCTATATATATGTATCCGCTCCAAAAGGATTTTAAAGATTGCCTTAAGGGACTTCAACCATACAAGGCGGTGAATCCTGATGAGTAGAGCAGAGGAACGACAGAAAAAAAGGGAACAGGAAAAAGAAATTAAAAACAAAGAGTTAGAAGCCAAAGGAATTATTATTTCAAGGCAAGATTATAGAAAGAAAAAAAACAGATACATTGAGCAGACTTTTAGAGAAAATAAAAGTGGAAGAAATAGAAGAAAGCATGTTAGCGCTGATAAACAAGACTGTGAACGCAAAGCTTTTTATCGGTTTTCTAAAAAAGTAAAGGCAAGGATCCCAAAACTTAAAATTGCAGTAACTCAGATTACCTCCAGGGGTCTTTGTTTATTGCATAATTCAAGCAGAGCATACAAAATGCGATTCAATATTAATCTGTTTGAATGTTCTCATGAATTATTGTTAAAAACCGTGTTTCATAAAAATTTAATGCTTTTGATTGTCTTATTTTTACTTGCTTATTTATAACTTCATAGTTGTCGAATAGTAATTCAACAATCCGTCTATCCAATAAATTTTCATTTGCTTGTGCTTTTATAACCGTATAAATTTCATTTTTATCCATTCCTTTTCTATAAGGTCTATCTTCGGATATGGCTGTAAATATATCTGCAACAGCCATTATTCTAGAACCAGTACCAATTTCCTCACCAGTAAGATGAAATGGATAACCACTTCCATCTAATTTTTCATGATGATAAGCTGCCCACTCAGCTATTCGTTGCAAACCACCAATTGAATTTAACGTCCTAAATGTGTGATAAGTATGACATCTTATAATTGCAAATTCATCAACTGTTAATTTGGACGGTTTCTCAAGAATACTGGTTGGAATTATTAATTTACCTATATCATGAAAATTCCCTGCTATCCTCATTGACTTTACATCTAACTCTGCAAGTCCAAACAATTCAGATAATTTTACTGCACATTCTGATACACCAGATGTATGAGTAGCCGTAAATCTAGACTTGAAATCTATTAAATCTCGATACAAATTGGATATTAATGATACATCGTCAAGGTCTATTTGCATATTTTTAAACTGCCCATTGATTAATAACAATGAATATATGCTAGGAGAAGTTAAATCTAACCAAAATTCCTCTCTTTTAGATAAATCAAGAAAATAAGTTACTATATTTTTATGTATAACTGTACCTGATAATTTTTTTATTGTTGTTACTATATCATTAACTTGGTGTAAGATATATTTATTTCTATTTATTAATCTCTCAACATAATCAGATAATAAAATGATTTGAGAACAAAAAACTATTGGGTTTTCTATACAATCATCCCAATCGTTCCAACTTCTATGATGGTTTCTGACTATCTTCGAAATTTTTCTTAACCATGGTATTTGTTCTAATAATAATTCTCCTCTTATAGTATGAATATTTTCATTTATATCCTTAAAATTATGAATAGCTATTTTCTCTTCCACAGATATTGCACCAATGTCATGTAATAATGCAGCAGTAAAAATATTCTCTGTAATTTCCGATCCTAAATTGGCTGCTTTCGACAATTCAAGTGCAATAAATGCTGTTCTATGTTGATGTTGCGCAACCAAGGGATTTGCTAAATCTCCTACTTCTGACAAAGATAATAGCAAATTACTCAAGTTTACGGATAATTGACTCTTAATAAAATCATCTCCTTTATTTTGAAATTATAATAAAATTATTAGTATTTACAATTAATACTACAAGAAAAATAGAATTTGGTCAAATATTTAGTAAATACACAAATATGGTAGTATAATGAAAACATTATCATTAAAAGAGGTGTGTAATGACTATTGCATCAATTTTTTTAAAAAGGAATATAGTGCGTTTTAAAAATTTAAAACTAAGGAATAAAATTGCTCTAGCTACAACATTATTGATTTCAGTGTCAACAGCAAGTACATTATTCTTTCTGTACGTACAATCTAAGAATATAGTGTCACAAAAAAGCTATAATGAAACACATGAGATAACTGTACAGCTAGCAAAGTATTATGATGAAAAACTTACTAAAATTATTAACTTAACTCAAGGTATTTTTCAAGATCAAACTTTTAAGCAGTCATTAAATAATATATTATGGAACCCACAGTACAACTATGCAATAGAATCAACTACTATGCAAAGTTTATTTCAACAAACCAGATTAAAAGACTCATTTGTGGATTCAATTTTTCTATATACTACCAAGGGAGTATTTCATGAGAATAATAACAAGGTAAGAATAGGGTTTAAGTTTACTAAATCTAATCTTTATAAAGGTTATCAAACAAATCACATTATTTCCTGGCAATCCGGTTGTCAGGATGCCATATTTGATAACAATTCCAACTTAATCCCAGTTGTATTAAGTACAACAATAGATGGTGTGTATGATAAGGCAGTGCTGGTGCTTAATTTAAAAGAAAATGCGGTTAAAGCAAGCTTTGAAGACATTAGTTCAAATAATAAGGGAAGTATATTTTTGCTTAATACTGATGGAAGCGTTGTTACGTCTGTTGACGATAAGAGCTATGCACCATTATTAAAAGATGAAAATTTTTTGTACAAATTAAATAATAGCAGTGGGTATTTTAAGTATAAGCATAATAACCAAAAGCTTTATGTAAATTATGACAGTGTAGCAATAAATGGATGGAAAATCATAATAGTTCAACCAGAATCAGAACTACTTAAAGATGTGAATAGTTTGCAGATAACAGTTTTATTAATTGGGTTATTTACTATAAGTTTTGCAGGAATGATGTCAATACTTGTAGCATCAACTATAACAAAACCTATTTATAAATTGAGAAATACTATTTTAAAAGTTCAGAGTGGGGAATTAGATTCCAGATTTAAAAATAAGTATTCAGATGAAATAGGACAACTTGGAGAAAGTTTTAATGGAATGCTAGACGAGATACAATCTCTTATAAAGGATCTTGGACTTGAACGTGAAAAGACTAAAGAAGAGCAAAAGCAAAAATCTAAATCAGAAATGAAAGCGCTTCAAGCACAAATAAATCCTCATTTTCTTTATAATACTTTAGATTCGATATATTGGAAGTCTAAGCTAGGAGAAAATCAAGAGGTAAGTGAAATGATAATTTCATTGTCTAAGCTCTTAAGAATTGGGTTAAGCAAAGGACAGGATAAAATTCAAGTTGAAAGCGAGATTGAACATGTAAGAAATTATTTGTATTTAGAAAGTAATATGTATAAAGGAAAATTTGATTATGAAATTAATATAGAAGGTGACATATCTAGATACTATATCGTAAAGATTATCCTTCAGCCATTTGTGGAAAATTCGTTGCTTCATGGATTTAATGGTATTGGCTATAAGGGGAATATAACTATAGATGTGAAAGTGAAGGAAAATAATATTATCTTAGTGGTTAAGGATAATGGGCGAGGAATGAATATTGAAGCTATTAAGAAATCTTTACAAGAAAATGTAACTGAATCAGAGGGATATGCGTTAAAAAATGTATATCAGAGGTTAAAGTTAAATTATGGAGAACAATGTAGTATTAATCTTAGAAGTGAGCCTTTTAAAGAAACTTCTGTTGAAATAATAATACCTACGGAGGAAATATAGTTATGTATGGAATGATAGTAGTAGATGATAAGGAAGATATCATAAGGGGTATCGAGAAATTAGGTAACTGGAGGGAAATTGGTGTTGAAGTTATAGGTACCGCATCAAATGGATTAGAAGCATTAAAATTAGTGAAAAAGCTTAAACCCAAAATTATTATAACAGATATAAAAATGCCAGTTATGGATGGATTGCAATTGACTAAAAAGGTTATAGAGTTTGATAAGACCGTCAAAATAATATTGCTAAGTGGGTATGGTGAATTTATATATGCCCAACAGGCTATGAGGCTGGGAGCGAAAGAATATCTGTTAAAGCCTGCTACCATTGAAACCATCACGGAAGCGGTACTTAGAGCAAAAGAAGAGATATTAATTGGAGAAATGAGGGTTAGTGAAAATATAGAACTAAGTCAAAGAGTTAAAGAAAATCTGCATTTGGTTAAAGAGAAGTACTTTACTTATTTAGTATCCGATGCGGGAAATGATATTGATAGAATGAGGGAAAAACTGAGTTACTTGGAAGTTGATATTGATGTTGAAAATTTCAGGGTGATGGTTGTTTCACTTGATGATTATGAAAATGTTTATTCTTTAGACTTAGGTGAAAACTATGATTTGGTAATGTTTGGTATTGCAAACATACTAGAGGAAATTATAGGGTGGTTCTGCAAGAATGTTGTATTTGAAACTGACAATTCTACAATAGCTATTATAATGAACGATATAGATAATGATATTTTCACTATTGCACAAAAGTGTAAGAGAAGTATAAACCAATATCTGCACTTATCAGTTTCTATTGGAATTGGAAGGCATTATGAGAGGCCTCAGGATATTTCGGTTTCTTATAAGGAGGCTATACAGTCGGTAGAAAACAGATTTACTATAGGTAAAAATAGTATTATTAGTATTAATGATATAGATGTAAGTGGAGATATAATGTTTAGATACCCATATAAGACCGTAGAGAATCTTATAAGATATGTAAAAATAGGAGCGGTAGAGCGGGTTGAGGAGATTTTTGATTCTTTTATTGAGGATATACGTAACAAAAATTCCAATTCACCAAAGCTAATAAAAAGTTATATAAGTGAATTTATATTTTCAATTTCAAAAGAGCTTATGGTAGAAGAAATAAGTATAAAAGAAATTTTAGGAGATGAGTTGGAGTACGTAAATAAATTAAATAACCTTGAGACATTAAGCGAAGTTAAAGATACATTAAAGAAAATAATAACTGAAATAACGAATTACATTTTTAATTTAAAAAAAGCAAATAAGAAGAGAAATATAGATTTAATTAATGATTATATTAATGAAAACTATATGGAGGACATATCTTTAAAAAATATATCAAAGCATATATTTATAAGTCCAAGCTATATATCAACACTTATTAAAGAAAATTACAATGAAAACTTTGTTGATAGGGTAACACGGCTAAGAGTTGAGGAATCCAAACTACTCCTTCTTTCGGGGAGAGACAAGGTTTATGAGATAGCAGAAAAGGTTGGTTATAAAGATAGAAGGTATTTTAGCGAAATATTTAAGAAATGTACGGGACTAACACCTAAGGGATATGTTGAGAAATATAGAAAACTTTAAAAGAGGATATATAATCTTTTAAAGTTTTTCTCCCTTTTTTGAAGATATTCGCATTGTCCGTTTTTGTCATCTATATTAAACTGAACTTACCGAAAATAATTAGTGGGGGGTTTTAAGATGAAAAGAAAGTGTATACGGTTTCTAACACAAGCAATAGCTTTTGGCATAACAGCAACTTTACTTGTAGGTTGTGGAACATCAAATGGTCAAGCAGTGAATAAAAGTAGCCAGGATACAGTAGCACCGGTAAAACTAACATGGTGGACTTTTCAAAATTCTGATTCAGTCTATATGAAGGCCATGGTTGCAAAGTACAATAAAGAAAACAAGAAAGGAGTTACAATTGATTATGTTGTTCAAAGTTCCAATAATTTCAGGCAAGCACTTGATTTAGCTTATCAATCAAACCAGGCGCCTGATATATTCACAGGTCAAGATATAGCAAGTTATTATGTTCCAAAGGGTCAAATTGAGCCATTAGACAAATATTTAACTCCTGAGATGAAGGAACGTTATGGAACAAAGCTATATAGTGAAGGAGATAATGGTGTAGATAAAAAGATTTACAGCCTAATTAATACAGGCATAACTTATAGACTTATGTATAATAAGGATTTATTTAAGAAAGCAGGTATTGCCGCTCCACCAAAAACAGTTAATGAAATGGTTGCAGATGCTAAGAAGATAACTGCAGTAGGGAAAGCAGACAAAGCATATGGTTTTGCAATTAATATGAAGAATACTCAAACATCTATTGAGAGATCAATTAATGTTATTGGTATGAGGAGTGGTTTTAGAAATTATGATTATGCTACTGGTAAATTCGATTTTTCTCCATATAAACCTATAGTACAAGCATTCGCTACTATGGCTAAAGATGGTTCTATGTTCCCAGGTTTCGAGTCTCTTGACGTAGATCCAATGAGAACACAATTTTCGCAAGGGAAAATTGGAATGTATTTGTCAGGAGCATGGGAACCATCTTGGTATGATGCGTTATCTCCTAAATCCACAGTGGACTATGCAGCAGCTCCAGTTCCTACAATTGATGGAACTGTAAAAGCACCAGCTTATATAAGCGGTTTAAGATGGTTGTTTATGAGTAGTAAGACAGATTATAAAGATCAGGTTTGGGATGTAATGAAATTTTTCTACTCAGATGAAGTGCAAACGGGCTACAATGAAAAGGGCTTAGGTGTAGTTATGGTTCCAACAGTATTGGCGAAGTCAAAACCATCAACTGTTAAAGCTATGAGTGGTTTCTTACCAACAAAAGATGATGCTATTTATCCACCAATTCCTAATGTAAGAGCTCTTAAAATTGAAGGAAGTCCTTTTAATGATATATTTGCAAATATTATTACAGGTGGTACAACCTTTGACAAAGAGATAGGACCTCTTAATAAAAAATACAATGATGCTTTAGTACAAGGAATTAAATCAAAAGCAGTAAAAGATTATAAAATACCTAATTTTGATCCATCGTCCCTAATTGGTAAATAAATATTAAGTATAAATTAAATGTGCCTGGGTCTGGAAAGACAAATGAGTCCAGGCACAATTTTAATAAGGGGGAAGAGGCATGCAAGTTATAAGAAAAAGTAATACTAATAAGTCTTTAAATTTCAATAAGAAAGAAAATTTAAAAGAAAGACTGCAGACATATGGAATGATTCTACCTAGTTTTGTTTTTCTTTTGGTATTTTCTATATATCCATTAGTATGGGTTCTTAGGTATATGTTTTGTGAATTTGACGAGTCTACACCAGCTAAGTTTATAGGTATGGGAAATTTTGTTAGAATTTTCACAAGAGATACTTATTTCTGGAAAACAGTTTTGAATACATTTATTTATGGTGGTGGAAAAATCCTTTTGACTATTCCAATATCTTTTTTACTTGCATTACTTATAAATGAAAAATTAAAAGGAAAAGATGTAGTTAGAGCTATGATTTTTATGCCTACAATTATCAGTACCGCTGTTATGGCTATGATGTTTTATTACATATTGAATCCATATAATGGTGTACTTAACCAGATATTAATAAATTTCCATATAGTTAGCCAGCCTATTAATTGGCTAGGTAAAAAGTATGCTATGCTGTCAGTAATTTTAGTAGCAGTATGGGGAGCGATAGGTAATTATATGATTTATTTTATTGCGGGTCTTCAATCAATACCGCAAGAAATATATGAAAGTGCTGAGATTGATGGTGCAAATAAGTTGCAAACAACCTGGTATATAACCATTCCTATGCTTGGACCGGTTATGCAGATTATAATTATGATGGCGATAACTGTATCACTTAAGGGATATGAAAGTATTATGGTTCTTACTGGTGGAGGGCCAAATGGATCCACAGATGTTATGTTTCTTTATGTATATAAGCTATTTTTCCCTATGTCTGATGGTTCTGATTTTAGAACTAATTATGGTTATGGTGCTACAGCAGCATTTGTATCAGCTATTATTGTTGGTATAATAACCTGTGCGTATCTCTATTACTCTAGAAAATCAAGTGAGGACATACAATAAAATGAGGTGAAATGCTAAATGAAAGGTGGAATTAATATGGGAATTAATTCGAATTATAAAAATGTAAAATCTCTTGCGACGATATTCCTTAATATATTGAAATGGATTTTTATAATTTCTATGATTATATTTACATTGTTTCCTGTTGTTTATATTATTTTAGGGTCATTTAAAAGTAATATGGAACTAATGATAGGTGGTAATATCATACCAAAGGTATGGAGGCTTACAAATTATATTGATGCATGGAAAAAAGCTAATTTTGCAATATATACTTGGAACAGTCTTTATTTTTGCTTCTTTGTTACATTGGGTTCTTTATTAATTTCCTCAATGGCGGGATATATACTTGCAAGGAAGAATTTCTTTGGTAAAAAAATTTTTAAAGCAGTTCTTTTATCTACAATGTTTATAACTTTAGGAGCAATTGTATATAAACCATTATATATTATGATGGTAGGTATTGGATTAAATAAAAGTCTATGGGCAATAATTCTAATCCAAATAGGAGCTCAGGGTATGAATATATTTATAGTTGAAAGATTCGTAAGAGGAATTCCAAAGGAACTTGACGAAGCTGCAAAAATAGATGGTTGCAGTACGTTTAGAATTTATTGGCAAATAATAATTCCTTTAATCAGGCCTATACTAGGGGTTGTTGGATTGTTTGCGTTTAGAGATGCTTGGAATTCATATGTATTGCCATCTATATTTTCAATAATGAACAAAAATCTTATGACTTTGACAGTAGGAGTTGTAAACCTAAAATATGCTGATGGTGCGGCAATTCAATGGAATATAATGGTAGCTGGAGCTTCTATAGCATTGGTACCAATGCTTATAGTATATGTATTTGCCAGTAAGCAATTTATTTCTGGTTTGACTGTTGGAGGGGTTAAAGGATGATTTTTATATACTAGGGTTTAAGCGTACCCTTGTAAGAACTTATATAGGAGGAAATTATGAAGAGTGAGAATAAATATGTGAAAAATCTAATTTCTAAGATGACATTGGATGAAAAGGTTGGAGCATTATTAACATTAGGTTTTAGTGGAACTATAGCAATGCCACATATATACGAGTTTATAACTAAATATCATTGTGGTGGGTTAAGGCTTTCTCCAACTTCAAGAAGTTTTGGAAGTTATGTAAATCCTAAATCTGGAGAAACTGTTGTTAATGTTGTAGATGAAAAAGGTTTTAAAAATGGTATAGAGCCTCCAACTACAAATGCGTCTGAATATAAAAAGCTACTTTGCGAATTTCAGAAATTAGCTATGAATAGGCCTCACGGAATACCACTTCATTTTTCATATGATCAAGAGGGTGGAACTAGTTCAGATTTTAATTTTAGTGGAGTAAATATATTCACAAAACCGATGGGAATAAGAGCAACAGGGGATAGCAAACTTGCTTATGAAGTTGCTTTAGCAGTTTCTAAGCAAAGTAAAGCAGTGGGCTTTAATTGGATACATTCTCCGGTTATTGATATTAATGTAGATCCTAGAAATCCCGAAGTTTATACAAGAGCTTATTCTGATAGAGTGGAAGAAGTAGTGGAATACTCAGAGCAATCCTGTTTGGGTTTCAAGGAAGGGGGGTTAATTGCAACAGGTAAACATTTTCCAGGAAGAGGAGATTCACCTGTGGATGCACACTTTGAGGTACCGGTTATAAATGTGGATAGAGAGACTATGTTAAAACGAGAATTATTACCTTATAAAGTGCTTATAAATAAAGGTTTATTGCCGTCTATAATGATAGCACATAGTATATTTCCAGCATTTGATAGCGAGCATATTGCTACAGTTTCAAAGAAGATAATAACTGGATTACTAAGAGAGGAATTAAAATTTGATGGAGTAATTGCTACAGACAGTATGACCATGGGAGCGATTGCTATAAAGTATGGAGTTGCAAATGCTTGTGCATTATCACTTGAAGCTGGAGCAGATCTTGTACTTATGAAAGCTGAGGGGAGTCTTGTTGAAGAAACTTTTAATAAAATAAAAGAATTTATTAAAGATGGAAAAATCAGTATAGAAGAATTAGACAAAAAAGTGTATAGAGTATTAAATGTAAAATATGAGTATGGGTTATTTAATTATGAAACAATAACAGGTGAAAGGCCTGAGGATATAATTAATGAAAAGAGAATAGTTGCTTTATCAAAATTAGTTGCAAGAAAATCTGTTCTTGTGGCAAGAGATAGAAACAAATTGTTGCCTATACGTAAAAATGAAAAAATATTGGTTATAGAACAAATAAATAAAACACCGAATAATTTTAGCTGGTATCCGGGTATACTTTTTAAAAAATGTACTAAGTATAAGAAAAACATATCATATTTAGAAACAAATTATACTTTTGATGAACAGGATATAGATAACATTAGGAGAAGAATTAAAGACTATAATATCATAATTGTAACTAATTTTTATATACGAGGAAAACTTGCCAATAATGATATTATAAAAGAAATCGTAGGTGATAAATCTAAACAAGTAGTATTAGTTACCAATACTCCTTATGAAGTATTAAGTATACCAAAGGAAGCAGATTCAGTAGTTATAACTTTTGCAACCTCACCAGACAATATAGAGGTTGTTGCAGGAGTAATATTTGGTGAAGTAGTTCCTGAAGGGGAATGGCCTATTGAGTATAAACTTAGTGAATGAATATAAAAGAATGGTTTTGGGAGGTACGGATATGGTAAGTTTAAGTACACAAGATATATTAGAGGCAATTGAAAAAAAAGTTAATTCAAATATGCATTCGCTAAATGCTAAAGCCAGTCATATGACTAAAGATGGTGTTTATGATAATAATAGCTATGATTGGTGGACATCTGGCTTTTGGCCAGGAATACTTTGGCTTATGTATGAAATAACTGGAAAAGATAAATATAAAAATTCTGCATGGAACTTTGATGAAAAAATAGAAACTTTGTACCTGCGGGAAAATAGGTTTCATCATGATGTAGGATTTCAATTTTTACCAACAGCAGTTATTAAATATAAGATAACTGGTAATAAGGATGCAAGGCGACGTGGGATTTTTGCAGCAGATTTTTTAGCTGGGAGATTTAATATTGCGGGAAATTTTATTCGTGCTTGGAATCAGGATGAAAAAATTGGTTGGTCAATTATTGACACGTGTATGAATTTATCTTTACTGTTCTGGGCTTCTACTGAATCAGGAGATCCAAGATTTAAACATATAGGGGTAGCGCATGCAGATACAGTAATTCGAGAATTTATAAGAGATGACGGTTCAGTAAAACATATTGTATGTTTCAATCCTGAAACTGGTGAAGTTGTAGATGAAAAGGGAGGTCAAGGATATGGACCAGGTTCATCCTGGAGCAGGGGGCAAGCATGGGCATTATATGGTATGGCAAATACATATAAATCTACTGGCGACGTTAAGTATTTAAAAGCAGCAATTAAAGTTGCAAAATATTTTATTTCTTGTATGCCTGAAGATAACGTAGCATATTGGGATTTTAGAACACCATCAAATATTGATGAACCAAGGGATACCTCTGCAGCTGCTTGTGCAGCTTCAGGATTACTTGAAATCGCTGATTGTCTTGGCCAGGAGGATGGACAAATTTACAAAAAATGGGCAGAAAAAATATTACTTTCTCTTGCAAAAAGCTATTCAAACTTTAGCAAACCAGATGAGGAAGGAATTTTAAATTCTGCTACTAGCAATAAGCCAGGTAATATTGGCATAAATGTTTCACTGATTTATGGTGATTATTTTTTTGTTGAGGGGATAGCCAAATTATTAGGTTGGAAAAGGCGTATTTTTTAGTAGCCTAAATTTACTTTGGGAATAAGTTAAACTTTGATTCCAAATGTATTGATACGGATGGTATTAAAGTATGGTATTTAGGAGATGGTATACAAAATGGACTCAGCATTAAAGTTAAAAGAGATGAAAAAAGAAAAAGAGTTCTTAGTGTGCGTTGATTCCGATGGATGTGCTGTAAACACAATGGAATACAAGCACAAAGAAATTTTTGGACCAAAGATGATTAAAATATGGAAGTTGGAAAGTATTGAAGAAGATGTTATGCAGGTATGGAATTATGTTAATCTTTACTCAAAATGGAGAGGGATAAATCGTTTTTTAGCATTGGTAAAAGTGTTTGAGTTATTAAAGGACAAGAAAACAAAATTAAATAAACAATTTCAACTTCCAGATATCAAATCTCTATGTGAGTGGACAAAAAAAAGTGATAAATTATCTAATGTTTTACTTGAGGCTAGGATAGAAGAGGGTAGTGATGTTACATTAGAAAAAGCTATTATTTGGTCTAAGTCAGTTAATGAAGCGATTGCAAAATCTGAGGTAGATTGTTTACCTTTTGAGAGTGTTCGCAAAAGTTTGGAAAAAGCACAAAAATATGCTGATATAGCTGTAATTTCTTCCGCTAATGCGCAGGCACTGAAAAAGGAATGGAATGAATATGGTATTGCTTCTTTTGTTAAAGTGTTAGCTGGACAGGAAATGGGATCTAAAACTTCATGTATCGGATATATAAAAAATAAGAAATATGATAATTCTCAAGTATTAATGGTGGGTGACGCACCTGGGGATTTAAAAGCCGCTAAGGATAATGGCATTTTATACTATCCAATAATACCAGGCAAGGAAGAAATGTCATGGCAAAAATTTTATAATGAAGCTTTTGATAAGTTTTTAAATGGAAGCTACAAGGGGAAATATCAAAAACAGTTAATTTGTGAATTTAATGATGTGTTACATTCTAATCTACCTTGGGAGTAGAAGTGTAAGAAAAGAAAGGGGAGTGAAATTTATGGAGAAAAACCCTATAAAGGAATTAACAATACAGATACTAAATAAATCTAATGTAATTAAAAGCGAAGTTTCTGGAAATACGAAAATTTCACTTACATATGAAGAAAGTTATCAACAAGGGGATAAAATTCATTTTGCAAATGTATCTGAGAACAAATATTTAGTAATTAGGATAGACGATGAACTAAATGAATCCTTAGTATATTTAATTGGGAGCACTTTGGAGTTTGCAATACCTTTTAATGAACAGGCAAAGCCATATTCAGATAATACTTTTAAAGGTAAAAAGCACAATATGACTATGCGCCTTGCTAAAAAAGAAGAAGTTTTTGCATATAGAGACCTTGCTGAAAATGTAATGGATAAAAGAGGTGAGACAACGTATTACCCACATGCAACAGCAAATGTGGAGACTCGAAACGAATCGATTTTTGCTGCTCGAAATGTTATTGATGGAAGAACAGATACGCAGAGTCATGGAAAATGGCCGTATCAGTCTTGGGGAATTGGGCAAAAGGAAGATGCGCAAATAATTATTGATTTTGGAAGAAAAGTAGAAGTAGATAAAATAGTTTTGTACTTAAGAGCTGATTACCCACATGATACTTATTGGAATTATGTTCGAGTAGAGTTTTCAGATGGCAGTCATAAAATTGTAGAACCAGTTAGGTCTTGTGGAGCTCAATGTTTTAAGTTTAATAAAAAAGTAATTACATGGATTAAACTATTAAATTTTAAAAAGGCTGAAGAAAATATTGATTTTGCAGCATTGACGGAAATTCAAGTTTACGGTAATGATATTTAAAGTAATGGTTGAATTTAACTATGAAAGATTTATTAGTAGCAATAAATAAATCATGATAGAAGAACACATTGAGTGAATTCGGAAACTAATCGCTAATATAACAAAAATCAAGGAAAAAGCATCTTAAACCTTAGGTTCATTAGAATTGCTCGTTTCTTGCTAGTTAAAATGCAAAGGAATAAATAATGATAACATAAAAACCTTTTGGCAACCTAATCAATTAATGAGTATTAAAGAAAGAATGGATGGACTAAGATAAATAAATTAGTACTAAAGTTAGAAACCACCCTGGGAAGGGTGGTTTTTTGTAGGCTTTGACAGGATTTATGTATATGAAAAGTTGTAGAGCATATAATAATTGTAATAAAAATACAAAGATATTAAGGTGAATTTTAATTCACTAACATCTAAAATAAGCACATTTTGAATTATTATATCATAGGGGGGGGTAAATCTACAAATTGAGAAAACATGTGGTGTTATTGAAAGAGATGAAACTTATGGCATAACAAAAATTGCAGAACCAATCGGTGTTATAGCAGCTATAATACCAACTACGAATCCTACATCAACAGTAATTTTTAAGGCATTAATTTCTTTAAAAACCAGGAATGGTATAATATTTTCTCCTCATCCAAGATCAAAAAAATCAATAATAGCAACAGCAAAATTGCTTTTGGATGCAGCAGTTAAGGCCGGAGCCCCTGAAGGAATAATAGATTGGATAGATGAACCATCTATAGAACTTTCAAAAATGCTTATGAGTAAAGCTGATGTAGTACTTGCTACAGGAGGCCCAGCTATGGTGAAATCGGCTTATTCATCAGGAAAACCAGCTATTGGTGTTGGACCAGGAAATACACCAGCTATAATTGATGAAAGTGCAGATATAAAAATGGCTGTGAATTCAATAATATTATCCAAAACATATGATAATGGACTAATATGTGCTTCAGAGCAATCTGTAATAGTGTTAGATTCAATATATACTAAAGTTAAAAATGAATTTATTAAAAGAGGAGCATATATATTAAATCAGGATGAATTAGATAAGGTTAAAAACATTATGTTTAAAGATGATAAGATAAATGCAAGCATAGTTGGAAAATCAGCTTGTAGCATAGCAAGCTTAGCAGATATTACTGTACCTGACTGGACAAAGGTGCTTATTGGAGAAGTAGTCTCAGTTGAATTAACAGAAGTAATTTCACGTGAAAAACTATCAACAGTAATAGCTATGTATAAAGTAAGTAGTTTTGATGAAGCTTTAGAAAAGGCAGAAAGACTTATTGAACTTGGTGGTATGGGACATACCTCTTCATTGTATATAGATTCTATGAGGGAAAAAGAGAAAGTAGAAAAATTTAGTTCTAAAATGAAGACTGTAAGAACTTTTATAAATATGCCTTCAGCTCAAGGGGCTAGTGGTGATTTATTTAATTTTAAAATAGCACCTTCATTTACCCTAGGTTGTGGATTTTGGGGCGGAAATTCAGTGTCAGAAAATGTAGAACCTAAACATTTGTTAAATATAAAAACAGTAGCCGAGAGAAGGGAAAATATGCTTTGGTTTAAAGTACCAGAAAAAATATACTTCAAATATGGATGCTTGGAACCTGCACTTAAAGAATTAAAGGATATGGGCAAGAAAAAAGCATTTATTGTAACTGATAAAATGCTTTGTGAATTAGGATATGCAGCTAAAATAACAAAAGTTCTTGAAGAAATTGGTATAAGTTTTAAAATATTTTCAGATGTTAAGTCTGATCCTACACTTGAATGTGCTTATCAAGGTGCCAAAGAAATGCTGGAATTTGAGCCAGATACCATAATAACAATCGGTGGAGGATCAGCTATGGATGCAGCTAAAATCATGCAAGTGTTATATGAGCATCCAGAAGAAAAATTTGATGAGTTAGCAATGAAATTTATGGATATAAGAAAGAGAATACACCATTTCCCAAAACTTGGAATTAAGGCCATGTTAGTAGCAATACCAACAACTGCCGGTACTGGTTCAGAAGTAACCCCATTTGCAGTTATAACAGATGAGAAAACAGGAATGAAATATCCACTTTCAGATTATGAATTAACACCTAATATGGCAATTGTAGATGCACAGCTTATGATGAATATGCCTAAAGCTTTAACTGCAGCTACAGGAATAGATGCACTGTCTCATGCTCTTGAAGCCTATGTATCTGTCATGGCTACGGATTATACGGATGGATTAGCTCTTCAAGCTATAAAAACAATATTTGAATATTTACCAGCAGCATATAGCGAAGGAACTACCAATATAGTTGCAAGAGAGAAAATGGCACATGCATCCACAATAGCAGGTATGGCATTTGGAAACGCATTTTTAGGAATAAATCATTCAATGGCACACAAATTAGGAGCACAACACCATATGCCTCATGGTATTGCAATTGCTGTATTAATTGAGGAAGTAATTAAATTTAATGCAGTAGATATTCCAGTAAGACAAGCTTCCTTCCCACAAAATAAATACCCGGATTCAAAAGAAAGATATGCAAGCATTGCGAATTTCTTAAATTTAGGTGGGAATACCGATGATGAAAAGGTAGGTTTATTAATAAAATCAATTACTGATCTTAAATCAAAATTAAATATTCCATTGACTATAAAAGATGTTGGAGTTAAAGAAGAAGATTTCTATTTAACATTGGATGATATGTCTGAGAAAGCATTTGATGATCAATGCACTATCGCCAGTCCTAGATATCCAATGATAAGTGAGATAAAACAGCTATATATAAATTCATTTGGTACAATTAAAACAGAAGTGAAAAATAATTAAAAGTAATTTATTATACAATAAGATTTTAAAATAATTACTAGGCTACTAAATGAATTTAACAAAGTAACGGATAGTATGTCTTATAAACATGTGTCAATAATCTAAAATAAAAGATTATTGACATGTGTTTTTTTACTATACCTTTATAAAATGTGCGATGCTTTTTTCTAATGACTATGGCTGTACCATCTGTATAAAAAAATGATAAAGTAAATAATAAGTTGCCACTTGCCACGTGGGTGGCATCATAAATATCTTAATGAGAATTAGCAAGAAGAAACTGTTTCCAGTTTCTTCTAGGGGGTTTGGACAGGTAATTAAATAAAGGAAATATTAACTTAAACCCTTTGTTTTCTTTTTTAAAATCATGTTATGAAAGATTTATTGATTTAATTTCATTAAGTATATATTTATTTAAATAGATTCATGAAAAATACAATAGTTGGGATACCTATAAGGTCAATTAGAAATGCACCAACCAATGGAACTATTAAGAATGCCTTTGGAGATGGACCATATTTTTCAGTAACAGCTCCCATATTAGCTATAGCATTTGGAGTAGCACCAAGTCCATGACCTGCCATACCAGCGGCCATGACAGCTGCATCGAAGTCTTTTCCAAGGAACTTAAATACAACAAATACTGTATATAATACTACAAAGATTACCTGCACAGTAACTATTATCAATAAAGGACCTGCAAGTCCTACAAGTTCCCAAAGCTTCAATGTCATTAATGCCATTGAAAGGAAAATTCCAAGGGATACGTTACCCATTAAATCTATTGTGTAATAATCCAGATTAACAATGTTCATTTTATCATTTATATTTCTAAAAGCTACTGCTACAAACATAGCACCTACATACCCTGGTAAAGAAAGTCCTGTAATTGTAGAGAACCATGTGCTGCCAATAGATCCAAGTGTCATACAAACGGTTATTATTGCCATGTGAGTCATAAAGATATTTGTTGTGATTTTTGTATTTCCAGTATCACCTATAGCATCGTCAAAGGATTTTACATCATATTTATTTGATGTGCTAGGTTTTAATTTGTACTTGTCTATTAAATGCTTTGCAATAGGTCCACCAATAAGTCCACCACATATAAGACCAAAAGTAGCAGCAGCTATAGCTACTGTAGCAGACCCGGTTATACCCATGGCTTCAGCAGTTTTTCCGAAAGCTGCGGCTGCACCGTGGCCACCTTCCATAGAAACTGCACCTGCCATAACACCAAACATAGGGTGAATTCCAGTAAGTTTTGCAAATACAACACCTATAACATTCTGCGAAATGGCAAGTACTCCGCAGAGTAGCCAGTAGATGATTAAACATTTTCCACCTTTTTTAAGTAAACTAAAACTTGCTCCAAGCCCAATAGTTGTAAAAAAGGCTATCATAAAAGGTGATTGAAAGGTTGTATCCATACTAATTGTTATTAGCCCACTCTGTTTTAGAACAAGTGCAAGTATTGAAAATAACAAACCTCCAATTACAGGAGCAGGAATACAAAACTTCTTAAAAAAAGATACCTTCTTTATAAGCCAATAACCTAACAGTAATAATAAAATTGAAGTAGCTAAGGTTGCTACCATATCAATCTTTAGAGTAAGTAAGCCTTCTACTAATTCTGTTTTCATAATTGTTCCCCCTTTATCATCATAGAATAATATATCTATATATTAGAGCAAGTTTTATGCCATAAAATTTTATTTCGAGATGCTTATTCTATTTGCTATGTTTCTTGTATTTACCGGGAAATCATAGAATAAAATAATATTTGCAGTATATATGAATATTGTTTAAAATTAAAAACCCTGCAAATTTTGCAGAGTGGCAAAATTTGCAGGATTTTTCTAATTGTATTCTTTGATTTTGTATCTTAAATTTCGTTCACTTATACCTAATGCTTCAGACGTCTTTTTTCTGCTATTTTTAAATTTTATCAGATTATATTCAATTACTTTTCTTTCTATGGACTTCATATCTTCGCCAACATAAATGGGAATTATATCATCACAGCTATTAACAATATTCTCTGAAAAAAACACATCCTCAGGTAGGTCTTCTACGGTAATAAAATCATGTCTTGTTAAAGCAACTGCTCTCTCTATTATATTTTGCAGCTCACGCACGTTACCATCAAATTTATATTTTTCAATTGCCTGAAGAGCTTTAGCTGAAATGCCTTTAATGTCTTTGCTTAAGAATATATTATAGTTCTTTATGAAATGGTCCACTAGCCTTGGAATATCTTCTCTCCGTTCCCGAAGTGGAGGCATAGTTATATGTATTACATTTAATCTATAAAATAAATCTTTCCTAAAGGCATTTACTTCTACCTCATGTTTTAAATCCTTGTTTGTAACTGCAATAATTCGTACATTTATTTTGGTGCCATTGATAGAGCCAATAGGATATACTATTTTATCCTGCAGAACCCTAAGCAATTTAGTTTGAAGATTCACATCCATATCTCCAATTTCATCCAGAAAAAGTGTTCCTTCATTAGATAATTCTATTACACCTTTTCTATCTTGAAATGCACCAGTAAAAGAACCTTTTTTAAAACCAAATAATTCGCTTTCAAGTAAGTTTCCAGGTATTGCTGAACAATTTATTACATTAAAAGGGTGTCCATTTCTACTGCCGTCAAAATGTATTGCTTTTGCTACAAGTTCTTTTCCAGTTCCACTTTCTCCTGTGATTAATACATTACTATCTATGTCTTTAACCCTATTGATTAAATCAAATATATCTAACATTTTTTTCGAATTGCCTATCATATTGTAATTAGGGTTATTCATATTTATTTGATTACTCAAGTATTTAATCTTAATATTTAATGAAATATATTCAGCAGCTTTATTTACTAAAAGTATTAATTCATCAATTTTTATTGGTTTCGTAACATAGTAAAAAGCTCCTGCTTTTATAGCTTCAACTGTTGATTCAATTGTTCCGTATGCGGTCATAATTAAAACTGCAATATCCGGTTTAATTATTTTAATTCTCTTTAAAACAGTAATACCATTACTCTTTCCAAGGTTAAGATCCAAAAGAATTATTGATATATCAGTATTAGTAACAATATCTATAGCCGTTACTTCGTCAAGCGCGGTAAATACTTCATACTCATCTTCAAGAGCAAAGCTTAGAGCTGTACAAATTGATGATTCATCATCAACTATTAATAATTTATTCATTATTATCAGCCTCCATGTGGCAAAATTTAATTATAAATGTAGTACCCTCATCTGTGGTGCTTTGAACTTCAATTGTAGCATTATTTTCTGATAATAATTGATAACTTATAAAGAGCCCGAGACCAGTACCTGTGTCCTTAGTTGTAAAAAATGGATTAAATATATTATTTATAGTATCTTTTTTAATACCACAACCATTATCCTTAATAAATAGTAATACTGAATTGTTATTTGCTTTTGACCAAATAATTATTCTCTTATCCTCTTTATTTAAGCATTCAGCAGCATTTAGGACTATATTTATAAGTACTTGCCGCAACTGGTTTTTATCTATTAATATGAAATTGTTTTTGTTTATATTATTTTCTATAATAATGTTTTCAGTTTGCATTTTGTTTTTTAATAAGAGTATAACCTTATTAACGATTTCGTATAAATCTGTTTTTTCCCTAAAGGGCTTTTGTGGCCTTGAATATTCTAGTAAATCATTTATCAAAGTATTTAGTCTATCTATTTCTGTAGGGATATCTTTGCAAACCATTTCTCTGAATTTAGGATTATCAAATTTTTTTGGGATTAATTCAACATATGCTCTTATTGATGTTAATGGGTTCCTAATTTCATGAGCTATACTTGAAATTAGATTGCCTAGTGATTGCATTTTATCCTTTGTCCTCATATTTTCCTGCATTAATTTTTCTTCTGTTATATCTCTGAATATAACTATAGTTTCATCCATATCTTCATAAACATTACTTAGTATATCTACATTGTAGTTTATATATAGTTTGTTGTTATCTATTAAAAATTCTTTTTCACCAGAATTTTTAATAGGTACTTTGTAATTTATAATCTCACTTATTGATGTATTTTCATATTGCTTACCTAAAAGTTCACTTTTCAATATAATTTCAGCTAATTTATTTGTAAAAGTTATTTTGCCTTGCTTGTTGATTGTAACAATACCGCTAAAAACATTATTAAGTATTTGATCTCTAAAGTCTCTCTCAAGTTTAATTTGTATGTTTTTTTTTGTAAGTACATCATTGGAATCATTAATTTCGCGGGTTTGCTTATTAACCTCTTTTTTTAAACGGTTGTTCCACTTATAAAACAGAAGCATTATAAGGGCAAGTATAAGTATTAACATAACGGAAAAAAACACAATTTGCTGAATATACCAACTAGGAAGATTCACTGGCTGGCCAAACCATTTCCTGTATATTTTATCATATGTTCCATTTTTTTTAATTTCTTTAAGTCCACTATTAACTATTCTAAGAGTTTCTAGATCACCATATTTTACTGCTACGGAGTATTTACTTGGATTAAGAATATTACCTACAATTTTTATCTTATTTTTAATTTGAAGTTTATTTATAAAAAATACTCCAGTTAAGGTATTTCCTATATACGCGTCGGCTTCTCCTGTAAGTAGTTTTTGAATTGCCTGTTCCTGATCAATTGTATAAATAATAGCTACATTATTTAAAGTAGTAAGATTATTTACTGCTACATCTCCTTGTTGTATAACTACTTTTTTATTTTTCAAGTCTTCAAATTTATTTATATCATTATTGCTATCAATAACAAAAATAGATTGAGAATTTTCTAAATATTCTTTTGAAAATTCATAATATTTATTTCTATCAGTGCCAACTTTCATACCCTCAATTACATCAACGTCGCCATTTTTAAGTTTTTCGCATGCATCGTACCAAGACATGGGATAAAACTCAATATTGATACCAGTAGATAGAGCTACGGATCTCATTATATCAACGTTAAAACCAGTATATACTCCATTTTCATCAACGTATTCATAGGGAGGAAAGTTAATATCACTCGCTACCTTGAGAACAATGGAATCATTTTTACCTGGTATTAAAGTGGTACTTTTAAAATGGTAAATTAAGATTAATGAAGTAATAGTTAATAGTGAAATTATTACAATAAAAAGTTTTTTTATCAAAAATTATCACCTTGCTTTTAAATAATATTTAAATTTATATTTATTAAGCCTTATGTTAATTATATCATACGTTAGTAAATTCAAGGAAATTTTTGAATCTGAAATGTGATAGAGTAGAATTAATTAAATTAGTATTAAAATTAAAACCCACCCATGGAAGGGTAGGGTTTTGACGTTTTTGGCATTTAGGCAAAGAAAAGTGGTTAATAGTTATAGAGGACTGCATTTATAGTTGCTACTTGTCCCCAAAAAAGCACATGCCTTCTTGTTAAAAATATCAGGATTCTTTGAGACTAAATCACCGTGTCCTAATCTTTTAAATTCCTGTATTTGGGATGATGGCAACAGCTTGGATAATTGTTTTACAGATTTTCCAAGAAGTCTTTTTTCTTTTTCGCCATACCAAAAAGCAATGTCAGAAGCAGCGTTTTGAATGGTAGTAAAGGTAGATTTCTTTTCAATATCATGTCCATCTAAAAGCGGAACAATCACAAAAAAATCTGGTGTAAATGCTTCGATTTGTTCACTCCACATTTTCCAGGACACAAAAGCTCCATGAATTAGAATAATTGCTTTATTATTTATGTCTCCAAATACCTTGAAATTCATTATCAACTACCTCCTTCTTCTATATTCTTTGATATCTTTATTCATTATTAGTATTTCATTATGACAAGAAAACTGTTTAAATAAACTTATACAATACTATATTTATTTATAAAACTGCATTCCTAAGTAAAATTATAACTATAACACTAATAATTAGCTATTGGATAGGACAATTATGATTAGATTATTTTCAGTTTTATGTCTTACTCGTAATTTATGGATGTGAGTGATTACCGAGTCTTATTTCTATGTAGTCTCTTTGGAAAACTTGGTCGATATAATTGATTAAGTTGCTGAGTAATTGTTAAAGTTGAAGCTTTATCTAGTGAGACAATAAAAGCAACCCAAAAGGTTGCTCTATAATTATTTTTTTAGATTAATTTTTTAATTTTTTTTTACTAATTTGCAATATTTTTTATAACCCGAATTTCAATGTCTTGTTTTTCAACCTTAATGGAAATAGCCTCTAGCTTTTTCTCAATATCAGTTAATTTTTCATAAGTTAGTGTATAACCATCAAATAAAGCTTTAGTTTTATCTTCAAATTTATCTTCAAGTCTTACAATATCAGTCTTGTCAGCTTTTTTATCAAGTTTTATATTTATTTCATCAAACCTTGAATTTATTTCATCAAACTTTGTATTCATTTCGGTATACATTTTGCCCATTAAATCAAATATTTTATCTTCCATTAATATCACCACCTCAAGGATTATTTCATACTCAAATTTATTTTATCACTCCTCAAAGTATATCAGATTTTAGACTAAAATAATATACTATACTATACTATTATTATTGCCATAGTACGAACATATATTCGTATAAACCATGATTATTTTGCAGAGAATGATGTATTTATAAAATTAGCTAACAAGTCAACAGATAAAACTGAAATATGCAAGAAAAATGCATATGTTTTAGATATGGGTGTGATTGCCCCGGCTGCTTTGATTTGCTTGTTTCAATTGAAAAAACGGAGAGGAATGGGATATGTTTTATTAGTGATGTTATTAACACTTTGCATCGTTATTGGAATAATGATTCCAATTCAGACAGCATTTCAAATATCAGCAGGAATTGAGCTACCGCTTGTAGCCATCGTAACAAAGGGGGCAAGCTTTGTCGTTCTCGCATTGTTTGCACTATATTTTAATATAAAACTCTTTAAAAATATAATATATTAGAAGTACAGAGAGGATGTTAATTATGAGCAAGGTTGAAAAGATGAGTGATAGGCAATATTTATTTGGTGTAATTTTTATACAAATAAAGTATAATCTATTTAGACTACAGGTTTGCCTCATATACTGGTATTGCAATGATGATTTTGGTGTGTATTGTTCTCGGGGTATGGTTATGTTATGTAACGATAAAGTCAAATAGTGTAATTCCTGCAAGTATCCTACATGGTGCAATCAATGTAATCGGAATTATATTAAAGCCAATAGATAAAACTGTAAAAGTTGCATCGATAAGTGTACCACATAAATACCTAAACAAAGATATACATGCAGCTATAGAAGGGGTATAAACAATATATGCTTCAATAGGAGACATTTTATCATAGATTTGTACTTTTGGATTTATAACTATGTTAGTTGTTAGTATTAAATTAAAAAAAATTGTAAGTAGAGTATAAGAAAGTGTAAAAATGGAGGGAAGCATTATGAATAAAATAGTAGAAGTATGTTGTGGAAGTTATTATGATTGTTTACAAGCTTACATGGGAAAGGCAGATAGGGTGGAATTAAATAGTGCCTTATATATGGGGGGATTAACACCGAGTATTGCAAATCTTGTTTTGACGAAAAAGAATACAAATTTAAGAGTTATTTGTATGGTAAGACCCAGAGGTGCCGGGTTCTGTTATGAAAAAGAAGACTATGAAACAATGGTATTAGATGTATTGAGTATGCTAGAGAATGGTGCAGATGGAATTGCTTTTGGATGCTTAAATGATAAAGGTAATATAAATATTTCACAAACAAAAAGAATAATTGATATTATTAAATCCTATGGGAAAGAAAAAGAAGTAGTATTCCATCGAGCTTTTGATTGTGTTAGTGATCCACATGAGGCAATCAAAATTTTAATCAAGTTAGGAGTGGATCGCATTCTAACTAGTGGACTAGAGGATAAAGCTGTTCAAGGAGTAGAGTTATTGTATGATTTACAAAAGAAATTTGGAAATGAAATCCAGATCTTAGCGGGTAGTGGAATCAATGCTAAGAATGTGAAGCAGTTTATGGAAGATACCGAAATAACACAAGTACATAGCTCTTGTAAATCATGGTTAAAAGATAAAACTACTACTACAAAGCATATTAGCTATGCTTATACTAATGATGACTTTGCCTATGAAGTAGTAGATACTAAACTAGTTAAAGAATTAGTTGAAATCGTTCATAAGTAGCAAATTACATGCTTATATTAATTAAATAGTAACATTATTTATCTTTAATCTTAAGTTTTGTAAACAAATCTGATACAAAAATTATACTTAAAAACCATAATATAGTTATAATTACAGCATTTAAACGAAAATTAGATTTAACTAAATTAATTAAAACTAATGATCCAACCAAACCTCCGATTCCTCCTATCCAAAAACTGTATTTTTTGTTATCTACAATTATTATTTTTTTACATGTTAAACATTTAATTCCACTAAAATTTAGTGGATTCCATGTTTTCCAAAATGGTATTTTAGTATTACAGTTAGGACATCGTAACATTCTTATACCTCCTATTTAATAAAATTCCCCATAATTCCACCGAAAGATTCAACTTTGAAATCCTCTATCATTTCAGTTTTTCTAATTTCTTTAGTGATTTTCAACCTTGTATATTATAACGCATTAATGATTTGAGTATATCATATGCATAGCATAAGCAAATTGAATAATCACTATTAAAAAGAAACTGATAAGCATTGTAGTTTTCTTTTGTTTATCAATATTTTCTCCATTCTCAATAATTCGTCTATTTACAATGCCTACTATTGATAGTAACAATGTAACGGCATATGCCCTTTCGCTTATTGCATACATAAGCATAATGAAAGTAATTATATTTATAACAACTACCGATATTACTGGGTTTTTACATATCATTGACTTCATAATCTTCCCCCCTACTAATTCACAATATCCTACAAAGACCCATTAACTAAGAAATTAATTTAGTTGGTCCTTAATGAATGTTATGAATTAATTATTTTTCTGTTTCTAAAACTTTTAATTAAAGTATAAGATTATATATTAATCTGCAAGTACGTTATTATTCAATTATATAGGATATTAATAAAAATTTCAAATATTTAACATAAGATTTCGGTTAGCAACAATACACCAAAACTTGGCACTTGCCACGTGGGTGGCACCATTTAACCATCCCATTAAATTTAGATGGTTATTTTTTTATACAATTTGAGTATAAATAATAGTATTACCACTATACGAACATATATTCGTATAACGAGATTTTAAATTTAACTAGAATCTTATAAAATTTAGAAAGAATTTCTTTAAATGCTTAACTGATGCATCCATTGCGATACTGAAACCAATGCCTTCTATAATTGTATGAAAATTATTGGTAGTTAATTATTTAATGGGCATTAGTGGAAGGGTTATGAAGGTGCAATAATCATTCTGATAACTTTTTTATTTTAAAAATTTTTAGAAGGCAATATTTTTCCTTAGCTAATGGTATTATGTAAATATGATTAAAGAATAGTATAAGGGAATAAGAAAATGTGGAGAAAAACTTAAAAAATAGAATTTTAGGAGGTATACAATGAAATTAGGATTAAGAAACCCAAGTTTAAAGAAAATGATTAGTAGTAGAACAAGTCCCAAGAGAATAATAAAAAATAGCTTAGGTATAAGAGCGCCACGTGGATATGGTTGGATTACAAATCCTAAAAAAGCTGCTTATAATCGTGTATATAATCGTACTAGTTTTAGTATTTTTGATGTGCTGAAGAAACTTTTTAAATAGGTTTAATTTAGCAAATAACGTAGTTAAATTAAGGATGAAAGCTGGAAAAAAAGATATACTCTTTATGAGGATAAAGCACTATATAATTAAGAAGTTCCACATGGAGAACAGCAATTTTGATATATTAATAAAATAAAATAAAGATGTGATGGTGATAAAATGGAGAAGTTTATAAAACTATTCTTGCAAACAAATTGTAAAATTAGTAAAAAGTTTGAGCTTATAGTCTTAGAAAATTTCATTATAAAGAAGAGTGGGGGGCAGAGCAATTATTATGAGAATGGGGGATATGAAGCTTTTTATAATGGAATGCAGAAGCTTAAACAGCAAGGTATCATAAGGGAAATTAGCAATGCTGCTAGTAACAAGGATAGGCATCCAATGAAACTAAGATGGAGTTTAAACAATGCTATTGTTGCCCACTCCTGGGATGACGAAGCGATTATTAGACTCTCTGATATATTGAATTTAAATACATATATTAGACATCCGCAGTATCAAACAGACGTAGAATGGCAGTATATTTTAAATATATATTCTTTTTTAAAGGAAAGTGCAAATAGGGAGTGGTCTAGCCTAGAAGAAAGGTGCCTTGAACTTTTCTATGATGAAAAATTTTTAACAGTTAATAAAGGTGGAAAAAAAGATAATAAGGTTATGAAGAGACTGGGGCTTAGTGCAGAGCATATTAAAGCTAAGCAATATGGAGAACAGTTTATTTATTGGAACAAGGGAGTAAGTAATATAAAAACTATTATAATTCTTGAAAATCATTCTACCTTCTTTGCCTTTAAGAAAGCTGTCCAGAGCGGTATTAAAATATTTGGTATAGAGCCAGATGCTCTTATATTTGGATATGGAAAGAAAATCATAAAAGGTTTTTCTTTTATTGATGAAATTGCTATTCCAGATGAAATTGTGGTTTATTACTTCGGGGACATGGATCCCGAAGGTTATTATATATACGGGGCTTTAAGAGAAAGATATCCAGCTATTAATATAAAATTATTAGTGGAAGCTTATATAGAACTTATGAAAACATGTAAAATAAATTATCCTCATGAAGAAGGTCAGGTAAAGAGAAAATTGTATTTAAAGTATATTATAGATGAGATAAAGCAGCAGAGTTATGAAAGTTATGTTGAAAACGTAATGAAACTTTGGGAATTAAACTATAGAATTCCTCAAGAACTTATTACCTATGAATACCTACTAAAGCTGAAAGGGAAAAGGTAGCCTTATGGATTTAGTGCAAACTGGACTTAATGATAGGTTGAAGAAAATAAATGTCATAAGGATGTTAGGTAATGGTATAGACATTGGAGAATTAACACCTTTTGCTCATGAAATTCAATTATATATTTTACTTACCATATTCAGGAGAGAAATTACTGAAAATATCAACAGAACAAAAAATGACATGGTATATATGACTGCGGATATTCTAAGAGAAATGAAACTGGAAACCACAGATAAAAACATAGAAAGAATTGTGGAGGGCCTTCTTTGGTACAGGGGAGCAGACAAACAGGACCCTTTTAGCTGCCTCATATATAATGAAGAGACCAGGCAGCATGATGTATATAAGTTTAGGTATTTAAAAGAAGATCGAGAACATTCCCATTGGGAGCAAGGTGGAAGCACTGTGTATATGCTTACAGAAGAAGCACAGGAGATGATATTTGTAACCCGCGAAATGCTTGAAGAATTTGGCTTTGATGTGGAGCAATTTTATACCCTACAGCTTATTAAAAGCGGAAACTTTAATAGTGCCTTAAATAGTGTGAGTAATTTGATTGCAAGAGTTAAAACACTAATCCGTAGAGAAAAAGATTATCGACTTGATATTACTCGGAATCCCCAAGTAATATTTTTTGACAGCAAAAGAGATAGAAAAAAGAATGAGCAAGAGGTAAGGAATCAATTTGAGGATGAAAGAAAAACTTTTGAAGATATGCTGGCTTGGAAGAATAGGCTAGAGAACTTTCCAAAGGAGAAGAGAGAAGAAGGGGAAAGGTTATTTGAAGAACTTGAAAATGCGAGAATGCTACATAATCAACTGGCAAAGGTTGTAATTGATAGCATGGCCTTTGAAGTTAAAATAAGAGTAAACTATCCAGAGAGCTTTTGGATTACTTCAAGAGTATCCTTTAAAAAGGACATATGGCAAAATGTTATTGTTAAAAAAGGACTTCCAAGTTTTGATTATTTAGAAAATTTAGTAACACCACTATTATCTCCGGAGATTGAATTTATATATCCTCTAGACTGGGCATGGGAGGAACAATTTGTAATAAAGGAAACTGCACAGGAAGTAGTGGACGATGCCGATCGCATTGAAGAACAGGAACATATAAACAAAAACATAGTTGATTGGGACCTAATAATAGAATTATGGGAACCTATATTTGATAGATTCATAGAGGATGAAGTATTTAGTATTACAGAACTTAAAGATATGGAGAAAATTAATCAGGACAAATGGCTAAGTAAGCGAGTAAACCTAGAAATATTTATGATGTTTGTTCTTACTGAGCTAACTTTTACTAAGGATAATGAAGAGTTTGAAAAAATGGATGAGAGAATGGTTCTTTTTAATAAGCTCTGCAATAAAAATGAAAGATATAAAATTCTTATAGGGAAAACCCTTACTTCTAAGTTGGAGGAAAATGAAATGCCTCTTAAGTTAGAAAAGATATTTATATCACCATACACTCTCTTTATTAAAGGATAGGAGGCCGTATAACTTATGGCATATACAACGGATAACATACAAAAGGCATCTGCGTTATTTTTTATTCTTCTAAAGGAAAACATTGTAGATATAAAACAGCCATTGGTAGAAGAGTATCTTAATAGTAGCGAAATAAGAGAAATTGTTAATACCATGGCAGGAGAAGGAAACTTAAGGGTTTTCGATACAAGAGAAAATCTTCATATGGTTTCAACTGCAAATGGATCCATTTTTGCAAATTCTTATACTCAAATGAAAGAAAAATACAAAGGGTTAAAGAGTAAAAAGTATTTTTACTTAGCAAATCTTATAATATGTGTATTTCTATCAGAGGTAGATAAAGATAATAACATTAGGGTCAGGTGGGAAGAGGAAGGAATATCCTATGCTAAGCTGGAGTCCTTAGTAAATAGCACTATTAATTCTTGGTCAGCAAGGCGGAAGGAGGAAGAAGGTTTTACTCTTGAATGGGGAATAGCACTAAAAGAAATTGATGAGGTGTGGAATAAGGATTTTTCACCAATGAAAAACAGCAGAACTAAGGGAACTATTGATGTAGTAAATACTACAGATAATAGATTTAATTTTATTTATAAAGCCCTGAAACCATTAATGGATCAAAAACTTATTTATAATAACACCAAGGAACTTAAAATTATTCCAAAGAACGAGCTATATGAAAGGTTGGATAAAATTTATCATAATCAGGATAGATATATAGAGTTCATTGCGTTAATAGATGCTGCAAAGGGAGGAGAACAGTATGCCGAGACTCAGCAAGATTAGGATAGTAGGAAATAAATATGATAATTTTAAAAAGTGTTACGATAATACTGTTTTTGATTTAACTAGGGATAATGACCCTGACCACACATTGATTACTATGCAAAATCAAAGTGGAAAAGGTGTATTAATGCAGCTTATGTCTCAAATCGTTTTACCTAATACCAAATGGGGTAAAAATGATGGGAATAAGATAACAGGCATGTTTTTAAATGCAAATAAGCAATTCAGTCCATACACCTTCCATGTAATATTAGAGTGGAAGCTGGATACTGTGCCGGATAAATGGCTAATTACTGGAATGTGTGTAACGGCCAGCAAAAGAAGCTCGATGAAAGAAGAGGAAAAGGAAGAAAAGATAGGCATAAGATATTTTTTATACACTCATGAACATTATGCTAGTGATTTTTATACTATTGAAAATCTACCAGCGTATTTAAAGGAAGAAAAAAAAGCTGTACCTTACATGGAATTCGAAGACTTTATATTAAAAAACAAAAGAGATTTTAGAAAATTTTCAGAATCCTCTGCAAAGAATACTAGATCCGAATACTATCAATATTTAGAGGGTAATGGAATATATCGGTCTGAATGGTCAATATTAAAACTTATAAACAAGGTAGAGGGTGGGGCTTCGGATTATTTTTCAAAAGCCAAAGACAATAAGGGAATCTTTGATGAATATATCATACCTTCAATATCTGAAAATCTAAATAATCAATATGAAGAAAATAAAGATACACTAAAGGATATATTTAAAAGTAATATTTCAATTACCAAAAATCTACCTATATTAATTAATAGAGAAGCCGACTATAAGAATTTATTAACTATGTTGTCGCCACTAATTCGAGATGCAGAAGCGGGGATTAGTTATGGACTTAGAAAAGAAAATAGCATAATAACCGGAAATGATCTTTATTGCACGTTGATGAGTTTTCAAAACAATATTACTATTGAAAAAGAGAAGTGGGTAGGTGAAAAAGGAAAGACTGTAGATAGAAAAAGAGAGCTTCACTTTGAAAAGGAGAACCTGGAATATGCAAAGCAAAACAGGGTTAAAATTGAATATGAACTTGAAAAGCTAGAACAAGAGAAGGGTTTAGACATTGTAAAAATAGAAATAGATGATCTAGCCAAGGATAAAAAGAAATATGAAATAAACAAAACAAATATTCCTAGAGAAATTGATATAAGCAAAAGACATAAGAAACTTGAGGAAAAAAAGAGGCTTATGAGCTCTCTAAATTTAAAGGACATAGAACAAGAAATTATGAAAATAGATGAAGAAATTAAAGAAAAGTGGAAAGTAACCCAGGCTTCACTTACAGAAACTTCAAGAAAGCATTGGGCCTATGAATCATTTCTAAAAGCAAAGGAAGAAGAATTTAAAAGTGATATAAGAATTCTTAAAGAAAATCAAAGCTCTATAAGAGTTAATCTTGGAGTATTTGACGAGGCAAAGGGAAAGTTTAATAAAAGAGAAAAAGAGCTGGGATTAGAGTTTGATGCTTTTAGAATGGTATGTCCTGAAATATTAATGGAAGATGTAAAGAAGGAATATGTAGAGGAAGATAAAAAACTCTTAGATTCAAAGAATAAAATTTCTAAGTTCGAAAAACACATAAATAATCTCAATATAGAAAAAAATAAAATAGGAATCCAAATAGATAACAATAAAGAGAAAAAGGAAGAATTAGATAAAAGCTACAGTGAACAAAAGTTGCGAGAAGAAGAATTATTTTTAGAAATTTTGGATATGTGCAGGCTGGAAAACATTGAAGAAACCTATTCAGTAGGATTTCTTCAAAATAAAGTATTTGAAATAAGGAAAACAAAAGAAATTAAGAGAGTAAAGTTAAATGAGCTAAAGAAAGAACTTTGGGAAAATAACATAGATTTAACTTTAAACAATAAGGATTATTGGATACCCAATAATGACATTGATATCATAAAGACAAAAATTGAGAGCCTTTCGGTAAAGGTTGTTTATGGAACTCAATTTCTGGCATCACTCTCAGAAGAAGAGCAAAAGGAAAATCTTAGAAACTGTCCCATGCTTCCATATAGCTTAGTAATAAGAGCGAACAAGGACTGGGACACTATAAGCAAGAATTTATCAGAAGATTTGTTTTTAAGAAGCATTGTACCAATATATCTGCGAACTAAAATGGAGGGGCAAGCAGCAGGGGGGAACTTTAAGTTAATAAGGCATAAAGGTTTAAAATTTATTGGTAATAATGATGCTTTTCAGCAATGGAAAGAAAGCCTAAGTAAAAAAGAATTAGAGATAATGGAAGCAGTAAAATCTATAGAGAGTTCCATAGATAAAATAGATAAACTCATTAATAAAATTGAAAACATGCTTGTGGTTGACAGCGCAATTCTCTTAGAACAAAGAATTAAAGATGTAGTAATCAAATTAGATGAGCTAGCTATAGAACTTAATACTATAGGATCAAAGATAAATGACTTACAGGAAAAATTAACGTTTTATAATAATGTAAAAGTGGAAAGTGAAAAGGGAATAAAAAGCTTAGAAATTAGTATTAAAAAGCTTGAAGAGTTTATAAATTTCAAGAATGAAATAGAAATAAAGGGAAAGCAAGCAGCTAAAGATCAGGAGAAACTAATAACAGTAGAACTTACCCTTACAGCAGTGGAAATGGAAAAAGCCGAAAATGAGGATAAAAAGTATTTAGAGCAAAGCAGTTATGAAAAATGGAAGATTTATGTTAACAATAAATTAAAAGATGTAAAGGAAATTATAGAAGAGGCTAGTTTTAAAGAGGAAGATAATGAACAGGTTCAAACAAGTATACAGCCAAATTATATAAATTTAGAAGCAGATGATATATTTATAGATATTGAACATAGAAAGAATTTAAGTTTAAAAATTGAGGAGAAAAATTATCAAATAAATGCATTAAGTGAAGCTATTGACCAGCTAGAAGAAAATATTGAGGCAAGACTTGCGGAGCTAAAAAAGCTTGACCTGAGTTGGGCAAATTATATAGTAGAAAATTTATATTTGGACACAATTGAACTTGAACTTGATAGTATAGCGAAAAAAAGTGAGTTTAAAAATGCAACACTTATAGAATTAACCAGTAGCATAGGTACAAAAAAAGGTCTCATAATTCAGATAAATAATGATATTATGCGGTCTGCACAAAAAATAAATGAAGAACACCATAAAACACCACAGCTTTGGGAAAATTTAAATTTAGAAGAAAAAGGCATTAGGCTCAAGGATAATATAAGGGGCAATGATAAATATTTAAAAGAAGTAGAAGATATAATAGAAAAATTAGATAGTAGAGATGTTGAAATGGGGCGTCTAGTCTCAGAAATAAAGCATTTTGAAGAGTTAGATAGTACTAAAGGAAAAACTTCGCAGTACCAAATGGATAAGATTAATAATAATGAAAAAAATGAAGTGGATCTATGGATACAAAACTACAAAGGTATTAATGAGGTTATAAATAATCATACAATTAAAGCACAGGATAACTTTGACCAATTCTTAGAGGAATTAAAAAGGAATCTTAAAGATGAGATACTAAAGCGTAAAATAAAAGAAGTCATAGGTGAAAAAATCAATATAGCGAGTTTCACTAATAACAAAGACTCCTTTAGCAGCATGAGAGAGCATGCACAGAAGGAAATAAGCAGGGTAAGTAACGATAAGTTTAAGGCGGAAGAAGCAAAGGAACAATGGGCATCAAGAGCTGCTAGGCAATCTATTAAGATAGCAGAATGTCTAAGAGAAATGGTTAATAAAATGGTTTATGTTAATGAGAACAATCATGCATTTAAGCTTATAAGACTAAAAGGTGAGGAGCTTTTACCAAAAGAAGAAGAGGATATTAAGGTCTTACTAAATGAGTACTTTGTAGAGTGCATAGAAAAACTAGAAAAATCAGGAGTAGATTTCGATAATTTAGAAGATAAAACCTTGGAAGCTTATATGAGCGATAGGATGATTTTTTCCAAAGCATTAAGAGGGAAATACCCAGTGCTGGAGGTTTATAAAATGACAGAGAAAAATGAATTTCTCTATGCAAAGCCAAACAACAGTCACTATAATACTTGGGGTGGAATAAATAGTGGAGATGGTGATTCACCAGAAGGTAGCGGAGGTCAAACTCTATCTATTAATACCTTTATAATAATGATGCTTATGAATTACAGAAAAAAAACTGTAGGTAATGAAAATCCTTGGACGGTGCTCATGCTGGATAATCCTTTTGGAAATGCTTCAGGAAGTCATGTACTTGATCCTGTATTCAAAATTGCAAACAAGCTAAATTTCCAAATAATAGCCTTTGCTGCACCAGAAATTATAAAGACAGAAATCAGTGAAAGATTTCCTATATTTTGGGCACTACAAATTAATGAAGAAGAGGAAAAAGGGAAACTTGGTAGTGTGATTGGAAGAGTGGTGCATGGGGGGAGAGTTAGGAGTTAATTTGTAACTATATAAATTACATGGATGTGGATTTATACCCATTTTATAAAAAATATAAGGTAATAGCTTATTAATTATTTAAGCTATATCCTTATATTTTTTTAATACTGTTCATTAAAGTGTATTTTTTAATTATAATATGAACATTAATCCCAGTCCAATAATAATACCAGAGTATAATAAATCAATTATACAAAATCCCATTACATCCTTAGCACTGAGTCCGGCAATTCCAAGAGCAGGTAATGCCCAGAAAGGTTGAATCATGTTAGTCCATGCATCTCCCCAAGCAATAGCCATAGCAGTTTTTGCAGCAGGTACACCAAGAGCTGCACCTGCTGGCATCATAATAGGAGCTTGTACAGCCCATTGTCCGCCACCAGATGGTACAAAAAAGTTAACAAGTCCTGCACTTAAAAAAGTAAATAGTGGGAAGGTATGTTGATTAGATATATTAACAAAGAAAGTAGACATAGCTCCTGCAAGAGATATACCAGAAACACTTGCACCTACCATCATCCCCATAATACCAGCATAGAATGGAAATTGAAGTATAATTCCGGCAGCTCCTTTAGCAGCATCTGCAATTGCATTAATAAATCTTCTAGGGGTTCTATGAAGAGCAACTCCAAGGAATAAGAAGATGGTATTAACGATATTTAAGTCAAGGCTTCCACCTTTAATAAAATAATAAACAATATAAGTAAAGCCCATAAGCGTAAGTAGCATTGAGATAATAGTGCTATTCTCAAGTTTATCAGCAGGAGTCATGTTTTCTTTGGCTATTATAATCACTGGCTCCTCCACCAAAAGCTTTGGATTTATAGTAACGGTATTTTCTTTATCAGGATGCATAGCTTTGTTTATAAGAGGTAATGTTACTAAAAGTATACCTAGTATAACTAAATTAAAGTTTGAAAATAATGTAGTACTAGTTGGTATAGCAGTAGTAACAGCACCTGCAGTAGCTTTTACTACAGCTTCGCCACCTCCAGCAATTACTAGTGGTATAGAACCAGAAAGGCCTCCATGCCATACTAAAAAACCTGAATAAGCAGAAGCTATTAAAAGTCTATAATCTACACCTTTAACTTCTTTAGCAAGTTCTTTGGCAAAAATAGCTCCAATAACTAGACCGAAACCCCAGTTAATCCAACAAGCTATAGTAGAAATAAGTGTAACAAGCATAATTGCTTGAGTTGGTGATTTAGGTATTTTCGCAAGGGTTTTAAGACCCTTTTTAAAAGAAGGTGCATTGGCAAGTGCATGACCTGTAACTAATACTAATGCCATTTGCATTGAGAATGCCAATAATGTCCATAAACCCTTACTCCAATGAACAGTCATTGCTAAGGGACTTTGACCAGTAACAATTACACCTAAAATTAATACGAAGAAGGTTAGAAGAACAGCAAATATGAATGGGTCTGGCAAATACTTTTGGACAAGATTAACACAAGCTTTTGTAAACTTTTTAAACATTTTAGGTCCCCCTTTAATATATTTTAGTTTGGTTAATTGAATAACCTTGTGGTCAAGTGACTGCAAGGTTATTCAATTTTATATATACAGGATATCCCTCACGTTCTGTTGAATTTATATCGATCACAACTAAATTAATAGAAGGGAGAGAATTCCATGCAATCGAATTTAAAACAATTATCTACGTATCTGAATTAATTGCTCAAAGTTTCACTAATCATTGCTATGCATCCATCATTTTAAGATTTTCTGAGATAATTAATTC
The DNA here is from genome assembly GCF_050717535.1 of Clostridium sp. Taxonomy (GTDB): domain Bacteria; phylum Bacillota; class Clostridia; order Clostridiales; family Clostridiaceae; genus Clostridium_AD. Next base: position 55,123 of record NZ_JBOITM010000078.1, read on the forward strand.
TGCCCCTGTAAGTGATTTAACTTCTTCTACTGTAGTATCTTTATTAATTTCAATAAGTACAAGCCCCTTATCTGTAATTTCCATTACACCAAGTTCCGTAACTATAAGGTTAACTTGTGCTTTTGCTGTTAGTGGTAAGGTACACTTCTTTAATATTTTAGGAATCCCTTTAGCCGTATGTTGCATTGCAATAATAACCTTTTTAGCTCCTACTACTAAATCCATTGCTCCACCCATTCCTGGAATCATTTTGCCTGGTACAATCCAATTAGCTAAATTACCTTCTTGATCTACTTCTAGTGCTCCAAGCACAGTTATGTCAACATGTCCGCCTCTTATCAGAATGAAAGACATTGCACTGTCAAAGTATGCTCCACCAGGAAGTATTGTAGTAAATTCACCACCTGCATTAATTACATCCTTGTTTACATCCCCTTGCATCGGAGATTCTCCCATACCAACCATACCGTTTTCTGATTGGAAAGTAACGTGAACACCTTCTGGAATATAGTTTGTAACTAATGTTGGAAGACCTATGCCTAAATTAACAAGTTGCCCATCTTTTAATTCTTTACCAATTCTTTTTGCAATGATTTGTTTTGCAAGCTTACTATCAATAATCATATTAGTTGGCCTCCCCAATTATATAATCAACCAATACACCTGGAGTAACAATATTATTTGGATCAAGCTTTCCAAGCTTAACAATGTTTCCAGCTTCTACTATTACAATTTCTGCAGCAGTAGCCATAGTTGGATTAAAATTTCTTGCTGTTCCATAATAAACTGCATTTCCAATTTCATCTACTACACTTGCATAAATGAGTGCTAAATCAGCTTTGATGGGAAGCTCTAATAAATATTCTTTTCCCTCAATAGTAAATTTTTGTTTACCATCTTCCACCATAGTAGCAACTCCTGTAGAAGTAAGCACTCCACCAAGGCCAGCTCCCGCTGATCTTATTCTCTCAATTAGTGTTCCTTGTGGTACAAGTTCTACTTCTATTTTCCCTTCAGTCATAAGTCTTCCGGTCTCAGCATTTGTTCCTATGTGAGAAACTATAACCTTTTTAACTTGTCCATTAACTATAAGTTTCCCTATGCCTCTGTCTACATAGCTTGTATCATTTGCTATTATAATTAAATTTTTAACATTTGTTTCAATCAATAAATCAATTATCTTTTCTGGTGTTCCACAGGCCAAAAATCCACCTATCATTATTGACATTCCGTCTTTAAGTAATGGTCTAACTCTATCTAAAGTTACAACCTTATTCATTTATTTTCCCTCCTTGTAGTTTATTGCAATTGTAAAGTTTATAATATTTATTTGTATTTTATTACAAAACAAAAAGGACCGAATTTCTAGTGCCTTAATTAATTAAATACTAAAACTGATAATGCAATGAAAAAACTTTATAAATGTATTTATAGATTTACATGGAATTTGTAAATTTTGTTTTTTACTTGCAATTTAAATATAGTCCTTAGAAAATTCATATAGAACACAATTACACAAAATTTGTAATGTTTTATAATTCTATGTAATTACTTATAAAAGTTATTTCCTCTTCTGTGATGTACCGCTTATTTAAGGCTTCTATTAAAATATCACCAGTACTTTATTATAGATTTTAGGCACTACAAGGTGGAAAACGAAAATTTGTTTAAAACCGGCGGTGTTATTAATCATGAAGAAGAACATGTCATTATGCGGTTGAATTGTATCTTTTGATTCAAGATAACATTTGTTTTAACAACAAATTTGTATAAAGGGTATTAGGTTAATTTGTAGAATAAGATATGTATCTGGAAAATTGTAATAATATTAAATATATAACAGAAGCAAAATAAATACTAGGACGGTATAAGAAATGAAGAAAAAAGGTATAAGGAAGAAAATTATTTTTAGCTTTTTTATAATATCCATTTTATTAGCAACTATTATTTCAGGAATTTGGTACTTCAGAACTTCTGCAAAAATGACGGAAATAGTAAGTAATTATACCTTTAAAATAATTAGTCAAGCTAATGATAACTTTATGATAACTTTGAAGGATATAGAATATTTAGGTACAACTATTTCTCTAAATAGGCCCAATGTTATTGATGTTATAGGATATGATGATAAATCTGATGAATATTCAAAATTAATTAATGATAGAAAACTAGATGATTATATTTCAAGTATATATGCTTACAAGTATTATATAACTGGAATCTCAATTACAACTACAAATGGCAGAAATTATTCCCAAGGAACTTGCTCACTTATAAGTTATGAAAGCAAGAAAAAAATACTTAGTAATATAAAAAAAGATAGTAATAAAATTCTAATAACAGCCCACTCTTCTAGTAATATTGAACAAATATCCTCAACAATGAATAAAAACGTTATAACAGTAACAACGCCTATCAAAAAAAACAAAGAAGTTATTGGTATGGTAGAGATTGATTGCAATTATGATATGATAAAAACACTTAATAATTCCCGATTGCCAATAAACAGTAAATTATTCGTAATAGATAAAACAGGTAAATTTATTTACAATAGTACTAGTAATCAACTTTATAAAAATATTACAACTACAGAGTATAAAAATATATTTAGTAAATTAAATAATAATGACGGTAGTTTTTTTGAAAATGTAGGTAAGAATTCTATGTTTGTAGTTTATCATAAATCTATTTATACAAATTGGATTACTGTTGGGATAGTTCCCAAAAAAATTATGCTCAAAGAACCCTTAAATACCTTTAGAACTACAACTATAATATCATTAATATTTCTAATGGTAATTCTCCTGGTTGCAGTTATTATTTCCTTTAGTATTACAAAAAACGTTGAAAAATTAAGGAATGCAATGGAAAGTGTAAAAAATGGGAATCTTAAAAGCAGTATTGTTATAAATTCAAATGATGAAATTGAAGATTTAAGTGACAGTTTCAATGCAATGCTAGGTCGGATAAATAGGCTAATGGAAGATGTATCGGAAGGGGAAAAACAAAAGAGACTATTAGAGATTAAAACTCTTCAAGCACAAATAAATCCTCATTTTCTAGCTAACACTTTAAATACTATAAAGTGGTTAGCGGATATACAAAGAATTGATAACATTAGTAATCTAACAGATTCAGTAATAGAATTATTGAATGTGAGTATTGGTAGAAAGGATGAATTTATAACCATAGGTAAAGAAATAGAATATATAAAGCATTACATCAATATTCAACAGTATAAATATTGTGATAAATTCAAGGTGGATTTTGAAATAGAAGACGATGTTATAAATCACAAGATTCCAAGATTATTATTACAACCTGTATTAGAAAATGCAATTTTGCATGGAATAGATCCAATGAACGATATTGGTATAATTTTAATGAAGATTATTAAAGAGAATGATAATATATATATTTCTATAAGAGACAATGGCATCGGAATGACGGAATTAGAAATTAAAAAGGCTTTATCCCAAAATGATAGCAAGAAGAGATTTAGTAATATTGGATTAAGAAATGTAGATCAAAGAATAAAATTATATTATGGTGAAGTTTATGGGGTAAATATTACAAGTGTTAAAAACTCTTTTACAGAAATCAAAATAGTAATTCCTTGTGCAGAGGGGGGAAATATAGGAAATGACTAAAATAATGATTGTTGATGATGATGTTATTGCCAAGGCTAATTTACGAACAATGATAGGCTGGGAAAACCCAAACTTTCAGTTTTGTAAAGATTGCTCTAATGGAAAGGTAGCTATGGATGTTATCCAAGCAACTAAACCAGACATAGTAATTACAGATATGAATATGCCTATAATGAATGGGGTGGAGTTAATTAGTTTTATAACCAAAAACTATCCTAACATTAAAATAATAGCACTAAGCGCTTATGATGATTATGATTACGTCAGGGAAAGTTTGAAAATGGGAGCGGTTGATTATATTCTAAAACATAAGATGTCGAAAAGTAATATTTTAGATGTTTTAAATACCACTGTAGATTTAATTGAAAAAGGAAATAAAGCTATAGTGGTAAAGACTAAGCTAAGTGAAGAAATGGTTATTAACAATGAATTGGTTAAAAGGGATTTATTAATAGAACTTTCAAGGATGAAAAAACTAAGAAATGGGTATTTAGAGAAATTCAAAAAATATTTTAATATAGACATTGAGCTTCACAATATTTTCTTTATAATTATTGAACTTGATGACTATAAAGAGTATAAAAAGAATTATTCATATGAAGATGAAAATGTATTTATTAACTCATATATTCAGATTTTAAATGAAGTGGTGGGAGGTACAAATAAAATTATACTCTCACATCTTGAGGAAGGGAAGTTTGTATTACTTTTGTCCTTTTCAGGGTTAAGAAGCGAGTTAGAAATTTCATTTCAGCTTAACTCAATTACTGAAAGAATAAAATTAAGTACTAAAAGGTTTTTTAATAAAACGGTATCACTTGGAGTAAGTGACAAATGCAGTAATATTTCTGAGCTTAGAGTATGTTATTTGCAGGCTGAAAGTGCTTTAAAGTATAAGTTTCTTGCAGGGAAGGGAAATACCTTTAAATTAAATGACCAAAAGAAAAATAAGAGTTCTTATTATGATTTGGATATTAAAGACGAAAAGAACATATCTGCTTGCATTGAGGCCTTTGAATGGGAAAAACTCAAGTCGTACATTTATAATATATACGACAATATAATTTTGCATAATATTGATACAAAGATAGCTAGAGTTATTTGGTTTCAAATAATAAATATTATAAGTAAAGTTTTGCGCAAGAATGGAGTTAACAATGATCTGTTTATAAAAGAGAAAGAATCTTCTTTTGAAATCCTTGAGAATTTCGAAACAGCAGAAGACCAGAAAGATTATGTAATTAACATATGCAATAGGGTTATGGAGTTGTTAAAGTCTTTAAAAATTCAAAATAATTATTCTAATTATACTAAAAACGCAATAAAGTTTATAAACGAAAACTATAAGAAAAACATTTGTTTAGATGATGTGGCGCAGAATTTAGGAATATCAAGCCCTTATTTAAGTCGTATATTTAGAAATGATTGTGAGGGTGGATTTTCTAGTTATCTAAACATGGTTAGAGTGGCTAATGTAAAGATATTAATAAGAAATGGAAGTTATAACCTAAAGGAAATAGTAAATGAAACTGGATTTAACAACTATAATTATTTTTTTAAGGTGTTTAAGGAGATAGAGGGTATGACTCCAATTGAGTATAAGGTTAACTTAAATAAAGAATAGTACAATATTTTAGAGTAAAGTTTAAAATTTTGTTGTTAAAATAGGTGAAATTTCCTTTATAATTAAGTTACAAACGATTACATCAAAAATATAGGGGGGATTTTAATGAGGAGAATAAAAAATATAAAAATAGTTTCTGCTATTTTGGCAGCAACTATTATTGGAGGGTCATTAATTGGGTGTGGTAGTAAAAGCCCAACGGATGATAGTAAGACATCGGCAGCTACAAAAGAAAAGCAAACAGTTACATTCTGGTCATGGGTTCCGACAGATATTCAAGGAAAAGCTTTAGTTGAAGCTTTTGAAAAAAAATACCCAGATATAAAGGTGGATTATTGGAGAGGTGAACAGACGGATTACCAAAAGAAACTGCAAGTTGCTATGGCTGCAGGTGAAGGACCAGATGTACTTGGTATGCAAGTAGGTGGAATGCTTCAGCAATATGCGTCTCTGCTTGAACCAATTAAACCTCTGGCTGATAAGAACTGGGGTACAGGTTGGGAATCTAAATTAGTACCTGCAGCTGTACAACAAACTAAAGACAAATCAGGTAGTGTTGTAGCTTTACCAATCAATTTTACAGCTCAGGAATTTGTTCTTTACAACAAAACTATATTTGATAAGTATGGTATTAAAGAAATACCAAAAACATATGCACAATGGAAAACCATATCAGATACTTTGAAAAAAAATGGTGTAATACCTGTTGCGTTCGGAGCAAAGGATACATGGCATGATACTGATATGTTTGTAGCTCTTTCTAATCAGTTTGGTCCTAAAAAAATTTATGAGGCCGAAGCTGGCAAATTGGCTTGGACAGACAAAGTATTTGTGGATACTTTAACTGCATGGAAAAAAATATATGATGATAAGATCTTCGAAGACGGATCACTGGGAGTTGCTACTTATCCTGATGCTAGAGATCAATACTACTATTCAGGAAAAGCCGCTATGTTTTTAACTGGAAGTTGGCATATGTCATATTTCTTGCCAAATGGAGAGAAATTTGGAACTAAGATTGAAAATGATGAAACAGGAATGTTTATTTTACCTCAAATTGGACCAAATGAATCAAAAGCTGTTGCTAGTGTAGATACTGCGGTAGCTATTAATAAGTCCTCTAAAAATAAAGATGCTGCTTGGAAGTTATTTAGCTTTATTACTATGGAAGAGGGTCAACAGATAATGGCAGACTTTATGCAAGGGTCTCCATCTAAGTTAGGTGTAAAGGTAAATAATCTTGATCAAATTAAGTTTCAATCTGAGAAGGATTCTGTAAATTATGTAAATGACAAAGTTAATAATTCAATAGGAAAAAGATTGCTAGACTATCCAGAACTCACAGAAGCTATAGGAAATGCAATGCAAGAAGTAGCTGCTGGAAAGAAAATAGAAGATGCTTTAAAAAACATACAAACTGTTTCTGATGGAATTAAAAGATAAATAACTATGACATTCTCAGCACTGCTGAGATGTCATTCTCTATAATACATTAAAAAGTAGGTGTTTTGTGATGAATACAAAGGGTTGTAAAAAAAGTACACCTTATTTATTTGTACTACCAATATTAGTATTGTCAGGCGTGCTTTTATACTACAGTATAGGGTTTACTATTTACACAAGTTTTTTTCAATGGAATGGTATTGATAACAATATGATTTTTATAGGTTTTGAAAATTATGTAAAGTTATTTTCTGACAGAGTCTTCTATATAGCAATGTGGAATAATTTGTTATTTATGATATTTACAATAGGGATTCAATGCTTTCTAGGTCTATTCATGGCAGTTTTATTTAGAGCTAAGCTAAGAGGAAACACCATATTTAAATCTATATTGTTTTTACCAACTATTATGGCCCCTGTAATTATTGCTGCTATTTTCAGGATATTACTAGATGCAAATTTGGGAAGCATAAACAATGTTTTTAGAATGCTTCATTTGAATTTTTTAGCAGTTTCATGGCTTGGAGATCCAAAGTATTCGCTTATTTCAGTAATTATGGTAAATGTTTACGAATGGATGGGCTTTAGTATGTTGTTATATTTTTCAGCATTACTAGCAATTCCAGAGGAAATATATGAATCAGCTAGAATTGATGGTTCAGGTTTTTGGAACACCCTATTTAAAATAACAATTCCATTAGTGAATGGGACCACGTCTACTCTAGTGGTTTTAGGGATAATAGGCTCACTTAAAACCTTTGATATTGTTGTGCTTCTAACTGGTGGTGGACCAGGAAAATCCACTGAAATCTTAAGTACATTCCTATATAAACGATCCATACAAGAATTCGATGGGGGGTCTGCAGCCGCTATAGGTGTAATTATATTAATAATATCTCTAATACTAGCTATAACTCAGATCAAATTATATAATCGTTCAAGGAAAAATAATTAGTAAATTTGTGAGGTGATATAATGTATGGTAATTTAACAAGGTTAAAAAAGTTTATAATTTATTTAGTGATTTTATTTTTTTCTATTATATGGATATATCCTATTGCAAAGTCTGTAATTCAATCCTTGCAAATTAAGGGACTGGATAACTATGCTTCAGTTATAAATAATCCGGAATTGAATTATTTTAGAGTTATCTTTAATAGTTTATTTATTTCAATTTCTACAGCTACCATTGTTACTATAACAGCATCCTTAGCTGCATTTGGTTTTTCGAAAATGGAGTTCAGATATAAAAGTTTATTATATTATATGTTGCTTGCTTGTCTTGCAATACCACCTGTAGCTGTAATGACACCCTTGTTTTATACAGTTAAGACGCTGAAGATGACAAATTCATATGGAGCGCTTATTCTCCCTTTAGTAGCTTTTAATGCACCATTCATGTTAATGATACTTAAAAATTATTTTGATACTATTCCGAATGAAATTATAGAAGCAGCTTCAATAGATGGTTGTTCCCAGCTTAGTATATATAAAATAATTATGTTGCCTCTTGGAATTCCAGCTATGATTAATGTAGGTGTTTTAACCTTTATTTATTCATGGAATGATTTTTTAATCCCATTGCTTTTTGTAAGAGAAAAGTCAATGTATACTGTTACCATAGCCACATCGTTTTATACATCCACTAAAAATCAAACTCCTGAAATGGTGGCTCAACTATATGCAGCACTAATACTAATGTCATTACCTTCAATATTGTTATACATGTTCAGTCAAAGGTATTTGCAAGATGGCCTTACTTCAGGGGCTATTAAGGGGTAGAAGGGAGTTAAAAGTATGTCCAATTTAAAAGAAGTTTTATCACATTTACCCTTGCAGGGTGAGATTCAATATGAAAACCCAGTAAGTATAATGAATTCTGGAAACAAACATTCTATAGATAATCCAGACCCATATGTTATTAAATATAATGGAGAATATTATTGTTATACAAGTAGTACTGGAGGACCAGCAGGAATAAATATTCTTAATTCTAAAGATTTAATTAACTGGACAAATATAGGCTATGCTTTTGTAACAGAAAACGAGAAGGAGTTTTGGGCACCTTGCGTAATATACAACAATGGGATTTTTTATATGTATTATTCTTCAATTCAAAATAATGAAGATGATTGTCATCTAGAATTTATGAAGGTGGCGATATCTAATGATCCAAAAGGTCCCTTTAAATATCAGAGGACATTGTTTGACACCTTTAGTATAGATGCCCATGTAGTAAGAGACATTGATGGAACTTATTATTTAATATATTCAACTAACGAGTATATGGGCGGTGATGAAAAAAGACCAGGCACAGTAATTCTATTAGACGAGCTAGTAAATATGGTGACATTAGCGGAAAATCCAAAGCTTCTAATAAAACCTACTCTTGATGAAGAAATATTTGAAAATAATAGGTTCGGAGATGGAAGGGATTGGCATACAATTGAAGGTGCTTTCTATTTTAAGAAAAATAGTAAGGCTTATATTATGTATAGTGGAAATGCATATACACACGAAAAATATTTCGTAGGTTATTCAATAGCTGATGCTAGTAATAATAAAAAAATCAGTGAAATGATATGGACTAAGTATCCGGATGAAAATACCTATAACCCAGTATTAAAGATGAGCTCATCGATTAGGGGCACTGGACATAATTCAGTAATTAAAGCTCCAGATAATGTAGAAGACTTTATAATATATCATGGTAGGAGTTTAGGCTTTGAGGAAAGATCTATGAGAATCGACCCATTAATATGGAGTGGAGAGGAAATGTGGATACCAGGTCCATCTAATGGAAGACAGAGTGTACCATGGGTTCCAGCCTTTAGAGATTTGTTTGATACAGAGTTAAACAATCAATGGGAGCTCATTTCAGGAGAATGGAAAGTAAAGGACGGAGAACTTATTCAGAATAAAGTAGACTGTATAGCTAGTGCTCTTGTTAAATTAGTTCTTGAGCATTATATTTTTGAGGTGAGTTTAAAGTGTACTCTCACTCATATGGGAGCAATATATGGAGTTTATATTTGCTTTGAAGATAGTTTTAATAATGTTCAGCTACTTATTGATGCTGGAAAGAAGTGTGTTAAGGTAATTTCTTCTTGTAATGGTGTACAAAAACAAGATATGATAATTGCGTTGGACAAAGGATTTAAGTTCAAATGTTATCATAAGATAATAATTAAAAAATTCGGGTTAAGCTTTAAGGTATTTATTGATGACAACTTCATTTTAAAATCTTCCTCCGATTTTAAAGGTGGGAAAGTAGGACTTATTTCACATTATGCAAGAGCTCAGTACGCAGGTCTTTCAATTACTAATAATTTTAAATTAGATGAAACTACCACTGATGATTTCAGGAAAATTATTTGTATATGTGATAATGGGTTAAAAAGTCCTTGGAATATAGAAAAAGGCTCGCTTATATGTAACAGAAACCTTGAGAAAAATAAACTTTCATTTAAAAAAGCCTTTTTAAAGTGTTTTAAAATGAGTTTTAATTTTTTAATTAAAGATTCTATGGAAGAGGGTTACGTACACATATATCCAATATATGAAAGTGAAAGAGACTACTTAAAAATCTGTTTAAACAAAGGTTCTAAAAAAATTTTCCTAACACATATACAAAATAGTATTGTGAAAGTTCAAGAAGAATTCGATTTAGATGAAGGTTTTAATATAAAAAATGTACATTCCATTTATATTAATAAAGAATATGACAACATATATGTCTTAATGGATAGGTATATAATATACCAGGGGGATATTAATATCAAACTAGGCTGTGCTGCTTTTTATAGCAATATACATACTGAATTTTATAATATTGATATTACTCAAAAATAACATCTAATCATTGTGTTAGCCCATTAAACGTTTTAGAAGTCTAAAAATGGATTTATAGATTATGGGACTAATTTAAATGTGGTAGAGTGAGACGATGTCTACATCTTTCAATGGACAGTGATATAGTTAGGTACGGTTCGCCTCCACCATAAGAAAACAACAATTTTGATACAATGTAAAACCCTTGAATCTAGGGTTTTTGTTGTTTTTTGGACGAGATGCAAGGTTAAAATTGAGCAGAACGTGATGAAATTATAGGTCAGAATGGAATAAAAATAAAGTAAAAACCTCCAGCTTTTGAATTCCAAATTGGTGTAATAGAACCACCTGAGGATAGAGGATATGCCTTGCCATTTTTTGAACAAGCGCTAGAAATAGTATATAATTCGAAAATGTATAAACTTCGGGAAGATGAAAATACAGGCATGTATTGTAAGGCACCACTAGATATAGTAGATTTAATAAAATATGAAATGGAAGGTAAATTAGAACAGGCATTGTTAGAAGGAAATTAGGCTGAAAATATATTTTTGTCACTTGCCACGTGGGTGACACCTAGATTGATGGAGTAAAAGTGGTAATCTCTATGTATCAAAGCATTAATGGATTTTTCTATTGAAAACAGTATTAAGTTACAAGCTAAATCAATTAGATTGGATGTTTACGAAGGCAGTATACCTGCCATTATGCTGTATGAAAAATGTGGTTTTAAATATATTGATATAGTTGACTTGGAAGCTACGGATTGAATTGGTTTAAGTTATATGAAAAATTACTATGATAAGTAGGAGGGGAGCATTATGAATAAAATGGTAGAAGTATGTTGTGGAAGTTATTATGATTGTCTACAAGCTTACATGGGAAAAGCAGATAGAGTGGAATTAAATAGTGCCTTATATATGGGGGGATTAACACCGAGCACATTTTGCTTTAGAGTAATTTCAAATGTTCCTCCACAGTTATCACATACCCATCTGTAACTATCTGTGCTCCAACGTGCAAATAATATAATACCAATAATAAAAAAAATAAAAAAAATAAAACTAAATAAGAATAATAGTAAATTCAAAATTGCACCTACAAATATTAGTATTAATGATACTATGCTGAGTGCAATACTAAAGATAAAGCTTGTTTTATTTTACCTTAATAACTTTATTATTCCATTAGTACATAAGTTAATTAAAGGTTACTTATAGCCATCGAATTTAATTATATTTAAGTAATTCCGTTGCCAAACTATTAGTTACAGTCACAAGACCTTCATAAACCCCTTTATCAATACCAGGACAATTATTGTACCGTTCTATATAAATTTTCATGTTTTCAATTAAATTTATGTATCCATTCAAATCATTTGGCATATTGCCCTTATTAGAATTTAAAACTTCCATGCAGTTAGAACCAAGTTGGCTCATAGCATCCTTTTCTTTTTCAGTAGATTTTTCCCATTGTTCTCTCCATGCTTTGCGTACTATTCCAGGTGCCGTTGTAGGCGGAAATGATACTCTGTGTTTTTGAGCCTCCTTAAAAGAATAAGCTGAATAAAGCATATGACTTTTTATATATCTTTCATAGTCTATTTTATCTTCTTCCTCAATAATTTTTTTATCGGCAAGTTCAATTTCTAAGCTGATTTTTACATTTCTATTATTTTTCAAATGTTTATTTGTATAATTTCTTGTTTGAGCCTGATTAATCGCTAAATTCATAATAGTTCCCCCTAAATCTAGAATAATAACTCGTTATTAATTATAAAGACCCATTAACTCAGAAATTAATTTAGTTGGTCCTTAATGAATGTTATGAATTAATTATTTTTCTGTTTCTAAAACTTTTAATTAAAGTATAATATTATATATTAATCTGCAAGTACGTCATTATTCAATTATATAGGATATTAATAAAAATTTCAAATATTTAACATAAGATTTCGGTTAGCTAGGATTGAAGATGACTATGATAATGAATGGTTTTGAGAACATTCCAATAAAATTGAGGGAACAGCATGGACAAAAAAACATGACAGATGAAAAACTTGTACTTAATTTAATTCTTTATTATGTTGAAATGGGCATTGAGTTTACAAATACATATGGAGACATCAACGAAAGCTTTTATAACAGTGTTGAAGGTATGTATCAATTGGTAGTAGATTCTATTAATAAACATAAAGATTCGGGAATTTTTAATATATTAAGAAAAAGCCAAGTTATTTGTAAAAAGTGTGGTACAGAATTTATAAGAGACTAGGCTTATATCATTTCTATATAGATAAGTATTAAGTTGTACTTATCTAATTGTACTTATCTAATTGACATACTCATTCCGATTGTATAATTAAGGTAAAACATATAGAAGGATGCTGTTATAATGAAAATCATAAAAATAATGGACTATATGGAGTTGAAATTATGAACTACACACAGGCCTACAATGAATTGGAAGAAAATAAATTCGCCCAGAAATTAAATTTGCAGATATACTTATTGAAATATTAAGTGAAAGAGGTGAAACTATTATGATATAATAGACCTATAGAATAATCATAAGATATAAGAAAGTATAATTATAGATATACTAAAAGTAAGAGGTGAATATTAAATGGAGGACAGACAATACTTTTTAATTTGGTGCATAGAAGCAGTAAAAAGAATCAATGGTATAAGTGGAAGTATCGTATATAGTAAGTTAAAAGAGTGTGAATGCTTAAAATTTATTGTTGAAAATTATGAAGTAATGCATAGTCAAAGTGAGGAATATATAGTAGAAGATATAGTGGAATTTTGTAAAAATAGAGGTGTGCTATTATGATTCTTTATCATGGTTCAGTTAAGGAAATACCAAGTCCGTCTATAAATATAGGTAGGAATAAATTAGACTTTGGAAAAGGATTCTATGTGACAGAATTATTTGAGCAGGCAAAAACATGGGCATGTAAACGAGCTAGTATTTTGAATAGTAAACCTGTAATTTCTACTTATGAAATAACCAATACAACTGGATTAAATGTCCATAGATTGATGGTGCAAGTGAAGAGTGGCTTGACTTTATAGTAGCAAATAGAAAAGGCATTATGATACAACATAATTATGACATTATAATTGGTGAAATGGCAGATGACCAAGTTTATGATAGTATAAATTTATATATTAGGGAGTACATACCTAAGGAAGAATTATTAAGACGTATTAAAATGCAGAAACGTAATCAGCAGGTTTGTATAGTAAATCAAAATGCAATTCAAAGATTAAAGTTTGTAAAAGGAGAATGTGTATGAAGGCAACAGTAATTGATGCATCTACATGGTTTGAGATAGTAACAGAATTAGGAAAACAATTAAATATTACGTTTGAACAAGCATTAGAAATAGTATATAATTCAAAAATGTATAAACTTCGTGAAGATGAAAATACAGGCATGTATTGTAAAGCGCCTTTAGATATAGTAGATTTAATAAAATTTGAAATGCAAGGTCAATTAGAACAGGCATTGTTAGATGGAAATTAGGGAAGCCGTTATGGCTTCCCTTAAAAATTGTCATAGCAATCTTAATTGTTATGCACCATAGGGGATTTCAGCAAGAAAGTAAATTTGCAGATATTCTTAGATATAATAATATTGAATGTGATGAATTATCAAATAAATCAGATAAAAGAATTAAAGTTACTAGTACCTTAGGATATATACTCCAATTTATATCAAGTCCACAGGATAGTGTTATATTTAAAGATTTAATTAAAAATGTATTTTGCCAGGAACATAATGAGGAAAGTGAAAAATTGTTTGATTTTATTTACGGTTATGACGTTGAAAAGCTTATATACCTCATTGGTGGCATCATAAATGAACTGGATATTCCGGTGGGAATATTAAACTCCAAGGTGTATAAACAATTTATAAGTTCACTAGATTTAATTAGAACAATATTTGAATATCCTCAGACACATTTTGATAGGCTAATTTTATATATTAGTGATGTTCTAAATTTTAGTTAAGCCCATGAGATTTGGGAAAAATTAGAAAGAAGGTTTGTAGAGCAAGCTCAAGGTGAAGTTAAATTATTTGTAAATGAAATTATTCCAAATAGTGTTTTTGCAGATGTATCGTTACCAGGATTAAAGGCTAATGATGAGTATGGTGATAAAATAATGAAATGAAAATTATCACTGAAATGTTCAAATTAAATCTAACTTTATTCTGGAGGAGAAATTATGAGTATGGAAATAATATATACACCAAAGGATAAAAAAACTAGTTTTGTAATTGCAGGTGGAAAGAATCCCATAACATCTTTTAAAGAAATGAGATTTACCGATGATCAATTAGATATTTGTATTCCTAGAGAGGAAAAATTACTATATCTTGATAGAAAAAAATATGGGAGTTATGGAAGTATGCCTATTTTCTCTTCTCTTTATTCAATTTACTCAGATGATAAACCTATGATTTTATATACTGCTGAGGATGGAGATTGCGATACATGTTTGGAAATATTTTTAAAATATGGAGATGGCAAAAGGCCTAACTTGGATGAACTGCTAGATATGAGAACTTGCATGGATAGTTATGATGGAGATATTAATCGTGCCATTAAGAAAGTGGAAAAATTAATGGAGCTAATGTTTCCTGAAAAACTCTACGAATTTGAATATTGCACTGGAATTATGGGAGATTTAGATGGTGACTTTACGTGGGACAGATACCAAAGCCATAAATATCTCCCCTGTGGTAGCCCTTGTTCACATATTTCAATGGATATTGAAGGATTAAAATTAATCTCTCTTATTGCTTCTCAACCAGTAGAAGCATATTCAAAGGATAGAGTAGAATATTACCGACAACAAATAAGAAATGGAATTAAATTAGGGTGCATTGCGTATAGAATACCACATATTTCTAATTATGCGATAATTCTTGATGGACACCATAGAGTTATTGCATCTATGCTGGAGGGAGTATTTCCAGAGTGCCTCTTGATTTCACCAGCATTCTACAGACTTGTTAATGTGATGTTTTGACATATAAAAATAAGATGGATAAAGAAGTATTTAACCGTATTGGAGAAATCCAGTTATTCGAAAATATTAAGCTCCATGAGGGTATAGTCTTGAAACATAGAGTTACTAATAACAAAATCTTTCTAATTCACGGTCATCAAGTAGATTATCTAAATTATAAAATGTGGAAATTAACTAGATTATAGACTTTATAATATTTATCGTGTTAGATGAAGTATAATAGTGATTAAATAGGTTGTACTTAATCACCTAAAATATAATATCGTGGGGGAACAATATGAATTTATCAACTGCTTTTTTAATATTAATATATTTATTAAATATACTATGTGTTTTGAGACTGATTTTTATAAAACGAAGTGATACGAGAGTTATATTTGCATGGCTTTTAGTATTCGCTTTTTTACCTTATGTTGGTTTTGTTTTTTACTTCTTGGTCGGTAGTAAATATAAAATGCGAATCATGTCAAGAAAGTATGGTATGGGTGAAATAGAAGAAAAGTACAATAAAGTGCTAGCACAACATATTCATAATATTGATACGGATAAAATACAATTTAGAGAAGTAGAAACTGAAAAATACAGAGATTTAATTACGATGAACTCAAAAAATATAATGTGTTATTTTACTCAAAATAACGAAGTAGAACTTTTATTAAATGCTAAGGAAACATTTTCTATGATTTTTAGTGATATTAGAAATGCAACAAAAAGTATTGAAGTAATGTATTATATTTTTAGAGCAAAAGATAAGATAGGTAAAGAATTTATTTCTCTTTTAGAAGAAAAGGCAAGTCAAGGAGTAAAAGTAACTTTAATATATGATGGGCTTGGATCTATGCATACTCATATGAGTGATTTTGAGAAGCTTAAAAAAGCTGGTGGGCATGTATACAGATTTTTGCCATCTATTATAAAAAGTTTATTGCTTGCAAATTATAGATTACATAGAAAAATAGTTATTGTGGATGGCAAAATTGCTCATACTGGTGGAATTAATGTGGGTGATGAATATTTTGGCTTAAAAAAGATAAATAAACCTTGGAGAGATACAACAATACGGTTGACTGGTTACAGCGTACTTTCATTTCAAACAAGGTTTTGGTCTGATTTGGTTTTTTTGCAAAATCAAAGTTTTAGAAAGATAAATAGGGCTAAATTAAAGTTTGACGAAAGGTTATTAAAAAGTTTTTATGATCCTATTAAAGAAGGAAATATAGGAGTACAAATACTCTCAAGTGGACCTAGTAGTAAAAATGACTCTATAAAAGATAGTTATGTTAAGATGATTACCACCTCAAAAAAATATTTGTATATTCAAACACCATATTTTATTCCAGATAAAACTATATTAGATGCACTAAGGATGGCAGTTGCTGGTGGTGTTGATGTTAGAATAATGCTACCGGGTATACCAGATGACAAACCTGTTTATGCTATTTCCTTATTAAATGCGGCAAAACTTTTAAAGTATGGTGTAAAGGTATATCTGCATTCAGGTTTTCTTCATGCAAAAACACTTGTTATAGATGATTACGTTTCAACAGTAGGAACTGCAAATGTTGATATTAGAAGTTTTAGTCTTGATTATGAAGTCAATGCATTTATTTATAATAATGAATTTGCAATTAAATGTCGTGATACATTTTTAAATGATATCGGAGATTGTACGATATTTGATATCGAAACTTATGCTAATCGTGGTTTGTGGAAAAAAATTTATGAATCTGTTTGGCGTTTTATTACTCCGCTTGCTTGAAATTTTATTAGCTAGGGGGTCACTTAGTTCCCCTCTAGCAACCTGGGAGGCCCAAAAAATTTCATAACATAGAGTTGTAATCAGCTAAGTATGTCACTGGGGTAAATGGCAATTTAGACGGGAGTGATGAAAATGAAATACAAGATACTGATTGTAGAAGATGAACCAGATATAAATGGGTTGCTGGTTAAGATATTAGAAAAAGCAGAATACCAAATCGCACAGGCTTTTTCGGGTACAGAAGCAAAATTATTATTAGAGAAAGAAATTCCAGACCTTATTTTACTTGACCTTATGCTTCCTGGAATATCAGGAGAGGAATTATTGCATGATATTAGGGAGAATAAACATTATAATGTTCCTGTTCTGGTGCTCTCAGCAAAAAATTCTTTAGGGGATAAAGTATCTTTATTAAAGAATGGTGCAGATGATTACATCACTAAGCCTTTTGAACCAGAGGAAGTGATTGCAAGAATTCAATCGGCTTTAAGACGTGCAGGAAAAGAATTTTGCTCTAAAAAAATTCTAACATACAAGACCTTACAACTTTATCCTGAGTTTAGAAAAGTAACAATTGGTGGAACAGAAATTGTATTAACAGCTCATGAGTATGAAATTCTTTACCTTTTCATGCAAAACCCAGAGAAAGTGTATTCCAGAGAAAGTTTGTATGAATCGGTGTGGCAGGGTGGATATTACGGTGAAAATAACACTGTAAATGTTCATGTTAGCAATTTAAGAAAAAAATTAAAAGAAGCGGATTCCAAAGAAGACTATATCCAGACCGTATATGGCATTGGATTTAAACTCCAATAAAAAATTTAAACTCCAATAAAAAACTTTATGACTTCTTTAAAAGTTTTTTATGACTTATTAAAGACTTAATTGTTATAATATGGTTGTTCAATGAGGAAATCCAATAATGGATAAACTTATTTTTATATGGAGGTAGGCAAATGAATGATTATGTTATAGAAACAAAGCAAGTTACAAAGGCATACGGTTCACTCCTTGCATTAGATCATGTAAATATTCATGTGAAAAGAGGAAGTATTTATGGACTAGTTGGTGATAATGGTAGCGGTAAAAGTACCCTTTTAAAATTATTAGCTGGACATAGTTATGCAACAGAGGGAGAAATACAGATTTTTGGAAAATATGGAGAAAAAGAGTTAGAGCGTACCCGAAAAAAAATAGGCTGCATGATCGAACAACCGGGTTTTTTTCCTAACATGACCGTAGAACAAATATTAAAGTATTATTGTATTCAAAAGGGAATTCCCGATAGAAAAAAAGTTGATAAAATGATAAAACTAATGGGTATTACAGAGAAGCGAAATAGTAAATGTGGAAATCTTTCAATGGGGCAAAAACAGAGATTAGGTCTTGCCATTGCCATGATGGGAGAACCACAACTTTTAGTTTTGGACGAGCCTATCAACGGACTAGACCCTAGCGGTATTATAGAATTTCGTAATTTGCTACATCGCTTAAATGAGGAAAATAACATTACAATTTTACTGTCGAGCCACATATTGTCTGAACTTCAACAAATTGCTACCGTGTATGGGTTTCTAAGCAAAGGCATTTTGATTGAAGAAATCTCGTCACATGCATTACTTGAGAAATGTTCGGATTGTATTGAAATAACAGTATCAGATGTGGAAAAATATTCTGTTTTATTGGAAAGAAATTTCCCAAAAGAAACCTTCAAAGTTCTTCCAGAAAACAACATTAGTATCTATAGACCACAGGATAAAGCAGAAGCTTACAGCAAATTAGCTTCTGAAAACGGGATTTATATAACAGGTATGAGAACAATTCAATCTTCTTTGGAAGATTATTATATGGAATTAAAGAAAAGAGGTGCAGAAAAATTATGAATTATATAAAAAGTGAATTTTATCGGGTATCCCACAGCAGAGGTATTTATTCTTTAACTGCAATTTTAGCAATTTTGTCATTTTTGCTGAATGCTGTATTAAGCTGGTTTGGAAGAATGGACGGTTCAAGTTTTCCATACGATACAACTTCGTTTTCATATTCAAATTTAGTAGCAAATCCAATGTTTTTTTGTGTTATGAGTGCTGTTATTGGAATTTTTCTCTATGAGGGGAACAGAAAATATGGCAATTTAAAAAATACCATTGCTTTTGGTATTTCCAGAACAAACGTCTTTGCCGGAGAATGCATTGTAGCAACTGTTTCAGCTATCTTTTCACTGATTATAGTCATAAGTGTTTATATTATAAGTGCAGTTGTTCTTTTGGAACATATAGGCCCCGTAAATCTGATGGATTTATTGACAGAAATACCAGCTGTATTTTTTATAGCTGTGGCGTCGCTAATTTCGGGAATTGTATGTATAGAAGCATTTGAAAAAGATTCTATCGGAATTATCATTTGGGTTACAATTTGGTTTATTATTCCTAAGATCTTTTTTTACTTGGGTCTTCGTTTTGATATGATTCGTAACATTGCTATGTGGATGCCCGATAATTTTTTTGGTATAACTGGAATGATCGTCAATATGTCTCGAAGTATTACTGCATGGGGTACAGCAGAAGGAATGGTTAAATGCTTAATGTCCGGCATAATTGGAATCGTTGTTTTTTCCTTATTGGGTATCATATTACTTAGAAAAAGAGAAGTGTAATTTATATGTCTGATTTTGCATAGGAGGAGCGAAATGCTGTATATTGTTTTAGCTATTATAGGGGGTTATTTTGCATTTCACTATTTTTCAATCCTATATGCGTTTCGTGAGATAACGAAAGATATGCGCGAAATACAAAAGGACCTTACCCAAAACCAAATTCTTCATTTGCCCATACCGAATAGGGCTTTAGAGAAGGTCTTGTGCTGCTTTAATTATACTTTGGAGGAAATCAGAAAAGAACGGCAGAGTTATGAAAAAAGAGAGAAAAGGTTCCAGAAGCAAATAGAAAATATCAGTCATGATTTACGAACTCCTTTAACTGTAATTTTAGGTTATTTAAAACTTATCAAAAAAACGGATAAAGAACTTAACATGGACAAAGAACTGGCAGAAGCATTAGAAATTATAGAGCATAAAGCGGAAACTATGAAAATATTGGTAACTCAGTTTTATGATTTTTCACGCTTAAATGCAGGAGATTATGGATTGACACTGAATAATGTGGATATTTCCAGAACTTTAAAGGAATCTCTTATGGGTAACTATAAGGTTTTGGAGCAATCGCATTTAGCAATAGAGATTAATATACCAGAACACCCCATATGGGTAATGGGTGAAGAGTCGGCACTAGTAAGAATATTTCTTAATTTATTACAAAATGCTGGTAGATATGCCAACAGTTTTCTAAGAATCTCAATGAAGGAAGATGGCGAAAATGTATTAATTTCATTCATCAATGATACAAATATGCTTTCTGAAGATGATATTCCACATTTATTTAATAGATTTTATATGCAGGATAGTTCCCGAAATCAAGGTGGTACAGGACTCGGGTTGACAGTTGCAAAATTGCTGGCAGAAGAAATGGGAGGAACATTGGAAGTTAGTATTGTTGATAAAGAATCGTTAAACTCTGAAAAATATAAATTCAATATTTGCTTTGAATTGAGTATAAAAGTAACAAAAAAATGAGGGGATGAATATTATACTGTTATCTGAATATTAATGAAGCACAAAAGGTAATTCAATATTTATACAAGATATAGTTAAAGGGATAATAGAAAAACGGATGTGATATAATTCACATCCGTTTTTCTATTGGATTATAATTCGAATGATAATGGCAATTATATTTATAAATATGACAAATATTTATTCTCCATCTATATTGTTGGTTTTAAAAATAGCAAAAGTATTAAAAGTTAGAGTTGAAGAATGTACCAATTGTAGTATCTATAATGATCGGATTAATTTGGATAATCCAGAATTTAATATACTCGTTTGAATCAAGGAAATATGAAGACGTGTAGCTAGTGCGGATCTTGGTCTAATAAAAATATGGCTGCGGCAAACAAAGGATAAAAAAGCATCATTTGTACTCATGCCTACTCTCCTAAGTATATTAAATTTTTGTCTGAAATAATATATATTAATATAGTGGCGGAAAAGAGGGAGCTGGTAGATAATGTCTGAAATTGTGGATGTGTGAGTTGAAAATAATGATTGTAATTATATAGTTAAAATGCGCATTATTATGTCATTATTTTGTACATTATTGTTGGATTTGGAGCAATAGCTGTATATAATGGTTATAGATAACGGACAAATTATAGAGATGGGAAATCACACGGAGCTTATAAATAAAAAAAGAAAAATACTGTAATATGTATTATAATAATAGTGATGAGGAATAAGGTTACAAACTTAGTTTAAGAAGGAGTAAAGGTAGGTGTGCCAGTTGAATTTAATAGTAGAGAAACCCTTCGAAAAAATCCGGTAATTGATATGCGCGCCTATGGCACTCATAATCAGAAAGCGGGGACATGGTCTGATGATACAAGCATGTCATTATGCCTTATAGATAGCCTTTCCAAGGGGTTTAATTACAATGATATAATGACGAATTTTATTAAATGGATTAACAGTGGAGACTACACTCCCTATGGTGAGGTTTTTGATAAAGGAAATGCAACAACAATTGCATTGAGGCGGTTTGATGGAGGGGCAACTCCTTTAGAGTGTGGAGGCTTTGCGGATAATGATAACGGTAATGGATCGCTTATGAGAATACTGCCTATTTTATTTTATCTAAGGTCTATTTATGGAACAGAGATAACTGAGAATGAGGAGGCAATGAACATAATTCACAATGTTTCAGCACTTACTCATGCACATAAACGTAGCTTAATGGCTTGTGGCATATATATATCTGTTGCTAATAATCTAATGGGAGATAGGGATCTTTCCAATGCGGTTGAAAAGGGCATTAAATCACTAAAAGCTATCGTTTTAAAATTGGAAATCCTAAGTTTTTAAGGAGCTCTGAAAAGAAACCAATTAAACTATAAAAGCAACTACCTAAAAAGGTAGAGGGTTCAAAAAACTACTTAAAATCTAAAGAAAAATTAAATTTAATTCATTCACAAGTTGCTAATCAAAGAAAGAATTTCATGCACAAACTAAGTCGTAAACTCGTTAATGAAAATCAAGTTATAGTAGTTGAAAACTTAAATATAAAAGGTATGATAAAAAATCATAAATTAGCAAAATCAATACCACAATTTATAGAAATATATTTCACTATTTTTTTACTATTACCAAAGTAAAGAACAAATGTTCGTATGTATTTAGGAATAATACAAATACTATAGACAGGTAATATTATGATATAATAAAGTAGCAATAGACATGGATTATGAAAAGATTGAAGATTCGGTGCTTAAAAGTGCCATGGATTTTTTTCAACAGAATGCAGTTAATTTTTTTGGAATAAATACTAAAATAATAGCACCAGCACAAACGGAACTAAAAGATATAAAAATAAATACAAACTTTATGGATTATACTTTCTATACAGAAGATGGTGATGAAAAATATAATTACTTAAAAGATAAAATTGACAATAATGAAGAACTAACAAATGAAGAGGTAAAATTCAAGGAGGTATTTAATATTACAGAAATAGGTAAGATGATATTAGAGGATGGTATTGCTAAAGGAATGGAACAAGGTAGAAAAGAAGGAAAGCACAGCCTTTATTAAAACTGTTAACTAAGAGATTCAATAAAATACCTAATGAATATAAAAATAAGATAATGGAATTATCAGATGAAACTATAGAGATAATAGGGCTTGAACTATTTGACATGAAAGATGTGAAGGAAATTGAGAAATTTTTTTAACGACATTTTAGAAGGAAAGTCTCCCACTTATAGAAGTGTAAGTGTTCGCAAAATTCTTTAACGCACTATCTTTAAGTGCTGGTATGTGGTTAAAGATAATTTTTTATCTTCACTTATAATAGTAGTAAATGAAGTAGTGAAATTAGGTATAAGATTATTTGTAAAAAAGAACAAACAAATCGTGTTAGAATCAGAAGAAAAGATAGCAGCTTAGATAAGAAAAGGATTAAGGCACAAAATAAAGTGGGGCCTGTGTAAGTTTTGATGAGAGTCTATGGTGTTGAACATTGAATGAAGTAATTATAAAGTCAGATGTAAATGTAGTTTTTCAGGATGGTATGGCATTAGATTGGAATATATAAGTGTAGGAATACCCACAGGGATGGCAGAAATGCTTTTCTTGTGGGTATTTTTGCTTTTTTTGAGGAATTAATCGATGTGATAAAATATTGTGTGAATATAGCAGGAAAATGAAAATTTTTATAGAAATTGTTATTATGAATCGAAAAGAATGTTAATTTAATAGAAACTTTAGCAGAATATTATAGTATTGATTTGGAATATGTAGATAAGCAATTATGTAAAATGATCGATGAAACATCTCAGATATGGTCAACTCCAGAAAAGATAGAGACATTATTTTGGTGGGGAAAAGAATATAATAAGTCTAGCGAATTGCCTAAATTGTTGCTGAATTCAAAAGGAGATTTTGTACAAGCTAATGAAACAATCTATTTTGTGCGTGGTAGAAAATTAGATATTCCTAAGTGGGCGAGAGTTAATCAATTAGATAAGGACTTTGAAGAAGAATCAATTCTCTAGAATAGACAGAGTGAGGAAAGCACTTGAAAAAGAAGACATACTTGAGCGCGTTATTGCTCGTTATTCTGGAAAGAACGAAGATTCATTGCAAAGCACATTACTACCACAAGTGAAATTTAGAGATGCTGATTCATCAACAATAATATCTCCGATAAATACATCTGTAGGGGATAGTTTTGAGAATGCAAAAAGTTATGTGAAATGGTTATGGGAGAATTACTCTCAAAATGAAGAATGGCAACCACCAGCGGACATTCGTTTTAATTTACCAAGTCAAATAAAAACGGTTGAAACATCTAATTACTTATTTTTTGATAAAAACTATAATAATCCATTAGGGGAAAAATTATTTATTGATATAAAATATGTTGCTTTTGTTGACCCTATAGAGTTTGGAATAGATAAAGAGGATATACTAAAATTCCAAAAGTTTGTTGAAAGATTAGGTGTTAAGAAATATCCTGAACTTGTAAAGCAGAATATTTCAGACTCTAAATTTCTAAGTTTATTTAGTGTGGATTATTTATCTAAAAAGTTGCCTGGAAATGAAGTAGATGAAAGAAATCCAAGGGTGTATGAAGTAAGTTACGTCAATATCATTGAATTAAAAAAGATATTAGAAAATTTATCTATACAAGATATAATGCTCTGGATTAAATCAGATTCTAAGTTAAAAGATGAATTGGATTTACGGCATCCAGGTCTAATTAAATGCCGTTATGATGCAAAAGTTCAGGCATATCGTAACATTACATTTGAGGATTACTCGCAAAGTTATGTCAAGTTTATATTTGAAAATATAAAATGGTTTGAGATTTCTGGGAAAAAATATCAACCTAATCAGTGTGTATTTGCATATTCAGGTATGGATATTTCAGCAGTATTGCCAACCGTTACTAGCCGAATTGTAAAAGACTTGGCAGAAGATTTATCCGTTAAACAAAAGGATTTGAGAGAATTTCTTGAGAAAATTGGTGTTCGGAATAAGATTACAGAGCTTGGTTCTAATGATTTTTACGGTGCGCTGTTGAAGTTACCAATTCTAGATCAGAGTGGACAAATTTCTGAAAAAATATATCGTGAAGTTATTGAGCTTGATAAAAATCCTTTTGAAAATTCTTTTAATTATAAAATTTTTCTGGAAAAAGGAAAGGTTTTTACTCAAAATCATCACGGGAAGAGTTATCACGTAGCATCAGATTCATATTTTAGCAGTAGTATTCGAGTAAACGTTGGTAACTATCATATTATGAGAACACCTTTGAGAAATGGAAATTTTGATGTTTTTAATAGAATTTTTGGCGCTAAAAAATTTAAGGAGAAATATAAAGTTGTTAAAGAAAGTGTTGAATTACATAGTGATAATGACAGTTTTCAAGATGATTTTAAAGACTTTATTATATATGCAAAAGCATGGGGAGAAAAAAATGAAAACATTAAGAATAGAATCGATAACATAAAAGTTAAGTTAGTATCTCAGATTACATTGATTGACAATGGATTGTCTCAAAAGGTTTTAACAAATTATTTGTTGATTAGGGATGAATAGAAAATAAAAACTTCCAGTTTTTACTACGACCTCGGAGGTCGTTACATAAACTGGAAGTTTATGTTTGTTAATGGCTTTAAATGGGCTGATGAAGATGGGCCGAGATTTCAATTGGCACCTATGGGATATAGAGGATATATCGTGTTTTTGCCTATCCACCCGAAAAGGTGGAATAGGATAAAGTGTTTTATATCACTTTTGGGGGTTGTCATTTCTTTTGGTTTTATACTTAGACCATAGTTTCTTTATAGATTCTAAAAATACTGCAATAACCCACACTATCAACGCAACTATTTTTATAATGCTATCATTTGGTAAATAGGTTGCAAAAACAAATAATATAGAAGCAATAAGCTTAAACATGAAATCTTTTTTGATAAACATAATACAAACCTCCAGAAAAAATTATTTCACCAGTAGATAAGTCATAAACCAACATTTTAATTTTCTAATAATTTACGCGCTACCCCTTTAATCAAAAAATAAAATTATTAGCCATTAAAAGTTAGTAATTTTATTATAGTTTAATATTTAAAAGTATTTATTAATGAATACAACACTTACGATTACTACCAAAAAAAAGATATAGTATCCTAATTTACTTTTTTTACAATTAATTCTCTTAATCCACAATTAAAAAGTATAAATATTAAAAGTATACTAGTTATAATAGAAATATAGTTATTTAAAGGTTGAAATATAATTTCATACAAATTAATAAGAACAACTATTATTGCAGGAAAAATAATACCTATAATCTCACTTGGTGATTTCTTGCGTTTAAAATTCAATATAAATTGACCTCATCTTAAAATCTATGGCTATGTTAGACGATATTGAGGATAATGCATATAAAATTGGCTTATTTATTTAAGACAAGCCAATAATTTTTTTAAAAAATTATCATGAAATATAATATCTAACAATTATCTCAGTATCGTAATTTTAAGATTGATGAACTATATAAGAACAATCCTAAGAGAATGACTTATGATTTTAATATAATTTACCTAACGCTAATTTGGCAATTGATACAGTAATCATTGCTATTCCTAAAATTATACTAATCCACCTATAAAATTTAGATGATTTAGCTGATTCACTTATTTGTTTACCAAACCGATATTCTGTAATACCTTGTGAAAGAAAACTCATGCCTAAAAATATCCAAAAGACATTAGCATTATAATGTTCATCTTGTTGAAGTGCTTCAATTAACCATACAATTGGTACAAGAAAATCAAATATAATTGAAGCAATGGAAAGTGGATTCATTTTATGTTTCATGTAGTATTCAACCTCCTTGTATAATCTAATTATAAGTTTAATAAGAAACCATTCCCGGAAATAGATAATTAGATGATAAATTATAAATTCAATCCAGAATATAGTCATTAAAATATAAAATATATTTCTTTATCAACACTCCCACACAACCCTTTTTTAATTAATTTAAATTATTCTAGTGGATATATAACACATATATCTGTATTAGTATTGACTTGGCATTTCTGTAGTATCTTTTTCAATTTCATATGGTGCTTTTTTATCTTCATCTCTAACTATTAATAGTTTACCATCATAATCTATTACATCTGTTTCTGAATTAGCAGTATATGTTTTATATCCTCCTCCAATTGTACAATCCCAAGTACTTTTTACTATATATCCATTATATACTTTATCGTGATATTTCATGTTAGCTACATTAACAATGCTTGTAATAGTATTGCTTTTAGAGACCGTTGCTGTTGCACAATAAGCTATGATAACCTTTTCATAGATGCCCTGTACTTCTGGACTTAGCATTTCTTTTATTTCATTGTATGAATCTTTTACATTATTAGGACTTACGTCACCTTTGAATTTATTTATTGTATCAACTGCGTCTTTTGCATCTTTCTCTGATACAACCATCAATACATTTGTCTCTACTGGCTTTGTGACTGTTATGCTTTCTGTTTTAACTTCATTTTCAACTTTATCCTTTTGTGCACACCCCACAAGAGACAATATTATGGTAAACGTTAAAATAAAAACTATAGTCTTTTTCATTTTCAAATTCCTCCTATATTTTGGATGATTAATTGTATGAAAATAACATTATAGTTTTGTTCTAGTCTCATATATAAATATACGAAATATAACTATTAAAGTCACAACAATAACATTGTGTCCTTCTCTACACTTGCCATAATAAGACATCTGTGATCCTTCATATAGTCATATTATACCATATCATTTAAAATACATCCATTTTCAACATCTTTATTAAACATAGCCTTTTAATAAGGCAGTGGCACAAGTCATAGTAGATAATTATGAATATGGAAATATAAATGGTGAGGTAGCTATGGCAACCGAGCAAGGAACTTTAGAAGATGACTTAGTGTTTACAGGTTTTGTAGGAATAAGAGATCCACTACGTATTGACGTTAAAGAAGCTATAGAAACTGCTAGATATGCAGGAGTTACTACAAAAATGCTTACAGGTGATAATATTAATACAGCTATTGCTATAGGTGAAGAATTGGGCTTGCTAGGATTAATACATAAGTTACTTGTATAGATGAAATGGTGGACAGGCATTTAGTGCCTAGCTACTGTTTTTTGGTGTTATTAGCAATAAGAACGAATGTTCGCATATAATCCGAAATTATACTAATACTATAAACAGGTAATATTATGATATAATAAAGGAGAAACAGATATGGATTATGAGAAGATTGAGGATTCGGTTCTTAAAAGTGCTATGGATTTTTTTCAACAAAATGCAGTTGATTTTTTTGGAATAAATACTAAAATAATAGCACCAGCGCAAACGGAGTTAAAAGATATAAAAATAAATACAAACTTCATGGATTATACTTTCTACACAGAAGATGGTAATTATCTTCATTTCGAATTCCAAACAACAAATAGGCAAGAGGATATAAGAAGATTTATGTTTTATGATGCATCTTTACATTATAAAGGAAATAGAAAAATAAGAACTGTAGTAGTATATTCTTCAGGTTAACACTAGCTCACATTAAAGATCTAACTTGCTACTTGCCATTTGGGTGGTATCAGAAGCTGTCAAAGTGTAAAAAACATTTTGATAGCTTTTTTTCTTAGGTAAGAAAAATTATGTCTATACATAGATGGCTCTTTCTTGTTTTGTGTGGATTTAACCACTTGATTTTTCTTACAAATTTGTAATTTCAAAAGCCTATTATTCAAAAGCATTTGGTAGATTAAATTCTAAATCGCTGCATACCAAATAGACCA
>NZ_JBOITM010000079.1:0-82721 GCF_050717535.1 Clostridium sp.
ATCTTTCACTCCATCTATCTGCTACATTTACACCACTTGTTTTGAATAGTTTTGGGCTTCGTTTTGTATTGCAAACTTACCCACAAGCATATGCCTTATATGTAGTTTCTGTTCGTCAGACCAGAGTTTGGCCGCCGACTTCCTTCAGATTATCTGAGTAGTAGGATAATCTGAATTATCCGAGTAATACCCTTGTCTTAAGCTATGCACTTGGCACTATTAACCCGCGCTAGGGACTTTCACCCATTAGATTGCACCCATGCCGGGCGCACAACAATAAAAAAAGATTATACTTCACCAAGTATAATCTTTTTTTCCTCTTCACTAAATTGAAAATAATCATATAAATAATTTTCGTCCTTGCCCTTAAAATCAATCATAATTGGCATGCATAATTTCATTAAATTATTTGGATAATACTCATAAGCATCTTCACCCAGTTTTTTTGCAAATGTTTTAAAGTAAAATTCATAGATTTTACTATTTAATAAATACAATAAAAAATCATAAGTAAAGGGTACATCCTCCTTTAATATCAATGCATAAACATCAGCACTAAAATAACTTCCCTTGTCAAGGGCAAATCTATTACTACTGGCTTTAAATGGGAATACTATTTTTTCACCTTCAAATATGTTTTGCTTTCTGCCCCATTGAAGCTCATACCATTTCCTAATACCTCTTTGACATTCTCTTCTTTTTAATAGTTTTTCCCTATGCAACCCAATATGAGCTATTGCATTAGTATATTCTTTTGGGCTATGGATTAAATCTGAATATATTATATAACTATCTTCTCTTGAAACCAAATTTTTTTCTATATAACTACTTTTAATCCATGGTTTTACTATATTTTTTTCTATGTTTTCGCTTATAACAATATCATTTTTCATTACAAAAGCTTTATCACACCCTGTTATTATGCCTTGATAACTATTACACATATTACTTAGATGAGTAAAACTTCTTTCTTCAATTTTATTTATTATATTTCTCTCTTTTTCATCTATTAAAATCCAACCCTTGTTATTTAATTTGTTTTTATTAAGAAGAAAACTATTATATTCATTCCCATTTTTCAGAAATACACTATTGTAAAATTCTTTTCTGTTTTTGCCTTTTATGTTTAATGGTTTCACAACTTCAATTTCACTATTCTCATCTTGATTATTTGTTATAAACAAAATTACTGGATCTATCCCTATATTTTTAAATGGTCTTATACCATAAAAATCAATGATTTTGTCTATAGTACATATATCTTTTAAAACCTTCCTCAAATCTTCTCCACTTGGTGATTCTAAAAAGTATCTTGAAGTAATAAAAGTCAACTTTCCACCCTTATTTAAGTCTTCTAATGCCTTTTTAAAAAAACAATAGGATAAATCTCCTTTATCTCTATACACTTCCCTATACCTAATTTTCAAATATGAGGCATATTCCTTATCTATAGATTTTTTACCAACATAGGGTGGATTTCCTATGAAAATATCATATTTGAGTTCATTTTCATATAATAAAAAATCAACATTTAAAATATTACTACATATTCTGCCCTTACTTAAATCATATAAATCTATAGTTAGGATTTTTACAGCTATATCGTCAATATCAAAACCATATAAGTTATGTGCTATTATATGTTCATCAATACTTTGATGGTCTAAATTCAATCCATTTTTCTCATTTATTTTGTTTAAATTATCCATAAATAAATTTCTAAGAAGTTTAAAACAGCAAATTAATATATTTCCTGTACCACAAGAGGGATCCACAATTTTTATATAAGGATTCTCTATTATCTGCTTCGCTTTTATAGTTTTCTCTACCATATAAGAGGATATTGGTCCTGGAGTGTAAACTGTACCTTTTTCTTTATTATTTTTAATAAACTCATAATAAGCTTCACCAAAGCTTTTCTGATGTGTGAATTCTATTTCCCGTTTATAATTTTCTAATGCAGTTATTTTAAACATATCATCTATTGGACTTAAAATGATATTATATAATTCACATATTTTTTGTTTGAACAAATCCAACATTTATTATTCCCCACCTATCTGAAACTTAAAAGTCTTTTAAAGTATATCATAAATGCCCACTATGGTGAACTATATAGTACTTAATTTATTTTCATATACCTAATAGTAAATCATCATTTTCTATTATTAAATGTCAATAAAAAACTGCGAACTCATAGTTTTTACATACTGAAAATTCACAGTTAATTATATTTTATTAAACAACTCTTACATGCTTTCATTAACAATAGATAATATTTCATCTCTTTTTATTCTTCCTTTTTTTACTAATTCATCACATTTTGTTTTAATCTCGCGTTTATAAGTTTCATCTTTGAGACTAGAGAGATTTATTTTAACATTCAAAATTGCACTTTCAATGGATGCTTGAAGCATTAAAGCAGAAACTCCAGCATCTGATATTGCATTTTTATTACCTAACTCTGCTGCAGTTTTAACATATCCATATATTTTGTATGATTCCTCTGCAACACTTAAAGGAATTTCCAATGCCTTTTGATATCCTTCTTGAATTTTTGCGCTTCTTACTTTCTTTTGATCTTCTGTTTCCTTTGGAAGTTTAAAAGCTGCCATTAGAATTAAAAAGAACTCTGTATCTTTGTTCATTAGCTCTAAAAATTTGTCCTCATGCATAAGACATTGCTCTAAATCTTTGTCCACAAGCATTTTATCTTTATCGCTATATTCATTGTAAGCCTTCTTACCTACAGTTAAATTGAACACCATAGCACCTAATGCACTGGCCAGTGATGCACCAAGAGCCGCAACACTTCCACCTCCTGGTGCAGGCGAATTCGAACCTAACTCATTAATAAATTTTTTAACAGTTTTTTCATCTAACATGCTGTATTCTCCTTTCTCAAAACGCAATTCGTTTATTGTTTTAATTTAAACTAATACCTTAACCTTTTGTTCAACTCTTTCAACAATAGAACCATCTGCAATTAAATTAGTAACCTTATCTAATTAATATACATAACTTTATCACTTTCAATAAAATCCACATTTTCCCGTACAACTTTATAAGCTTCCTTTGTCCCTAACCCTAGTGTATATCCTTCCCTAAAGTCTATAGCTTGGCAGGCTTCCATAATCTCAGTTGCTAAAACTCTTTGAACATTTTCAATAATATCTCTACCTTTTCTTGCTGCTATAGTTCCCATACTTACGTGATCCTCTTGATTGGCAGATGAGGGAATAGAGTCAACGGAAGCTGGATGTGCTAAAATCTTGTTTTCAGACACTAAGGCTGCTGCAGCATATTGAGTTATCATAAACCCAGAGTTTAAACCACCTTCTTTTACCAAAAAAGCTGGTAAATCATTTAATTGGTAATTGATAAGTCTCTCCAGTCTTCTTTCTGAAATACTTGCCATCTCAGCCATTGCTATTCCTAAAAAGTCAAAACTTATTGCCATAGGTTCAGCATTAAAATTCCCTCCAGAAATGACATCTCCCTCTTCCGTAACTATTGGATTATCTGTAACTGAATTAATTTCAATTTCAACCTCATTTTCAACGTATTTTAATGCATCTTTGCTTGCACCATGAACTTGAGGTACACACCTTAATGAATAGGCATCTTGCACTCTAATCTCGCCTTGAGAGGTTATAAATGTACTTCCCTCAGTAAGATTCAGGATATTTTTAGCTGTTTGAATCTGACCCTTGTGAGGCCTTATGTCATGTGTCCTAGGATCGAAGGCATCTTTTACACCCCGTAGTGCTTCTATGCTTAATGCTGCAGCAATATCACTTATTTTCAATAGATTTATACTATCATATACTGCTAGCGCACCCACTGCAGTCATAACTTGTGTTCCATTAATAAGTGCCAACCCTTCTTTAGCTGTAAGCTCTACAATTTCTATATTTGCTTTTTTCATAGCTTCTTTTCTTGGCAAGATATTCCCTTCAAATTCCGCTTCTCCATCTCCAAGCATTGGTATAACCATATGAGCTAATGGAGCTAAATCTCCTGATGCTCCAAGTGATCCCTTTTCAGAAATTATTGGATTTACGCCTTTATTAATCATTTCTATTAATGTTTTTACTGTACTTAGCCTTATTCCAGAATATCCTTTTGCAAGAGCATTTGCCCTTAGTAACATTATAGTTTTTACAATTTCATTTGAAAAACACTTTCCCGTTCCACAAGTTGGAACAATAACTTTAAATAAGTTATAAATTTAATTATTCTCTTGTTAATATAAATACAGACATTAAAATCAATATACTTCCAATTACAATCCTAGCTGATATAGACTCCCCTAAAATTAGTATTCCTAATGTTAATGCAACAATAGGTTCAATTGTGCTAAAAATTGACGCCTTAGATGGACCTATAATTCTGACTCCCTCTAAAAATGCCATTAGTGCAACTACCGTAGATATTAATGCTAATAATAAAATTGCTACCATTGCATAAAAAGATATATGCATATTGAAATTACTAGTAGAAATTGCTGCTATAAACATTACAACTGCGGACGCACATGAGATATAAAATGTTAAAACGTAACTGTTAATACTCCTAAATTCTTTATGAGATGCACCTAGCACATATAATGAATATAGCACTGCAGCTATACCTGCCAGTATTACCCCTAATAAATTGAAAGTATCACTCCCACTATCAATTAAAATAAAAATACCTATTGTGGAAATAATCAAAGATATGATTTTTCTAGTGTAGATTTTTTCTTTATAAAACAAATATGAAAATAAAGTAACAATAGCAGGATATGTATAGAAAATCATAGTTGCCATTCCAATACTTATATAATTATAGGACATAAATAAACTTGTGGACGTAAATGCAAATCCAAACACACCTATTATTAGCACTAAAATTATTTGTTTTTTAGCTAATTTAAGTGATATTCCTTTAGATTTCAAATAATATAAAAGCATAATTGCTGCAAAAAAAAATCTTAAAAATAATGTGGTATATGTATTAGCACCTCCTCTATACGATAATTTTGCAAGTATTGGCATAATACCAAAAGAAATAGCAGATAAAACAATATATAAAATTCCTTTTGTTTTTTCCAAAGTAATCCCCCCATTTTAATAAAAGATGCATAAAATAATAATCTCATGCTTTTAAATTGTATCATCTTTATATTAAGTTTTCATCTTTTAATCATAAATTTATAATTAATATTATTAAAGCGCTTAAAAACCCTAGGCCTGCATGCAGACCTAGGGTTTTTAAAAATCAACCAAAACCTTTTTTAAATACTTCTAAGAATAAGCATTATCCCATGTATTTAAAAACACAAAATCACTGACAGCTTTTTTATCATTATGTTCTTTACTTTCAGCAATTTCTCCAATAGGTGTCATGGCAACTACTTTGTATTTTTGTGGAATGGATAAAGTGCTTTTAATGATATCTTCATGGATTGCAGCAATCCAACATGTTCCATATCCCTCATTAGTAGCTGATAAAACAAAATGTTCTAAAGCTATGGCACTATCCACTAAATAATACTCTTTGTTTTCTACTTGGCCAGAATCATTAGGATCTGAAACTATAACTACAGTCATTGGTGCATCTAATATTGACTGAGCTGCAGAATTATCCTTATTAATTATAGACTTTGAAATTTGTTCTAATTTCTCTTTTTCATCAACTAGAATAAGCTTATAAGAAGTATTGTTTTTCCATGAAGGGGCCATCATTGTTGCATTAATCATTCTAGCTAATTTTTCATTATCTATTGGGGTATTCCTAAATTTTTTAATACTTTTCCTTGTTTTAACTACATCATAAAATTCCATAAAATCACACTCCTTTAATTTTAGTATGTGTAATTTTCAAACAAAAAATGTAATTATTTTTTTATTATATTTTTATAAATTTTTAGATAACTTTCCCAAAACTTTTCTAT
The DNA here is from genome assembly GCF_050717535.1 of Clostridium sp. Lineage (GTDB taxonomy): Bacteria > Bacillota > Clostridia > Clostridiales > Clostridiaceae > Clostridium_AD. The sequence goes on from NZ_JBOITM010000079.1 coordinate 5,939, forward strand.
GGTGAATCTTTTTACAACTATATTATATAAATTTTCACCTTTTCCTTTTAAATTATTCACATCAAAATAGGCTGCTTTCATAGCATTATAAATACTTTCATTACTTCGGCTTTCTATTTTATATCCACTATTTACATCCAATATACACTCTAAATCTCCAACCTCAGTATAAATTGTGGCTTTCTTTACAATTCCTGATTCTAAAACAGTTAACGGTGGTGCTCCACCCTCACTTAAAGAAGCCAAAACACTAACATTAGAACAATTTATATAGTCTATAGGGTTTGTTACATTTCCAACCATAATAACTTTATTTTCTAGTTTTAAATCCACTATTAATTTTTCTAGCTGGGGTCGCAACTCCCCCTCACCAACTAAAAGCAATTTTACATCATCAAACTGGAGTGTTAATTTACTAAAGGCCAGCATTACTCCCCTATGGTTTTTTATAGGATGTAATCTTGCAACCATAGCATATACAAAATCCAGTTGGTTTAATTTTAAATTATTTCTCATATCTTCTGCTGAGGTCACAATATCAATTTTCTTTATATCTATGCCGTTGTTTACAACCGCTTTATTTCCTTTAAATTTTTTTTCCTCTAATAACTTCTTTAAATTATTGGATACACAAATATAATTATTAAAGCTCTTTAACCCCTTAATACTAAGAGGAGTAAAAATATAATATTTTATTTTATTATTAAGAAAATCATATCTAAAATCACTGTGAACTACAGCTACTGTAGGTACCTTTATTTTTCTTTTTAAAATTAAATGCATTAAAAATGGTTTTGCTCCATGAAAATTTACTATACTTATGGAATTATTGTTTATGAATTCAATAAGTTCCATATTATTAAGCTTTTTAGTGAAAAGTTTATATCCAATATCCATAGCTTTAACTTTTGAGTAAAGTGGACCTTCTCCTACACAGCCAATTATATTTTCAAAATTACTATTACATTTATTGCATATGTTTAATACGTGGTTTCCACCCCCTCCATTGTCATTGCCAGATATGATATGTAAAACTTTAATGTGGCTCGCCTCCTCATACTCATCTTTATATTTATTCTCGCTTGTACTTATCCTTTAAAACCATTAAAATAAACTTAGGTATAGATACCAATCTTTTAATTCTAAAGGGCTCTTTTACAACCCTATATAACCATTCCATTCCTATATTTATCATCCATTTTGGTGCCCGCTTAAGGTTACCAGCTATAATGTCAAAACTTCCTCCAACTCCCATAAACACACTGCATGGAAGTCTGTCCATATACTTTGCTATGAATAACTCTTGCCTTGGGCATCCCATTGCGACAAATATTACTTTAGGACTAACTTTTTCTATTTCCTCCAATAATTCTTCACAGTTGTCCAAATCGAAATATCCATCATGACTGCCTAAAACATTTAATTTCCGATATTTGGTTTGTAAATTAATATTACACATATCAACTGTTTTCTTTGTAGAACCTAACAAATATATCCCAAGGTTTTCCTTTTCACATTTTTTCACTAAACAATCCATGAGCTCTATACCCGCAATTTTTTCTTTCACAGGTTGCCCTACTATTTTTGAACATATTACAGTGCTAATTCCATCTGGAATAATGATAGAACTTTCACTAGTGAAATTGTCTAGCAAGATATTATTTTGTAGTCCGCTGTTTAGAACCTCTGGATTTCCTGAAACAATATGTACTTTTTCAAAATTATTTATACTCCTCAGTAATGCTTCTATGTTGTCATTAAAAATTTTATATTGAAAAATCATTGTTGTCATAAAACTCCTCCAAATAATCTACTTTTTTTTAAAAACTTCAGTATATATAATGTTTAAACTAACTATTTTTACAATTATTAATAAGCTCCTTCTTTTTTAAATACAGATAACACTGTTAAAAAGAGAATCTTTATGTCAAATACCACAGAGAAATCCATAATATATTTCAAATCATAAAAAATAGTTTTTCCCAGTTCAATTTCTCCTCTTCCACTAATCTGTGCAAGCCCAGTAATCCCTGGTAAAACTAGAAATCTTTGACGATAGCTTTCTGGATAATAATTAACTACTTCTGGTATTTCAGGTCTCGGGCCTACGAGACTCATTTGTCCAAACAAGACATTAAAAAGTTGTGGAATTTCATCTAAGCTACTACGTCTTAAAAAGTTCCCAAGCTTAGTTATTCTATTGTCAGACTTACTTTGAAATACAAAATTTTCTAAATCATTTGGATCTATATTGAGTTCTCTTTTACTTTCAGCTTGAACTATCATAGTTCTAAATTTAAAAATAGTAAAATCCTTACCATCCTTACCAACTCTAACTTGTTTAAATATAGATGGTCCTTTAGAATCTAATTTAATAGCAATAATAATAATTAAATATATAGGTGATAATATAATTATACCAAGCATTGATAATATTATATCCATTAATCTCTTGAGAGTGAATTGAAACTTTTTATTCTCAATGTATATTTTCTTGTCTATATTTATAGTGTTACTATTATTCATCGTTTATTCCTACCTTCTCCTGCATATTTAAGTGAGATATCAATTTTTTTACATTTATTTGTACACTAATAATATCATATTTTATTATTTACAACAACTATCATAACATCAGTGGTCACATCAAAATAATCTCATGTTTTTTTACGAAATACAACAGACTAGACAATTCAAAAGGGGTATATCAAAGTAAGACATACCCCTTCTGAATTATAATTAAATTTTAATGTATGATTCAAAATTTAATCACATCTTTGTATACTTCCAATAATTTTTTTGAAACACAGTCCGGTGAAAACTTAAGCTTTATCTCAGCAGATATCTTTTCTCTATCAAATATCATATTATTTTTATATATATATACCATGGCTCTTACTAATGCATTAAAATCATCCACTGGAATCATACAGCCATTCTTTTCATGAATAAATACTTCAGGTCCACCACATTTAGTAGCTATTACCGGAACTCCAGAGGCTAAGGCTTCAATATAAGCAACTCCAAAGGTTTCAGAACGCGAAGCTAAGACAAAACAATCAGTACTTTTTAGCTTTTCCGTAATAACTTCCCTAGAACACATACCCATAAGTACAACTCTGTTCTCTAAGCTATGCCTTTTTATAATGCCTTCTAATTTAGCTCGCTCCTCACCTTCCCCAAATATTGTTAAGGTCACAAGAGGTAAATCATGAAAAGCAGTATAAAATGATTCAATGGTCAAATCCATTCTTTTCCCATAATTTAAATTTCCAATTGATACAAAATTAAATGTCTCGCCTTCTCCTCTTATTGCACAGGTGAATAAGTCAGTATCAACAATATTAGGAACATACAGTACTTTTTTATTAAATTTATCTCTTATACCATTTGCAAGCGCTGGGCTTACTGCAATGACAGCATCAGCTTGTTCATATGCCACTTTAGCAATGCTTAAAAGTTGTTTCTCTATTACTGGCTTATTAATAAGTGAAGAATGTTCAGTTATTACAAGAGGAACATTTATTTGTTGTTTCAGTTTCACTGCTGCATAACCTAAATCAGTAAAATGTGCATGAAGTATATCTGGTTTACCCACTTCTTTTAATATAACTTTATAAAGAATACTCAGACCTATACTAGTAATTTTGTACAAAATTGCTTTAGGCAGCCTTCCTCCAGGAATGTTTATCACATAAACATTAACACCATCTATTTCATGTCGTTCCATCCCCCATTTACGCCACCGTCTTATGGAGCGCATATCGATTGCGGCAAAAACCACTTTTGAGCCAGCTTTAGCTAATGCCTTAGCCTGGTCAAATTCAAATATACCATTCATCTTATATTTATTTGTTGGAAATCCCCGCGATATGATCATGATATACATTATATTTTACTCCCCTCATATATTCCTTTAGGGCGATTGTTTAACAATGCTTCTACAGTAGCTAATAAGAACCAAAAATAAGTTGTCGCTTTAGGTACAAAAAATAAATTGTCAAAAAAATTCATAAATAGAAAAGCAACCATACCTGCCATTACACCCATGTAAAATGGTTTATAAAATCTATCTTTAGTTGTATTATACAATTTTTTCACTCTACATAGAGCTGTTGTCACTATTCCTAAAAAGGAGACAATTCCAATTATACCAAGTTCACTTTGCACCTTCAAATATGAATTATGACCTGGGTAATTTTGATATTCTTGATATTTCAATTCTTTATATTTTTTTATATATTCATTATATCTAGTAACAAAATTTCCATTACCAACACCAAAAAGTGGATGTTCCTTTATCATCATTATAGCTGTTTTCCAAAGTTTAATTCTTGATTCATCTTGAGATAAATTAGTAACATCCTTAAGTCTTTGAAAAACAGAAGGAATGAAAAACATTAAAATATTAAAGCCACCAAGTGCAAAAATCAACTTAATACTATAAATTAGTGCAAGTACTAATACCCCAAGCCCAAAGCCTAAAAATGCATTTCTAGAAAGTGTCATCAATAAATTAGTAAGTAATAATATTGAAAGAAAAGTATACACTATTTTTTTATATTTATTTTTTTCATAAATGCAGAGCATAATCACTGGAAAAATTATCAATATTAAATAGGCACCATAAGTATTTGGATTAAATAGTGTGGAAGCAATCCTTATACCTGTTCCAAAGGCGCTTGGTTTTGTAAATTTTTCAGTAAGTCCAAACCCTGTAAAATGCTGATAAATCCCTATACAACTTAGTATAAGGGAAGTAAATATATAACATTTTAATAAAGTTTTTATTTGCTTCTTATTATTAAATTCATATTTTATAATAAAATACATAAAGATATAGGTTATAAACCTAGCACTTTCGCTTAATGCTAATGTTTTGTCTACAGCATACATAGTAGATACTAGCATTATAGCAAGAAGTATTGCTATAAATATACTTAGTTTATCTGTAAAAAAATTTACAATACCATTGATAAAATTTTCTCTACATTTTTTAGAAACAACTATACTTATTATGTAGACAAAAATCATTAATGCTAAAATTAAATCAGTGAAACCTATTCCATTAAACATAATATCATCTGGAATTAAAGGTAATAACATAATATAAACGCATGTTAATATAAATAGTGTTTTTTTATAAAACTCCACTTTAACTCTCCCATCTCATTTCAAAAAATACAAAATCATCTTGATGATTTTGTATTTTTTTCAACGGCTTTATTAGATCTCAAACAGTAAAATACTATTAATCCCTCTAAAAATCCAATTCCATAGCTTAAATGTAATATCAAGAAGGCTGTTATCATTCGAGGTACATACTTAAATTTTCCACCCGAAGCTTTTAGTGAAAATGTAATAGCACCTAATAAATACACTATTAATTCTGTTAAAAATAGATATCTAGCTACCTTAAAGAATGGACTTACTATAGTACCTAAAATTAAGCTTAGAACAAATAGTAATGGAATTAAATGTCTTACTGCTGCTGGCTTTTTATGTTTTTGAATAACTCTAACTTTCCAAAAGCCATACTGAAAATATTGTGTCCAAAGCTTACCAAAAGATCCCCTCGTATAATAGTGAGATATTATATTTGGAGCTAGAAGTATCTTATTACCACTCTTTGATATTCTAAAATTCAATTCATCATCTTGATTGCGTACAAGCTCTTCGTCAAAATATCCTATTTCATCAAATATACTTCTTCTATAAGCGCCAAAAGCAACAGTGTCCACAAGCTGTTCTTTTTCTGAAAATCTAAACAATGCATTTCCTACACCAAATGGCGAACCCATAGAGAAAGATATGGCCTCTGCCATACTATTTTCACTAATATTTATGATCCTTCCACCTACGCAAGCAATATCAGAACCATTTAATTTTTCTACGCAAATTTTGATATAATCACTATCCATATAGGCATGAGCACCAAAAATTACAATTATCTCCCCCGAAGAGGCTTTTATTCCTAAATTCATTGCTGTAGGTGCTACTCTTTTTTCATTTACCACTAATTTTATCTGCGGATATTTAATATGATATTCTTTTATTATCTTTTGAGTGTTATCATCTGAACATCCATCACAAACCATAACTTCAATATTATCTATATCGTAGCTTTGATCTATTATAGATTGTATACATTTTCCAATATGATTTTCTTCATTTCTGCAAGGAATAACTACAGAGACTTTTACATTCCCTTGATCATCCATTTTATCTCTCCTTATTGCTCTTGTGCTAATTATTATTTACCAAAGCTAAACTCCTAAAGTATAATATTTTTAAGTCAGTTTTTCATTTAGGCAATCTTCTTTGTTATTTATTTCTACTATTGCAAATATTAACCACATAATTAATGTTCCTGTAATTACACCTTTATGATCAAATTCATTTCCTGTTAACACTGAATAAATCATATATATTATAATTGTAGCAAAAACGCCTCTGTTTTCACTATAATTTTTGAAAATAACCTTTAATCGATTTATAATTATAATAAGAAATAAAATTGAAGTTATTAATCCAAACTCCACCGCAATTTGAAACCATAAATTATGTGCATTTTCCATAGCATAATTTGCAACAGGTGCATTTATCCTAAAAGATTCTGGAAAAACTAAATATGCATTCATAGCAAATTTTTTATATAATTCTGCAAAAGTTGCTCCCCCTGCACCAAAAGGATATTTAATTACAATTATACAGCTTGCAATAATTGCTTGCAATCTTGCCATTATAGATTCATTCTTTAATATATCCACACTTACTTGCCCTCTTTGAAGTATAAATGTGATAAGCCATTTTGATGAAATTAAAAAAGCTATCCCAAAGAAATAAAATATTTTCTTGTACTTTTTACTTATTAACATGATAAAAGTTACTATAATAAAACAAAGCCAAGCGCCTCTAGTAAATGTAATAAATAGTGCAATCATGTTTATAAATAAGGAACCATATACAAATATTTTTTCCTCTTTACTAAGTTTTCTATATAATACTAATTCTAAAACTATTGGTACAATCAAAAGTATTATGCCAGCACCTATATTTACATTGTGATATCCAAAAGTTATAAGATTTCTATTACGCATTACATCTCCTAAACTCATCCTGTTTGTAATCACTTGAGAGAATCCATAAAAGCAGCTGAAATCTATACTTACTATTAATGCAAAATAAATTTTTTTTACATCTTCACTTTTAAAATTAGCTAAAATGATAAACATAAACATAACTGGTACAAAAATTGATATATATGTACTACTTAAGCTTGTTAATATATGTTCTGAAAATATATTACTATTAGTTGCAAGCAATACAAAAATTATAATCAAAAATATGAATTTACTGCTGTGTGATTCTTTATTATATATTTTACGTTTAATTAATTTCCCGATTTTTTTTATATTTAATATAAACATTATAGCAATATAAATACTTTCATAGGTTACTTTTATAAACAACACATCAAAATAAACAACCTTTCTTGCTGTAACAAATATTGGAAAAGATACTATAAATAAAAGCAAAGATTTTTTCATGTCAATGGATGCATAATATAAATCAAATATTAACATCGCAGTGGCCAGTGAAACCATTCCAGAATCCTTTATTCCAATTTTCTTAAATAAAACAAAAAAAACTATTATAGATATAACGATTATACTGCATAAAATAATATAATTTTTTCTTGAAAATTCTTTTATACTCATATAATTTTTCTTTAAAAATTCTTTAATATTCATCTTGTTCTCCTTACTACCTAAATTTAGCTAATTACTTAACTGAAAATATGATAACTTATTATTCCCTAAATTCACTAAAATCAAAAGAATAATTATCTTTCATGAATTTACAGTACCCAGCATAATTTGTATTCAATTTCTTTATAACAATATCTACCTTTTGTTCTCCCCTAATAGCATCATAAAATAATTGTCTTGTTACTTTTTCTTTGTAACTTATGAAAGAAGTGGGATCGAATAACTCATTTCTAAAATTCTTACCATTATTATATTCTTTATAAATGTCATTTTCTTGAACTTGTTTATCCATAAAAATCGGAAGTGCCTTTTTAGTAGCTAACACTTGTTTATTTATTTCAGGCTCTAGAAAAAATTCATAAACTTTTTTAATAGCAGCTTTATTTTTATCTTTGTTTTCTACGTCACTATTTACTACAAGACAACTATAATCCTCTGTATAAAAGTAATTTTGGGAATCCTTTAAATCTATCTTTGGTAAATTGGATATACCCATATGAAAATTAAGGGGCATAACATTGTCAAAATAGTTTTTATCTTCAAAAGTGCTAATTATCATAGCAGTCTTTTGCGATGCAAAATCTCTTCTTAAATTCCCTTTATTTTTATCAGCAAACTCTTTATCGAGTAAACCTAATGAATACATCTTACTATAAATATTTAAAATATCCTTTGAATAATCAAAATTATACTTTCCTGTTTTGTAATCCCAAAAGGTTGTATAAATACTACCTTTATTTACACTCATTTCACCAATGGCTATTTGAAGTTCTCCAATAGTAGTAGCAGGGAATTCAAAGGGGACAACATTCGGGTATGCTTTTTTAATTTTTATACCATAATTCAATAATTCTTCAAATGTTTTAGGCTCTAATTCTGGCTCTATTCCAGCACCTTTTAACATTTCCTTGTTCCATATTAATTTTACATTATTACCTAGTATTTTCACTCCCATTGGTTTTTTCTTATAATATAAAAAATTTTCCATACCAATTTTGTCAATATCCAATCCAAACTGCTTCATATCCATTATTCTATCATATTTATATAAATCAGAATATCCATACTCGAAAATATCAGGTTTATCTGATGTAGCTAATGCCGTTTTTAATAAGTTATCATAACTTTTACCCTCTACTTTGAGATTTATAAATATATTGTCCTTATTTTCATCATTATACCTATCTATCTGATTTCTCCTGGTTTCTACCTCTGTGGAGTCTTTTAACCATACGCTTACTATAGTTTTGCCTATATTTTCATCATTTTCTACCATTTTTCTATTGTCTTCAACTAATTTAAATTTATAAGCATAAGCCATTCCTAAAAAAACCAATACCAGTACTATATAAACTTTAAACTTAAAAGGAAATTTTCTCAAAATTATCATCCTCTTTCTTTTTTAAAATATTGTTAAACTATTGTCTCTTTTTTAATGCCTTAAAAGATAGTATAAACTCTAACTCTTTCACTTTTAATATTACAAGGGAAATGGTATAACATACAGCCCCTATTACAGTAACTAAAAGCATCTTAACTACTAATAAAACAGTACTATCCCTGGGAATAAATGTGTTTATATATTTGTAGGATATACTTACTACTAAAATCATAAAAGCACCTGAAATAAGTGATTTAACAAGCACCTTTGTGATTTTTATAAATTCCACATTTTTCATTTTAACTTTTAATTCTACAAGCATAACTAGGGCCACAATGGTAACTGAGATTGTGCTTGCCAGTGCAAGTCCAACAACTCCAAATCTAGGTGCAAGTATCACTATTAAAATAAGGTTTAGAATAATTAATACAAAACCATTAATCATCGGAGTTATTGTATTTCTTGTAGAATAAAATACTTTACTTAAAATATCAATTAATGAATATCCCAAAGCTGAAAAAGCTAAATATTTTAAACATAATGCTGTGGTCAAAGTTGCAGCAGCATCAAACTTCCCATGTTCAAGGGTCAATTTCACTACTGGGGTACTTAATGCTGCCAGGCCAAATACAAGAGGTACTGCAACAAGAATTACAACATTTACAGATTTAACAAATAGATTTTCAAAACCCTTGTGGTCATTTTGTGTAAATTTTTCTGTAAGCATAGGATAAAATACTGTTGTCAATGAAATAATAAACACTTGATTAACCAAGGTACTTAGCTTACTTGCATAATCTACAACAGATATACTACCCACAGGCAGCCTTGATGCATAATTGGATGCCACTATAACATTAATCTGGTTTACTGCGGTGCTAATTATTGTGGGTATAGCTAGCTTTAACATTTTTCTTACATTTTCGTCTTTAAAATTAATATACATTTTATATTTATAATTTGGCATAAATGGTCTCTGTACAATGGTTTGTGCTGCTGAACTAATAAGAAAAGCAATTACAGCTGCAATAATTCCATACTTATAAAACACGACAATTCCTATAATGACCACAATACTAGAGACTATTCCAGTAAGTGCTGGTTGAAGAAATATACCATAAGACTGCAAATACCCTGTATATAATCCACTGGCAGTAAGAAAAATGATAGAAGGCATAGCTATTTGTGTCATAGTAACCGTCTTAGCTATTTCAGCTCCTTTAAATCCACTTACCATTGTTTGTGTTAGCTCCGTAGAGAAAACCATCCCGAGTAATACTAGTATAAAAGAGAATGCAAAAAGAATATTTAATATATTATTAAAAAATTCATTAGCTTTCACAGTATCATGCTTTACTCTTGCAAAAATCGGTATAAAGCTTGTGGTAATTGCTGCGCCAACACTTGCATAAAATATATATGGTACTCGAGTTGCTATTTTGAATATATCTGATTCTATACTTGCTCCAAACTGAGCTGCAATTACAAATTCTCTGACTGTACCTATCAGTTTACTTAGAATAAGAATTAAAGCAATCATAGCACTATACTTGGCTACATTTTTTGTTTTAGTACTCATTTAATTCTCCTCGCTATTTACTGTAAAAATCATGTATTAACTGTTAGCCTTAATAATTACTTAATCTTAGAATTATCTTGTAGTATATCTTTATACAAATTAATCAGATTTATTTTTTCAGCTTCCCAAGATAGTGAATTTTCAACTATACATCTGTTATTTATCCCAATCTGCCTTGTTGCTTCAATATTTTTTACTAACTCGTGAATCTTGTCTGCCATTTCTTTAGGTTTCTTTGGATTTACAAATATAGCATTTTTCTCAAATGCTTCCACCCAATATGGAAAATCAGACATCAATATAGGTAGTCCACATGCCATATATTCATAGGCTTTTACTGGCGAACTTTTTATATGATTAAGAGTTGGGTAAAGTGTACAAAGACCCAAATCTACACTTTTCATGTACGAGTAAACTTCTTTAACTGGCTTAAACCCCAAGAAATTCGTATATTTCCATCCTTCCAGTCCTTCACACTCTTTTTTAAATTCAGGATCATCCCACTTACCTAAAATTAATAATTCTACTTCACCATTTAAGTAATTAACTGCTTGTATAATCTCCCTTATACCTCTTATTTCAGTAAGTCCTCCTGCATAAAGCATAGTAAATTTTTCGCGTTTTACTTCTAACCGCTTGCTTTCATCTATTATAACTACAGAAGGTAAATTTCTTAATAGTGTGGTTCGCTTATTCATATAAAACTTTTGAACTATATCATCGGTAACTGTCACCACACCATCAAAATATCTACATGCCCACTTTTCAAAAGCATTAAATAATTTAGAAATTATCTTTCTAATAAAAAGACTACCAAGCCAATCTTTATTCATAATTTGTGCTGGTACATCTTCATGAACATCATATATTACTTTTTTTCCTGATAATTTTAGTTTAAGTCCTAAAAAAATCAATTCTGGATCATGAAAATGATAAATCTGAGCATTTATTTCCTTTGCTTTTTTTAATGCAATTCTTTTTTTAGTTACAAATCTATATAACCGACCACTCTTTTGAGGAAGTGGAATAACATGCACACCATCTATCTCTTCTTCATTATCATGAGGTGCTATTAAATATACCTCATACCCTTCCCTAGCAAGTGTTTTACACTCTTTGTGAAAAATTCTAACATCAGCTGATGGATGAACTGTAGTAATATGACATACTTTTATAGGCATAATTAAATCCTCCATAATACTTAGATAAAAAAATATACTATTTACTCAAATAGAATATAATAGCATCTTTAATATTCTTAATTAATTTGCTTCTATTCATTATATTTTATACTCTATGGTATTTCATTCTTTATTTTTTGTAAAACTTTGCTTCATTAATAGTCGAAATAAAGCAACTCTTATTATATAATACATATTTAACATATGCAACTTATATATGTATCACAACTATTGTGAAAAAATCAAATTTAATACGTAGAAATACCCTGTAGTGTAGCTTTTATATTTGGTCTACACTATAGGGTACATTTTAAAGTAGCCTACTAAAACATACTTTCTCTTATTGATTTTTAAGTAGTTGTTCCTTAGGAACATCTCTAAACACTTTAGCAGGATTTCCAACTACAATTTTGCCTGCTGGCACGTCTTTTGTAACTACACTACCTGCTGCTACAAAACCATCTTCGTGTATAATTTTACCTGGGAGGATAACTGCTCCGGCTCCAATTCTTCCACCTTTTTTAATTGTTACCCCTTTAAATTTTCCAAACCGTTCTTTAGAACGAGCTGCATAATTATCATTGGAAGTTGTAACACAAGGAGCAATAAATACATTATCACAAACCTGCGAATAAGCTGTTAAATATACATTAGTTTGTATTTTGCAGTTAGACCCAACTGTGCAAAAATTTTCAATAGTAGTTCCACGACCAATAATTGTTTTAGATCCTACTGTAACATTTTCTCTTATTACAGCGGTGTCAGCAATAAGTGTTTTGTCACCAATGACGCAACCACAATAAATTATTACCCCTGCACCTATAAGACAGCCCTCGCTTATTTTAGCTGGAAGCAATTTTTCCTCATTCTTAAAAATACTGTTTACGGACCTCATCGGCTCCTTACCTATTACTGTATTATCATCTATTCTAACATTGCTACCAATAATAGTACCTACGTGTATAACTACATTACTGCCTATAATACAATTAGAACCTATAACTACTTCATCATCTATTACTACAAAATGTCCCATTGTTACATTGTTTCCCAATTTACTTTTCTCTGATATATAATTCATGAAAATAACCTCATTTCATATAATATAGCTAAAACTATTTTTTCATTTGCATAGTTGAAAAATCTCCCATTGGGAATTTAACTGGAAGTCCTGTAAGTCTTGATTTATAAGCTGCAAGTATAATAGACATACCTTTTTTACCTTCTTCTCCATTTATAAGAGGTTGTCTATCCATATTTATAGCATCTATCATGTCTTTATATAGTGGTGTGTGTCCAAAGCCATAAACCGAATCTGGGTCTCCCTTTTGATTACTTAATATTTCCTGCTCATTATCCACGTTATCTGCAAATTTCCAAGTTTCTATAGAATTAACCGCTAGTCCTCCTATACAAACTGTACCTGTTTCACCAAAAATGCTTAAGGTCTCTTCTAAATTTTTAGGATATACACAAGCGGAACCTTCAACTATACCTATAGCTCCATTTTTAAATCTTATCATTATTGCCCCAAAATCTTCAGCTTCTATATCATTAATAAAAGTATCACACTGAGCATAAACAGTGTCTATTTCTCCACCCATCATCCATTGCAACAAATCAATATTATGAATACATTGATTCATTAGTGTACCACCGTCCAGTTTCCATGTTCCTCTCCAAGGAGCTTGCTGATAGTATCCCATATTTCTATTCCAAAGGATTCTAGCTGTACCGTTAACTAATTTCCCAAATCTATTTGAATCTACAGCAGCTCTTAGCTTTTGTATTGGTTCATTAAATCTGTTTTGGTGACTAACACAAAGTTTTACATTATTTTTTCTTGCACACTCAATCATTCTATCTGCATCTTGAATAGATAATGCCATTGGTTTTTCTACAAGTACATGTTTGCCCTTATTCATGCAATATATAGCTATTTCTGGATGATATCCGCTTTCAGTAGATATAGAAACCATATCTATATCAGTACTCTCAAGCATTTCTTTATAATCTATATAAACTTTTACATCTACATTTTCCCCTAGTGCTTTTATGTACTCAGCTTTTTTAGCCATAGCATTAGCTTCTACCACATCACAAACTGCAACTAGCTGAATTTCAGATTTGTTTTGAGTTATAGCCTCTACATGTTTGTAAGATATTCTTCCACATCCTATTATTGCTACTCTTAATTTTTTCATTTGAATTCCTCCTTGATGATTTTCATATAATTTTGGCATGCAATATCATAAAATAGTTTACAATGTTTGCATGCCATAATTTTATTGCAGTTACTATTAAAGTTTATTGATCTTTTCTCTATTGTTTACAACATGCTTTGTAGCATTTCTAGTATCATATAATAAACTAGCTTCAGCTACAATTTTTTCATAATCATAAGAGCTATGATCCGTTGTTATTATTACTATATCTGCATTTGCTATTTCATTTTCCCAATTTACTGTTACATATTCTTTGCCCTTATGAGTAAATTTAGGAATAAATGGATCATCTATTATAATATCAGCACCATTCTTTTCTAATTGCTCAATAACCTTTAGTGTTGGTGATTCTCTCATATCATCTATATCTTTCTTATAAGCTGCACCCATAAGAAGTACTTTTGCTCCGTTTAGTGCTTTTTTCTGACCATTCAAAAGTTTCATGACATTTTCAAGCACAAATTCTGGCATATAATCGTTAATTATACCTGAAGCTTCTATTAATTTTGTATGATAATCAAACTCTTTTGCTTTCCATTCTAGGTAGAATGGATCAAGTGGTATACAATGTCCTCCAAGTCCTGGACCTGGGTAGAATGGCATAAACCCATAAGGCTTAGTTTTAGCTGCATCTATAACTTCCCAAATGTCAATGTTCATTCTTTTACATAAAATTGCCATTTCATTTGCTAATGCTATATTTACATTTCTAAAAGTATTTTCCAGAATTTTTTCCATTTCTGCTACCGCTGGAGAAGACACTTCCATTATATCTCCCTCTAGCACACTTCTGTATAACATTCCTGCTACCTCAGTACAGTCTTTTGTACATCCTCCAACTACCTTTGGAGTATTTTTTGTGTTAAATTGTTTATTTCCTGGATCAATTCTTTCTGGAGAGAAAGCTAAGAAAAAATCTACTCCACATTTTAAGCCTGATTCTTCAAGTATTGGTTTTAATACTTCTTCAGTTGTTCCTGGATATGTAGTGCTTTCCAGTACTACCAGCATTCCTCTATGTAAATACTTAGCTACACTTCTAGTTGAATCTACTACATAAGATAAATCTGGTTGTTTATATAAATCTAGTGGTGTAGGAACTGCGATACATACTGTATCAACATCCTTAACAAAACTAAAATCTGTAGTAGCTTTTAGTTTTCCTTCTTTTACTAATTTAGCTAAATCTGTATCTACAATATCTCCAATATAATTAATTCCGTCATTTATCATTTGAACCTTTTGATCTTGAACATCAAAACCTATTACTTCATACCCTACTTTAGCCTTTTCTACAGCTAGCGGTAATCCCACATAGCCCAGTCCAACCACACCTAGTTTAGCTGTTTTATTTTTTAATTTTAATAATAACTCATCTTTTAATTGAAACATTTTGTTACCTCCTATAACCTTAAAGGTCTAATATAATACTTTAATTTATATCTTTTTTGCGATGTTAGATTTTTTTTAATAATTTTCATAAGACAATTTAAATAAAATAATATCGCAAAGTGTTAATTTTTTTAGTCCGGCTTTCTTTTATAAGTTGGAACTTTTTCTTCCATTAAAGCAAATACAGCATCTTTGTCTTTTCCAACTACAATTTTAAAATCCTCAATAGATTTTTCAATAAAATCTATATCATTTCCTATAGGCTTTTCAACATAAATTTTATTATGAGAAGTGGATGTTAATGCTACCTCATCCATCAGAAGTTCTTCATATAGTTTTTCTCCAGGCCTTAGTCCAATAAATTCAATTTTTATATCTACATCTGGTTCAAGCCCTGAAAGAGTTATTAAATCTCTAGCTAAGTCAACTATTTTCACAGGTTCTCCCATATCTAAAACAAATATTTCTCCACCTTTTGCCATACCTCCAGCTTGAATAACTAATTGTGCAGCTTCTGGTATTGTCATAAAGAATCTATTTATTTCAGGGTGCATTACAGTTACTGGACCTCCATGAGCTATTTGCTTTTTAAATAATGGTATTACTGAACCATTGCTTCCTAAAACATTACCAAATCTTACAGCCACATACTCAGTATCACTAATTGTGTCAAAGGCTTGAATTATGAGTTCACAAAATCTCTTGGTAGCTCCCATGATGTTTGTAGGATTTACTGCCTTATCTGTACTAATTTGAACAAATCTTTTTACACCAGCTTCATGACTACATTTTACAACGTTATAAGTTCCTATTACATTATTCTTAATAGCTTCTGCTGGGTTATTCTCCATCAGTGGCACATGTTTATGAGCCGCTGCATGGAATACTACATCAGGTTTATAGGTTTCAAAAATTTCTTTTAATCTATCAATATCTCTAACAGATGCAATGATAAACTCTTTATTTAACATAGGAAACTCATAGTTAAGCTCCATTTGTAAATCGTAGGCATTGTTTTCATAAATATCTAGAACTATTAATTTTTTAGGATTAAACTTAGCGATTTGCCTGCATAGTTCGGATCCTATAGAACCGCCACCACCTGTAACTAGTATTATTTTTTCTTTAATATATTTATCAATGTCTTCAGTATTTAATTTAATTGCTTCTCTTCCTAAAAGATCCTCAATATTAACATCACGAAGCTCGCTAATGTTTACTTTCTCGTCTACAATTTCATAAATACCAGGAATTGTTTTTAACTTGCATTTAGTCCTTTTGCAAATGTTCAGTATTTCTGTTTTAGTTTTAAAATCTGCTGAAGGCATAGTAATAATTATTTCCTCAACGGACTCTTCCTTGCAAATTGAAATTATCTTATCTCTACCACCTAATACTTTAATACCGTTAATTATTTTATCATTTTTTAATTTATCATCATCGATTAATCCAACAACATAATATTTTAATTCACTATGCTTACTAATCTCTTTTACTAGCATTACGCCTGCATCTCCGGCGCCAACAATAAGAATGTTTATGTTCTTATCACACTGTTTATTTTCTCCTTTTTTTTGCTCTGATATTCTGTATATAATTCTAATTCCACCCAGGGTAATCACACATAGAAGCCAAAATATAATATGTACAGTAAAAGGGAATCTATAATAGTGGCTTTTAAATAAAATATGACTAACTAAATAGCTATAAATCACAAACACTATATTGGCCAGGGTTATTGAATATACTATAGAAAATAATTCTGAAATGGATGCGTATTTCCATATACTTCGATACAATCCAAATATCATATTAAATCCTATTATTAAAATCAACACTGGGATAATTGAAATTTTAAAAAATTCAAGGTCTTTTATAGGGATATTAAAATCAAATTTCAACAGTAAAGTTAAATATAACGAAGCCAAAATACAAATAATATCCACCGCAAAGACCCTTTTATCCGTTTTCATGAAGTTCACATCCTTTATTTAGTTTTAAACCCTTTGCTATTCCCTTAATCATTTTACCTCATTTCAAAAATTATTCAACATATTTCTTCTCTTCTATTATTCAGTATCTTTGCATATATTATTATATCCTAAAACCTTGTTTTTGTATAATTTAATGGAGTTTATTAACTATTTATTTATAATTCCCACAAAATGTAGATATTTAATGTAGATAAAATTAAAAGGACCTAGCAATTAATAATTAACTAGGTCCTCTTTATTTTTATTAATAACAAATTCAGGATATTAAAAATTTTTCATCTTTCATACTTAATTAGACTATTTTTTATCATCATTACATTCATTGTAGATTTCTTTAAACATATCGTTGTTCTTGATAGTTAAAAGATAATTCATAAAAGTTTTTTTAAGATCATCTCTTTTAAGCGCTTGTTCAACAGTAGCTTCTAGAAAACCTTCTTTGTCGCCTACATCATATCTTCTACCCTGAAATTTATAAGCATACATATCTTCCTCTTCTATTAAAGTCTTTAGTGCATCTGTAAGTTGTATTTCTCCACCCTTTCCAGGCTTCGTATTTTCTAAAATATCAAATATTCTAGGTGTTATTATATATCTCCCTAGTATTGCTATATTAGATGGTGCTTCGCCTGAATTAGGTTTTTCAATAACATCTTTAACTTTATAAACTCTATCATCTATTGCAGTTCCATCAACTATACCATATTTAGAAACTTCACTTACAGGTACCTCTTGAACCCCTAAAATTGAAGTCTCGTATTCACTGTAACAGTCTATAAGTTGTTTAAGACAAGGAATCTCACTATCTACTACATCATCACCCAGCATTACAGCAAAAGGTTCATTACCAACAAAGGTTTTAGCACAACTAATAGCATGGCCTAACCCCTTAGGTTCTTTTTGGCGTATATAATAAATATTAGCCAAATTGGATATATCTTCTACCATTTTCAATACATCTTCCTTGCCATTTTGTCGCAATTGATACTCAAGTTCAATAGATTTATCAAAATGATCTTCAATCGCTCTTTTATTTCTTCCTGTTATAATTAGTATTTCCTCAATTCCAGAGGCAACCGCTTCCTCAATAATATACTGTATTGTTGGCTTATCAACAATTGGTAACATTTCTTTAGGTTGCGCCTTTGTAGCTGGTAAAAACCTTGTGCCAAGTCCTGCTGCAGGTATAATAGCTTTTTTAACTCTCATAGTTCTTCTCCCCTCAAATAAAATACTCATAGATTACACCTTATTTTAAAACTTACTAAAAATATTACAAAGTGAAAATTTTCTTTTTTTAGTTTTTATTTCTAATAATTCCGTAGTGGTTTTGTTATTAATAATATTAATTTGATTTTGAGAAATCCAGTTATACATGGGTTCATTTTTATCTTTTATTATATCAAATGCTGGTTTTATAATCGTTTTTCTACTTGTGATATTATGTCCATCACTGCCTAAAATATGTACCATATTCGCTTTTACAAATTGCTGAGCAGTCTTTTTTATTTCTTTTCCATAATTGCCTAATAAACTAGCAGAATTTATTTGCATCAATACTCCTTGTTTAATTAAATTAATAATCAAATCATGATTTTCCATAATCTTAATATTTCGCTCTGGATGAGCTAATATAGGTTTAACCCCAAGTAACATTAATTCATAAAACACATCTTCAGTATACCTCGGAAATTGGCCCATTGGAAGCTCAATAAGCATATATTCTGAGCCATTAATTCCCCAAATCCTCTTTTCTTTATAGAGTTTTGGTAAATTGGGATGCATATAAATTTCTAGTCCAGATAAAATTTTAATTTTAAAATTCTCCTCCCTAGATGCTAAAACTAGGTTATTAAATTTTTCAATATATTTTTCTCTAGTAATTTCATATTCTTCAGCTATAAAATGAGGAGTAGCACAAATGTACTCTACCCCTTCACTTTCTGCAATTTTTAACATTCCAAGAGACATATTTAAACTTTTTGCTCCATCATCAACTCCATGAATTATATGACTATGAAAATCTATCATATACTTGCACCTTCTAAAACCTTATTTTTCTTTATCATAATACCCTTTGTAATATTTCCCATAATATCCACTTACAGCTTCAGGTACTTTATTGAATACAATTCCTAGTATCTTTCCACCAACCTTATCGATTAATTCTTTTGCGTCTACTAGTGCGTCCTTTTGAGCCTCACCGTATGATGCTACAAAAATCACTCCATCTGCTATTGTAGCTAAAATTTGGGCATCTGTTACTGCAAGTACTGGTGGTGCATCAATAAGGACTATATCATATTCACTTTTTAGGATTTCCATAAAATTTTTCATTTTTTGAGTTCCCAATAACTCTGCTGGATTTGGAGGTATTGGTCCACTAGTTAGTATAGAAAGATTATTAACATCTGTTTTAACAATACATTCTTCCTTTTTAACATCTTGAACTAATATATTTGTCAGTCCAACTGAATTTGTAATTCCCATTTTCTTATGTATTGATGGTTTTCTAAAATCACAATCTACAAGAATAACTGTTTTGCCACTTTCAGCCATAGTTATCGCTAAATTTGACAAAACTGTGCTTTTTCCTTCTCCGGCACCCGATGAAGTAATTACTATGGATTTAAATTCTTTATCTAAGGAAGAGAATTGAATATTAGTTCTTAATGTTCTAAAAGCTTCTGCTGATCTAGATTTGGGATTTTTTAATGTTATCATTTTTTTTAACATATTCTCACTCTCCTATTTTTTTTCTTCTGTTAAAGGAATTATCCCAATAACCGTTATTCCAGTTAGCTTCTCTATATCCTCTTGACTTTTTACAGTGTTATCTAAGTATTCTAATAAAAATGCAATACCTAGAGAAATCATAAGTCCAATAAAAAATGCGATTGCTATATTTAGCTTTGGATTTGGACTATCTGGCACTGTAGGTTGTAGTGCTTCATCTAAAAGTTGCACATTATCTGATTTTTTCACATCATTGCTTATAAATTTTAATGACTTAGCTAACTGATTAGCAATATCCATAGCTTCTTTAGGATCCTTAGCTTTAACAGTTATAGTTAAGAACTCAGTATCTCCTTTTGGTTCCACTGTTACCATGCTTTGAAGTTCACTAGGTTCCATTTTCAATTTAAGTGCTGTAATAACATGTTCTGAAACCTTTCTAGATTTAGCAAATTCGCTATAAGTTTTAACTAATTTTTGATACATAAGCACATCATTCATGCTAGCTTGTGGTACCTCAGTTTTATTTTCTACTTTTCCAATTATTACAGATATATCAGCTTTGTAAGTAGGTGTAATAACAAAATAACTTAATACTCCGCTAAGTACCGTTGCTCCTAGTGTAATTAAAATCACCAGTAGTATCCGTTTTTTTATTATCGTAAAGTATTCCGTCAATTCCATTATTTAGCCTCCATCATTAGTTTTTCGAGTTCTATCACAATTTCATCTTTTGGATCAATTTTTTTAGCCATATCTAAATGTATCCTTGCTGCATCTAAGTTTTTAGTATTTATATAACACATAACAAGATTTGTACATACCTCTATAGACTTTGTAACTTCAAATGCATTTCTAAAATATTGGATAGCTCTCTCGTAATTTTCAAGAAGCGCATAATTAATTCCAAACTCAATTATTACCTCTATTAAATTCTTGTCAATTGCTGCTGCTTCATTTAAATAGTATATGGCCTTCTCGTAATTTTGTAGTAGTCTATAAGCTACAGCACTATGATAATATATATCTGGGCTATCTCCTAGCTGCTCCATTAGCGGAATTAAGATTTGTAATGCAGCATTAGGACTTGTAGCCACTAGTTCTTTTCCCTTTTGAAACCTTGTTATAGTTTCCAAAGTGTTTTTAAGGTCTATAACGTCTGTTGTTTGTTCGCCACCATTTATTGCATAATTACTTAAAGCTACTAAAGCTAACTCATGCTCCATTTCACTATTAAAAACTAATGCCTCATATAGATACGGCTTACTATAATTAGTTATTTTTTTAGCCCTTTCTATAAGCTTTAGTTCTTCATCTTTAAACATAATATTAGTGACCCTTAGTTTGTCTACCAGCAAAAAAATCTTATCATAATTCTCAATATTTTCTTCTATTGTTAATAATCCACTTAACATAATATAAGCTTCCTCATAATTTTCATTTTGAATTTCTTTAAAAATCACACCCTTAATAAATCCAATTGAATTTGGAATAGACTTTATTATTTCTTTATATACTTTAGTATACTTAAAAGATTCATCTGCTCCAATAACATAAAACATTCCTTCTATAAACAGATTAACTGGTATATTTTCGAAATCTTCTTTTTTCTTTACCTTTTGAATTATTTCATTAGTTCTCACTGGAAAATATATGTCATCCAATATAACAAAATCATTAATTTTACTATTCTTCTTTATTTCCAGAAAAAGAATAGCTGATAATTTTTCTGAAAAATATGTTTTAATATCCATGCTTTCACCTTCCTACTAATCTTAAATATTTATGCTACAACTACTCCTAATAATAATATAATGAGGGTGATTTGTAAACCACACTTTAGGTTATGCTTGCTTTATCAACTATTAACATAACATTTTCTTTCAATTTAATTGTTTTTTTAGATGTATCTTCTTGACTGTTTCCTTTAACGGATAAATAGATTTTCATTTTTGGTTCAGTACCAGAAGGTCTAACTACAAACCAAGACCCATCTTCCAAAATAAATTTTAGTACATTTGATTTTGGTAGTGAAATTGTTTTTTCAGTATGTTCTAATAAATTCATCTCTAACCCAGCTCTATAGTCCATTTTTTTTACAACTTTATAATTTCCTATGAAATCCTTCATTGAATGTCTTAAATATTCTAAAATATTACCTATTTTTTCTGCACCATCTTTCCCCTTTAGTTCTATTGAAACTAAGCTCTCCTCATAATACCCATATTCCTTATAAAGATCCATCAATGCATCATATAAACTCATGCCCTTACTTTTATAATAAAGTGTCATTTCACAAATCAATGTTGCCGCTATAACCGCATCTTTATCTCGTACAAAATTCCCAGCTAAATAGCCAAAGCTTTCTTCAAACCCAAAGATAAAGTTTTTTTCACCTTTTTCTTCGAACTCTTTGATTTTTTCGCCAATATATTTAAATCCAGTTAACACATCTAGTACTTCAACGTTATATTTTAGTGCAATACCCTCTACCATATTAGATGTAACAATAGTTTTTATTACCACACCATTCTTAGGCATTTTTTTTGTTTCACTTAATGAATTCAAAATATAATTACACAATAATACCCCAGTCTGATTTCCTGTAAGAACCTTGTATTCACCGAATTTGTCTTTAACTACTACTCCAATACGATCACAATCAGGATCTGTCCCAAAAATAATATCTGGATTAATTTTTTCTGCCATTTTAAGAGCTAATTCAAATACCTTTGGATCTTCTGGATTAGGATAAGCTGCCGTTGGAAAATTACCATCTGGCATTTCTTGCTGCTTTACAACAGACACATTCTCATAACCAAGTTCACTTAAAACTCTTCTAACAGGAATATTTCCAGAACCATGAATAGGAGTATAAACTACTTTTAAATCCTTGGCATGTTTGCTAAGCAAATCTTCTCTCAGTGTCAAATTTTTAACCTTATTGATGTATGATAAATAAAGATCTTCTCCAATGATTTTTAACATTCCATTAGTTTTGGCTTTATCAGCTTCTATAGTTTTCACTTTAGAAAAATCTTTTATATTTCCTGCACAGGTTATAATTTCGTTGGCAACCTCATCAGTAACTTGTCCACCATCCTCCCCATAAACTTTGTACCCATTATATTCTTTAGGATTATGTGAGGCAGTAATAACAATACCCGCTTTACTTTTAAGTTGACGAACCGCATAAGATAAAATTGGCGTTGGTGTTAATTTTTCAAATAAATTAACGTAAATACCATTTCCACAAAGAGTTTTTGCAGCAGCCATGGCAAATTCTTTTGACATATTTCTTGAATCATAGGCTATGCACACTGATGTGTTTCCCGTGTATTTTGAATTTAAATAATCAGCTAACCCTTGAGTAGCTTTACCTATGGTGTGTATGTTCATCCGGTTTGTTCCCGCTCCCATTACTCCTCTAAGTCCCCCTGTACCAAACTCTAAATCTTTGTAAAATCTATCTTCAATTTCTTTTTCATCAATTAACTGTTCTAACTCTTTTTTTAATTTCAAATCTATTAAATTAGAGTTAATCCAAATTTTATATTTTTCTTTGTAAGTCATAAATTTTCCTCCTTATATTCTTTTGAGATAACAAATATTTGCTAGGCTCTTTGCCATTACCAAAACTCTCTCTTTAGTCTATAACATTATACTATCAACCCATTATAAATAAAAGGAACATTAAGTGTCTTTATTATAAACTATTCTTTTTATGATTTATTTGACAATTTGAAATTATTATTGCATTTGCATATCTAATCCTCTATAATTATAAATTGGCCCAATGAATTTACTAACAATAACTATTTTAAAGATTAGGAATATTTAAGTAACTAAGCGAGCATAATTTTTCTTGTTTATTTTAATATTCCACAAAATAAATTCACTTGAAAGGGGTGTATAAATGTATAGATTAAATCAAAATGAAACTCCATTATTCGATGCGTTAATGGAATATGTTGACAGAGATACCTTGCCACTTCACGTACCTGGCCATAAAAAGGGAGTAGGTGCTGATGAAGAATTTAAAAATTTTATGGGGGCAAACCCTTTTAAAATTGATGTTACAGTTTTTAAACTTGTTGATTCTTTGCATCACCCAACCGGACCTATTAAAAAGGCCCAAGAGTTAGCAGCTGATGCTTATGGTGCTGATGAAACATTTTTCTCAGTTCACGGAACTTCTGGTGCCATTCAAGCTATGATTATGTCTGTGGTTGGATCTGGCGATAAGATAATTGTACCTAGAAATGTTCATAAATCTATAACCGGTGGAATCATATTGGCCGGTGCTGTCCCAGTTTATATGCAACCTGAACTAGATAAAAAAATAGGGGTTGCTCATGGAGTATCTCCAGAAACAGTGGAAGCAACACTAAAAGAGAATCCTGATGCAAAAGCCGTGCTTATAATAAACCCTACATATTATGGAGTTTCCACTGATATAGAAAAAATTGCAGAAATGGTTCATGAATATGACATTCCGCTTATAGTTGATGAAGCCCATGGTCCTCATCTTAATTTTAATAGCAGATTGCCAATGTCAGCAATGGAAGCTGGTGCAGACATATGTGCACAAAGCACTCATAAAATCATAGGTTCATTAACTCAAACTTCGTTACTACATGTTTGTTCAAATCGTGTTAACCCAGCTAGAGTTAAACAACTGATGAATTTACTGCACACAACTTCACCTTCCTACATATTAATGGCCTCACTGGATTGTGCTAGGCGTCAAATTGCTTTGCATGGCACCGAACTTTTAGATAAGACTATTGATTTATCTAATTATGTAAGAAGTGAAGTAAATAAGATTCCTGGTTTTTATTGTTTTGGGGAAGAGGTTTTAGATGGTTTTGGAGCTTTCGCTATTGATCCAACTAAAATTACAATAACTTGTAGAGATTTAGGCATAACAGGTTATGACTTAGATATGATTCTCTCTAACAAATATCATATACAAATGGAATTATCTGATCTTTATAACGTACTGGCAGTTGGATCCTTTGGTGATACAGAAGAAGGAATGGAGCAGTTACTTACGGCTTTAAGAGAAGTTAGTAGTGAATACTATGGCAAAGGCGCAAAAAAATCTGATTTTATTGATATTCCTAGTATTCCAGAGCAAGTTCAAATTCCTCGTGAGGCTTTCAACAGTGTAAATACTGCTGTAGAAATTAAAAAGAGTGTTGGTATGATAAGTGGAGAATTCCTAATGGCTTATCCACCTGGTATTCCAATACTTTGCCCTGGTGAGAGAATAACTCAAGAAATTATAGATTATGTTGAAAAATTAAAAGCAACTGGCTTATATGTTCAAGGAACTGAGGATCCAGAAGTTGAATATATAAAAGTTGTTCGTGAAGAAGATGCTGTGTATATAACTGTTGAATAGAAGCAAAAAGAACTCCAAATTAGGAGTTCTTTTTGCTTCTATTGAGTTTTACTCTAAGCTCAATATTTTCTTTTTCAATAGTGCCTAAGTACTTAAAATATTGAGTATCCGACATTTTGCTTATTGTTTCACAGGTATCCACCAATTTAATAAAATATCCCATTGTATAACTTATCTTCATTAGTGGCTCTGTTAATTTGTGATTAAATCTAATAGACATTTGTTTTTTCTTTTTCTCAGAAGTTTTTTTAATATTTGTATAGCAATCCTTGGCAGAATTTATAAGTCTTATCTTTTGAAGATTTATACTTAGTGCATCTCTATATGTTGGTAATAGCTCTTCCAACATATTGAGATTAAAATATTTTTTTTCTTCTTTACATTTATAAGCATCAGTCATAAGCTGTTTTAAAGCTAAATTGTTGTTCTTTCTAATTCCTGGTAATTTAACAACAATTTGTTTTACTTGTTCCGAATCCACAATTCCCTCTTTAGTTAGGAAATTTAAACCTTCAACTACTAATTGATAATCTTTCCTATCCTTTTCAACTTTACCTTCCTCTTGATATGCATTGATTATACAGGTTCTACTTTCTTTATTATAAAATATCTCAGAATAATAAGCTAATTTTGCTAATTTTTCTTGTAGAGATTTTTCCATAACAATTTCATTTTTTTCATTAATATAAAGATACCCCAAATTCTCTTTCCTTAAATTTTCAAACATTTTTTTAGAAAATGTAATCTCTCTATATAAAATATTATTATATTCCAAAGCATCAGAAATTCTAACTACTTCTCCTCTTTTTATGTATTCTTTTATGCACCCTAATATTTCTTTAGATGCTAATGAATATAGTGGCATTTTTATTCCTCCTTGTCGGCCTCTTGGTATAAAACAATTATTAATTGTTTTGCCTCATGTAGTTCTTGTATAGTACTTATTTATATTATAGCGGATTTTTAAAAATATCCTACAAAAATGTACATTTTTCTATAAAAAACAAAAACAGGAGCTCTAACTCAAAGCTCCTACTTTTATTAATGCTAAACTTCCATTCCTGCTTTAAATGCCTTCTTATTTATTTCTATAGCTTTGGGAGGCACTATATCACTAATAACCTCATCCCAATTTATATTTTCTAGTTTAAGCACTTTAATTAATGCTCCTAATAAAACTACATTTTGTGCTTTAACATTTCCAAGCTTTTCAGCAATTTCAACTGCATTAATAATTACAATGTTATGCACTATTTCTGATAGCTTTTCATTTACATTTTCAGGGTATTTTTCTTTGCCTATTAAAACTGGTATTGGATATATTTCATAATCATTAACTACCATGTAGCCATCTTTCTTTAAATAAGGTAGGTATCTAGCGGCTTCACTCTTTTCGAATGAAACTATTACATCTACTTTACCTTTTTCTACTAGTGGAGAATAAACCTTTTCTCCAAATCTTACTTGTGTGGTAACACTTCCACCTCTTTGAGCCATGCCATGAACTTCTGACATTTTAACATCATATCCACTTTTCAAAAGTCCTTCTGTCAAAATTTTAGATGCTAGAATTGTTCCTTGTCCACCTACACCTACAAATAATACACTTTTATTTTCACTCATATTATTCACCAACCTTTTCTATAGCTTTAAATGGGCATACTTGCAAACATATTCCGCATCCATTACACATGGTAGCATCTATAGTTACAACTCCATTTTGAAATTTTATTGCTGGGCAACCTACTTTTAAGCAAGCCTTACACTTTTTGCATTTTTCTTCATCTATAACACACTTTATTCCCGCTCTAACTTTAAGCACATCTTTAATCAATGCACAAGGTTGTTTTGTAATTATTACAAAAGGCTCTGTGCTATCATGCGCCTGCTTTACAGCATTTTTTGTCTCACCTAGTTTATAGGGATCTACTACTCTTATATTTTCCGCTTTAATACCACAGGCAATAACTAACTTTTCTATATCAATCATTGGTGCAGGATTCTTTTGGAGGGTTTTACCTGTGCCAGGATTTTCTTGATGTCCTGTCATACCAGTAATTCTATTATCCAAAATACAAATAACAATTGGAGTATGATTATATACTGCATTTACAAGCCCTGTTATTCCTGAATGGAAGAAAGTTGAATCTCCAATAAAAGAGAAAACCTTTTTATCATGCCTATTAGAAACCATGTTAGCTCTTTCAATACCTGTACCTGCAGAAATTGAAGCTCCCATACATATAACTGTATCAGTTACATTAAGAGGCGCTACCATACCTAGGGTGTAGCATCCTATATCCCCTGAAGATATTATATCTTTATATTTTGATACTTCATAAAATATTCCTCTATGTGGACACCCTGGACATAATACTGGTGGTCTTGAAGGTGCTTGTATATCTGTTGTATAAGCAATATTATTAACTTCACCTAAGATGGCCTTTCGCACGATGTCAGGATTTAATTCGTCACAAATAGGAATTATTTCTTTTCCTATGCAGTTGATTCCCATTGCCTTTATAGCAGTTTCTAAATAAGGGTCATTCTCTTCTATTATATAAAGTTTTTCAACCTTAGCTGCAAATTCTCTAATCATTTCATCTGGAAGAGGATAACTCATACCTATCTTTAGATAAGACGCATTATCACCTAGAACTTCTTTAGCATATTGATAAGAAATACCACTTGTAATTATTCCTATTTTACTATTACCCATCTCCACTCTGTTTAATGGAGTATTATTAGAAAATTTTCTTAATGCTTCTAATCTTTCTTCTACTTCATAATGTTTAGCTTTTGAATGTGCAGGTATCATAATATATTTTTTTACATTTTTTTCGTAAGGCCTTACTGCTACTGAAATCCTCTCTCCAAGCTCTATTACTGATTTTGAGTGACATATCCTTGTAGTAACTCTAAACAAAACAAGGGTATCAAATTTTTCACTAATCTCATAAGCTGCTTTCATATAGTCTAAACATTCTTGTGAATCAGATGGTTCTAGTAAGGCCACTTTAGCATGTGGTGCATAGTATCTATTATCCTGCTCATTCTGCGACGAATGCATTCCAGGATCATCTGCTGTTACCACAACAAATCCTCCATTAACACCTTCATATGCTATTGTAAATAATGGATCTGCAGCCACGTTTAATCCTACATGCTTCATAGTTGTAAGCGACCTTGCCCCACCAATAGATGCTCCTGCTGCAACTTCAAATCCTACTTTTTCATTAGGTGCCCATTCTGCATAAACGCCTTCATATTTAGCAAAATTTTCAAGAATTTCTGTACTAGGTGTTCCTGGGTAACCAGAAGCTATATGACATCCTGCCTCATAGGCGCCTCTTGCAATGGCCTCATTACCTGACATAATTACTTTTTTCATATATAATTCCCCCTTTTATACTACTACCGCTCCAAGAGCTATAGAATATAATTTTGATTTTGCACTATCAGCCCTTGAAACCAATACTACTGGGCATTTCGCTCCTACTATAATGCCTGCACTTTCAGCTTTCGCAAAGTAGGTAAGAGATTTACCTAGAAAATTTCCCGCCTCTATACTTGGAACAAGTAATATATCACTATCACCTGCTACCTCACTAATAATACCCTTATGCTCTGCAGCCTCCTTAGATATTGCATTATCCAGTCCCAATGGACCATCAATTAAGCAGCCCTTTATTTGTCCTCTTTTATTCATTTGTGATAGTGATGCCGCGTCTATCGTTGCCTGCATTGAAGGATTAACAACTTCTACTGCACAAATAGGAGCTATCTTTGGAATATCTATCTCTAGCGCATGTGCTACTTGCACTGCATTATTAATTATCTCAATTTTTTCTTTAAGTTCGGGACAAGTAACCATACCTCCATCCGTTAGAAAAAGTAATTTGTGATACGCAGGTATATCATAAATCATAACATGTGATAAAAGTCCCGTGCCTCTGAGTCCTGCCTCTTTATTTAGTACTGCCTTTAGTAATTCAGAGGTTCCAAGCATCCCTTTCATTATGAAATGAGCCTCGCCACAGGATACAAGCTCTACAGCTTTCGCTGCAGCTCTTATGATGTCTTTTTCATTTACAATTCTAATATTTTGAAGGCTTAAATTTTCTTTAAGTGCAATCGCTTTTATTTTATCCTCATCGCCAACCAGTATCGCATCCACAATTTGTAATTTAACTGCTTCGACTACTGCCTTTAAAACTATATTATCCTGTGCCACAGCTACTGATAATATCTTTTTATCTTTTTTAGTAGCTAGTTCAATTAACTCATCAAGTCTTTTAACCATGATCTAACCCCTCTCTCATAACATCTATAATTTTAATTAATTGTTCCAATTCTTATACTATAAGTCATAGTACAATTGAAATTCTATTGGCGATGGAACCGGCAGTACCTTTTTGATTTCTTTTTCATATTTAAATTTAATCCAATTATTAATAAAATGTTCATCAAATACTCCACCTTTTAATAAAAAACCAGAATCATTTTTAAGCTCTTCCAGTGCGTCCTCCAGTGATCTAGGTAATACTTCAATTTTATCCCTTTCTTCCTTCGGCAATTCAAAAACGTTTACATCATATGGTCCGAAGCCTTCCGCACTAGGATTAATTTTATTAGCTATACCATCAATACCAGCCATAAGCAGTGCTGAATAAGCTAAATATGGATTTGCTGTACCATCTGATGGTCTAAATTCAAATCTTCTAGTTTTAGGATCTTTAACATATCCTGGAATTCTTATTACTGCACTTCTGTTTCCTGTAGCAAAACAAATTGATACTGGCGCTTCAAAGCCTGGTATTAATCTCTTATATGAATTGGTTGAAGGGTTAGTAAATGCAAGTAATGCTTTAGAATGCTTTAATATTCCACCAATGAAATGCAGTGCAGTTTTACTCATTTGAGAGTATCCATTTTCATCAAAAAAAAGATTTTTACCGTTTTTTCTAAGTAGCATATGAACATGCATTCCACTTCCTGCTTCTCCAAATAGTGGTTTAGGCATAAAAGTAGCGGTTTTGCCATGGGCTACAGCTTCATTTTTTATTAAGTATTTTGCCATCATTGTAGCATCAGCCATTTTACTCATTTTCTCTAATTCAACCTCTATTTCAAGTTGCCCAGCTGATCCTACTTCATGGTGATGATATTTAACAGCGATGCCCATCTCTTCTAGTTTTAAACACATTTCACTTCTTAGGTCATTATTTAAATCATATGGTAATCCCAAATGGTAACTCTTTTGAAAAGGTGCCTTATACCCAAAATTATCATCCTTATTATTACTATTCCATGGGGCTTGCTTGGAATCTATACAAACTTCTTGATGATGATTTGTAACTTCAAAATTTATATGGTCAAATATATAAAACTCAAATTCAGGTCCTATTACATATTCATCAGCTATTCCCATATCTCTCATATATTTTTCTGCTTTTTCAGCTATAAATCTTGGATCCCCAGAAAATCTTCCTTCATTTTTGCCAAGAGTGTACATATTGGCAATCATGCTTAGAGTTGGTATTTTGCAATATGGATCAACAAACGCTGTAGTCATATCAGGAAGAAATCTCATATCTGAATCCTCTATAGTTGAATATCCATAGCTTGAACCATCAAATCCTATTCCCTGTGAAAAAGTCTTTTCAGATAGTCTTTCAACAGGTATAGTTAAATGATTCCATCTACCTGCCAACGTCACTACCTTAAAATCTACAAATTTAATCTTATTTTCCTTTATAAATTCTTGTACTTCATTTATATTTTCAAACATTTGTAAGACCCCCTGCATTTTATGAAAATTTTTAATATTCTTAATTTTAGTATAATACATGAATTTTTTTTGTCAATTCAACCTGCTAAAGGAATTAGAGGAAATCAAAAAAAGCCACAATATTTCTGTGACTTCTTTCAAACTTTTAATATAAAATTCTATTATTTAC
Organism: Clostridium sp.; assembly: GCF_050717535.1. Classification (GTDB taxonomy): domain Bacteria; phylum Bacillota; class Clostridia; order Clostridiales; family Clostridiaceae; genus Clostridium_AD. Next base: position 37,566 of record NZ_JBOITM010000079.1, read on the forward strand.
ATGTTTTATGGATTTGCATCCTGTAAGTACCATTGCTGATTTTAATTCACTTTTAAGGTAATCAATGTAAGATTTTACTCCTTCTGCCTTACCTCCAAAAGAAGCTGTTACAAATGGTCTACCAATAAGAACTGCATCTGCACCTAGTGCTAACATTTTAAGTATATCTGGTCCACTTCGGACTCCGCCATCAGCTAAAATAATTACTTTTCCCTGGACAGCCTGAGAAATTTCCTTAAGAACGTCTGCAACACCAGGAGTTTGATCAAGCACTCTTCCTCCGTGATTTGACACAACAATGGCAGCTACCCCTGCATCCACTGCAAGTTTTGCTTCATCAGGCGTCATTATCCCCTTGAGAATAAATGGAAGCTTTGTAGACTTAACAATTTCTTTAATCTCCTCTACATTTTTAGGCATAACTGGCTTGCCATGAAGCGCCAATGTAATAAGTCCACAAGCATCTATATCCATACCTATAGCAAATGCACCTGCCTTTTCTGCTAATTTAATTTTTTCTATAACATTTGCATTTTCCCATGGCTTTATGATTGCAATGCCATTTCCACCTTGTTTTTCTAGTTCCGCCAGGTTAGTTGTAAAAAATGAATCTACAGCAGTATCACCTACCATAGGGAAAATTCCTCCATCTAAACATCCACTTATAACCCAAGATATATACTCTTCTTCACTAAATTTTCCACCCATATTTAAAGTAGTTCCAGATACGGGTGCAGCGAACACGGGCATATCCATTTTTCGCCCAAATAGCTCTATAGAAGTATCGGGATCTTTTGCATCATGGATAGTTCTCATATTAAGTTTATAAGCATCTAATGCCTCTATATTAATTTTAAAGGCATCTCCAGTTCCTTTTCCACCCATTCCAGGCACCTCGCCTGCACAAGCCACTCCATTACATATAGGACAAACTCTACAGCTTTTGTTTAAATTTTCTTTAGCTTCTTTTAAAACATCTTTATAATTCATTTATTTCCCCCTTAGTTATAATCTAAATGTCCAAATCATCTAAATTATCTTCTGTAAAAACTTTTATGCCTTTGGTTAATAATAATTCTGCTGTAACTCCATTGCCGGGTCTTTTAGTTCCACTAAAAGTTCCATCGTATATTTGGGACACTCCACAAGAAGGACTTCTTGACTTTAAGATAGCTATACTGGCCCCTACTGCCTCTGCAATCTTAAGTGTTTCATAAGCACCTTTTATAAACTCCGAAGTCACATCGTCATCTTTTGGGCCCAAAGTTCTAGCTTTGCCCATTAGCACATCTGCCCCATTACCATTTACAATTTCATGAGGAGCCCTTGGAGTTTGCTGTCCACCTAGTTGCTCCGGACAAACAGGTATTGCTTTTCCACCTTTTAATAATTTAAGTACACGTGCATCTAAATTATTACCACCATTATACTTACAGTTAATTCCACATAAACAAGCACTTACAATAATCATAGTTTCACCATCCTTTATTAAGGCATGTAAATTAACTCCATGCTATTTAAGTTCTACCATAGTAACTCCACTACCACCTTCACCATAATTCCCTAGTCTATAGGCTTTAGCATGACCATGCCTCTTTAACATATCCGTAATAGTGTTTCTTAAAACTCCCGTGCCTTTACCATGAATAATAGTGACTTCTTTAAGTCCTGCTACATAAGCCTCATCTAAATATTTATCAACAGTATATATGGCCTCTTGCGCGTCCATACCTCTTAAATCAACGGAAGTTGGTACATTTTTTAAATTTAGCTTAAGTTCTCTTCTATTAATCTTTGCCTTTTTCTTTTCTTCTTGCGTAATCTTGGATTTACGCAGATCATCTACTTTAACATTTATCTTCATAATACCAGCTTGAACTTGTACTTCACCTCTACTATCGGGTTTTGAAATTACAATAACCTTTTGGTTAAGAGAAGGTAAATATACTTCTTCACCCTCCTTTACATTTTTAAGTTTTTCCCCAAGTTCTTCTTCATTTTTCTGAACATGTTTATCTAAGCTTTCAAGTTTATCTTTGATTTTCGTTCTTTCCTGTTCAAGCATTTGTCTTGCTTCAGATGGATATCCCAATTTTTCTAGTTCTCTCATATTTTTAAGAATAACATCAGATTCTTCCTTAGCATTTCTTATTAACCTTTTTGCTTCTCTCTGAGCTTCATACATAGCATTTTCTCTGATGTTTTCCATTTTATATAATTTTTCCTGATATTTATCTTTTAACTTACTAGCTTCTAGTTTTAAAACCTCTGCCATCCTAGCATCACTTTCTGCTTTTATGCTCTTTTCTTGTAAACTTTGAACTAATTCTTCAAACTCTAAGGTTTCACTAGAAATGTTTTCTTTTGCACTTTTAATAATATAATCAGGTAATCCAAGTCTCTTAGAAATTTCAAAAGCATTGGATTTACCGGGCACTCCAATTATTAACCTATAGGTAGGACTTAGTGTGTCTACATTAAATTCTACAGAAGCATTCTCCACCCCTGTGGTTTTTAGTGCATATCCCTTTAACTCACTATAATGTGTTGTTGCTACTACTTTTGTACCTCTTGCTCTTAAATTTTCTAGAATTGATACAGCAAGTGCTGCTCCCTCTGTAGGATCTGTTCCTGCTCCTAATTCATCAAATAAAGCCAATGTTTTTTTATCTGCTTTTTCAATTATATTCACTATATTTGTCATATGAGAAGAAAAAGTAGATAAGCTTTGTTCTATACTTTGCTCATCACCTATATCTGCGAAAATTTCATTGAAAAAGCTTACCATTGATCCATCTCTAGCAGGAATTAAAATTCCACTCATAGCCATTAACTGAATTAAACCTACAGTTTTTAAAGTTACTGTTTTACCTCCAGTATTAGGTCCTGTTATTACAAGTGAGGTAAAACCTCTTCCTAAGTAAATATTACTTGGCACTACTACTTTAGGGTCTATTAAAGGATGCCGTGCCTCAATTATATCTATTATTCCCTCGTCATTAACACTGGGAATAACAGCATTAATTTCTATTGCATACCTTGCCTTTGCAAAAATAAAATCTAATTCCCATACTATATTTGCATTGCTATCAACAATATTTATATTCTCGTATACCTTATATGATAATTCAGCTAAGATTCTTTCGACTTCAGCTTTTTCTTTTAACATAATTTCTTTGATCTCGTTATTTAAATTAACTAAACTCATTGGCTCAATGAATAGTGTAGCACCAGAGGAACTTTGATCATGCACAATACCTGGAACACTACTTTTATGTTCTATTTTAACAGGGATTACATATCTATCTCCCCTTATAGTATAAAGACTCTCTTGAAGATATTTTGCATTTGATCTAACTAATGAATTAACCTTTTCTTTTACGGAGGCATTCTTTTCTTTTAATGATCTTCTTAGCTTAAATAGCAAACTACTAGCCCTATCAGAAATTTCTTCATCACTTATTATAGCTATGAAAATTTCATCTTCTAGTTTTTTTATTGGAACAATTCCAATACATATATCTTCTAAAACTCTATAAGTTTCTGCCCCTTTGTTGCCTACATAATTTTGAAATAATCTAGCACACCTAAGCATTTGAGCTATTTGAAGCAGCTGTGTGGGCATAAGTGAAGCACCTTTAGATGCCCTACTTATAGCATCTCTCACGTCATATATTCCCTCAAATGGTGCACTTCCTTTTTTTGATAAAAGAAGTAGTGCCTCATTAGTTTCTTGTAGGTGTTCTTTTACTTCATAAAGATTAGTATATGGCTCTAAATTCTCTATAATATCCTTACCAGCTGTAGTATGGGTATATTCTTTTATTTTGTCCTTAATTTTAAAATATTCTAAAACTCTTAATGATTTTTTATTCACGATTTCACCGTCTTTCCTTTATTCCACGCCTCTTTTATAGTGACCCCTAGTATAATTTTTAAAATCTGCACTCCAAGTTCTTTTAACGTAATTCCTAAGAACCTCTAGTGTTTCTTCATAATTTTCATGGATAAAATCCAATCTAAAACAAGAAATATTATTTTTTATTATTTCTGTCATATTAGAAATCAAATTTACTGGCACATTATTGTATATATAACTTCTACAATATTTGTCAGTATTAATTCTAAATTCTTCGCCCATTCTATCTTTAAGTGTATAACATCCATTAGTACATTTCTCAATACACCCACTATTATTATCTTTATTACCAAAAACACTTCCTATAGCACAGTATTCACTAACCATAAGTTCATATTTCCCATAGACCATAATTTGCAGTGGCAATGAACTTTTAGCCCCTATTTCTTTAATTTCCTTTTGATTTAATTCAGCACTAATACATGTTCCAGTAAGGAAATCCTTGTAAAAATCGCCTGCATAACTATTAAAAATATTTAACTTATAATCTCCAATTATACTTATTTTTTTGCTGAATCTACTGATTATCCCTAAATTAGCTGTAATAATACCTTTTATGCTACCTAAGTTATTTTCAATAAATTCACAAACACTTTCAAATTCACCTTTGATAATATTAGGTACTTTCAGATAAATATTTACATCATACTTATTAAGGCTAATATTACACTCTCTCATAAATGGGTTAATTGCAATATTATCAAAACCCATTTCCATTACTGCTCTTAGCTGCTGCTCATTACTTACATATATAAGTGTTTCTGGTATAATGTTATTTTGCTTTGCCACACTTTCTATAAAGTTATTTTCCACTTGTATACTCTTTTTTTTCTCATAATTAATCTGTTTACTATTTTTTTCTCTTTTATACTTTCCTATTATATAATTTTGAATATTATCTGTTAATTCTCGCCTTACTGAATTTAATGCAGCCATTGGCAGGAAGCCATCTTCAAAACTTTCAAAATTCACTTCATTTATCTTGAAAGGAGTGTCACCTGTCTTAGATAGATTTTTAATAATACGTTCTCTATCTAATGGTTTATTTACAGCTGCTTGAACAATCTCTCCAACAGCATAGAAGTCCTCTCCCATGTAACTAGCATTTATATATAGTGGATTATTTACACTAAATTCTATTGAAAGATTTAATTCTATTTTCCTCTTAAATGCATCAATATAAGTTTTCGAAAGCTCATTCATGAGTTCAGCATCAGAAATTTTATATAAAAGGTCTCCAGCTTTATATTTAGTTGGTTTTAATAAAACCCTATCTCCCCTTACTGCCTTTTGAACCTCTATTCCCTTCGCAATAATTTTTGATATGACAAACCCGTCATCACCAAACATTATACCATCTTTTAATTCTACTTTTTCTAAGAGATTCACTGACAAATCAGAGGCAACTTTTCCTATTGGAAGTCCACAATTCTTTGGAATCTTATATGCCATCATATCTTTCCCACTATTTCCATATAAATATGCCTTTGAGAACCCTTCTCTATTAAATAATTGAGTTAAGACTTTAGTATCTCCCTCTAAATTTTGCACTTTATTGTTATAAGTATTATCCAGTGCTCGTCTATATATATCCACCACACCTGAAACATACTCTGGTTTTTTCATTCTTCCTTCAATTTTCAATGAAGAAGTACCTGTTCCCACTATGTCTTTTAAGTTATCTAGAGTACAAAGATCTTTAGGACTTAAAATGTATGCCTTATGCTCCCTGTTAGTGTTTTTATCTATTAGCGTATAAGGTAATCTACATGGCTGGGCACATCTACCTCTATTTCCACTTCTACCTCCTATAATACTACTCATAAGGCACTGCCCTGAATAACATATACATAGTGCTCCATGAACAAAAACTTCTGTTTCAACTTTTAAAGTATTAGATATGTAATCAATTTCTTTTAAACTAAGTTCTCTTGAAAGAACTATCCTAATAAATCCCATGTTTTTTAAAAACAAGGCACCTTCACCATTATGTACTGTCATTTGTGTAGATGCATGAAGCTCAAAATCCGGAAAATTATTTCTTATTAAATAAATAAGTCCTGTATCTTGAACTATAAGTGCATCTACTCCAATGCTATATAAAAATCCTACATACTCCATAATTTCTTTTATTTCATTATCTTTTACTAAGGTATTCAAAGTAACATATACGCGAACTCCATATAAGTGGCAATAATCTACTGCGCGAGTAATATTATCATTGTCAAAATTAAACGCATAGGCTCTTGCTGAGAATTTGCTTCCTCCTATATAAACTGCGTTTGCGCCCATTTGTACCGCTGCAGTTACGCTTTCCATACTTCCAGCAGGGGCTAGTAATTCAATTTTATCCATTTACATCTCTCCTAATAAGTGTTCTATGTCTCATTATACAATAAAAGTTGTAATAAATTAAGTTATTATATTATTTTATATTAAAATTACTCATATTTCACACTCATATACACAAGAACAAAGTGCCACCCACGTGGCAAGTGGCAAAATTGACAAGCTCTAGTGTATAAATATTATCCACTTCCGTAAGCTGTTTCCTATACAATAAAAAAGTAAAAAAATTATCCACATTGCTTTCCGCAACCTGTTTCCTATATAATAGAAATAATAGAAATAACAAAAAATTTGTTTAATGGAGATATAAAAATGACAGTAAAGAATAGTATTAGAAATATTGGAATAGTTGCCCATGTAGATGCTGGAAAAACAACTTTGACTGAACAATTACTTTATCAAAGTGGCTCTAGTAGAATCTTAGGCAGTGTAGATAAAGGTACAACCCATACAGATTCTTTAGATATTGAAAAGCAACGAGGTATTTCAGTAAAAGCTGCTGAAATTGACCTTATTTATAAAGAAATTAATATCCATGTTATAGATACTCCTGGGCATATTGATTTCAGCTCAGAAGTGGAGAGAAGTATAGGTGTTCTAGATGGAGCTATAGTTGTATTGTCCTGCGTAGAAGGAGTGCAACCTCAAACAGAGGTATACTTTAATGCTTTAAAGGACTCAAATACCCCCTCAATATTCTTTATAAATAAACTAGATCGTATAGGCGCCACGCCTTCTAAGACTATCATGGATATGAAAAAGCTTCTAACAAAGAATCTTATACCACTACAACTCGTCTATGAAAAAAATAACGAGTTTATTGTATGCAATTTATTTGATAAGATAAATTTTGCAAAAAATATTTCAGAAATAAAAGAGCCCACTCACAAACAATTACTTGAAGATATAATCGATATACTAGGTAATTACAACGAAAATTTTTTAGAGCAATTCTTCCAAGGTACTTTAACCCTAGGCATAATAAGTGACGAGATAGCCCTGCAAGCAATTAAAGGCAAAATCTATCCTGTTCTTTATGGCACTGCACTAAGAGGTGAAGGAATTCAGGAGCTTCTAGACGGCATTATAGATTATATTCCAGGTCCAAAAAATCTAGATAATTGTGAGCTCTCGGCACTAGTATATAAAATTTCCCATAATAAAACTTCAGGCAAAATAGCTCATATAAAAATTTTTAGTGGATCCCTGTCTACTAGAGATGATATTTTTAATGTAACCACCGGCAAAAGTGAAAAAATTACAATGATAAAAAAACTGATTAATCAAAAACAAATTGATGTACCCTCAGCTAGCAGTGGTGATTTGGTAATGGTGAGTGGTCTCAATTGTAGTACCTACGATATCCTTGGAAGCAAAACTCATATTCCAAGTCTTAAAGCAATTACAACCCCACTTCTTACATTAAGAATTTTTCCAAAAATTCAAGAAGAGTACACAGCCTTAGTTGAAGCTTTAACATTACTACAAGAAGAAGACCCCCTTCTTAATATGCAATGGATAAAAGAAAAAAAGGAACTTCATCTTCGGATTATGGGTAAAATACAAATTGAATATATTGAAACTATTTTAATGGAAAAATTCAACCTAGAGGTAACCTTTGGTCCACCATCTGTTATCTACAAAGAAACTCCTTTATCAAGCGGATATGGTGAGTCTCGTTATACTATGCCAAAACCCTGCTGGGCTGTAGTCGAATTTTTAATTGAGCCACTGCCAATAGGAACTGGTCTTATCTATGAATCTAAGGTGAGAACTGAAAAAGTAAAGTTAAAGTATCAAAGAGAAATAGAAGATAATATAGATCAAATTCTAAGTCAAGGCATATACGGTTGGCCAGTAACAGATTTAAAGATAACTTTCACATGCGGTGAAGACCACGTTATGCATTCACGCTCAGGAGACTTTGCCACCTCTGCAGCCATGGGCATCATGAGAGGTCTAAATGAAATAGGCACTACACTCCTCGAGCCAATAATTAAGTTTAGAATTACCGTTCCTGAGAATGTAGGTGGACGAGTTTTAAATGATATTATAAAAATGCGTGGTAGCTTTGACACTCCATTTATACACAATGGTTCTTTTACTATAGAAGGAAAAATGCCTGTATCCACATCTCTTGAATATCCAGGAGAATTAGGAAAGATTTCCTCAGGCAAAGGAATAATGTCAACAGGATTTTCGAATTATGAGCCTTGCTGCTTAGAACTAGGATCCATAAGAGAAAGAATTGGTGTTAATCCTTTAGATAGAGCTAAATATATACTTTATGTAAGGAATGCAATATAAAAAAGAATAATTAACTTCCAATAACATATCATTTAAATGGTAGCAATTTGTGAAAGGTGAAATTAATTTGAAAGTTATAATTATTGGTGGAGGCTGGTCTGGCTGCGCTGCTGCAATTACTGCAAAAAAAGCAGGAGCCCAGGTGGAACTATACGAAAGAACCGATTTACTTTTAGGTCTTGGAAATGTTGGAGGAATAATGAGAAACAATGGAAGATATACAGCTGCTGAGGAACTAATAAATTTAGGAGCTAAGGAACTATTTCTTATAACTGACGCTAATAGTAAACATAAAAACCTAGACTTTCCTCACCACAAGCATTCTTCTTTATATGATGTAGGAAAAATCGAACCAGAAGTATCAAAATTATTATTAAATATGGGCATTGAGGTAAAGCTTAGATCTAGGATAGTAAATGTAGAAAAAAAAGAAGACAGTATAAAATCAATTAAACTTTATGATGGCAGTTATGTAGAGGGTGATGTTTTTATTGATTGTACTGGTTCTACAGGTGGAATGGCAAATTGTTTGAAATATGGCAATGGCTGCGTTATGTGTATTCTAAGATGCCCTACCTTCGGGTCTAGAGTTAGTATAAGTGAAAAAGCAGGGATTAAAGATATAATCTCAGAAAGAGATGATGGAAGCATAGGTGCCTTTAGCGGTTCTTGTGAAATACCCAAAGATTGCCTGTCAGATGAAATTATAGCTGAGCTAGATAAAAATGGAGTAGTGATACTAAAGACCCCTCCAGAAGACATTAATTCTAGTAAGTTAAATTTAAAAGTATGCCAACAATATAATTACAGTGAATTCGCTGAAAATGTAATTCTGCTTGATACTGGGCATATAAAGCTTATGACACCATATTATCCCTTAGATAAATTAAGAAAAATAAAAGGACTTGAAAGAGTTAGATTTATGGATCCCTACTCAGGTGGTATAGGTAATTCTATTAGATATTTAGCCGCTGCACCTAGAGGAAATGATATGAAGGTAACTGGAATAAAAAATTTATTTTGTGCAGGTGAAAAATCCGGATTTTTTGTTGGCCATACTGAAGCAATTTGTACCGGCTCCTTAGCTGGTCATAATGCAGTTAGGTTTTTATTAAATCTTGAACCTCTTGTACTTCCAAATACCCTATGTACTGGAGACATTATTTCATACTCTAATTACTTATTATCCACTGAAGGCGGAAAAAAAGTTAAACTTTCTTTTTCAGGCTCTGAATACTTAGATAGAATGGAGCAATTAGGCTTATATTCTATAGATAACGAAGAAATTAAAAATAGAGTTAAAGATTCAGGTTTAGAAAACATCTTCGACAAGCAGCTAATTTAATCACATATGTTAAATGAAGAAACTTAATATCCCAATTATAAGAAAACACCTTATACAAAACTTATAAGGTGTTTTCTTGATAATAAAGATATAATCAAAAGCAAAAATATTATAATCAATAGTACAATTATTTTTGTGGATACAATAACTGTAACTCACAAATGTAGCTAATTAATTTTTAGATATTTTTGTACCCAATACTTGAATCTTCTAATTTAGCCCCTAAACAATTATCAATTGTTTAGTTCCCTAGATAACACTCTTCATTGGAAACTAATCCCCCTCTAAAGTCGTTAATATTACATCCCAAAAGTGATTATTTAATTAACTACATAAATAATAGTATTTATAAACATTATTATAATAATTTTCATTTTTAGATATTTTTTCTTATATTATGCTAACAAAAGTATATATTGCGCAGAATGCTTTGAATAAGCCTTAGTAATTCAAAATTTATTTTATTTGTAGATGCGTTAAGAAACCCGCATGTTTGAGCGAAGCGAGTTTGCGGGTTTTAGCATCTGCAGATAAAATAAATTTTAGAATTACTTGGCGAAATGAAAGCATTCCAGCAATATATACTTTTCGTTAAAGCATAATATAAGAAAAAACTTCGTAATAGTAGATTATTTTATAATTTCTAAATAGCTTTTATATAATTCATTTATCGATTTCTCCCAATTATAATTTTCATTCACATGATTTTTAAGCCTGTTATCCTTTCGTTTTTCAAATCCACTCTTTACCGCACTTAATATACTATTACTATCATATGGATCACAATATAGAGCCATATCTTTAAAATATTCACTTGCACAGCCCTCTTGCGTTGATACTATATTGCATCCACTTGCTGCTGCTTCTAGTGAGGATAAGCCAGGCATTTCTACAAAACTTGGATTAACATGTACTTTAGCAAATCTATAGGCATTATATACATTATAACTATCCATAAAGCCTAAATATATCACATTTTTAAAGTTAGTACATTTTCTAAGATACTCATTGTCATCTACACTTCCTATTAAAACTAACTGTTTCCCGAGTTTATTACATATGTTACATAATTCAAGTTGATTTTTACCCTCACAAATTCTCCCCACGCATAAAACATAGTTATTTAGGTTATATCTCTCTGGAAAATTATATAATGGTATGTCTTCATTTTCTACTTGTACTCCACTATATATAACTCTATAATCCGTATTTACACTAAATTCACTTTGAATAAGATTCTTTTCTAATTCGCTATTGCAAAATACAACTTTACTTCTTTTTAAAATTTCATTTTTGTAAATACTACATCTTTCATATAATTTCATACTTTCAATTTTATTATTTATCCTATGATACTTTTTCATATCCCAGTGCATGGGAGATATTACTAGATTTTTCTTATAAAAATGAGCGATCTTATAGTATCTATATGTTTCTCCTGTAGTAGCAATATTAAATAAATGTACTATATCATAATCAGAATAGTCATATATGCCACCATCATTTATATCCACAGTTACACCTAATTTTCGTAGGTATTCAGCTGTCTTAATTACCTGCATAGAATCTCCTGCAAAATTTCTATAATAATCTTGTCTAATACACAATAGAACTTTCATGGCACAAATCCCCCTATAGTTTGCTACTTTTACCATATAACTATGCTAAGTTATGTTTATTTATAACATTTCACTAAACATAATATTAGTTTTATTTATTTTGTTTTATTTATATACTATTAATTTATATTGTAAAAGTTCCTACCTACCTATATAAATTTCAATATAATATTTACAATTTCATGTATATCCACAGATAGTCTCAGCATATTTATATTATATATACTAAGTTATGTCATAAGGAGATTAATATGATTATTAATAATGAAGAAATAACCACATTAAAAGCTAAGATAACAGAGCATGAACAAGAAATTATTCAAAACCATAAAACATTAGAGCTTAACAAATCAGAAATAACTTTTCTCCAAATAAAAATTTCTGAGAAAGATAAAATTATAAATTTCTTGGAAAATAGAGTAGACGAGCTTACTATAATAAATAAAAACTATGAAGATCAATTTGTTTTACAAAGCAAAAAGGTAATATCTTATTTAGAAAAAATAAAACAATTACAAAATAACCTACGCACATTAGAAACAAGCCTTGAAGATGATACAATGAGTGCTAACACTTCCATATTAAAACGTATTTTTAAAAACATTAACTAAGGCATCTATAATATATAGATGCCTTACTGTAGAATATTAGGATTGCATTTTCCAAATGTACTCCCCTAATTTATTAATATATCCGATTTTTTTTCCAACTTCAACTCTTGCCATTCCATCAAGAAATTCATAGGCTTCTTCAAAAAACGGCTCTATAACTATTTCTCCTGTACAATCTACATAACCCCACTTTTCTCCTACTTGAACCGCCATTAAACCTTCACTCATAATATCCACATCTTCAAACGTAGTCGGTATTATAATACTGCCATTCTTATCAATACAACCATACTTTTCATTTTCTGAAATTGCAGCCGTACCATTATAGAATCTATCTGCCCATTGAAAGGTCGGTTTTATAATAAATTCGCCCTTACCATCTATAAAACCATATTTTCCTCTCATTTCAATTGGTGCTAATCCCTCATTATACTCCCCTGCTACATTATATCGAAGTGGTATAATCACTCCTCCACTCTTATTTATATAGCCATATTTCCCTTTAGCACAAACAGGTGCTATGCCGTCATTAAATCCATAAGCATAATCATAAATTGCATCTATTATAACTTTACCGTCTTTGTCTATGTATGCTATTTTACCTCCTATTTGCACTGCTGCTAAGCCTTCACTATAATCACTAGCATCTAAAAAATTCATTGGCACTACTTCCTTACCTTTAGCATCTATATATCCCCACATATATCCACTTTTTACTGCAGCTCTTCCTTCAATAAAAAAATTAGCTTCTTCATATTTAGGCTCAACTATAACTTTCCCAAGTAAATCAATATAACCTTTCATACCTTCTAATTTTATTGCTGCTAACCCTTCACTAAACTGTTGCACTTCGTCATAGACTAATTCTATTTCAACTTCTCCAGCTTTATTAATAAAGCCATACTTTTCATCTTTACCTACTATTGCTAATTCGCCTTCGAATTCCTCAGCATAATCAAATTGAGGTTCTATAACAACATTACCTTCTTTATTTATGTAACCATGTTTCTTTTTTATCTTCACTGGGTATAATTTTTTCTCATTATTCATAATTCTCTCGGCTGATGACTCATAACTTCATTTATGAGAATAATATCCCTTGTTGCAAGGACATTCTAATAATCAGCCTATCTCCTTTCTTATAATAATTTTTTTTGCCTATAATTATTATACACTAAAATGTTTTAGATTTATTCTATATTCTTTCTTTAATGATTTATTTAACAGTTTATTTAATGATTTATTTAAATGCATTAAATATTATTGTAATATTTTTCAATCTATCAGTTAATATGTCGCATGAAATATAAGAAAACATAGTTATTTTTATTGTATTATACAATATTATGTATTATATTGTATAAGTATTATTTAAATATAGTTACCCAGTGACATAGAATCAATTTAATTATTATAGAAAACCATTGTGTTTTTCAACTTATTAAATTGAGTTTTATTAATTAAAATACTATGTTTATATACTCAAAGTTTGAAATAATTCGATTAATGTAAAAAAAAACAAGGGGGAACAATTTATTATGAAAACTAAAACTAAAACTAAAGCTAAAACAAAATTTAATCACCTATCTTTGAAGGTAAAAATAGTAACCTCTTCACTATTAGTACTTCTTACAACCTTACTTATTTTTTGCATTATTATGGTATCAATTGTAAAAAGCAAAATGGAACTCCAAATGAAAACAGACGGAGACATAATTGTTAATCAAATTCAGCAAAGACTTGTTTCAAATAAAGCTGTTTCAAAAGAGCTGGATACTCTACTAGGCGAAAAAATTATCAGTTCATCCTATATTATTGGTACAACATCTAACATCACAAATGAATATCTTACAAAAATATCAAAAGAATTAAAAATCGAGGAAATTAATGTAGCTAATGCCAATGGAGTCATTATATTCTCTAATATGCCAGCTAATTTAAAATATGTATATGCAAAAGACAGTGCATCTCAAAAAATGTTGAAAGAAAAAAATACACGAGTACTTGAAGCCATCCGCCCAAGCGGAAATTCAAAAGACAATTATTTCAAATATGGTGCCGTTGCTATGAGTAATGGTGGATTTATTCAAATTGGAATTGATGCGAATAAAGTTAATGCTATTCTTAACTCTGTAAGTCCGCAAGCCCTTATTGATGAAATAGGCAATGATAAAAGCATAGCCTACGGTTTAACTATATCAAAGGATTTAAAAGTACTTACACACACTGATAAGGCTAGAATAGGTAATACATTAAAAGATACAGGAAGTATATCTGCTGCCGTAAATGGCAAAGCATATAATTCTACTTTTATGTATAAAGATGTGGAAAAAGTTTATGATGTATTAATTCCACTTTATGAAGATGAAAAACATATAGGTGCTGTAGATATAGCTCTTTCTATGGAAAATGTTGATTCTGCTGTTGCTTCTGTATTAACAAGTTCTTTTTTAATTACACTAATTTCATTTTTATTAGGTTCATTAATACTATTATTGTTAGTATCAAAATTTATTAATCCATTAAAAAAATTAGTAATCCTTGCCAAAGATGTTTCTAATGGAGACTTAACAAAAGAGATTGAAATAAAATCTAACGATGAAATAGGCCTTTTAGGAATAAGCTTTAATGAAATGATTGTTAATCTTCGTGGTATGACTAAACAAATTAGTAATATTTCTGACCTACTGTTATCTTCTGCTGACCAACTTTTAAACTCAGGTGAGCAAAGCTCCATGGTTTCAAATCAAATTGCTATGGCAGCGCAGGAGTTAGCTTCTGGTTCAGAAAAACAATTTATCGCCACTGAAGATATTTCAAAAAACACTAAAGAGATTGTAAATAATATGGATACCATTAAAGAAGAAATATGTGCGGTTGTCCAAACTACAGATGAAACAAGTACTCTAGCTAATGATGGACGAAGTAAAATGAATGATCTTATAATTCAAATAAAAGTTATAAAAAGCAAAGTAGATTACTCTGCTTCAATAATACAAACCCTTCAAAAAACTTCAGATGAAATTGGAAATATTGTGGCTTTTATAGACACTATCGCTTCTCAAACCAATTTACTAGCACTAAATGCATCGATTGAGGCTGCAAGAGCGGGTGAGTCAGGTAGAGGTTTCTCTGTAGTTGCCGATGAGGTAAGAAAACTAGCTGAGGAAACCATGGACTCCTCCAGTAGCATAAAAAAACTTATACAAAGTACTCAACAAAATACTAAAACTGCACTATCCTCTATCGAAGAAGGAAGTACAGAAACGCAAAAGGGCACAATCAATGTACAAAATGTTGACAATGCACTTACTAAAATTCTTGAAGCCTTTGACCTCACTAAAAACAAGTTAAGTATTGTAACAAAAAACATACTATATTCAAATGAAATTATTGAAAATCTAGCAATGAATTCTGAGAACATAACTAGACTTTCAGAGGAAAGCGCTGCTGCTACAGAGCAGGTTGCCGCATCTATCCAGGAGCAATCAACTACTATTGATGAAATGTCAATTTCAATTAGGCAACTAAGAGAAATGGCTAAGGATCTTGAAAATAGCATTAAAATTTTCAAAGTATAATATATTTTCTCTTTACAATCCCAAAAAAATATTTTTTAATTAAGAATCTCCCTTTAAAAAAGAGTATTTGCAGACAATGCATCTGCAAACTCTACTTTAAATGGAGATTTATTTATTTCTATAAAATAATGCACACAGGACAATGATCCGATCCAATAACATCATTTAAAATGTCAGCTTCCTTTATTTTACTGATTAAATCCTCAGTTACAAAGAAATAATCAATTCTCCATCCTACATTTTTTTCTCTAGCCTTAAACCTATAACTCCACCAAGAATATTTTTCTTCTTCTTCATGTAGATATCTGAAAGTATCAACATAACCAAAGGATATAAATTTATCCATCCAAGCTCTTTCTATTGGTAAGAACCCTGAATACTTTTCGTTTGCCTTTGGATTTTTCAAATCAATTGCAGTATGGGCAGTATTATAATCCCCACAAATAATCAACTTTTTCCCTTTTTCCCTAAGTGCTTCACAGTAATCTAACAATGCATCGTAAAATTCCATTTTATACTTTAATCTAAATTCATCTTTCTGTCCATTTGGAAAATATATGTTTAAAAGTGTAAAATCTTCGAACTCGGTTATTACTATTCTACCTTCACTATCAAACCGCTCTATTCCAATACCATAAGTAACAGATATAGGTTTTTGCTTAGTGTATGTAGCTACCCCACTATAGCCTTTCTTTTCTGCACAAGAAAAATATGAGTAATATCCTTCTATATTCTTAAGCTCTTCACTTATTTGAACTTCTTGAATTTTTGTCTCTTGAAGACATAAAACATCTGGTTGCTCCTTAGTAACCCAATCGATAAACCCTTTACCTTTTATAGCTCTTATACCATTTACATTCCAGGAATAAATTTTCATAAAACACCCTCCTATAATATTTTTTTCATATATTACCAACCTATATATTTTTGATTTAATATTTTAAACCTCATAAATAAATATCTTACCACTAATATATCATACTATTAGATATTATAAAATTAACTATTGTAATTATTTCTTAACAACGAGTATTATAAGCTTATTAATAAAAGCACCTAGTTCAAAACGAACTAGATGCTTGCTATAATAAAATTTTATTATATTTTAAATTTACTAATACTTTCTCTTAAATTATCAGCAAGAGCATTTAATTTTTCTGCATCACCTACTATTTCTTCAAGTCCTGCAGCTTGCTGCTGCGTAGATGCACTTACCTCTTCTGATGTTGCCGCCGTCTCTTGTGACACAGATGATGCATTTTCTATCTTTTCACTTACCTTATCTTTATAATTATTTATTTCTTTTAGTGAATTATCTACACTATTCATATCATTTTGAAGTAATTCCATTGCGCATTCAATCTTCTTGAATGTATCATTAGTAATTTGAACACTTCTACCAGTTTTAGTGTCTAACTCTTTAGAATATATTATTTGCTCCAGCACACCATTAACACTTGTCCTTATTACGTTTATTACCTTATCAATTTCAGAAGCTGAAACCGAAGATTGCTCTGCAAGTTTTCTTACCTCATCTGCAACAACTGCAAAGCCTCTTCCTGCTTCTCCTGCTCTTGCTGCTTCTATACTAGCATTTAAGGCTAATAGATTTGTTTGCTCCGTTATTGCTTTTATAGTATCAGTTATTGCGCTAATTTTATTTGAATTTTCAGCTAAAATTTCTACCTTCTTAGCTACTTCATTATTAGCCACAGTGTTTTCCTCAAATACAGTTCTTAAATTATTAACAACAATAATGCCTTCCTCAGTGGATTGTTTAACCTCTAAGGATGCTTTAATCATATTTTTAGCATTAATAGTAGTTTTATTTACTTCTTCGCCTAAAGTAGTGGAATAATTAACACTCTCCTCTAAAATCTGAGACTGCTCATTTGCCCCTTGCGCAATTTGTTGAACTGCTCTTGCTACCTCATCTCCCACAGCATTTGATTCCTGAGTCGTAGCCGCTAAAGACTCTGCTGAATCCTTAACTTTATTTGAACTATCTACTACATTTCTTAAAACTATAACCATATCATCTATCATATTATTTACTGATTCAATAATTTGTTGTACTTCTAAACTAGCATTTTTATTTTGATCCACCCTTTGAGTAAAATCTCCATCCTTAATTTTTGCTAAAACTGCAATTAATTTTTCCATAGGCTTTGTTATTTTACCAGAAAATAATGTTCCTACGACAATTACAAATATAAGTGATAATATTAAAACTATAATTGGTATTGTTAATCCTTCTATTATCTTTGCTACTTGTTCAGCTATTGGGATAAATCCTACTATCGTTAAATTAGTTTTTGCATCTAGCTCCTTATAAATTAGATATTTTTTCCCATTTACATTCAATGTAAGTTTGTTTTCTTTAGAATCCATAATGTTTTTTATCCATGGTTCTTCTTTTGAATTTTTTCCTAATAAAGCTTTATCTTTATATGCCGTTATTGTTCCTTTGTTATCTAGTACTGCTAAATAACCATTTTCACCTAATTTAATATTCTCAACCATAGCAGATATTAATTCTAAGTCTACATCTATTCCAATTACACCTACAAGGTTACCTTTGAGGTCTTTAACTGACTTTGCGAAAGTCACTACATATTTTTTAGTGTCTGTATCCACATATGGATTAGTAGAAATTGCCTTGCCATCATTGCTAATTGCGTCTTTGTACCAGCTTGTTGAAGTTGGATCAAAAGTTGAAGGTAAGTCAACCTTAGGTTCTAGGTACATCTTCTTATCTGTAGTTCCAAGATATACGTGTAACATATCAGGATGAGTTTTTGCAAAGCCCTCAAAACTTTTTATTAACCATTGTGCAGAATCAGGATTTACCTTAACCATTGTTGCATTTGGATCATTTGATAACATATCTGTAGATTCAAAATTAGCTTTATATAATGAATCTATAGCCTCATTGACTCTCGATGTGCTTTGATTTGCATCGCTGTCAAATTCGCTCTTTAAATTCTTTGATAAACTGTAATATGTTCCCATAGAAACTAATAGTATAGGTATAATTGCAGCCACTATAAGCAATGTTATTATCTGGAAACTCAGTTTTTTTCCTTTCAGTTTTCTTGAATCATTTTTCTGGAACATTTTTTTTTTCATAAAATAACCACCTCTTCATCTTTTGGTATTATTATATATTTCGATTTATTTTTCTTATTCTTTAGTACTTATTTTATATTTTATTTCAAGGCTCTTATGTTAACCTTTTTTCCTATATTTATATATATATCTACCTATTAATAATATAATCGATAAAACAACTAGATAAGGTATCAATATAGATAAAACTACTACAAATCCTTTACTAAAATCAACTAGGGACTTCACTGAGGAGACAAACCCATTTGCAATTTTGTCTATAAACGACACATGATTTTCTTTAATTTTATGAACTTCAGTTATTTCTATATTTAATGTACAAAAGTCTATTAAGTTATCCCATTTTTTTAAATTGCCTGTTAAACTTTCAATTTCATATCTAACACTAGTTAATTCCTTTTCCAATACTATTATATCTTTGAGTTCACCGGTTTTCTTTAATAATTCTATTAATCTTTCCTCTTGAATAGTTAGTGATTTTAAATGAGCTTGAGTATCAAAGTATGCAGAGGTTACATCCTCCGTTGAAATTTGCTTACTTGTAATGCTCCCTAAGCTGCCAATATCTAATATAAAGCTGTCAAATTTCATCTTAGGAATCCTTAGTATAAATGTACCTCTTCTGCTTTGCTCGGATAACTTTGCCTCAATACCTGTACCTGATACATTAGAACTTTGCACATAAGCTCCCATACTACTCGTTTTACTTAAAATCTGCTTTACCGATACGTCAAAGTTTAGTGTTTCCATCTGTATTATTCCATTTCTTATTATCTTACCCTGGCCCTCTAAAGATGGGTTTAAATTATTCTTTGAATTGGTCTTTGTCTTAGCAGTTTCATTTGAAGTTGCAGTACCACTGTTTCCAAATCCACTATCCCCCTTTGAAACATCCTTGCTAGCCTTGTTTTCAATGCTTGAAGTTGATTTTTTAGCCCCACACCCAGAAGCTACAACACCAATTATTATCATTGACATTAGTATTGCTGCAATACTTTTAAACTTTCTTTTCATAAGATTCCGCGCCCCCTTTAAATTATACATATATAGATTATACGTAATATTTTTGTAAAAAGCCAAAGTTTCAAAAAATAAAAAAATGATTATATCACCCTTATGCATAATTATGAATATTAATATATTGAAGGGGGTACTTTATGTTTGACTTCTAGAGAAAAAACTGTCAGAAACAAAAAAATAATTTTATTGATACTCGAAGATAAGCCCTTTGAGTTTTAATAATTTTAAGTTTGCATTCCTCAAATATGTAAAGTATATATTAATTAACAAAATCATCTATTAACTATAATATCTTGCGATAGTTTTCTTTTCCTCAATGTCCAATAATGTCTCTATAGCAAATTTAAAAGCGCTATTCTGTTTAATTACAGCATAGTGCTTTTTTAAAATCTATTTATTATTTAACTCTTCATGTTTATAGTCAGTATAACTTTAGCATGTTGTGGTATAATTCTCTTAGACATTTTTTTAAAAAAATTTGAATTATACTGTAACAAAACAGTCAAAGTTAAGAGGTATAAAATGAGCTTTATTAAACTTACTAAAATCGTTGGATATATGTATCAATTGCATCGTAGAAACTTTAAGTTGTACTTTAAACATATTCTTACTCCATATTCCGAGCCCGTAGTAAAAAATTCTATCCATTGGGTGGGTCATGCCACTGTAGTTATTAATTTAAATGGAAAAATCATAGTAACTGACCCTGTAACCAGTATAAACCTTGGTCAACTAAAAAGATTAATTAGACCATCTTTAAACTTAGCTTCCCTTAATATTGATTATATAGTGCTGTCTCATGGCCATATGGATCATATGAATTACACTACTCTAATTAAACTGAATAAAAGTGCCATAGTTATTGCTCCTCAAAATTTAAAGTTTCCTTTAAAAATTTTAGGATTCAAGAAAGTAATTCTTCTAAAGGCAGGGGAAATATACAGTGATAATTACGTAAAAATAAAAGCTTTAAAAGCAAATCATGATGGCAGAAGATATCCTTGGGGCACTAAAGTTGATAGTAATTCCTATATAATTGAAAACACTGTAAAGAAAATTTTTTTTGCAGGTGACACTGCTTATACTGATATATACAAAGATTTCATGGCAGATATTGCTATTATGCCTGTAGGGTGTTATAAGCCCGATGAGTTTATAGAGATGCATTGCTCTCCCGAGCAAAGTTTCAAAATGTTTAAGATGACAAAATCTAAATTTATGATTCCAATTCATTATAAAACCTATATTTTAGCTCAAGATGATGATGAGGTTACCTGTGATACACTAAAAAGAATAAATGATGGAAGCATAAAAATTATTGATATCGGTCAAACTGTAAAATTTTAAGCAAAAAACTGCCCATGGGTAGAATTAATCCATGGACAGAATTTTAATAAAAAATCATTACTTAAACTTTATTTAAACAAATAAAGCTTGTATTTCATTTTGGCTCATCTGAGATAGAAATAATTCTGCTCCTGTTTCATTATTAATAACGCTCTCAATAATTTCACTTTTCTTTTGTTGTAATTTGAATATTTTTTCTTCTATAGTTCCTCTTGCTATTAATTTTATCACTTCTACTGTTTTCTTTTGTCCAATTCTATGTGCTCTATCCGTAGCTTGAGCTTCAACAGCTGGGTTCCACCAAGGGTCAAAATGTATCACCATATCCGCCCCTGTAAGATTTATACCCATACCACCTGCTTTTAGCGAAATTAAGAATACCTCTGTATCTCCTTCATTGAAAGTTTTAACCATTTCTATTCTTTTTTCTGCCTTAGTTGAACCATCTAAATACATATACTTTATTTCTTTATCTTCTAGCCTCTTAGAAATGTTTTTTAGTACTTTAGTAAACTGAGAAAATATTAATATTCTATGTCCCTGTTCTAAGCTATTTTCCAGGATTTCATCTAGAGCTTCCATTTTACCACTACCTCCAACATAATTATCTATGAAAGTAGAAGGGTCACAACATATCTGTCTTAACCTTGTTAAAATTGATAGTATTTTAAATTTACTTTTGTTATATCCTTTTTCTTTTATATCACCTTCTAATTCTCCTTTTGCATCCTTTAAATAAGCCATATATAATTTTTTCTGATCCTCCGTCATTTCTACTGAAATTCTATGTTCTATTTTAGCTGGCAATTCTTTTGCCACCTCGAGTTTAGTACGCCTGAGTATAAATGGCTTTACATGATTGTTTAGTTCTTCAAGAGCCTTATGACTACCATCCTTAACAATTGGGATTTCGTATCTTTTAGAAAAAGCACTGTGTTTTAAAAGATACCCTGGCATTATAAAGTCAAAAATTGACCAAAGCTCAGTGAGAGAATTTTCAATAGGAGTCCCTGTAATTGCAAATTTACCTATGGCATTTATATTTTTTACAGAATGTGCATTTAACGAATTAAAATTCTTAATTTGCTGCGCTTCATCTAAAAAACAATATCTAAAAACTATTTTCTCATAGTCATCAATATCGCGCCTTATAAGTGCATAAGAAGTAATAACTACATCCGCAGCCTCAATGTTTTGCTTTTGCTCTTCCCTCTGGCTTTTATTCCCTGATATTACAATACAATTTATTGATGGTGCAAATTTTTCTATTTCTTCCTTCCAATTGTATACAAGTGAAGTAGGACATACTACTAGTGATGGTTGTTTGTTCTCATTTTCTTCAACTTCTGATTGGATAAAAGCTATGGCTTGCAACGTCTTACCAAGTCCCATTTCATCTGCTAATATCCCTCCAAATCCACACCTGGCAAGAGTTTTCAACCAAATAAATCCAGCTTTTTGATAAACTCTCATTGTACCTTCTAACGTTTTAGGCACCTCCGCTTTGATTGCCCCTAAATCTTTTACATTATTTATAAGCTCCTTAAATTTATTATTTGTAGCTACAAAATCCATCTGTTCTCGCCTTAATTTTTCTTCTATATATATGGCATTATATTTAGATAGTAAAATCTTATTCTTTGAAATATCTCTATCCTTTATATTTAGATAATCTATCATTCCTGCAACATTAACTAATTTATTTGAATCCAATAATACAAAGCTACCATTTTTAAGCCTATAATATTTTCTTTTTTCTCTTAAGGCTTTAAAAATATTGCTAAGCTCTATATTATCTACCCCCTCAATACTAAAGTTAAATTCTAAAAGGTTTTCCTTGTTTAATTTTACACTTGACTTATATCCAGAACTTCCATGAACCTTAATTTTCTTGAATTCTTCTGAATAATATACCTCTGCCACTTTCTTAAGTTTTTCAAGCCCTGCAACTAAAAACTCTAGTAGCAAAGCTTCATCTTTAACTTCAAACCCTGTATTTGTTTTAACAAATCCAAATTGATTAAATAAATTTATAATTTTCATTTCCTTCTCTATGTCTCTTATAAGTACCCTTCCCTCTTGTGATTTGTTTTCACTAATGTTAAAGGGGTTTAATTCCATATCTCCATACTTAAAAGTAATAATCGCCTCTACATTATCATCGCTTTTTTCAAAATAAACAATTGCCTTCAACTCTTCATTATAAAATTCACTTTCTAGTGATGCGTCTACGGTAACTCTATCACTTATCTTTTTTAAAGTAGGAAGTAAAAATGATGCTACATTCGCTTTCTCTTCTTCATAAAATTCTATGTAATTATTATTTTCTTCTTTAAATCTAGTGTATAGTGGTAAATATGCATTCCTTTGCTCTTTAGGTATTTCATATATTTTATCTATATAAAAGAAAAATTCACCATCATTGCATAATGCATTAGGCATATGCTGCTTTTGCTTTAGTACAAATTTATCATTTTCTCCATTAATTTCGAATTCTAGTGGCATAGACTCCTGTATTACATGTACATTAGTAAATACTTGGTCTTTTATTACAGCGGTTATAACCCTATTGCCTAAACATTTAAATAGTCTTTTAACCATGCTCTCTGTAAAATAAGCTCTTTTACCAGATAAGAATCTTACTACACTGCGTATATTTCCATTCTCAGTTGCAGCCACCTCAAGTTCACTAGCTTCATTAAACAACTCAATGATTTTTAAATCTTCTTCTTTAAATAAGTGTATATATGGGTTATAAGTAAAATTTTTACCGAATTCCATGGTTTCAGAGCCCTTATTGTAACAGGCGAAAAATTCTTTTATGTTTTTAACTACATAAAGCTTATCCTCCCCAATTCTTAGCTCCACACAAACTTTTCTGTTATTACTATTACAATCATAATAATACTTTAGGTCTATATTTAAATATTGTTTTGCTATTGAATTGCTGCTTATATTTTTGGTTATTTGTTTTATTAAGCTATTTGTTTTATCCATCCTTTGTTTTTTAATAATTTGTTCTTTTTCATGGAAATACTTTAATAATGTGGCCACTACATGTTTACACATGCTTGTCTTACCAAAATAGCTATAATATGCATTACATTCACAATGATAAATTATAAACGGAGCAATATTATTAAAACTTGCATTTACTTTATACTGTGTCAAACTAGACGACTCAACATTTGAAGTTATCATAGTTTCCTCGTAGTTTTCTTGCTTTTTTATTTCTATATCAATGTGTGTAACCTTATTACTTAAATAATACTCTGCCCCTGTTTTATAAGAATCACTATTACTATATTCCCGTATAACCTCTTCATTAATATCCATCAAAAGTTTCACCCCACGAATTTTTCTAGTCCTTGTATCTTATGATTATTAGCATTCGTTACTATTATATACTATTCCTAACTACAAAAACACACTCAAAAGATTAAATGAGTGTGCCAAAACATTATAATTTCTACTATGCTATTGTCCTAAAAATCACCTCTACATCTTTTGAACATTTATAGCTTGTAGCCCTTTAGGTGCATCTACTACATCAAATTGCACTTCTTCACCTTCATGTAAATCCTTTTGAGGTCCTTGCTCTTTTATTGCTAAATGATGAACAAATACATCTTCGCCCTCTTGAGCAGATATAAATCCATATCCTCTTTCAGTATCATACCACTTTACTATTCCTGTTATCATATATCTTCCTCCTTATCGTTCTCTGAAGTAAAAGGATTCAAAGTTTAATTATAGTATTAGCTATAACTGTCTAACTAATACTTTTAAATGTACATAAATTCTTTACATAAGTAATAAAATCATTATTTTTTTTGAAACTTCAACAAGCTGGAAATACTCAACTGAAATCTGGCCCATTTATACCTTAAAATAAATTGCATATAAAAAAAATAATCCCAGCATAAATAAAATTTATGCTGGGATTATCTATATTAATCATAGTGATATTTTACTATTTTATATTTGCCTGAAAATATTTGGCTGGGGTGGAAGGATTCGAACCTGCGGATGCCAGAGTCAGAGTCTAGTGCCTTACCACTTGGCTACACCCCAATGAAAAATAAAATTAAATGGTGACTCCTAGGGGAATTGAACCCCTGATTCCACCGTGAGAGGGTGGTGTCTTAACCTCTTGACCAAGGAGCCTGATTAACACTACAAGATTTATTATATCCTCTTTTGCAGCATAAGTCAAATTAGTTTACCAAATAGATGATTGATTAACTATTATATATTCAAATCCTGTGTGTTTACAAATAATTTAATTCAAAAAAAAGATAGGTTATGCGGCTTTTGCTGCAGACCCTATTTTGCCTAAAATTATAAATTTCTTTCGTATTATTCTACCATTTTCTTAACCATTTCTCCACCAACTGAACCACATTGTCTTAATGTTAAGTCACCATTATAGTCTGTAAAGCTTACTCCTAACTAATTTGCAGTTTCCATTTTAAATTTATTTAATCCTGCTTTTGCTTCTGACACTAAATTTCTGTATGACAAACTTATATCTCCTTAAAATTCATTTGATTATTCTTGTACTAATATAGTACACATGTTTAATATCTTTTATAAGATTACTTTCATGGTAACACTGGTAAAAAAAGTGTTATATTTTTTTCAGTACTATTAATTACTTACCTTTAATAACTCATGAAAAT
The DNA here is from genome assembly GCF_050717535.1 of Clostridium sp. GTDB lineage: Bacteria > Bacillota > Clostridia > Clostridiales > Clostridiaceae > Clostridium_AD. The sequence continues at coordinate 63,475 of NZ_JBOITM010000079.1, forward strand.
AAAACAAACAACTTAATTTTTGACTTGTTTGTTTTATTTATTTCCTACTATCTTCAAAGTTTTTAATAAGTTCTTTAAGTTCGTCTATTTGTTTTTGTAAATCAGCATTGTTACAATTAGAATTACTATTTTCATTATCTGTACTTGAATTTTCTGCAGGTGTTTGAATATATTGAGCCTGAGCTGCACTTAATAACAAAATCTGTCCCACCCCTTCTAAAAAATTGCCCACTACATTCTGCTGATTAACATTATATTTTGATGCAATTATAATTCCTATTATTGCTGCTAAAGTAGCTAATTCATTAGGGGTGTAATCTTCTAAGGTTTTCATACTATTCACCTATTAAAAAATATTATATTCTATTATATTCATTTTATAAAAAATGTGTAAATTAAGTTTATTTATATAATATATAACATTTGTTTTTATTAATCATATATTACTTATAAGAGGTGGTCTATATGGATATTCTTAATAATGCAAAATTTGCAGATGCGGTGTTTGAAGGTGGTGGAGTTAAAGGTATTGGCCTTGTAGGTGCCTTAAAAACATTTGAAAATAATGATTATCATTGGAAAAACATTTCAGGAACATCAGCTGGCTCCATTGTTGCTACCCTTGTTGCCGTAGGCTGCTCAGCTGAAGAAATAAAAAAACTAATGTTACAACTAGACTTCAAGAAAATTGCCGGTAAAAATTCTTTTAATATACCTGTATTCTCTAATTTTTACAATATGATTTTCAAGAAAGGAATTTTTAATGGAGATTATTTCAAAAACTGGATTGATGAAGTTCTTTCAAATAAACTTTTGATTAAAGGCAAAAAAAAAGTAACCTTTGGAGATTTAATTATTCCAGAGGAAGTGGGAATTCTTTTAAATAATAACAAGTATAAAAGAAAATACAAACTGCATATTATCGCCACTGATATTAGCCGAGGAAAGATGTTAATACTTCCAGAAGACATCGCAGAATATGGTATAAACCCAGATGACCTGGAAGTAAGTTTGGCAATAAGAATGAGCATGTCTATTCCCTATTTTTTTCAACCAGTAAATTTGATGGATGTAAATACTAATAAAAAATCTTTAATTGTTGATGGTGCTATTTTAAGCAATTACCCAGTGTGGATTTTTGATGTAAATGGAATCCCTAGATGGCCAACTATTGGTTTTAAACTAGGAGGAAACAAAGAAATACGCGAACATAAAATCACTAATGTCTTAAATTTCACTAGTTCAATTATTCAAACCATGTTAGAAGCTCAGGATGATATCCATATAAGAGAAATGGATTATCTACGTACTGTAAAAATTAATACTTTAGATATTAAAACCACGGATTTCAATATTTCTTATAAAAACATTATGAATTTATATAATTCTGGTGAAATCTGTGCAAGTGAATTTCTTAAAAATTGGGAAATTAATTATAAAAAACATGAATTCCTTAGGGGTAATTCTTCTAAATAATAAAGATCATTAAAATGACTTTCACATGGACTTTGAAACATAAAAAAGCACGTAACAGGTAAGGGGGTACCAGCCACGTGCTTTTATCTAAAAAGGTTATATTACCACCTTAAAGTGGACATCACATTTCTTTTTTTATACCTCTGCTTAAAGTATTTTCATAATCAATAAATTCATATACATCTCCATTAAATAAATCACTAAAACTCTTAAGTTCTTCTAAGTTCAAATCTTCTATAGCAGTATGCTCTTGTTCACAATGTAACACAATAGAACCTATAACCCCATGTGCATCTCTAAATGCCATACCCTTACCTACAAGATAATCTGCAGCTTCCGTAGCATTTAAAAAGCCTCTTTTAACTGCATTATGCATATTATCACTTTTAATTTTTAAGCTACCCAACATTTTATTCATAACCTTTATGCATTTTAAAACTGTATCCACTGCATCAAAGAAAGGCTCCTTATCTTCCTGCATATCTTTATTATAGGCCAAGGGAATTCCTTTCATCGTAGTAAGAAGACTCATTAAATTTCCATATACTCTTCCAGTTTTTCCTCTTATTAGTTCTGCTGCATCTGGATTTCTCTTTTGTGGCATTATACTACTACCTGTAGAAAATTCATCGCTAATTTCAATAAAATCAAACTCTTTAGTAGACCATAAAACTAATTCCTCACTTAATCTACTAAAGTGCATCATTATTATAGAAAAATTGGACAAAAGCTCTAATAAATAATCTCTATCACTTACTCCATCCATAAAATTATCTACTGGTTTTTTGAACCCAAGTTCACTTGTTGTAAAACCTCTATCTGTGTCATAGGTTGTTCCTGCTAATGCACAACAACCAAGAGGATTTTCATCCATATTTTCTATAGCACTTAGAAGCCTTTTTTTATCGCGACTTAGCATACTATAGTATGCCATAATGTGCTCCTTAAAGGTTACCACCTGAGCTCTTTGCATATGTGTATACCCTGGCATTATAACAGCATTATCAATGCCTACTTTTTCAATAGTGCACAAAATAGTATCTAAATTATCAATAACTTCCGCTGCTTTATGTTTTGAATATAATCTCATATCAACTGCAACCTGATCATTTCTACTTCTTGCTGTATGAAGCTTTTTACCTACATCGCCTACAAGCTTTGTAAGTTGTATCTCCATAAAACTATGAATATCTTCATAGTCACCTTCAATTTTTAATTTACCTTCTTGAATATCTAAAAGAATAGAATTTAGACCATTAACTATGGTTACACTCTCTTCATTTGTTAAAATGCTACATTTAGCAAGCATTTTAACATGAGCTATACTACCCATTATGTCTTCATAATATAATCTTTTATCAAAGCCAAGAGAACTATTAAAGTCCTCCATAAGCCTGCTTTCTTTTTCAATAAATCTTCCACCCCAAAGTTTCATATATATCACCTGCTAAGCCTTCTATAAATTTTTGTATTTCACCTTAAATATTGTTTAAATGTTTGTATGCTTTAATTTTGCTTGGCAATGAAAATAAGTTTATAAATCCTTCTGCATCCTTATGGTCATATAAATCACTTGCACCAAAAGAAGATATACTCTCATCATAAAGAGCATAGGGTGACTGCTTACCTGCCGACATGATATTTCCCTTATAGAGTTTTAATTTAACAGTTCCTGTTACTGTTTCTTGCGTCTTATCTACAAATGCATCAAGAGCTTCTCTCATAGTACTAAACCAAAGTCCATTATAAACTAAATCTCCGTATTTTTGTGCTATTGTATATTTAAAGTGCAATGTATCTTTGTCTAAAGTTATTTCCTCTAACTCTTTATGTGCTGCATAAAGAACAGTACCACCAGGAGTTTCATATATTCCTCTTGATTTCATTCCCACAAGTCTATTCTCTACTATATCTATAACACCTATTCCATTTTCTCCACCAATTTTATTTAACACAGTAACTATGTCTATTGGCTCTAGTTCTATTCCATCTACTTTTTTAGCAATTCCCTTTTCAAAGTATATTTCTACATATGTAGCTTCGTCTTTAGCTTTTTCTGGAGGTGTAACCATAAGATACATATTTCTTTTATGTTCATTACTTAAATCTTCAATATCTCCACCTTCATGACTTACATGCCACAAGTTTTGATCCATTGAGTATATTTTTTCTTTAGTTACTGCTATTTCTATACCCTTTTCATTAGCATAATCTATAGCATCTTCTCTTGATTTTATATCCCAAATTCTCCAAGGAGCAATAATCTTTATAGAAGGATCAATAGCTGCTATGCCAACTTCAAATCTAACTTGATCATTTCCCTTACCAGTACATCCGTGACATATATATTTTGCTCCTTCTTTATGAGCAATCTCTACAAGTTTTTTAGCTATTAATGGTCTTGCAAAGGCTGTCCCTAATAAATAAGTTCCTTCATACATAGCATTTGCTTTAACTCCTTTAAATACGTAATCTTTTATAAATTCAGCTGTTACATTCTCAATATAAATTTTTTCTGCTCCTGAACTTAGAGCTTTTTTCTCAATTCCCTTCATATCGTCCTCTTGTCCTACATTAATACATGCTGCTATAACATCAACATCATAGTTTTCCTTAAGCCAAGTTATTATTATAGAAGTATCGAGTCCTCCTGAATATGCTAAAATCACTTTTTCTTTAATTATTTTTTCCATTTTAAAATCTCCTCTCAATTTTGCTTGTTTTATATTTAAAAGATTATTTATTTTCATAACCCTAAAGTATCTTATTTAAAAACTCTTTAGTACGCTGCTCTTTAGGAGCAGTAAAAAAATCTTCTGGTGTTCCCTCTTCTACTATTTTTCCTCCATCCATAAAAATCACTCTATCCGCCACTTCCTTGGCAAACCCCATTTCATGGGTTACAACCACCATAGTCATACCATCTTTTGCAAGGTCCTTCATTGCTCCTAAAACCTCTCCAACAAGTTCCGGATCTAATGAAGATGTTGGTTCATCAAATAGCATTATATCAGGTCTCATAGCGAGTGCCCTTGCTATTGCTACTCTTTGCTTTTGCCCTCCCGATAACTTTGACGGGTAATCATCCACTTTTTCTTTTAAACCTACCTTATCAATAATTCCCTCTACTCTCTTTAATACTTCTTCTTTGTTTTCATGCTTAACAGTAATTGGAGCCTCAATTACATTTTGTAGCACTGTCATATTATGAAATAAATTGAAGTTTTGAAATACCATTCCTACTTTTTCAATGGTATTTCTCATATGCTTTTTGTTTTTAGAGTCAAGCTTTTCTCCTTCAATAAAAACCTCTCCTGCATTAGGCTCTTCGAGGTGATTTAAACATCTTAAAAATGTACTTTTTCCTGAACCCGAAGGCCCTATTATAACTAGAACTTCTCCCTTTTTAACAAATACATCTAAATCTTCAAATACCGTTAGGCTACCAAATCTTTTAGTTAAATTTTTAGCTTCTATCATATACATTCTATATCACCTCTACTAATATACTGACAGTTTTTTTTCATAATATGAAAACACTGTAGTAAAAATTGTTGTCATTATAAGATATAAACATCCTGCTATAAAGAAGGCTTCCATAGGTCTAAAACTTGAGGCATATAAAAGCTGCGCTGACCTCATAACTTCCACCATAGTTATAGTAGCCACTAAAGAGGTGTCCTTAAGCATTGTTATAAACTCATTGCCCACAGATGGAATAATTATTTTAAAGGTTTGAGGTAACACTACTCTTTTCATAGTATCAAAATAGGTGAAACCCAGCGACTTGCAAGCCTCAAACTGCCCTTTATCTACTGAAAGTATTCCGCCTCTTATTATTTCTGCCATGTAAGCCCCTGAATTTAAACTAAGTCCTATTATGGCTGCTTGAAAGGCTGTAAACTTAATTCCTACAAAGGGCAATCCAAAATAGAAAAACCATAATTGAAGCAGCATGGGTGTACCTCTAAAGAGCCAGGTGTAAAAGCCTGCAACAGTAGCCATTAACTTATTTTTCGAGAGCTTTAATATGGCTGTAAACATACCTATTAAACTTCCCAAAACTACTGATATAAGTGTTAATTCCAATGTTATCAAACTTGCTTTTAATAACACAGGGAACATATCCTTTAAAATATTTATATCCATTGTCGTTCCTCCTAGCTATCTATTTCTTATATGCGTCAAATCCGAACCATTTTTGTGAAAGCTTAGAAAGAGTTCCATCTGATTTAAGTTCATTAAGTGCCTTTTGCACAGCTTCTTTTAATTCTTTATCTTCTTTCTTAAATCCAATTCCTATTGGTTCTTCACTAATTCTATCCTGTAGAACTTCATACTCACCTGGTTTTTTTGACACATAATATCCACCAACTTGAGCATCCATAACTACCGCATCTACTCTCCCAGATGATAATTCTTGGAAAGCCTCTGTAATTTTGTCATACTTTTTAACTTCTTTTAATCCTTTTATTGCAGATGCTGCACTATCCCCAGTAGAGCCTAGCTGACAAGCTACTATTTTACCCTCTAAATCTTTCAAACTTTTTATGGATGTATTCCCTTGCTTTATAGCAATAACTTGTCCACCCATTAAATAACTGTCTGAGAAATCTATACTTTCTTTCCTTTTATCCGTAATACTGAGAGCTGCAAGTATAACATTAAATCTTGAAGAGTTAAGAGCTAAAAGTATCCCATTGAAATCTGTAGTAACATACTCTGTAGTTACTCCTAATTTTTTCCCTATTTCATTTCCTAAATCTACATCAAAACCCACTAATTCGTTTTTAGAATCTCTAAATTCCATTGGAGGATAAGAATCATCCAGTCCCATTGTTAATTTACCTGCCTTTTGAACCGCTTGTAGAGAATTAAGTTTTTCCTCTTTTTGACCACAGCCTGCAAGTAAAACACCTGCCATAGTAACCGTTAATACAATTGACATGATTTTTTTCATTTGTACCACTCCCCATTTATAATATATTTTAGTTTGTGAATATTTATACATTTTTATGTATATTGAATATTTCTCTTATTTACATGGTGTTTAGTTGTTAATTAATATTCATCATTGATTTAACTAGCTTGTTTTTATTTATTATATACCCGTTTTTATAATAATGCAATGCTTTTTATTAATATATATTCATTTTATATAATAATTATGCATTATTAGCAATAAAAAATCCACGTAAACGATGGAAATTTAACTGTTACGTGGTTTTTTCAGACTACTTTTTTCGCTACTCTACAATATTAAACACTTCTAAATCTGCGATCATAATGTTCTTTTTCATAAGGTCTACTATGGCTCTTGCTGTATCCAAGGAAGTTATAATTCCAACATTATTTTCTATAGCTGTTCTTCTAATTCTAAAGCCATCTGTTTTTGAATCATTTCCTTTAGTAGGTGTATTTATTACTAAATCAACCTGTCTTGTCTTTATTACATCAATTATATTGGGGATTCCTTCTGTTATTTTTTTAACCTCCAAGGCATCCATGCCACTTTCTTTTAATAACTTAGCCGTACCCTTTGTTGCTATAAATTTATAACCTAGTTCACTAAAAGTCTTGGCTATATACAAAAACTCTTCATAATCCTGCGGATTTATGGTTGCCAAGATAACTCCTGTTTCTCTTTTGATTTTCATTCCCGATGCAACAAAACCTTTATATAGTGCTTCATCAAAGTTCCTTCCTATTCCCAGAACTTCTCCTGTGGATCTCATTTCTGGTCCTAGGCACACCTCAACTTCTGGTAGTTTTTGAGTTGAGAACACTGGAACTTTTACTGAAACCAATTTAGACTCTTTATAAACTCCACTACCATAACCTAAATCTTTTAATTTTTCTCCAAGCATTACCCTAGTTGCCAGCTCTACTATTGGCACTTTACTAACCTTACTAATGTATGGAACCGTACGACTAGCTCTTGGATTAACCTCTATTATATATAATTCATTTTTAAATTCTATAAACTGAATATTAATCATTCCTATTACTTCTAGTCCTATTGCTATTTTCTTAGTATATTGTAATATCTTTTCTTTTATAGCATCTGATATATTTTGACTTGGATATATTGTAATACTATCTCCCGAGTGAACTCCTGCTCTTTCTAGATGTTCCATAATACCTGGTATTAATATTTCGGTGCCATCACAAATAGCATCAACTTCTATTTCTCTACCCAATAAATATCTATCTATTAAAACAGGATTTTTCTTATCCTTTTCAAAAGCATTAACTAAATAATGTTTAAGTTCTTCTTCCCCATAAGTTATTTCCATTCCTTGCCCACCTAATACATAGGAAGGTCTAACTAGTACTGGGTAACCTATGATTTTAGCCTCTTTTAAGCCTTCTTTTAAATCCCAAACTGCTTTTCCTTTTGGTCTATTAATGTCTAATTTTTCTAGCAGTGCATCAAATTTTTCTCTATCCTCAGCTGCATCTATTTGCTCAGGCTTAGTTCCATATATAGGAATATTTTTTTCCTTTAAGAACTCTGCAAGGTTAATAGCGGTTTGCCCTCCAAATTCAAGTATAACCCCATCTGGATGCTCTTTTTCAACAATGTTCAATACTTCTTCCTCTGTTAATGGTTCAAAATATAATTTATCTGAAATATTAAAATCCGTACTTACTGTTTCCGGGTTGTTATTTACTATAATAGTCTCAATTCCTAGCTTTCTAAGAGCAATAACGCTCTGAACAGATGCATAATCAAACTCGATTCCCTGTCCTATTCTTATAGGACCTGAGCCTATAACCATAACCTTCCGTCTATTGCTTACCTCCACCTCATCATATTCATCATATGTTGAGTAATAATAAGGTGATAAGGCTTCAAATTCGCCAGCGCAAGTATCTACCATTTTATAGACAGGCTTAATGTTCCATATATTTCTAAGTTCGTATACTACATTTGGCACAACCCCTAATAAATCTGCAATGCCTTTATCAGAAAATCCTTTTTTCTTTAATAATTGTAACCAATCTTTATTCATATCTCCTAGGGTGGAATTTTTTATCTTTTCCTCTTCGTCCACTATCCACTTGATTTTATTTACAAAGAATTTATCTATACCTGTAATTTCTGAAACCTTTTCCACCATATACTCACGTCTCAGCATTTCAGCTAAATAAAATATTCTCTCGTCATCAGGGGCCATAACTCTTTCCTTTAATTCCTGAAGACTCTTTTGTGCTAAAGCATCATATTGCAGTGAATACTTTCCGATTTCCAGTGAGCGAATTCCTTTTAATAAAGCTGCCTCAAAATTGCTTCCAATTGACATTATTTCACCTGTAGCCATCATCTTTGTACTTAAAACTCTATTTGCTCCTTGAAACTTATCAAAAGGCCATTTAGGAATTTTAACTACCACATAATCTAGGGATGGTTCAAAGCAAGCATAAGTTTTTTGTGTTACTGCATTTTTTATCTCATCTAGTGCATAACCTAGTGCTATTTTTGCTGCTACTTTCGCAATGGGATAGCCTGTAGCCTTTGAAGCTAGTGCAGAAGATCTACTTACTCTTGGATTAATTTCTATAACTGCATACTCAAAACTTCTAGGATTAAGAGCAAGTTGAACATTACACCCACCTTCTATACCTACATTGTTTATAATATCTATAGATGCACTTCTAAGCATTTGATATTCTTTATCCGAAAGAGTCTGGCTTGGTGCTACCACAATACTATCCCCAGTATGTATTCCTACTGGATCTATATTTTCCATGTTGCATACACAGATACAATTAGCACGGGCATCTCTCATAACTTCATATTCTATCTCTTTCCAACCCTTTATGCTCTTTTCTAAAAGAACCTGCCCTATAGAACTTAATTGCAATCCAAGTTCTAAGATTCCAACTAGTTCCTCCTCGGACTCAGCAATTCCACCACCACTCCCACCTAGTGTATAGGCCGGTCTTACAATTACAGGATATCCTATTTCGCCTGCAAATCTTAATCCGCCTTCCATGTCTGTAACAATTTCACTTTCTACAACCGGCTGGTCAATCTCCTGCATAAGATTTCTAAAAATTTCCCTATCCTCACCTTTTTTTATTGCTTCTATGGAGGTTCCGATTACTCTTACATTGTATTTATCTAAAATACCGTTATCAGCTAATTCCACGGCTAAATTCAATGCCGTTTGCCCGCCCATTCCTGCTAGTAAGCTGTCTGGTCTTTCCTTGTCAATAATTTTTCCTAGAAATTCTAAAGTTAGTGGCTCTATGTATACAATGCCTGCCACTTCTTTATCTGTCATTATTGTGGCTGGATTACTATTTACAAGTACAACCTCTACTCCTTCTTCTTTTAATGCTTGGCAAGCTTGGGTTCCAGAATAATCAAATTCAGCAGCCTGGCCTATTATTATTGGACCTGATCCAATTACTAATACTTTTTTAATGCTTTTATCTAATGGCATATGAACCCTCCTTCGTTTTGTCTGAAAGAAATTTATCAAAAATCACATCTATATCCTTAGGTCCTGGGCAAGCTTCCGGATGAAATTGCACAGAAAATATAGGCAAAGTCTTATGTCCCATTCCTTCGATTGTTCCATCATTTACACTTACATGAGTAATTTCCATATCTTTAGGAAGTTCACTTACATAATACCCATGGTTTTGTGAGGTAATATACACTTTATTCTCTTTTATATCTTTAACTGGGTGATTACACCCTCTATGACCAAATTTAAGTTTTTTAGTTTTACCTCCAAGGGCTAAAGCTAAAAGCTGATGACCTAGGCAAATTCCAACTATAGGTTTTTTACCTATAATTTCTTTTAGCATCACAATTATCTCTTGCAAATCTTCTGGATCCCCAGGTCCATTTGATAAAAATATTAGATCTGGATTAACCTTTAATATTTGCTTAGGTGTTGCATGCGCAGGAAATATTGTTATTTTACAATTTCTCTTGATAAATGAGCGCAATATATTTTCTTTTATTCCAAAGTCTATAACAGCTACATGTTTTCCAGTACCATAAATTGTGTGGCACTCTTTTGTAGTAACCTTCATCACTGCATTCACATTATTAAATGTAGAAAACTTTTGCTCTATTTCACTTTGTGATAATTTCTTTGTAGCAATAATTCCTTTCATAGTACCATTAGTTCTAAGTATTTTAGTTAATGCTCTTGTATCTATGCCTTCAAGGCCTATTATTTTATTTTGCTTAAAATATCCCTCAAGATCCATCTCACATCTAAAGTTACTAGGAGAATCACATTTTTCTCTAACAATAAAACCTTTAACCTTCGGCGAGCTTGACTCTACATCTTCTAAATTAATTCCGTAATTTCCAATGAGCGGATAGGTCATAGTTACTATTTGTCCATAATAGGACGGATCCGTTAAAATTTCTTCATATCCAGTCATGCCTGTATTAAAAACTACTTCCCCCACACTTTCTTGTAAGTATCCAAATATATTGCCTTCAAATATTATTCCATTCTCTAAAATCAACTTGCCCTTCATCATAAAGCCTCCTAAATCAAAATAAAAGTATATTTTTTTATAAAAAAATAAAGAATAACAAATAGATTATTTAAATAATCACTTTATTATTCTTCTTAATATAATAATCGCATTTATTAACAAAATAGAACTCACATTTTGAGTTTTATTTTGAATATTGATAATTGTATCATATTTAATAATATTAAATTCAGAATTTGCGACACAAAAAAAACATGGCATAATCATCTATACTCCTTTCTAGCCTCACAGGACTAACTTAAAAGTGTACTTCGCTTTTAGTTTTAGTTTATAATTTCTTCTTAGTTTAGTTTACATTCTACAATTTGTCAATGCATAAATATATTTTTTTGTTGCAAATTTATTCAAGTTTGGTATGAAGTTATAATTACAGCCGTACTTTATATTCAAAATACAGCTGTAATTATTGATATTATAAATCTGTCTGCGTATAATACACAATCCCCAATGCACCCGGTCCAACATGAGTTCCTATTACAGGCCCTATTGGAGCTATATCTATTTTTTCACCTATACATTTCTCAACTATTTTTGCAAAAGCTAATGCTCCCTCTACATCATTTATGTGATGTATCATTACCTCTCCTAGTCCATGTTTTGTTGTATCTTCAATAAATTTATCTATCATAGTTTGTATAGCACGTTTTTTAGTCCTTACTTTATTAAACAATCCTGTTTTTCCATCTACTACAGTAAGAATAGGCACAATTTGAAAAATAGTACCCAAAAGCGCACTTGCACCACCTATTCTACCACCTTTTTTTAGATATTCTAAAGTATCAGGTATAAATAGGAATCTACTTCTCTTTATATTATCTTCTACTATAGAAACTACTTCACTTATTGATTTCCCCATTTGAGCCGCTTTCGCACCTGTTAATGCTGCAAATCCCAATTGCATGCAATTTGATCTAGAGTCTCTAATCTCGATTAATGCATTGGGATAATTTTCAAGGATCATATTTTTTGCAAGACACGCATTTGAATAGGTGCCGCTCATATCTGATGAGAGAAACACACCAACCACTTCATTATTATCTCTTACGTGCTCTTCTAAAACATTATACATTTCATCTAATGCTGGTTGTGATGACGTTGGAATAACTTCGCTTCTATGTAGTTTTTCATAAAAACTTTCATTCTTAATATGAATTTCTTTAAACTCTTCATTCTCAAAAATAACACTTAGCGAAACTATAGAAATCTCAAATCTTTCTCTTAGTTCCTCACTTATGTATGAAGTACTATCAGTTACTATTTTTACAGTCATTACTCATCACCTACTTATTAATTAATAAGTATATTATACTACAGTATTGTACTAAAAAAAACGCTAGTACCTCATAACATCATTATATTGACTAAAATTAGCACCATATATTTTACATTGAGTTAACCACTGAAATCTTCTGCTAAAAATTTAATAAAATCAACAATTATATTAAATTTTTAGCTATAATAAATGTAATATATTTCACAAAATATTAAATTACTTTAAACTCCTACTAATATTACTCAACCACCTCACCATATGTTATACTTATAGTGTAAAAAGTGGGTGATATAAATATATATATGGTCTTTTAGTTTAAATCTATAATTATTAAAATTAGAGCTTTAATATACCAATGTCAACTGCCAGCTACCCTAAACGGATAGTGATTTACACTTAAATTTATAAAAACAAAGGGAGGTGCTGCAAAATATAGGTTAATTTTTAATATACCTACCTATATTTGTAAGCAGGTTAAAAATGAATGATGATAAAAAAATAAATAAAGATACAAATGAAGAAAATAGTGAAATTATTAATAATTTATATTCAAATATCAAAAAATCAAAAGAACAAGACTCTAATGCTGAGCATAATGTTTTTTCTAAGTTGAAACGGTCCGATGAAAGTGGAAAGTACATAAAAGAAATGCATGATTTATCCGACAAAAATGAACTTAAAAATAATTTAATTGTTTTAGGACTTTTTATAGTAGTAGTGGCTATAATTATATTTTCTATATTAATGAACACTCCTTTTATGAAACCTAAAACAGATGCAGTTGCAACTAAGATAGTTACAAAAGACACTATTGATAATACTGCAAAACCTATTGCAACCCATCAGAAAGTTTATGAATTCTTAAATATAAAAACAAACAGATTGTCATCATTAAAAAAAGCAATCCAATTAAATGGCGGAAGCAAGACTGGTACTACTGTATATGTCTTGTCAGAAGTTTTGAGATCTAATGCCATTGCTGTGCCAAAGGACACATCAACTGTTAAACAGTTGGTAATTGATTTAACTGCACTTGGTTGGAATAAAAATACTGACGTTACAAAATTAGAAAAAGGGGATATTTGCTTTACCACACATATGCCTAACAAGGCTGATACGCCTTCTCATTCATATGTATTTATGGGTTGGATTGAGGATGGCAAAACCGACTATGCAAATATATGTGATGGACAAATTCAAAATAATGGCGATATACTTCATAAACGAAATATATCTATTTCAGTTGATGATAAAGATAAATTTAGCTTTTTTCTTAGAAAATAAATAAAAATAATAAATTTTATAATAAAATAAAAGGATTGCTCCACATTATCAATACCTAATTGATAAAAACACTGTGGAATAAGACAAGAGCCATATTATACATGTATAATATGAGCTCTTGTCTTATTTTTCATGCTTTATTAATTACAAGTATTTTTCTTACTTGCTCACCAATATCTTGATCTGTGTATTCATAGTAATGTCCAGCTTCATCAGGTTCAGGTTCTTTGCCAAGATTCTCAAGAATAATATTCTTCATGTTCTCTGATATATTTAAGAATGATTTATTACTTAAATTTTGTATATATTTTTTTGTAATAATCATAATTTATCTTTAATAAAGAAACTATATAAACTCATTAAAGATCCACCTCATTCCTTCATTATTTCTTTATATACATATCATATCTACTGACAATTATATGCTTTTATATATCTCTCCATAATTAATTTTAACTTGTTCTTTTATTTGCTTATTTTCTTCACCAAGTTTTTTAATCTTCCTTTTAAGACTTGCAATTATTGCATCTTTATTATTTTCATCCATTCCTCTTTTAACTTGAGCTGGAGTGGGTACTTGAGCTTGTTGATTTCTTAAAGTTTCAATTCTTTCTCTAATATCAGCATTATTATATAAAGTTGCTTTGGTTAATCCTGCTTCCTGCGATACACTATTAAAATTTATAGTCTTATTTATTCTTATAAGTAGTTTTATAGCCTCATCAACTTTTTTGCGAGTATTAGCCTTCCTTGCAGCATGAAGTTGTTCTAAGTGCTTTTTACGGTCATATTCGCTCATATGTATCACCTCACTAAATTAATCTTTCTAATCTACCATATACAGTATTCCCATTTTTTATTGTATTAAATATTTCTTCATAAATATTTAAAAGATCTTCATTTTCTTTTACCATATATTTACGATTAAATTTTTTAGCCTGTTCTATAAGAGCCTTTGTAGAGTTAATATGAATCTCATATTTATTAACATCACCTTCAAAATTACCTACTCCCAAGTCTTTACAAGGCTTACCTGCATTACAAGTTAAACATGGAGGTTGTTTTGCAAAAGTACATTTACCTTTACTTCGTTGAAAACAAGTACCGTAAGGAGTGTCTATAGCATTTAGTTTATGATTTGCCCAAAGCATATCAAGTATGTCCTTAGGTATCTCTCCATTTGTTTCTTCACTGAGTTTGCCATCTACATTAAAACTAAAAACTCCTTGCTTTATTACATTATCAAATACTTTTCTTTTATTATCATCAAGAAGTTTTGCGTATCTCATAGTCATTTCTGGTGAGGCATGAGCTAATAATTCTTGGACAGTTAATATGTCAGCGCCACCATTCAGCATTTTTATAGCATAAGTATGCCTAAATGCATGGTTTTTGAAGTGATAGAGATTTCCTAGTTCATCTGTTATATTATATTTTCTAGCAAAAGCATTAAGATTATCTTGTATCCATGTTTGCGAGTAAGGCCTACCTTTTCTAATACCTGTATATCTATTAAAAATAAAAAATTGGGGGTTATTATCTTGATTACTGTTTTGCTTTGAGGTATGGATTAAAAATGCTAATATATCTGCAAGTGCATCATCAATAGGTATTCTGTGACCTTTAACATAAGTCTTTTCTATATCAGCTTCTACCCAAAACTTATTGTTAATTTTAATTAAACAATCTTGTTTTAATCCTAAAACATCAGATATACGAAGCCCTGTTTTATACATTACCCATACTACAGGAACTATTTCGTTATTAAGGTTATTTATATTGTTGAATAATTGTTCTAAAACATAATCTGGAACATAGTCTATTTGGTCATAAGGCTTTTTCTTTATAGTTGGTTTATCTTCTGGGTAAATAAGTATTCTTACATTTTTAACAGGAGCAATTTCATATTCTCTTATTTGAATATCTGATAAGAATTTTAGAATACAATTCAAAGCTTTTAGTTTATATCCCAGTGGATCTGCATTTTTTTGATTCAAATTATTTTTCGTATAAGAATTCAACCATTCAATATACATTTCTATATGTTTTCTTTCTAAATTCTTAAAATCATTCCAAGTAGGTTCTAATTGTGATATGTAGTTTATAAAGTCACACAAATAATTTAAAACAAACACTGCATTTCCAGTTGAGAATTTATTATTACATAACAATCTTTGTTTAAAATATCTCTTAACTTCTTTTCTAATGTTCTTATTTTTTATTGAAGTAAAAGTTATAAAATAATGGGTTTTTGATTTATTAAAACCTATACCATATTGTTCGAGATTTCTTACATCCCAAATGTCTTTATGCCACTCTTCTCTTGTATCGGCAAGGCTTACTAACTCCTTATAAACTTGGTTTAATAAGTTTGATATCCACATTTTATGTGAATATTCTTTACCATTGCATTTAGAAATGGCATTGCATATTGTTTTAGTTCCATTATTTACAAGCCAATCTACCCATTCAAAATTGGCTTTATCTTTATCTAAATTTAAAATAGAATTTAGCGTGGGATACTTCTCATTTATAAAGTTTGATAATTGTTTAAACATAGTATTGTTTACAAAAGCAGTAGCGAAAGACCATTCATTATTAAAAACCTTATGATAGAATATAAATTTAATTTCCGTATTAATATTAGGATTGTTAAATTTAAAATATATATTCTTGTTTGTGTACTTATACCTTTGGCATTGCTTTTTAAACTGCTCTATACCATCAAAGAAATCCATATTCCATTTATCATTATCTATAAAATATGATGTGCTAACTTTCTTATAATTTACTGAACCATCAGCATTAATAAACTTTTCTGTATAAATTGATAGTTCTTCTTCGATTTTTTGTTGGTATTCTGTTACTGTATTGTATCCAAGTATGGTTAATGCATTTATCATTTGTAGGCATCCCCCCTATTTTCAATAGTGCTAATTTTGAAAGCTGATTGTGCTATTTCCCACCCTGCCCTTATATCTTCATCCGAAGGGTGTAAATACATATTTATTGTTGTTTGTATTTGAGAATGTCCTAATCTCTCCTGCACTTGTTTTATATCTTTTGTTTGTCTGTAATAGATAGTTGCATGAGCGTGGCGAAAAAGGTGAGGGTGTATATCTATGCCTGTTTTCTCTTTAAGCCTCTTAAATAATGAACTCACTTCAAAATAACTCATAGGCTTACCTTTATTTTCACCTTTTAATTTTAAAAACACAAAATTAGTATCTATTTCTAACTCGTCTAAAATCTCATACTCATAGTCATCAAACGAGTTCATTAATTCCTGAGATATATGTATCTCTCTTTCACCAGTTTTTAGTTTAGCCCCATTAACTAATTCGCCTCTATCAACTAACCTTATTTTATGACCTCTATTATAATCACATATAAAATCTTCAATGTAGAGTGATAAGACTTCACAGATTCGGAGACCTGTTTCAAATAGAAGTCTTATTAAAAATTTATCTCTAATATTGCTCGTTGCATTATATATTTTTTCAACTTCTTCTTTACTAATAACTTTTAGTTTTTTTCGTGGTTCCTTAATTTTCAATATGTTTCTATTTGAAGGTTTATCTTTATTTACATGATATAAAAAATCCTTATATGCTCTATGACCACCTGTATATACTTGTTTCATTAATTTATCAATCACATCATTATCAATTTCTTCTGACCTAAATAAATAATCATAGAAATTAGTTACAGCCGAAATGTATAAGTTTACTGTTTTTTCTGTTCGCTTCGATTTAGTTGCCTTTAATATAAGAACCTTACTACTCTCATATGGATTTCTTAACCAACCAACGAAATCTGATAAATTATTTATATTTACATTTTTATAATCTTTATCAATCTCTTCTAAATATTGAAAATATAATTTAAGAGCGTAGCTATATGTCTTTTGAGTATTAAAGCTCTTCCCCGTATTATCTATGTGCTTTAAGTATTTGGCTACTGAAATAATAGGTGCTCCTTTACTATTTAACAATAAGTATCTCTTTTTATTATCATCCAATATCACTTCTTGAACTTTCATTTTCTATCCACCTTTCTTTCCTTTATCATGTGTTAATCTAAACTATTTATACTAACAATTTATTATTGTTTTAATAATTATAGGTAAAACAAAAATATACCGAGTAGATAGTTATTTTAAACTATCTACTCGGTATTTATAATACTCTATTTAACAAAAGGCGGTCCTTTTATTTTGCAATTAAATCACAATATAGCTGGAAATTTCTACAGAATTTTAGTAAACTATATCTAAAATGAAGTAAGGGGGAACTAATGAAAAATTCAAATGTTTTAAAAACATATTCTGGCTTACCTCGAAGTATTTATGTTGTATTTTTTGCTAGAATTATTAATAGTATGGGTAGTTTTGTCCATCCCTTTCTAACACTATTTCTTACTATCAACTTAGGTCTTGGCACTGAAACTGTAGGTCTCTTTTTAATGATGGCAGCACTTTCTTCCATACCTGGTTCAATAATAGGTGGAAAGTTATCAGATCATATTGGCAGAAAGAGCATCATTATTATTTTTCAGGGTTTAGCAGCGCTATGCCTTATACCTTGTGCCTTTATGGGTACCTCATTAACAATACCCTATCTTCTAATTCTATCATCCTTCTTTGGAGGAGCTGCTCAACCGGCAAACAGTGCTATGATGACTGATTTAACAAATACAGAAAATAGAAAAGCAGCATACTCCCTTTTATATTTAGGAATTAATATAGGTTTTTCCCTTGGACCACTAATTGCAGGGTTTTTATACAATAATCATTTGAAAATTTTATTTTTAGGCGATGCTGCTACAACTATATTATCCTTAATACTAGTTTCTGTATTTGTAGAAGAGACACTTCCCTCTATATCAAAGTCAGATGCTACAGCCAATACTTATTTATATAATGAAAATGAAAGAGCTCAAGAAGGTAGCATGATATTTGTGTTATTAAAAAGACCTTACCTTATAGCCTTTGCCACAGTTTCAATGATTTTTTCATTTATGTACTCTCAATTTGGATTCATTACACCAATGCAAATGAGAAAACTTTTTAGTATAGATGGCCCAAAGCTTTATGGCTCTATAATGGCTATTAATGGACTAGTAGTAGTAACTATGACCACCCTTATAACAGCCCTTACAAGAAAATTCAGGCCAATATTTAATGTTACCCTAGCCGGTTTATTTTTCTCTATAGGTTTCGGAATGTTATTTTTCGCAAAAACATTTACCTTCTTTATTATTTCTACAATCATATGGACAATTGGCGAAATACTATCTGCCACTAATTCAGGAGTATATATTGCAAATCATACTCCAATGTCCCATAGAGGTAGGTTTAATGCAGTTATACCATTAATTACTGGTACAGGCTTTGCGGTGGGCCCCTTTATGATGGGTTTATTTATTAGGAATAGGCAAATAAACTCCGCATGGCTGCTTGTATTTTGCTTTGGTATATTAGCTTCAGCTTGTATGTATTTACTATATCTAAATGAAAAGAGAAAAGAAATATAGATTTCGTAATTGTTGGTGTCCAATCGAGTAGGAGCTAAATAATTAATTTATTTAGCGACCTCTCACACCACCATGCATACCGTTCGGTACACGGCGGTTCAATAGAAATTAATGTTTTAATAAATATGTCTCAGATATAGAAACT
>NZ_JBOITM010000080.1:0-81954 GCF_050717535.1 Clostridium sp.
TAGTTTCTATATCTGAGACATATTTATTAAAACATTAATTTCTATTGAACCGCCGTGTACCGAACGGTATGCATGGTGGTGTGAGAGGTCGCTAAATAAATTAATTATTTAGCTCCTACTCGATTGACCATAATTACTTCAAATAGCTTCGTTTAAACTACGAGTACAACCGTAACATCATAAAAATATATGCACGTGCACAGTCTAAATTAATATATAAGAAATAAAAGTGGATATTTTAGATTAAATGAGAGAAACTACATAATATATAAATCAAAGTTAAAGTATGAATTTTTATTTTTAAGGTGCTTACTTATGAGAAGGGCGGGGTGATTGCGATGGAAAATGGAGATCTAGCTTTAAATATCGAGTTAATTAGAGATGGGCTTGGCGCACAAAGCCCTATGGTGGTAAAGCATTTTTATATTGGCATAGATGAACCGTTGGGAGCTGCTATTATCTACGTTAACGGAATTACAAACAAGGACATTGTTGATAGAGATATATTGAATCCTCTTATGATTCATATAGGAGAAAATTTAAATGGAAAGGCAAATATAGCTGATTATCTTTGTAAAAGGTATATTTCTATGAGTAACACATTGGTAGAGTTGGATTTAGAAGTAGTGGTTAATCATCTTAAAAGAGGGAAAACTGCCGTATTAATAAATGGTGCTTTAGAAGTAATAATAGCTGACACTACAGGTGGACAACAAAGGGCGATTATTGAGCCCATGAATGAAACTGCATCAAAAGGTCCAAGAGATGGTTTCGTAGAGAATTTAGAAGTGAATATTAGTCTAATACGAAGAAAAGTAAAAGATAATAACCTGACCATTGAGATACTTAATGTAGGTAGTAGAATGCAGAGTGATGTGGCAATGGTTTATTTAAATGGTGTAGCTGATGAACAAGTAGTTAAAGAATTAAGAAAGAGAATAGAATCTATTAATGTAGATGGTGTACTTTCAGCGGGAGCGCTTGACCAGTTTATTGAAACCTATACCTATTCAATCTTTCCACAAGCTGATAATTCAGAAAGACCAGACAGGGCTATTGGAAATATGCTAGAAGGGAGAATACTAGTTGTTTTAGAAGGAACACCAATGGTGCTTATGTATCCAGCGACATTTATGGATTTTTTTCAGGCTGTGGAGGATTATTCACAAAGAACTATAATAGCCTCTTTTGTAAGATTTCTTAGGATTTTGGCTGCTTGCGTTGTTATTACGCTACCCTCTATTTATTTAACATTAATAAAGTTTAATGTAGAACTGATACCCATAAAATTCGTTACCCCAATTGTTCAGTCAAGGGTGGGAATTGCCCTAACTCCATTTTTAGAGATTATGGCCATGGAAATAGTTGTTGAATTTTTAAGAGAGGGTGGACTAAGACTGCCTACTAAAATAGCGCAAACCTTAAGTTTAGTAGGAGGTATTATTATAGGAGATACGGCAATTCAATCTAAAATGGTCAGTCCTACTACCTTACTTGTAGTGGGAATTACCGTAATTACTACTTTCTTAATCCCCAATTATGATATGTCTCTTTCTATTCGAATATTACGGTTTCCAATGCTGATACTAGCAAATATCATGGGCATATTTGGGATAGCTGTAGGGTGGTTTATACTTTTAGTTCATCTTTCCTCTTTAGATAGTTTAGGAGTACCATACTTTGAGTTTCATAAAAGTGATATGAAGGATACCTTTATCAGAGCACCCTTGTGGAAGATGAACAAGCGGCCAGTGGGAATTCCTAATACAAATCCAATAAGGCAAACAAATTTCAGAAATAAGTTTATGAAAAAAAGGTAGTGAATAAAATGGAGGGAAGCTCTAACAAAAGGCAAAACTACTTAACGGTGAGTCAGTTTGTCACTATTATTTTCGGTACTATTGTTGGAGTTGGTATTTTATCACTTCCCAATGGTGTAGTAAAAGTCGCTCATCAGGATGGGTGGATTTCCACTTTAATAGGTGGCATATATCCATTATATGTTGTAATTATTGCCAGCTATATTGGTAAAAAGTTTCCTAATGATAACATTTTAATTTTAAGTAAAAAGTATTTTGGTAAAGTCCTTGGAACTTGCTGTAATTTAATATTTGCAACTTATTTTATTTTTATTGCATCATTAATTGCTAGTTATTATAGCAATTTAATGCGAAGTTATATGATGGGATTTCTTACTTCTTTTAAATTTCTAGCTATCATATTTATATGTATTATATATGCTGCTTCTAAAGAGTTGAAAGTAATAGGAAGAATATGTGAAATTTGCTTTTTGCTTACTATAGCTCTGATACTAACACCTATAAGTGCTTTAAAACTTTCACAAATGACAAATATTTGTCCTGTATTTGGTTCTGGTTTTGGTTCAATATTGAAGGGGGCTTTGGAATCAACTTTTGCTTATTCAGGGGCGGAAATAATACTACTCATTTATCCTTTTTTGAAAGAGAAAAAAAAGATGCTAGTCTCGTCTATTATGAGTGTAACTATAGCTATAGTTATTTATGTTTGGTGCGTTTTTATAACAATATATTATTTAGGCCCTGATATTGTAAACAAAAGTTTTTGGTCGTTTTTGATAGTGACAGAAAGTTTAAGCGTATCAGTAATTAATAATTATAGATACATTTTTATGTATGTGTGGAGCATAATTGCACTTAAAACTATTACCATTAACGGTTATGCAAGCGTATTTATTTTAAAGGATTTTGCATATAAAATACAGAAGAAAAAAATTTACTTTTTAATGTTTCCAATACTCTTATATTTAGCTTTTAATTTTGGAAATGAAATAAGTAGGCAAAACATAAGTAATAATGTTTTACCGTGGTATACCTTATTTAATTTATTATACATGACTGTTATTGCTGCATTTATATTTTTTAAGAGAGGAGGCAAATCTTGAACATGAAAAAATACGTCATCATAATCATTGGAGTTTTTATTTATGTATTTATTATGATTGGACAAGAAAGATTTCCTATTGAAGCGGTAGCGACTATTAATGGTATTGGCTATGATATTGAAAGAAAAGGCGAAGATATCATTGAATATAGTATACCTATTAGTACAAACGTTTATAAATCAAGTGGTACACAAGAGAATATTTTATTTAATGATAATGGTCAAAATTTAGGTGAAGTAATTCAGAAAAGACAACAAAAGATGGATAAAAAATTTGTCCAAGGGCAAGAACAGATAGTTTTGATTAGCGAGGAATATGCAAGATATGGTTTGAAAACTTTGATAGATGATAGATTTAGAAATCCAGAGGCAAGCGACTGGGCTTATATGGCAATATGTAAAGGAAAAGCAGAAGATTACTTAAAATACAAGAAAAGTGGGTATAATAATGCTTCAGAGTATATGATGGGACTTATAGAATTTTATAGTAATTACAGCTTTTTCTCTAGCAACTACAAGGTAATAGATGCATATGTTAGGATTGGAGCTGAGGGTAGATGTCTTACTATTCCATATTTAGAATTAACAAATGAAGGAATAGAAATTACTGGTATGGCTATTTTCAATAATGATAAAATGGTACAACTTGCAGATATACAAAAATCTAAAATATTTAATATTTTAAAAAATAACAGTGTACGTGGGATATTATCCCTTCAAAAGAGTGCTAAAGAGTATGTTGATTTTGACGCAATAAGTAAAAAGAGAAAAGTGAAATGTTATAAAAAAGGTGACAAATACAGTTTCAATATATATTTGACCTTCACAGGTACGGTTACTAATAATGAAATGTATGCTGATATCAAGGGGGATATAAACAAAAGAAAAGAATTTGAAAAAGATATGGAGAAGAGTATAGAAAAAGAGTGTGATGAATTTATAAAAACGATGAAGAGTGATTATAAGGTAGATTGTCTTGCACTTGGAAGAGAAGCAGCTGCCAAGTATGGAAGGAACAAAAATATCGATTGGAATAAAGTAGTTTCTAATGCAGATATTAAAGTATATGCAGTAGTTAATGTAGATTTACAAGGTAGAGGAGATTATTAGGGATGCAGATAGAAAAGAAAAATCTACTAACTCCAAATGAAGTTACTTTTATATTAATGGGAATTGTAATTGATGTAACAGTAGCAGGTTTAGCTAATAGTGTAGCGGTTGCGAAACAGGATGGGTGGATTTCTGTAATAATAGGGGCTATATATCCACTATATGTTGCTCTCTTAGCTATATATGTAAGTGGAAAATTTCCTAAGGAAAATATTTTAGTACTGAGTAAAAAATACCTTGGGAACACATTTGGAACCATATTAAATTGTCTTTTTTTACTAAGCTTTTTCAGCTATTTCCCAGCTCTAATTTCAATTATTGGGATAATTGTAAGAACAGATGCGACACCTTCTTTAACTCCTTTAAAGATTTATGTAGTTTTATTTATTTTAGGAACATATGCATCTAGTAAAGGAATTAAAGTGATTGGAAGATTATGTACTATAACATTTTGGATACTGATTGCAACTATAATCCCTACTATTTCTATTTTAAAGTATGGAAGCTTTTTAAACATAAGCCCTATATTTGGAACAAAAATTGTAAACATTCTAAGGGGAGGCCTAGATTGTTTTGATAATTATGCATTATTAGAACTCATATTCTTAATTTATCCATTTATAAATGATAGTAGTAAGATAAAGAGTTCCGTTTTAAAAGCAGTGGGATTTACTACTATTATATACGTTTGGATTACTTTTATAAGTATATATTATATGGGAAAAGATATTATTCCTAAGACAATATGGAGCTTTTTTACAGTGACGGCGGCAGTAAAGGTTGAAATAATAACTAATTTTAGATATATTTTTATATATTGCTGGATAATTATAGCGATAAAATCTGTAGCCATTTTTAATTATGTGTGTGTATTTATTTTAGAGGATATTAAAAAAATAAAAAGTAAAAAAATAATATATCTAGTTATGGCTACTGTGGTTATAATTCTTGCAGAGATTTATTATAAAGATATGCTAGCAATTGTTGAGATTATGAAGTATACCTCACCAATAAGTACTATATACAATTTAATGTATATAACCCTCATCGCCAGCTTAATATGGATAAAAAAAGGAAGGGTAAAATGAAAAAAATTATGAGCATAATTCCTATAACTTTTTTATGCATTACATTAATTCTAGTGTTTTTTGGCGGTGAGAAAATACACTTACTAAGTGTGGAGGACTTGGGTATTTCTGTGGGAATAGGGATGGGCATAGATAAAGACGACGAAGGGAATATACTCTATAGGGTTACTTCCACTGCTAATTCATATAAGGAAGATTTAAGTGTTGAAACTTTAATAGGTACTGGAGTAGGCAGTACTATTGGTAAAACAAGAGAAAACAGGCAAAAAAAAATAGGAAAAGAATTTTTTTTAGGGCTTTCAAAAGTCTATGTATTAGAAGAAGAATATGCCAAATATGGAATAAGATCTTTAATAGATGTTAATTTTAAGAATACTGTGGTTAATGACAATTCATTTTTAGTGTTATGTAAAGGTAGAAGTGAAGAATATTTTAAATATACTATTCCAGGCTATGATAACTCAGCAGAGTATATAAGCGATATGATTGAAAATTCAGCAAGCTATAACTTTTTCAAAGATAATTATCTATTTAAAAATGCAATATTATCAATGGATGCAGAAGGTAAAAATATAGTTAGCCCATATATAGAACTAATGGAAGATGGAATTAAGATAGCAGGAATGGGAGTTTTTAAAAAGGATAAGCTTGCTGCTCTTTTAGATATAAATGATACAAGAATAATGAATATGCTGAGAGAAAATAAGGTAAAGGGCATATTAACTATACAAGATGGAACAGGAAAATATGTAAACTTCGAGGCGAAGTCGAAAAGAAAAATTACATGTACAAAAATAGGAGATAGATATACTTTTATTATTGACTTAAATTTACAAGGGGAAATTATAAATAATGTTCTATATAAAAATATGGCTGGAGATACAGCGGTAATCAAAAAGTTTGAAGGAGATATGTCAAAAAAAGTTAAAGATTTGTGTGACATTTTTTTAGATAGGATGAAGAATGAATATAAAGTAGATTGCTTACAATTAGGATGGGTGGCCGTGGCGAAATATGGAAGAGATACTGGAGTAGATTGGGATCAAGTCGTTTGTAATTCTAACATTATAGTAAATGTAAAGGTTGATGTTGATAAAGTAGGAAGAGGAGAGTATTAAATATAGGATAAGTATGAAGAAATAGAAGGTGATACACTGTGAAAAAAAATATAGTGATAATTATGTTTTTATTGGCCCTTATAGTTCCTATTTATGTAGAAGAATTGAATGTAGCTCCTATGGAGCAGTTAAATATAGCTGCAGGCTATGGGTATGATATTGTTAAAGAGTTAACCGGTAATGTGCAGTACAATATTCCATTTAGTATATATGATTTTAAAAAAAAGGCAAAGGAGGGTGCGAGGATTATTAATAAAAATACTAAAATAACTGAACAAGGCAGTAGTAAAATAGATGCAAGGGCAAGAAGTATTGGTGAAACAAGGGAAAAAAGACAATTAAGCTCTAGTAAGCCATTAATAATCGGAACTGAAAAAATAGCTATAATAAGTGAACAAGCGGCAAGGCATGGAATTAAAGATATAGTAAATATACAATTTGCCAATGCAAAAACAAATGATAGAGGCGTTTTTACAGTATGTAAGGGCAAGGCAGAAGATATATTGAAGGCTAAGGTTGACGGGTATGCTAGTTCTTCAGATTATATGGGAGGTGTTATCCGAAATGCTATAGACTATAATTTTTCATCTAAGAATTATACACTATTGAACATATATGTAGCATTGGCATCAGAAGGAGAAAATTTAGTGATTCCTTACCTAGAGATAAAGGATGAAAACATTGCGTTTACAGGTTTTGCCATATTTAAAGGAGACAAAATGGCTTATGTATTACCTATGGAGGATAGCAAAATCATGAGTATGCTCAGGGAGAAAAATGTAAAAGGAATATTAAGTTTGCAGGAAAGCCCTGATAAGTATATAAATTATGATGCATTTGTTAAAAGGAAAGTGAATTGTACTAAAAAAGAAGATAAATATGAATTTAGTATTGATTTAGATTTCCAGGGAGACATTATACATAACACACTATATAGTGATATAAAAAAAGAAAATGAAAGTAAATTTGAAGAACTTATGGAAAAAAAGATAGAGAAAATGTGTTATGGGTTTCTGGATAAAATGAAAAATGTTTATAAAATAGATTGCTTAAATTTAGGAATGATTGCTGCAGCCAAATATGGGAGGGAAACTGGGGTAGATTGGAATGAAGAGATAAGTAATGCAGACATTAAAGTAAATGTAAAGGTTAAAATTGATAAGATGGGAATAGGGCAGTACTAAAAGTACACGGAGAGTAAATATGATGGATAAAACAAAAAAGAACTTACTGGAAGAGAATGAAGCTATAGCAATACTAGTGGGATTTATGATAGGAACAAGTATTTTAGCATTACCTAATAGCATTGTACAGGAGGCAAAGCAGGATGGATGGATAGCTATATTGGTTGGAAGTATATATCCTCTATATTTAGCATTGCTTGCTATCTATTATGTAAAAAGTCATCCCAATCAGGATATATTAGCTTTAAGTAAAATATATCTAGGAAAGGTCTTGGGAACTATATGCAATATTTTATTTATGGTTCAATTTGGTATATTTTTAATAATTACCATTGTTAGTTTAAGTAATATTTTTAGAGTATATGCAACACCTTTTTTAACACCAATAAAGATTTTTATTCCTACCATATTATTAGCTATGTATTTAAGTAATAAAGGTATAAAAGTATTGGGGAAAATCAATGTAATTTCACTGTATACTATAGTTATTTTAGAAGGGGCACTATTAGCAACCGTAAAAAATGGAAATCATTTAAATTTTTTTCCTATATTTGAAACAGGAGTTAAGAATATTTTGAGTAGTAGCATGGAATCAGCGTTAGCTTATGGAGGAATAGAAGCTGTATTTTTAATTTATCCTGTTTTTAAAGAAAAGAATAAAATAAAAAATATAACTTTAAAAGCCGTGTTTTTTACTATGGCAGCTTATTTTTGGGTTACCTTTATATGTATATATACTTTAGGGTATAAGGTTACATCTATAGCACTATGGCCAGTTTTATTAGCAACAGAAGCGGTAAACTTACCATTATTAAATAGTTTTCGCTATTTATTTCTATTTTTATGGAGTATAGTAATGTTTAAGATTATAGCAAATGATCAATATGTAGTTATGTATATTCTAAGTGATTTATTAAAAATAAAAAATAAAAAGTATTTTTATTGGGCTTTATTCCCAGTATTAATTTGTTTATGTTTTTTATTTAAAAACGAAGTTCAAAGAAGAGACTTCCTTGGGTTTGTTACTCCTAAAATAACATTGTTTAATATTGCATATATATCTATCATTGCTATATTGATATTTATAAAACACAAAGCCAAAAAGTAAAATAATAATTCGGAAAATTTATATTTATGAATTTTAAATAGATGTATAATACTAATATGGAGTATTTTATATGTTTATTTAATTTGAAAATAATTTATGAGGAAGTGACCTAAATTGACGTTTAATGTATATGATAAAAATAAAAAATATTTAGGATTTATTCAATCTGCATATCCAAAATACACCAATGTATTTATGGTGGCTAGTACAGATGTTAAATTAGGTGATGAGGATTTTCAAATAAATAATATAAAATCTGAATTAGCCGGGTATTTGGGGTGTAAAAGTATTCTAGGGAAAATTAATGAGCCAAGATTAAGTAAAAGCATAGATAATATTATAATTAAAGAATTTAGTAAATTTAAAGATAATACCTATGATGAATTATTGAAACTGGTATATCTTAGAGTACTACGTTATGAAGAAAAATCTTATTTTAAAGATATTAAAAATGAACAAATAAATGCATATTTTTTGCTAGATGTTAATAAGGTTGTAATTAAAAATAATGCTATGATCATAGATGAAGAGATAGATTATCTTAACACAGAAAAATTAGAAAATAATGTTCCTATGGTTGCAAAGATTATGGATTATCCAAGAATACAGATTGATAGTATGTCATCAGGACAAGGATTATTATTAGGTGCAGACCTTGCTGATTTAGCGGGTAGAAATCATGTTCACAAGACAAAATTAAAAATAAAATCAGGAAATTTTGCTTATGAACTTAATTTACCTGTAGAATTGTACTTGAAAAAAGGTGATACGATTCAAATTTATGTAGATAATAGAGTAATTAAAAGGGTATTTTGTGATGGTATTATATATGATTTTTAATGCTTTTGAACTATGCGCTTTTTCTTGGATTATGCTATAACTAAAAGTATAATCTAAGAAAAATAGCTGAGTTTCAGAAAAATTATTATTATATGGAGGCAAACATGACGTTAATCTATTTAGGAGAGTTGCCTTAATATTTATGTAGATGGGAGAAGTGGACATGTATATTAATGAAACAAAAATAAAAGTAAGGTATGTGGAGACAGATCAAATGGGTATAGTTCATCATTCAAATTATTATGCTTGGTTTGAAGTAGGTAGAGGAGAATATATAACAGAAATAGGTATGACATATAGCGAAATGGAAGAAAATAATATTATGATACCAGTAGTAGAAAGTGCTTGTAAGTACATAGAAGGGGCAAGATATGAGGACATACTTATAATTCAAACATTTATACAAGTACTAAATGGGGCTAAGGTAATATTTAATTATAATGTTATTAGAGAAAAAGATGGAAAAATCATAGCTAAGGGTGCTACTACCCATGCTTTTGTCAATGAAAAATTTAGAGTTGTAGACCTTAAAAAAGCTAATAAAGAGATGTGGAGTAGGTTTCAAAAATTATTTGAAGACTGAGGGTAATGTCTTATTATGAGTTAAAATTTTTTAATATTCTGTTAACAAAAAGATATATCGCTTAGAATTCATTTCTAGCGATATATCCTTGACCTTATATCAGAATATTAGAAAAAAATCGTAAATCGTAATAGCACATTACTTAGCAAGTTGCGAAAAATAATGCTTTGGGATAAAACCTTTCTTGATTCCTTCTGTAACTAGTAAGTATGTTGCAGTAGTATCAAATCTAGCGTCATGAAAATTTGCAGTATCTCCAAAATATTCATTGCTCTTTAAATTTATTTTACTCTCATTTAATTTGAGGAATGTAATGGCTTCTGATAATTTTGGGTTTTTATATCCACCACGAGCTGAATAAAGTTTGCATACATCTTTATAATATTTCATTGTACAAAATGTATGGCTAGGGGTTAGAGTATGTCCACAATTTTTAAGCTCATGAGTTAGAAATTTTATATCAAAATTAACATTGTGGCCAATAAGAATATCTGCATTGATAAAATCATCAATGAAATCTTCATAAGAATCTTCAAAAGTTTTGCCATTACTTAATTCAAATAGTCTATCTACACTAAAACCATGTACATCTTCAGCAGAGGGTTCAACATAATCCACCGTAAAGAATATATTTTTACCTATGGTTTTTATAGGCTTATAACTAGTATCAACAAGTATGTAACTTAACTGACATATGTTTCCTGGTCTTATACCAGTAGTTTCTGTATCAAAAAAAATCATTTTCATTAAAAACCCTCCTGCTGTTCTCTGTGGAACATAACAATTATTAAATGTTATGCCTTCCTTTGTTTTTATATCGACTAAAAATAATGTTGCATTAATTATAACATAGATTTTATATCTTTATATATTAGAGAATATTGTATATAATAATTATAAAACTTTCTTTAAAATGCATTATAATTTAATAGGCTAGAATAGACCTAGATTTATATATGTATTTAGGTGAAGTGGAGGTGAAAAGTATGATTGAACTTTTAAGAAGTCTTACTAATAATTTAGGTTATGTGATTCTTATTGCTTTTTTTGTTTCTAGGATAGGAAGTTTTAAGGTTATTGTTCAAAAAGAGAAATTTAAGCGAAGAGATTTAATTATGCTTTCAATAATTTTTGGCTCATTTGGAATTTTGGGAACTTATACAGGCACAGCAGTTAATGGTGCTATTGCCAACACTAGAATTATTGGAGTAATGGCAGGTGGAATACTTTGTGGGCCTTTTGTAGGGATAATGGCAGGGGTCATAGCTGGAATGCACAGACTACTAGTAGACATAAGTGGAATTACATCAATACCGTGTACAATAACAACTATAATCTCAGGAATAGTTGCAGGAATAGTATTTAAGATATCAAACGAAAATAATAAATGGGTGTATGGATTAATTAGTGGACTTCTAATGGAAATTTTAGAAATGATTTTAATACTTTTAATGGCACATCCTTATAATAGTGCATTAACTATTGTTAAAAGTATATATTTTCCTATGAGTTTTACTAATGCAATTGGAATTGCAATTCTAATAGTAATAATTCAAAAAATGCATGATGAAAAGGAAGAGATTGCAGCAAAGCAAGCAAAAATAGCACTGGAGATAGCTAATAAAACCTTGCCATATTTTAGAGAAATGGATGAAAATTCACTAGAAGAAATATGCGGTATAATAAGAGAGTCAATTGCTGCGGATGCGGTAGCTATAACAAATACAGAGTATATCCTAGCTCACGTAGGTGTAGGGTCTGATCATCATATAAAAGGGCATAGAATTATAACAGAAGCTACAAAAGAAGTTATTAAAGATGGAAACTTGCTTTCTTTAAGTAATGCAAAGCAGATAGAATGCCCTAATTTAAATTGTAAATTAAAATCCGCAATTATTGCTCCTTTAAAGGAAGGAAATAAAATGATAGGCACCTTAAAAATATATTATTGTAAAGAGGATGCAATCTCCTTTAGAAATATAAATTTAGCAGTAGGGTTATCCCAAATTATTTCTACTCAACTAGAAATAAGCAAACTTGGAGAGCTTAAAGATATGGCAAATAAGGCTGAAATAAAGGCATTGCAAGCTCAGATAAATCCTCACTTTTTATTTAATGCATTAAACACCATAATTTCCTTTATTAGAATCAACCCCAGTAGAGCAAGAGAGCTAATTATAAATTTATCTACTTATTTAAGGTATAATTTAGAAGCAGGAGAAAAACCAGTAGATATTTATAGAGAGTTAGAGCAGGTCAAAGCTTATATAGAGATAGAAAAAGCAAGATTTGGAGAAAAGCTTCATATAATTTACAATATTGAAGATGATCTAGATATTAATATTCCAAGTCTAATAATTCAACCAATAGTTGAAAATTCTATAAAACACGGTATTTTGGAAGGCAAAGGATATGGAACAGTAACAATTGAAATTAAAAAAATTGATGAGGATAATATTATGATAGTAATTGAAGATGATGGAGTTGGCATTTCGGAAAAGACTATAGAAAAGGTTTATAAAGATGAAATGGAAGAGAATAGAATAGGTATGGCAAATGTTCATAAGAGGTTAAAATATATTTATGGTGAAGGATTAAAAATAGAAAGACTTATCAATGGTACAAGAATTAATTTCAATATAAGGAAAATAAGGGAGTGATGATGTGAACTGTATTATTGTTGATGATGAGTTTCCTTCAAGAGAGGAATTAAAATATTTTATAAACAATTTTAGTAGTATTAAAATATTGGAGGAATTTGATGATTCTATTAAGGCGCTAGAGTATATTGAATTAAATAAACCAGACATTATTTTTCTGGATATCAATATGCCCAAGTTAGATGGAATGGCACTAGGCAAAATTATTAGCCATTTTCCTAAACAATCTCTTATCATCTTTATTACAGCTCATAAGGATTTTGCTGTAGATGCTTTTGCAATTCAAGCATATGATTATATATTAAAGCCCTATTCAGAGGAGCGTATAGTTAGTACATTATTAAACATTGAAAAATGTTCAGATAAAAAATGTACAAATAATAAAATAACTCTTTGGAAAGATGGTAAAATGATGGTAAAGAGTATAAGTGATATTTCTTACTGTCAAGCAAGTGAACGAGAAACATTAATTTATATTAAAGGAGTACAGTATAATGTGAATTGTAGCATTTCAGAATTTTACAATAGACTTCCAAAAGAATTATTTTTTAGAAGTCATAGATCTTATATTATAAATATTGATAAAATAACAGAAATAGTTCCATGGTTTAATAATACATATATATTAAAGATACAAGGAGAGAAAATAGATATTCCTGTAAGCAGGAATAATATAATTGAATTTAAACAGATAATGAGCATATAAGAGCACTTCGTGTGCTCTTTTTTACATTTCATGTATAAAAGTGTATTAAAAATTAAAATAATATATTACAATTCTGTTAATAAATAATTTAGGAGGCGTTGAAATGGTATCTTTTATTTTAGCAATTATTGCTCTTGTTGTAGGTTATTTTATTTATGGTACATTCGTAGAAAAAATTTTTGGGGCAGACGAGTCAATTCAAACCCCGGCTGTAAGGTTGGCAGATGGTGTGGATTTTGTTCAGATGCCTGCTTGGAAAATTTTCTTGATTCAATTTCTTAATATAGCAGGACTAGGTCCTATATTTGGTGCGATTGCAGGAGCAATGTGGGGACCAGCAGCATTTTTATGGATTGTTTTTGGCTGTATATTTGCTGGAGGAGTTCATGATTATTTTTCAGGTATGTTATCGGTAAGACATGATGGTGCAAGTATACCTGAAGTTGTGGGAAAATATATGGGTAATGGATTTAAAAACTTTATGAGAGTGTTTTCAGTAATACTTTTAGTGCTTGTAGGAGTTGTATTTGTAAGTGGACCAGCAAGTATATTACAAGGGTTAACAGGAATGAATCTTCAAGTACTAATATATATTATATTCGCGTATTATTTGTTAGCAACAATGATTCCCATAGATAAACTTATAGGAAAAATATATCCTATTTTTGGAGCATGTCTATTCATTATGGCATTTGGAGTAGCTGGTGCTTTGATTTTAGGAGGATACCATATTCCAGAAATAATACCAGCTAATTTAATAAATATGCATTCAAAACCAGGCTCTAATCCAATATTTCCTATGTTATTCATAACCATTGCTTGTGGAGCTATTTCAGGTTTTCACGCAACTCAATCACCATTAATGGCAAGATGTATAAGTAGTGAAAAACAAGGTAAAAAAATATTTTATGGTGCAATGATAGCAGAGGGTGTAATTGCATTAATTTGGGCAGCAGCAGCAATGAGTTTCTTTGGAGGGGTAAATGAATTAAATGCTACTATGGCTATAAAAGGTCATACAGCAGCTTGGGTAGTAAATCAAGTTTCAATTAGTTTACTTGGAAAAGTTGGTGGAATCTTGGCTATACTTGGAGTTGTAGCTTGTCCTATAACTTCTGGAGATACAGCATTTAGAAGTGCAAGACTTACTATAGCTGATACGTTTAAATTTAAACAAGGTCCTCTTAAAAATAGATTCCTAATCAGTATTCCATTATTTGTAGTAGGATTCATGTTAACTAAAATAGATTTTGCTATAATATGGAGATACTTTGGATGGTCTAATCAAACTTTAGCTACTATAGTATTATGGACAGCAGGAATGTACTTGGTCACTATAGGGAAAAGACATTGGATTGCAACGGTGCCAGCTACATTTATGACAGCGGTATGTACTTCTTACATTTTAATAGCACCAGAGGGATTTAAGCTATCTCAAAGTATTTCCTACCCAATAGGAATTATAGGAGCAATTGCGGCTATGGTAATTTTCTTAATGGCAGCAAAAAAAATAGTAGTAAAACAGACACAAGAAAATAAAGTAGCAAACATGTAAAAATTAAACAATACAAATAAAAAAAACTTATCACCATAATATTATGGTGATAAGCTTTTTTATAGAATCCAAACTATATATTACAAATTTTGATAAAATAATCGATATAAAAGCATTCTATGTACATTTATTGTTTATTCATGTATGAAATCGTCTTCAAATCACAAAAATATATTACAATTATGTTAACAAATAAATAGGAGGCGTTCATATGATATCGTTTATTTTAGCAATCATTGCACTTATAGCAGGGTATTTTATTTATGGCACAATTGTAGAAAAAGTATTTGGGGCAGATGAGACTAAACAGACTCCAGCTATTAGGCTAGCAGATGGTGTAGATTTTGTCGAGATGCCTGAATGGAAGATCTTTTTAATTCAATTTCTTAATATTGCAGGGCTAGGTCCTATATTCGGAGCAATTGCAGGCGCAATGTGGGGTCCAGTAGCATTTTTATGGATTGTATTTGGATGTATCTTTGCAGGTGGAGTTCACGATTATTTTTCAGGTATGTTATCAGTAAGGCATGATGGCGCAAGTATTCCTGAAGTTGTAGGAATATATCTTGGTAAAGGTTTTAAAAACTTTATGAGAGTGTTTTCAGTTATAGTTTTAGTACTAGTAGGAGTAGTTTTTGTAACTGGACCTGCAGGTATATTAAATAGTTTAACAGGGATGAATGTTACAACATTAGTATATATTATATTCGCATATTACTTAATTGCAACAATGGTTCCAATAGATAAGCTTATTGGAAAAATATATCCTATTTTCGGTTTTTGTTTGTTAATTATGGCAGTTGGAATTGCTGGAGCATTAATTTTCGGAGGATACCATATCCCAGAAATAACACCAGCTAATTTGATAAATATGCATTCGGCTCCAGGCTCACACCCAATATTCCCTATGTTATTCATAACTATTGCTTGTGGAGCTATTTCAGGTTTTCACGCAACACAATCACCACTAATGGCAAGATGTATATCTAGTGAAAAGCAAGGTAAAAAAATATTTTATGGTTCTATGATAACTGAAGGTATAGTTGCATTAATTTGGGCAGCTGCAGCAATGAGCTTCTTTGGAGGAGTAGAACAGTTAAATGCTACTATGGCAATTCCAGGTCATACAGCAGCATGGGTAGTAAATGAATCTTCAATTAGTTTACTTGGCAAGGTTGGCGGAATATTGGCTATACTTGGAGTTGTAGCATGTCCTATAACTTCTGGTGATACAGCATTCAGAAGTGCAAGATTAACTATAGCTGATGCATTAAAATTTAAACAAGGTCCTATTAAAAATAGATTCCTAATTAGTATTCCATTATTTATAGTGGGGTTCATGTTAACTAGGATGGATTTTGCAATAATATGGAGATACTTTGGATGGTCTAACCAAACATTAGCTACTATAGTATTATGGACAGCAGGTATGTATATGGTTAATATAGGTAAGAAACATTGGATGGCAACCATTCCGGCTACATTTATGACGGCGGTATGTACCACTTACATTTTAATAGCACCAGAGGGATTTAAGTTATCTCAAATGATTTCACTTCCAGTAGGAATTATAGCAGCAATAGCAGCAATGGTAATTTTCTTAAAAGCAGCAAAAAAGGTAGAAGTGAAAAATAGCATTAAAATGTAAGCTTTTTATAAATCTCATTTATAAAATAAAAAAGCTGTTAACATAATTATTATGTTAACAGCTTTTACTTATATATTTTTTATAATTTCACCATTTACCATTACAAATTCTACTTTACTTCTTAAATCAAAGGGATGTCCATTATATATAACAATATCAGCATCTTTTCCAATTTCTAAGCTTCCAACCCTATCCGCTATATCAAGTATTTCTGCAGCATTTATGGTTATAGCTTTAAGAGCTTCTTCTTCGTCCATACCTTCCCTTGCCGCAATACCTGCACATACTGGAAGATATTGAAGAGGAATTACTGGATGATCTGTCATTATAGCTACCTTTAACCCGGCTTTGGAAAGGATTCCAGGTGTTTTAAAAGTTAGATTTTGAAGTTCTACTTTTGATCTAGTGGATAATGCTGGACCTAGGATTATTCCCTTTTGAATGCCTTCTTTTAAATAATCTATAATTAAGTGGCCCTCTGTGCAATGGTCAAGGGTTATATCTATGTCAAATTCCTTTGCAATTCTAAGTGCAGTAAGAATGTCATCGGCCCTATGAGCATGAGCTTTTAAAGGTATTTCTTTTCTTATAACCTTCGCTAGAGCTTCCATTTTTATATCAAAATCGGGTATTTTATCCGGATTTTCTTTGGATTTGTTCTGTTTTTCTACATACATCTTAGCTTTAAAAAGATTTTCTCGAAGGATTGCAGCAGTGCCCATTCTTGTACTTGGAGATTTTTTTTGGGCATGATATACTCTTTTAGGATTTTCACCAAAGGCTACCTTCATAGCAAGACAATCATTTACAATCATATCGTCAATCCTATCACCGTAGGTTTTAATAACTGCAAACTGTCCACCAATTACATTAGCACTGCCAGGACCGGTTGCAACAGTTGTTATTCCAGCTTGTACAGCATCATTAAAACAAAGATCTCTAGGGTTAATGGCATCTATTGCTCTTAAATGAGGAGTAACTGGGTCAACGGCTTCATTACCATCAGCACCTTCAAAGCCCATTCCGTCCTCCCACATTCCAAGGTGGCAGTGAGCATCAATCATTCCTGGCATAACAAATTTACCTTTAGCATCAATGAGTTCTGCATTAGCCGGTGGCCTTACGTCATCTCCAATAGCAATAATTTTACCTTGATCAACTAAAATCATTCCATTTTCAAAATTTTGCTTAGCCATTGTATGGATATTTGCATTTTTAATTAAAATCATATAAAAACCTCCTGAATTTTTAGCGACTTATAGCAAAATAAAGTAAAATAGTCATTTTGCTATAATAATATTAATATATTGGAAATAGTATACTGAGAATATTATAACATATTTTTATGACCACTAATAAATACAAATGCACAAAAATTAAGCATTATTTTTAAGATGAATTGTACCCCTGTAACTTTGATGCTAACTTACATGGGAGTAATGATATTATCAGGTAAAAGTAGATAAAATTTCAACAGATAAATAGTAATACTATAAAAAAGCTGATTAGAAAGTAAAATTTTCTAATCAGCTTTTTTATTAATTATTATGTTTAAAAGATATTATTTATTATCTTCTATGCTCCACAAGATCAATTGATCCTAGTACAATGTGTGCTAGTCCAAATCCAATTACACCTGCTTCAATCATAGGAAGCATATTTTTCTTTTTCATATTAGACCTAGATAGTGTAGCGCCGGTAGCAGTAACAACTGCGCCTAACATAGTTGGTATTAATCCTTCACGCATACTAAAAACCTCCTTTTTAATATTATATTATTATGTTTTACAAATAAGAGATTTTTAATACTGTAAAATATATAGAATATATGCTTTATATTTCTAGTGGATTAATCATTAAAATTTTTCAGAAATTTATTCAGTGAGTTATTTTTTGTTTTTTGACTTTCGTAATTAGAAGAATGATCATTATTATTATTGTCTTTATTTCCTTCCTTAACTATAGAGGGTTTTTCCTCTATAGAAATATTTTTATTACTCTTAATATGGATACTAATAATTTTTTTGTCATTTATATATTTATCATTTATGAAGTTTTCAGCTTTAGCCTCTTTAACTAAAAGCTCAAGACCATTGTCTATAGATTTATTAGTTAGTACAATATTATTAAGAATTAGAGAACCATCAGAATCTAGTGCTTTAGAGCCAATAATTTTATTCCATCTACTAGCTTCAATAGAAATGGAAGGATTAATGCTAAGTACTAAGGTTGTAACTGGAGTGTAGTATGCATATGCTACAATACTAGAGATACATATAAACATCAAGGATGCCGCAGTTACCATATATTTGTAAATGAATGCAGGTTTCCTACATAATTCTCCTGTGTGAATCTCACCTACTTTAGG
The DNA here is from genome assembly GCF_050717535.1 of Clostridium sp. Taxonomy (GTDB): domain Bacteria; phylum Bacillota; class Clostridia; order Clostridiales; family Clostridiaceae; genus Clostridium_AD. The sequence continues at coordinate 18,891 of NZ_JBOITM010000080.1, forward strand.
TAATGCTTTACGGAATTCTTATTTTTTCGAAAAAAATCTATCAGCGCATTTTTAATAATGATTTTACTAAAACCATAAAAATTAACTTTAGTTTTATCATATTTATTGCAGGCTATGTTAAAAGCCATAAGGAAAATACTTAGTTCTTCATCATTTTCCCAAATCAAATGCCTTTTGCATATTTTACTTGTAATTGAATAAATAAAGCCTTTGTTAGCTTCAATAAAATTGTTGCGATTTTCGGAAGTTAATTCATCTATATTAAAACTTTGTTCTTCATCTAAACTGGAGATTGTTTTTTTCTTTTTATGAAAAAGAAGTTTTAAGTTCATTTGTACACCCCTTATATTCTGTATACGTAAATACTACCAATTATAAGAGGGAAAAGAAACACAAATAAATTTTTAAGAGGAATATAAGGAATTAGAGATGATAATATGAAAAACAATAGTAAATCATCAATGAAAGAAATTAATGTATTAATTTAGAATAAAAGTTTTCTTATAGGGTGAAATTTTGAGTAGTATAGGAATTAATAATGAACTTAGAGGGGAATAATATAAACTAAGTTATTAAATAAATTTAAGGAGAGAAAATTATGCCAAAAAAAGGAATGAGTAGACCACAAGTTCAACCTAAAGGTGATAATAATAAAAAAATGAAGAATAAAGATGTGAAAGAAGTTCCGGAAGTAGGAAAGTAAAAAAATTGGATTAAAGCAAATTAAACACCATGTTGGGCATAGCTCAACATGGTGTTTAATTACCAATAGTTGGTTAACGTGATTACTAAATTTGCGATTTATTCATATAACCCAAATCCAGTTATAACTAGTGTGTCCCAATCAGTTTCCTCATTTTTAACCCAATCATATTCAATGCAAAGTTGTTTTAACCAAGCATTAAGGCCACTACTTTTTTTACTTGCATTTGGCGCTTGTCTTCCAAAACTTTCTTTTATGGTTTCAAGTAATTCTATTTGATCGTCTTTTGCTAGTTCATTATCTAACATTTCTTCTATAACATCACAGCATTCTTCATAACATTTTTTATCCTCAGCATACAATTCATCGGCGAGTAACTGCCTTTTGTTATTTAGTGTATCTCGGACAACATTAATTTCTTCTAAGTTTGATAAGTACTTTTTAGCTATGTTCATAGCGGCAATATCATTATCTATTCTAATTATTGCTCTTTCTAACTTCGCATTTCTCATTTTAATCTTCTCACTTTACATTTTTTATTTAGTCATTGATTAAGGCATCTTGAAAAAGATAACTAGTATGAAGGCTTGTTATTTTTTTCAAGATGCCTAATGACAATAAATTAATTATATCATAAATTCACTATGATACAAAACCCTGTTTATATTCTTTTAAATTAAACTAATTTACTTAATAATTTAACAATTAGCTATTCGCGCAGCTAATACTTTATTTATCTTTTTAAAGAAAATAATCGCTTCTTACTTATTGTGGTGTTTAGCTGAATAATTTTTCAAAAAGTCAATAATACTATTAAAGTCATTACAATTAACTTATTTATTAGAAAAAGGTTAAGAAAAAAAAAAATACCTTTAAAAATTTTAAAAAGTATGTTAAATTTAGAAAAATAGATAAGTAAATGCAATTTTTAGGATTAGACAAGTTATTTTAGGAATAATTCATACATGTATAATTTGTTAGTAATAAATAAAGTTTATTCTCGATAATATGATGAGATGAGGGGTATATATGAATAATAGAAAAGAATATTTAAAGGATGTAACAAAAATTGTAGTGAAGGTAGGAACTTCTACATTAACTCATTCTACAGGATTATTAAATTTGAAACGTATTGAAAATCTAGCATGTCAATTAGCGGATATTCATAATGGTGGAATTCAAGTTGTACTAGTCACCTCTGGGTCTATAGGGGCTGGTATGGGAAGATTAGGGCTTAAAGTAAGACCAAAAACAATGAGGGAGAAACAAGCCGCAGCAGCTGTGGGTCAAGGAATCTTGATTCACATGTACGAAAAATTTTTTTCCGAGTATGGTAAAACTATAGCACAAATTCTTTTGACAAAAGAGGATATTGTAGATAAAAAAAGATCTTTAAATGTTCATAATACATTTAATACACTTCTTACACAAGGGGTTATTCCAGTGGTAAATGAAAATGATGCTGTAGCTATTGATGAGATAAAGGTTGGTGATAATGATACATTAGCTGCTATGGTTACAAGTCTAATTGATGCAGATTTACTTATAATACTTTCAGATATCGATGGTTTATACGATTCCAATCCAAGAACAAATCCTAATGCAAAAATTATTTATAATGTAAAAAAAATAACTGATGAAATTAAGTCTGCTGCGAAAGGTGCAGGGTCAAAACTTGGAACTGGTGGTATGGCAACTAAAATTAAGGCAGCAGAAATTGTGGTAGCTACAAATGCCTCTATGATTATTGCAGAAGGTGCTGAGCCGAATATTATTTATGATATTTTGGACGGCAGGGAAATAGGTACATTATTTGAGCGAAATACAAAGTAATGAATGATGAGGAGGAGAAAAATTGAATTTTCAAGATTATATTATAGATATAGGTAAAAGTGCTAAAGAGTCTGCTAGAATTATGGTTACGGTTAGCACTGATGTGAAAAATAATGCGCTTGTGAACATGGCACAAGCATTGAAAAATAATGAAAGTCTTATAATAGAAGCAAATACTGTGGATATGGAATTAGGTAGAAAAAATAATTTATCAGAGGCAATGCTTGATAGGCTAATGATTAACCAGCAGAGAATTGAAAACATGGCAACTGGACTTGAAAATGTAGCATCACTTCCAGATCCAATAGGTGAAGGGGTAAAAAGATGGAAAAGGCCAAATAACTTAGATATTTCCATGGTAAGAGTACCACTTGGTGTAATAGGTATGATATATGAGTCAAGGCCAAATGTAACTGTAGATGCAGCTGCACTATGTTTAAAAGCTGGCAATTCAATAATACTTAGAGGTGGTTCAGAAGCTATAAACACTAATATAGCTTTAGCTAAGGTTATTAAAAAAGCTGCCACGGAATCAGGGCTTCCAGAAGGTTGTATTCAGCTTATTGAAATGGTAGATAGAGAACTCGTAAATAGTTTAATAAAGCTAAATGATTATGTAGACGTAATTATTCCTAGAGGTGGAGTGGGTCTTAAAAAAGCTATTATTGCAAATGCAACTGTACCAGTGATTGAAACTGGGGCAGGGGTATGTCATATATATGTGGATTCAGAGGCTGATTTAAGTATGGCGGAAGAAATAGTAGTTAATGCTAAAACCCAAAGACCGGGAGTTTGTAATGCAGTAGAAACAATACTTGTACATGAAAATATCGCAAGTGAATTTTTGCCAAGACTTTCTCAAAGACTTTATGGACTAGGGGTGGAAATTAGAGTATGTAAGAAAGGAAATGAAATTCTAATAGGTGCAAAGGATGCAGTGGAAGAAGACTGGTCTACAGAGTATTTGGATTTAATACTTTCAATCAAAGTTGTTGAGTCAATGGAAGAGGCCATTGATCATATTTTCAAGTATGGAACAAAACATTCAGAGGTTATAGTAACAAACAATTATACTAAATCTCAAAAATTCTTGAAGGAAGTAGATGCTTCTTGTGTATATGTAAATGCTTCAACAAGATTTACTGATGGCTCAGAATTTGGATTTGGCGCAGAAATAGGTATAAGCACTCAAAAGCTTCATGCAAGGGGACCTATGGGACTTGAGCAACTTACAACTACAAAATATCTTATATATGGGGAGGGGCAAGTTAGAAAATAGGAAGATATTTGGATTTAAAGCACTATACATATTATTGAATTTTAATAGTATCTATAGTGCTTTTTAATAATTATAAATCATGTGGAAAAGCAATTCTTTTTTCATTTTTTGTATTTATATAGTCTAATAATATGTGTTAAAATAAAGATGAAGATATATATTTTTTATGTTTATACTATATTAAGATATTATTAATGTTTAATCATAAAAATATGCGACTATAAATGGAGGTTTAGAATTTTGATTGATAATGTTTTTAATATAATACAAAGAAATTTACATTCACAACATAAGATTCATGAATCTTTCCGATTTGCAATACTCCTTGCAATTGTGGGTGGATTTTTGGATTCTTATACATACATAGGAAGGGGCGGTGTATTTGCTAATGCCCAAACTGGAAATATTGTGCTCGTAGCTATATATGCTTCGAAAGGAGAATGGATGCATTCAGTGGCCCATATTCCACCTATATTCGCTTTTATAATTGGAATAATTACTACCCAATTAATACAAGATAATTCATCACGTTTATTTATACTAAGTTGGCAACGGGCAGTTTTAATTTTTGAAATTATAGTCTTTTTTATCATAGGATTTATACCTAACACCATACCGAATATTATTGTGACTGTTACAGTTTCGTTTATGGCTTCGGTTCAAGTAGCCTCGTTTCCTAAACTAGTTGATTCCGCATATAGTTCAACTATGTCCACAGGAAATTTGAGATCAGCTTCGAAGGCCGCATATATTGCTTTTGTTAAGAGGGATCGTGAATCAGCTATTCGAAGTATTCGTCTTTTTATTGTAGTTCTCTCATTTTTCTTTGGGGCCTTTTTAGGTGGAATTTTAACATTTGATTTTGGTGTCAAAGCAATATGGGGTGCTGTAATTGTACTGATTTTTGCTCTTATATTATTTAATATTTACGAATGAAAATAAAACAAATGCATTCTCAGTATCGAAGAAATATGGTGAATTTTAATATAAAATATGATACACTTAAATTAGTAATAAAGGATTGGGAGGATATACATGTTTGATTTGAATATAGGACAAGTAGCAGCATTTGTTACAGCTATTTGTTGGACAATAACTCCTATTGCTTTTGAAGCAGCTGGAAAAAGAGTAGGTTCACTTTCTGTAAATTTTATAAGACTTATTATAGCATTTTTGCTAATAGGTATATTTACTTTATTTACTAGAGGAATGTTTTTGCCACTTGATGCTTCGGGGACTACGTGGATATGGCTAAGTATTTCCGGAATTATAGGATTTGTTTTAGGAGACCTATTTTTATTTGAAGCCTTTGTGCTTATAGGTTCACGCATATCCTTATTAATTATGGCAGTAGTGCCACCAATAACAGCATTAATTGGATTTCTTATTTTAGGCGAAAGGCTTACAGTTTTAGATCTTTTAGGAATGTTTATAACTATGAGTGGTATTTTTCTTGTTATATTAGTGAAAGGCTCTAAGGGGAAAAAAGTAAAATTGTCTCATCCTATTAAGGGCATTTCATATGCATTCGTTGGTGCTATAGGGCAGGCTGCAGGTATGGTCTTCAGTAAACTAGGTATGGGTAGTTACGATGCTTTTGCTGCTACTCAAATTCGAATTATTTCTGCTACAGTTGTATTTGCAATAATAATTACCTTGAAAAAAAATTGGGGTAAATTAGCTTTAGCATTAAAAGATTTTAAGGCTATAAAATATATTATCATAGGGTCATTTTTTGGTCCCTTTATAGGGGTATCTCTATCCTTATTGGCTATTCAATATATATCTACAGGTGTAGCATCAACAATTGCCTCAACTTCACGTATATTAATTATACCTATTGCTATGATTGTATTTAAAGAAAAGGTATCAGCAAAAGAGGTATTGGGAGCAGCTATAACTATTGTTGGAGTTGCATTATTTTTTATCTGAAGATAATTTTAATAATTTAACAATAAATAACATAATATAAGGAATATTGATGATAAAATTAAATTATACTTTATTAACAATAAAAATTTTGGCTAAAGAATGAATAACTCATAATCAGATGCACATAAAAATTTCAGAATGTTTTGGGGAGGGGCTGGTATTATGACAATTAATTACGCACACAGAGGTGCAAGTGCATATTACCCGGAAAATACACTGATTTCATTTGAAAAGGCTATAGAAATGGGAGCTACAGGCATTGAAACAGATGTACAGCTAACGAAGGATGGTATATTAGTACTTATTCATGACGAGATGGTTAATAGGACAACTGATGGAGAGGGACTAGTAAAGGACTATACCTATAAGGAGCTAAATAAATTAGATGCTGGAAGCTGGATGGGTGAGAAATTTGCAGGAGCTAAAATACCTACTGTTGAGGAACTCATTTACTTAACTTTAGATAGTGATATTGTTATTAATTTCGAAATTAAAAATGGAATAGTAATATATGAAGACATTGAGCAAAAGTTAATTGATTTAATTTATAAGCATAAGATAAATCACAAAGTTATTTTATCAAGTTTTAATCATTACTCTATAGCTAAGTGCAATAAAATATCTAAAGCTATTAATACCGGAGTATTGTATATGGAAGGAATTTATAAACCATATAATTATGCAAGCACTGTTGGGGCGAAAGCTATCCATCCATATGTTCTTGCAATAAATGAGGAAGTAATTAAAGAAACTAAAAAGCACAAAACTCAGATTAATGTGTTCACTGTGGATGATGAAGAGAAAATGAAATTTTTATTAGATATGAAGGTTGATGGTATTATAACTAATTGTCCAGATAAACTCCATAAATTAATGTTAGATAATAATAGAAAAGCAGAATTATAAAAAAGCATTTTTGTTATGGATAGGATCTTCTAATTGGTATTATTAAAGAATGTAGGGTACATAATTGTACGATATGTTCTTTTTTTATTTATTAAAAACTTATAAAAATTACAGAAGTATTTACAATCTTTAATATGAATTGTTATTAATATGTCACCGTTTATGTGGGAAAAAATGATACTATATAAGTAAAATCATTATAATCCACAGAGAGGATAGGGGAAATCATGAAAAACAGGGGTAAGTTATACATAGCTTTAGGCTTATTATGTGAAGTCTATTTTATAGGAACAATAATATTTGGAGGGAGAGTAACTTTTGCAGAGTTTTATTTGGCTCTGGGGGTATTATTGATAACACTTGGATTAATTAGAACTAAAAGTAAAAAAGAATATATTTTACTGAAACCCGGCAAAATTCGAAGTGCAATAAAAATATGCTTTTTTATAGGACTAGCGTCCTTTGTAGTTATTGAAGGATGCATAATTGGATCGGCTGTATCAAAGCATAAAGAGAAAAGTGATTATTTAATGATTTTAGGTGCAGGTCTTAGAGGCGAAGTTCCTTCAACGGCACTTTATCAACGGCTTTATGCTAGTTTAGAATATATTGAAATCAATCCTAGTGTTAAAATAGTAGTTTCAGGAGGAAAAGGTTCTGGTGAGAGTATTACTGAAGCAGAGGCTATGAAAAGATTTTTAGTTAACCATGGAGTAGCAGGTGCTCAGATAATAAAAGAAGAAAAATCAACAGACACTTTAGAAAATATGAAATTTACAGCAGAGGTTTTGAAAAAACTAGACAAAAGTAAAAATATAGAAATAACAATTGTAACAAATAATTTTCATATGTTTAGAGCAAAATTTTTAGCACAAAGGCAGGGCTTAAAGGTATATGGTTATCCGGCACCACTTCATCCTATGCTAATTCCTACTTGTTTTGTCAGGGAGTATTTAGCGGTAATAAATTCCTATATATTCGATAGGTAATTGTGGACTGAAATTTTTCTTATATTATACTATAAAGAAAAGTATATATCACTAGGAATGCATTCATTTCGTCAAGTAATTCTAAAATTTATTTTATTTACAGTTGCTAAAAACCGCAAACTCGTTATCGCTCAAACATGCGATTTTCTTTACGCACCTGAAAATAAAATAAATTGTGAATTACTAAGGCTTATTCAAATGCATTTTACGTGATATATACTTTTGTTAGCATAATATAAGAAAAATAGTAGTTTCTGAATTGTTATTTAAGTAATTGCATAGGGTGTTATAAACTGGCTTAGCGATTTCATATGCTATCATTACTTGAATTTTAATTGATAACAATATACAGTTCAATGAATAATTATTCACAAATGATTGTTCAAAAAATAATCTTATGTCAATTAATTAGAATTTACACTGCGTTAAACGGCTTAAACACGAGAAGTGCGGCATAAATTAATTAAAATATATTTTTAGATATTACATTATACTATTGACTTATGTATTAAAATGCAATACAATGTATAAAAGAAACAATCTGGTTTAATAATTTAGGGGGTAATATAAATGCCAAATACACAATTATTTCAATCAAAGCAGGAATTAGTGGGTTTTATTTCGGAATATCTTATAAAACATGATGATACTATAGCAATCATAAAAAAAGATTTAAGAAAAGATGTTATTAACTCTTTACTTATAAATGAAAATTTTAATATCTTTAAAGATCTTTCTGATGAGGAAGAAAATGTTTTGTTCTTAATTAAGACTGGCGATAAGCAAGGAAAGAATTTAAGCATTAAGATTTGTGATGCGCATAATAAAAACACTAAAGCTTTTAAAATGGTGGATATTGATAATATACTACTTGTAGATAATTTAATCACAAGTGATGAAGCTAAAAGTATTACTTACTATAAAGAAATTACTAAAATGACATTACAATAAATCTTGTCTAACTTGCATTTAACTAATCTGAAATCAATTCATACAAGAGATCAAGAACCTTGGGCTTTTGATGAAATAACTGAGAAAATATATAAAATAACGATATAGGTTACTCCCATATCTTTATGACATGATGTGGACTTCAGAGAACAAGGGACTTCCAGTAATAAGGCCCTTAATGCTACATTATCAGCAGGATCAAAAAACTTATGAAATTAATGAAGAATTTATGTTTGGTGAAAACATTCTTGTGGCTCCAGTTTTAGAGCAAGGCTAAAAGGCAAGAACTGTATATTTACCACAAGGAACTTGGATAGATTATTGGACAAAAGAAGTTATAGAAGGAGAAAGATATATTATTCATTTTGAAATTGTTGAAGATAACAAAAAAAAACTACCTTTGTAGTTTCGGTTGGAAATTCAAAAATAGACATAAGATAATAAGAACCAAGGCAACGATAAAAACCCCAATTTACCTTGGGGTTTTCACCATTTGAAAGAGCTTTTAAAGAATATGATTTAGTATAATTGAGTCAACTGTAAAATGAAAATTATTTGTTAGGAGAATAAAATAAAGATCACTTAACATTTAATAGTTTTGCCATAATATATTTATTTATACAAATATTATTATACAAAAAAAATTACTCGGGATTGTTTTTATAATTTACGGCCACATCTTGTTCCTGCAGCAAGGTTATTGAAAGATTTACTATTATCTTTTCTTTGATAGTATGAAATTCCATTTCTATAGGAAAGTTTTTATTAAAGGGTGATTTATCCATAAGAGTATATGTTTCGTGAATTTTAGCTTCTTTTATTTCGCAATTTATAGGATGAATGCCATAATCAATATATTTTTTAATATTTACACAATGTGATGATATATATATGGGTATATAATCTGGATTTTTTTCTTTAGATAAAACTGGGGGAGTTTTAAACTGGATTAAAGTAGTACATTTAAAAGGAATATAAGTTATTACACTTTGAGAAGCTAAATTAATTATCCCATTATGAACATCTTTTGCTATATAAAAATCTAATTTATTTCTAATAAAGCCTTCCAAAAAAAGTTTTCCACTTAAGGAAGGAGAAATATCATGGTTATCATAGATTGGGAGCAGTATACTATTAGTTAAATATAAGTCCTTTTTAATGTTTTTTATATCTAATGCAGAATTTTCTGATTTAAGAATTGATTCAATAGGTATGTCTATGTTCTTTTCTGTTAGTACAATATTTAACATAGTCACTACGGGCTCATTAGTACCGACGGGTGCAATATTAATCCCACTATTTAAAGGAAATGTATGCGAATTAATAATTTCAGATTTTTCTTTGTAACTACAATTATTTGGGTTTACACTGTTTGTATTCTTAATATCGTCAGTGGTGTAAATACTATTATCAATTTCATTTTTTCCATTTATACATTTCGGTTCATTTCCAATATTTACTTGTTGTATAGGAGGTATGCATTCTGTATTGATTTTATCTTTCCATTCTTTTTCTACACTTAAATTATTTGAGTTCATGTTACTTTTATTATTCACTAAGTTTTTTTTGATTGGTTTATTTCCGAATACATTACAAGGCAATTGTTCTAATAGTTCCCAAATAATAAGTAGTTGTAACATGCCTAAATTATCATAGTTATTGAATGGTATCATTAAAATTCTCCTTTACTTTAGAAATTTGGCATCTTAAATAGACTAGAATATGCTGACTAGTTATTCTTTAGTTGTCTTATGTATTTAGGTATCATTAATATAAAACAAAACTATTTTATAATAATGGCCGTTCTTCTAACATAATATTAATTTTAGAAGAACGGCTATGATTAAATGACTATAAAATATTTACTTGTTGTAATTGTAATACTTTAACCGTTACATATATAACCATTTTTTCGATTACTTTATCATAAAGTTGTACATTAAATTCAGAATAAGTGTCTACGGGATTTCTATGAAGATCTTCTTCAATAATTCTTACTAATTCTAATTCACAGTATGGTTTTTCAGTAAAAGGTACAACATCTTCAAAAGATTGTTGACAACCTAACTTTCCAATAACAGTTCCGGTACAGTCATGACACGCACAACCACTTAAATAATCTATTTCAGTTTGAATTCCACGAACATTAATTATTGGTGCTATAGCATATATAACTTCTGTTACTGTTGTAAATGGGACATCTATTGTTGTATGAGCTATTCTACCACTTACAATTTTATCTTCTACACAGTCAGCAGTAGCATACTCTATATTTTTTCTTACAAATCCACTTATAAATAACTTCCCGGATATGGGGATGCCAATAGGGCTTACGTTTGTCCTTGGAAGTAGTTCACATTGGGTTAAATATACATTTTTCTTTATTCTTTTAATTTCAAAGTAGGGTTCTTGTAATCTAAACTCAGCTTCAACATCTATTTGAATCTGTCATTCGCCAAGAACAACAGGAATCTTAGCTACTAGCGGTCCATTAACACCAAGTGGGTTAATAGTAACTCCGCTGCTTAAAGGTAAGGTTTGTGAACTGATAATTTCTCCACAAACTTGATTAGGTTGAAGGACTTGATCGTTGCGCAAAGGTAATTCTTCCTTTTTTTAAGGTCTTAAGACCTACTACATAATATGTAGAAAACAAATAAAAGGTTACTTTGAATATGTGCATATTATAAATTTTACACATAAAAGAAAAAAGCATAGAATAGTTGATATTATATAGGTAAATGCAGTAATATATAAACAAGTAGGATATAATAGTCTTATAGTAAGATACTAGAAATAAAATAGACTAGTTATTATTTGAATAGGTACAAAGATAAAATTTGATTAAAACAGTGGAGTTGGTAATTATGTCGCAGCAAAGTATTTTTGATGAAAAGGTCGATATTAAGGATAAAATAGAAATGGAGATTAGAGAACCCAATAAGTACAATGTAATTATTCATAATGATGATTATACAAGTATGGAGTTTGTTGTGCAAGTATTGGTGGGAGTTTTTAAAAAACAGGTTGTGGAAGCCACGAAAATTATGTTTGATGTACATAAAAAAGGTAGAGGCATTGCAGGAATATATAGCTATGACGTAGGTGTAACAAAAATCATTCAAGCTATGGAAATGTGTGAGGAAAGTGGTTTCCCATTAAAATTGACCTTAGAAGAGGAGTAATTATGCAATTAGATAATATAGTAAATGAGATTATTACGGCGGCTTATAACGAAGCTCAAATGTCCAATCATGAATATTTCACCCCAGAACATATTCTTTATGCCTCTTTATTTTTTGATGAGGGAATTGATATAGTAGAGAATAGTGGTGGTAATGTTAAAACTCTAAAAAAACAGATAGTAAAATTTTTAAAGGAAAATATAGATGTTGTGGAAGATGCAGAGCCAATCCAAACAATTGGTATTCAAACAATTTTATCAACAGCAGAAGATCACGTTATGCTTTCGGGAAAAGAATTGGTTAGAATAGGTGATTTAATTGTAGCCATGTATGACGATGAGGAAAGTTTTGCTTCGTATTTTTTGCGTAAACAGCAAGTGAAGAGGCGGGATCTTCTTAATTATATAGCCCACGGCATATCTGTAGTAGATACTTTTGACTTTGCAGGTACAATAAACCATGAGGAAGAAGAGTCCGTTGAATTTGAAGAAAACGAAGAAGATGTAGACCAAGCATTTGAAGAAGATATGAATAACCCAAAGGGGGAAGAAAACTTTCTAAGCAATTTTACTGTGGAGTTAACACAAAAAGCTAGGAGAGGGGAAATGGATCCGCTTATTGGGAGACAAGACATTCTTCAAAGAACACTGCAGGTATTATGCAGGAGACTTAAAAATAATCCGGTGCACGTAGGAGAACCAGGGGTAGGTAAAACTGCTATTACTGAAGGACTTGCACAACTAATTATGGATAATAAGGTACCTAAGTTATTACAAGGAAGTAAGATATTTTATTTGGATATGGGGTCTCTAATTGCAGGTACAAAGTATAGAGGAGATTTTGAAGAACGTATTAAAAGAGTATTAAGAGAAATCAGTAAAGAGGAAAAACCTATAGTCTATATTGATGAAATCCATACTATAGTTGGTGCAGGGGCAGTTTCTGGGGGGGCCATGGATGCATCAAATATTCTTAAACCTTTTCTTGCAGATGGTAAGGTAAGATTCATTGGATCAACTACTTATGATGAATATAAGAAACATTTTGAAAAAGACAGTGCTCTAGCTAGAAGATTTCAAAAGATTGAAGTTCCAGAGCCTTCTACTAAAGATACTTTTGATATTCTTATGGGTTTAAAAGACAGATATGAAGATTACCATAATGTTATATATAAAGAAGAGGCTTTAAAAACAGCAGTTGGGTTATCTAGCAAGTATATTAAGGATAGATATCTACCAGATAAGGCAATAGATATTATGGATGAAGCAGGTGCTTATGCAAGGCTTAATGCACAAAATAATCAAGAACCTGTTGTTATTACGGTGAGTGCAGTGGAGAAAGTAGTAGCTTCAATTGCAAAAATTCCAGAGGAAAGTGTATCAAATAATGAAGTTCTTACACTAAAAAACTTAGACAGCGATTTAAAGAAGCAAGTTTTTGGTCAAAACGAAGCTATAGACACTATGGTAAGAGCCATAAAGAGATCTAGAGCAGGGTTTAATGAAGAAGACAAGCCAATAGCATCTTTACTTTTTGTAGGACCTACAGGAGTAGGAAAAACTGAAGTAAGTAAGCAATTGTCAAAAAATTTGTCTATTCCCCTCATTAGATTTGATATGAGTGAGTACCAAGAGAAGCATACTGTGGCTAGACTGATTGGTTCACCACCAGGATATGTGGGGTATGAAGAAGGAGGACTATTAGTTGAGGCTATGAAAAAGAATCCTCATTGTGTTCTACTTCTAGATGAGATCGAAAAAGCACATCCTGACATATTAAATGTGTTGTTACAGGTTATGGACTATGCAACACTTACAGATAATACTGGTAAGAAGGCAGATTTTAGAAATGCTATTTTAATAATGACTTCTAACGCAGGAGCAAGGGAAGCTAGTAAAAATATAATTGGATTTGGAGATAGAATAGGGTCAGGTGGAGCAATTACTAAAGAAGTTGAAAGGGTATTTTCTCCAGAATTTAGAAATAGATTGGATAATATAATTGTATTTAATAAAATTGATGAGGAGATGGCACTTCAAATTGCTAAAAAGGCAATGAAACAGTTTGAAGAAAAACTTTTAACCAAAAATATAAAATTAGTGGTTACAGAAAATCTATATGATTGGTTAAGTAAAAAAGGTTTTTCTGAGGCTTATGGAGCAAGAGAAATCAATAGAGTGGTCCAACAGGAAATAAAGACTTATTTTGTAGATGAAGTACTGTTTGGAGAACTTTCGCAGGGTGGTAGTGCTGTAGTTGATATTGTGGATGGTAAACTTTCAATTATTAAAGCAAAGTAAAAAAATGATAGTTTAAAAAAGATGTTGCTTTAGATGCAACATCTTTTTTATAATGATTACCTTCTTGGAATAATTTCTGTCCAATATCCATCTGGATCCATAATAAAATATATCCCCATAGGTTTATTTTCATAACATATACATTTCATCTTTTTATGGTAATCATAAGCTTCATCAAAGTCATCTGTAACTACAGCAAGATGGAACTCATTTTCACCTAGATTGTAGGCTTGAGTTCTATCTTTCATCCAAGTGAGTTCTAACTTATGTTTAGTTGATTCATCCCCTAAAAATGCAAGGGTAAAGCTATCATCTGGTGCATGAAACCGCCTAATTTCTACAAAACCCAATGCTTCTTTATAAAATTTCACACTTTTTTCTAAATCTAATACATTTATATTATTATGATCAAAGGAAAACTTCATTAATATAACCACCTTTTCTAAAAAGATTAATATATATACTATAACATTAATACATTTATTTTGAATTTTTAATTTGTAAGTTTTTATTGATTTTCATCATTCATTTTGGTAGTATCATAGCAAGATTAACATTTTAATTACTAATAAATATTTAATTATTTTAACATGTATATGATATTATTCCGATATAAGAAAAATATGAAGGAGAGATACTTTATGAGCGAAATGAGAGCTGAAATATACTATATATATCATAGCGGGTTTGCTATTAAAACTAAAAATCATTTTTTAATATTTGATTATTATAAGGAATCTTTAGAAAATGATGAAACACATCATAAGTTAGAGTTGTTATCACCTGAAAATATAAAGAGTATGAAAAACGTTTTTGTATTTGCGACTCATAGTCATGCTGATCATTTTAATTCTAAAATTCTAGAGTGGGAAAAGTATAATAGTAATATAAAATATATTTTTAGTGAAGACATAAAGCTAAATGTAAATAAACCTAGTTATAGCTTTATGGAGGAAGGCGAAGAAAAATCATTTCAAGGTATTTATGTAAAAGCGTATGGTTCAACAGATATTGGTATATCTTTCTTAGTTAAAGTGGATGGGTTAACTATTTTTCATGCTGGTGATCTTAACTGGTGGCACTGGAAAGAGGATAGTATAGAGGAGCAATCTTTAGCAGAATCTTCATTTAAAGCTCACATTAAGAAACTAAAAGAAGAAAAACCTATTGACATAGCATTTTTCCCCGTAGATTCAAGACTCCAAGAATTTTATTGTTTAGGCGGAGAGTATTTCTTGAAAAAAATCCATCCTAACTTATTTATTCCTATGCATTTTGGAGAGGATGTTGGAGTTACTAAAAAATTTGCTGATAAAATGAGAAAAAGCAAGGTGAAAACAGTTGAAATAAATTATTCAGGACAAGAGATAATTTATTGAAATTATTTTTAAACAATGTGAATAAATATAGTCATTTATGTTAATCATTTAAATAACAAAATAAAAAAGCACTACATGCGATATTTTTAGTCCCCCTAAATTAATATTGCATGTAGTGCTTTTTATATTGGGATAGATTTGTTGTAATAAATTCATACGAATTCAAAAAATAGTCAATATTAGTGGCTTTTTCATTTACAATAGGTAATAATTGTGATAACTTTATTGAGGGGAAATAATAGGTAGAAAGCATGAAAAAGGAAGCGGGTTAAAGCAAATGAGAATAGAAACTAAAAATGAAAATATTTTAAATTATATTTATATTATTATTGGAAGTACAATACTGGCAGCAGGGGTAAATATGTTTTTGGCGAAAATAAGATTAGTGACTGGTGGATTATCAGGTCTTGCCATTATAATTCAATATATTACAGAAAAACAATATGGAAGAGGAATACCTTTATGGCTTACTAATATTGTAGTGAATATACCATTAATTGCTATTGCTATAAAACTTAAGGGAAGAAAATTTGTAGGCAAATCTGTGTTCGCTGCAGCCTATTTATCTTTTGCATTGTTTTATACAAGCTTTATACCAGCACCAGAGGTCGATGTTTTGCTTTCAAGTATATTTGGTGGGGTGTTCGTTGGAATAGGATTAGGCTTTGTATTAAGAGCATCTGCTAGCACTGGGGGTACTGATTTAGCTGCAAATATAATAAAAGTTTATTTAAAGAATGTTCCAATAGCTAAGATTATATTAGTAATTGATTCAACTATAATAATAATAGGTGCTTTTGTATTTGGAATTGAAAAAGCTATGTACGCACTTATATCTGTATATATAGTTTCAAAAGTTATAGACAGCATACTTGAAGGAATAAATTTTTCCAAAGCGGTATTTATTATCTCAGATAATTCTAAGGAAATAGCGGAAGCATTATTGAAGGATTTAAAAAGAGGTGTTACTGGAATAAATGGTACAGGAATGTATACAAAGGGAGAAAAACAGGTGCTATTTGTAGTAGTTGGTAAAAATCAACTAGTGCCTCTGCAAAAAATGGTTAAAGAAATAGATGCTAAAGCATTTATCACTATTGCAGATGTTAGAGAGGTATTAGGAGAAGGATTTACAGAATAAAGTGGTTATTGAAATAATGAATTAAAATTTTTTTAGCTTTTTAATTTTATAAAGATGTAAATTAGGCAACATTTTCAAAGTATATTTGGATGACTTCCTGCACAAAATACTATTAGAAAGGAAGTGAATATACAATGAGTGATAGATTAAATAATAAGCCTATTACATTTGATCATCCAGAAAAACTTACACAAGGAGTAGCTTTAGAAAAAGGCGATGTTACAGCAAGAACTTTTATAAGTGAAGAAGATGGATGTGTAAAGTCTAACATTATTGTTGAGAATAAGGTTACTGGAGAAGTAGCTAAGAGTGATTCAGTTATTGGTGAAATAGTTGAAGATGAGTTTGAAGACGAAGATGAGTATGAAGATTTTGATTAATGGCACACAAAAGGTTGATAAATTAGGTTAAAGGATTAATTAGAAAATTAAATAAGATAGATTTATTAATAATATATCAGGATGTAGATAATAAAGATAGAATATGGAAGAACAACTATTAAATTGCTAATAGTTGTTTTTTCATTATAAATAGTAAAATAATTTGAGCATTTAAGATAAAATGTACTATAATCATATATATAGCTAAAATAAATATAATATAAGGAGAGACAAATATGTTTTACATAGGAATAGACATTGGTTCAACAGCAGCTAAAGTAGCAGTATTTAATGGCGATAAGTTAGAGAAATACTTTGTAATGCCCACTGGATGGAGTAGTGTCGCAACGGCTAATACTATCAAAGAAAAACTGAATTTATTAGGAATAAATAAGGGGAATTCAAAATCTGTAGCAACAGGGTATGGAAGAGTATCTGTGCCCTACGCAGATAAAACCATAACAGAGATAACTTGTCATGGTAAGGGTGCGGCATATTTATTGTGTACTGACTGTACAGTAATCGATATAGGTGGACAAGATACAAAGGTTATTACCGTAGAAAATGGTTTGATAACTGACTTTATTATGAATGATAAATGCTCAGCAGGCACTGGTAGATTTCTGGAGATTATGGCTAATGCTCTAGGCATGGATATAGATTCACTTTGTGATTTAGCAATTCAAGGTAGTGGAATTACAATAAGTTCAATGTGCACTGTTTTTGCTGAATCTGAAGTTATTAGTCTTATGGGTAGGGGGGAGAAAAAAGAGGATATAGCCTATGCTATTGTTGATTCAATAGTTAGTAAAGTTAGTTCATTATGTGGAAAACATTCTGAGGGATTTAATTATTTTCTTACAGGAGGGTTATCAGGGAATGATTATATTTTAAGTAGTTTATCAGAAAAATTAGGAAAAAAAGTTACTGCAAACTCATTAGGACGATATGCAGGGGCTATAGGGGCGGCAATAATGGCAAGTAAATTATAAAAAAAATTTGACAATTATTATTAAAAATATTATAATTCAAATTAGAATATAAAAATTAATTAGTTCAGATACTAATTATTATAATTTTCACATATAAAGACTGTGAAGAGAAGAGTAAATATAAGAGGTAGTCATAGCGAGTTGGTGGTGGTGAAAGACCAATACGAAGTTTATATTGAAGAACATCTCAGAGTTTCTAACCGAAATCCTCAAGAGAGTAGGCTTAGACGGGTCCAATCCGTTAATTATTGGTCATTATCGAATTATAATTCACAACATGAATTTTATAATTCTGTATTGAATAGAGTGGTCATATTTTATGACAAATTGGGTGGTATCGCGAAATTATAGTCTTTCGTCCCTTTATTTATTAAGGGAGGAAGGGCTTTTTTTATTATCTAAAAAAGTATAAAAATATAAGGAGGGCAATTTTATGGAAAAATTGTTAGTAAAACAAATTTACAGAGAAAAAGAAAAGTATGATGGATGCGAAATATCTATTTCAGGATGGATAAGAACTTTAAGAGCTTCTAAAGCATTTGGATTTATAGAAGTAAATGATGGAAGTTTCTTTAAAAATATTCAAGTAGTTTTTGAGGAAGGGTTAGAGAATTTTCCGGAAATAGCAAAGCTTCCTATAAGCTCTTCTTTGACTATAGAAGGAACACTACTTGTAACACCAGGAGCTAAGCAACCATTTGAACTTAAAGCTACTAAAATACTTTTAGAAGGAATGTCAGATACTGACTATCCATTGCAAAAGAAAAGACACTCTTTTGAGTATTTAAGAACTATTGCACATCTTAGACCTAGAAGCAATGCTTTTTCAGCAGTATTTAGAGTAAGGTCACTAACTGCTTTTGCTATACATGAGTTTTTTCAAAAGAGAAACTTTGTATATACACATACACCAATAATTACTGGTAGTGATTGTGAAGGTGCAGGTGAAATGTTTAGAATATCTACTCTTGATGCAAATGACATGCCTTTGGATAAAGACAAAAAAGTTGATTTTACGCAAGACTTTTTTGGTAAAGAAACTGGCTTAACTGTAAGTGGACAATTGGCAGCAGAGGCATTTGCACTGGCTTTTAGAAGTGTTTATACTTTTGGGCCAACATTTAGAGCAGAAAATTCTAATACAGCAAGACATGCGGCTGAGTTTTGGATGATAGAGCCTGAAATAGCTTTTGCAGATTTAAAAGATGATATGCAACTAGCAGAAGATATGATGAAATATATTATTAAATATGTTATGGAAAATGCTCCAGAAGAAATGGAATTTTTCAATAGTTTTGTAGATAAAGGTCTAATTGAGAGACTAAATAGTGTCGTTAATGCAGATTTTGGCAGAGTGACTTACACTGAAGCTATAGATATTTTACAAAAATCAGGAAAGAAATTTCAGTATCCAGTAAATTGGGGCTGTGATCTTCAAACTGAACATGAAAGATATTTAACAGAGGAAGTTTATAATAAGCCATTATTTGTAACTGATTATCCAAAAGAGATAAAATCTTTTTATATGAGAATAAATGATGACAATAAAACAGTTGCTGCTATGGACTTACTTGTACCAGGAATAGGGGAAATTATTGGTGGAAGTCAAAGAGAAGAAAGGCAAGATGTCTTAGAAGCTAGAATGGAGGAATGTGGTCTTGATAAAGAAGATTACTGGTGGTATTTAGAGCTAAGAAAATATGGCGGAACTAAACATGCTGGATTTGGACTAGGATTTGAAAGGGCTATTATGTATATTACAGGAATGAGCAATATTAGAGACGTTATTCCGTTCCCAAGGACAACTGGAAGTGCTGAGTTTTAATATTACCTTGTAATTAATTTATACTTTTTAAAGTAGCTCCTAATGTATATAAATTGGGAGCTACTTTAATTTAAGTACCTGAAAAAATAGCAAGAACGCAAAGAACACAAAGAACTCATATATAATTAGCTTAACAAAACTGATATTTTAGTGTATAATTTTAGATGTGCAGTTATATAGCCTATTAAAAAAAGAAAATAGATATTTTATATTAAGATTCTAAAGATCCAGTAAGTGAATACTGGTGATGAGTATACTCTTGACCTATGGTTAAGGGTTTTTTATGGTTATAAAATAATAATTATAAATATTAAATATATTTTAAGGAGTATATATAGAGAAATACAAATGAGGAGGGAATAAGTATGAAAAAAATCATTAAAGAGTACATCTTAATAACTATTGGACTAGCGCTCGTAGCTGTAGGAGTGTATTTCTTTTTAGTACCAAATAATTTAGCTGTAGGTGGAGTTAGTGGCCTTGCTATGATTATAAATTCGTATATGCCAAGTATTTCTATTGGGGCTATAATGCTTATATTAAATATAATCCTATTCATTATAGGGTTTATATTTATAGGATCTAGCTTTGGAGTTAAGACAATTTATTCTAGCTTGGGATTATCTGGTATGATATGGGGATTAGAGAAGATTTACCCTATGAGTGGTAGTATAACAAACGATTTATTTCTGGAGCTAATCTTTGGAATATTAATTGGAGCAGTGGGCATGGGTATGGTGTTTAACCAAAATGCTTCCACAGGAGGAACTGATATCATAGCCAAAATACTTTATAAGTATTTTCATTTAGATATAGGCAAGGCTTTACTTTTGTCTGATTTTTTTGTAACTATTTTCGCAGGTATTGCCTTTGGACCTAAAATTGGAATGTATGCATTGCTTGGAGTCATTATCAACGGGTTTACCATAGATGCAGTTATTGCAGGAATGAATATTTGCAAGAAAATTGAGGTTGTTAGTTCAAGAGGCGAAGATATAAAAAAATATATTATTGAAGAGTTAGATAGAGGGGCGACTTTATATACAGCTAAAGGAGCATATACTAATGAGGAAAAAGAAATTATAACTACTGTTTTAGGTAAAAAGGAATTTATAAAATTAAAGATTTTTATAAAAGAAATTGATAAAAAAGCATTTATAATCTCATATAATGTACATGAAATTCTTGGAGAGGGATTTAAAGATATAAATGATTGAAAAAATATAAGCTACTGACAAAGTCAGTAGCTTATATTTTAATTATGTGAAATATGTTTTTAATTAAGCTTCGACTGGAGCGCCTACAGGGCAAACACCAGCACAAGCTCCACAATCGATACAAGTATCAGCATCTATAACAAATATAGAATCTCCTTGGCTTATAGCGTTAACTGGACATTCTGGCTCACAAGCTCCACAACTTACACATGCATCAGTAATTTTATATGACATAATAATCAACCTCCTTTTTTAATAATCCACGTACATAATACCATAATTGGCCTAATAAATAAAGTATTAAGATTAATTATTTTTGATTTAGTTATGGATGGGCTAAACATTAGGTATAAAACTAAAACCATAGAATTTAATCTATGGAAAATTAGAGGTGCCTAATTTGTGGATATAAAAAAAGTGGGGTATTAAGTGAACTGAATTAAATGTAGTCACAGCTAAAAACTAGATTTAAAACAGTTAACTTAATACATTGGTAGTTAATAACTTTAGCTGTATATATATTAAAGATGAGCTCATCTATTTAGCTGCGAGTTAATAACTATCGGTAGTATTATATGTAGAAAATTAACAGACTATTCAGTATAAAATAAAAAAACATATTTTTATATTCAGCGCGAATAAGAGAAAACATAATAGTTTTTCCTCGTAAATGTAGAAAGGCGTAGGATTTATAGTTATTAAATAGTTTTTTTAAAATATAGTGTATATAATTGCTTGATTAATAAATAAAATAGAGGTATTATGTAAGAAAATCAATTATATAATGTATAGGTTTACCTAAATAAATAATAGGTGGTGTTTTTGATGATAGAAAACATTTACATGGAAAATTTATTTGCAAAATACAATAAAAATTTTGATATAAGTAAAAACATAGAGCTATGTGATAAAAAAATAAGTCTCTTCGCTGAATACAGAGGTGTAGGTGGGAGAACTTTTATGACGCAAACAGATATAATTGATAGATTTGAATTTAACGAATATTGTGTTGTAAAGGATTACAAAAATGTTAATATGGAAGATGTTGTTGAGTATACAGAATATTTGAAGACGGTGATTAATACTTTAGTAAAGCCGCATAGAGAGCATAAGAGTTCAACTATAACGGGAGTAATTGTATGTAGTACACCTATAGATAAGAGTACAGAAAATTTCATAGAAAAATTTAAATTTAATAAACCCTACAAATTCTATTTTCATGGCTGGAGTGAAATACGGCTATTATTAGTTGATTTAAGTAATAATCTAGTTATTTCAAATAAGCAAGGCAGAAGAGTGAAAAAGGTGTATATTCCTACATCTTTATAATAGATAAAAAGGTGTATATTTTTACATCTTTATATAAAAAGAAGGGGGACTATTAATGAATTCTATAGTACTATTACTTCTAGGAATTATTATTTTCTTAACCGCTTATGCTACTTATGGTGGATACCTTGCTAAAAAATGGGGTATAGACACTAAAAAAGAAACTCCAGCTTATACAAAACGGGACAATATAGATTATTGTCCTGCAGATGCAAAAATTCTTTTAGGACATCATTTTTCATCTATTGCTGGTGCTGGACCTATAGCAGGACCAATTCAAGCTGCTATTTTTGGATGGATACCAGTTTTATTATGGATTTTGATTGGTAGTGTTTTTATAGGTGGTGTGCATGATTTTGGATCACTATTCGCATCCATGAGACATGAAGGAAAATCCATAGGTGAAATTATTCGTATTAATATAGGCGAAAGAGGCAAAATGATATTTAATATTTTCGCATGGGTTACATTAGTCCTTGTGGTTGCAGCTTTTACAGATATATGTGCTTCAACTTTTGCCTTTGATGCTATGAAGCCGGAACTTATTACTGGGGCTCGTGCAGGGACTGCATCAATATTATTTATTTTCCTTGCAATGGCATTTGGTTTTGTTGTTTATAGAAAAAATGCAAGCATTGGTTTATCTACGGTTATAGGTGTTGCACTATTGTTTTTATGTGTATACCTTGGCTATACCTTCCCAATTGCTAAGCTTACAAAATTTCAATGGGATATCATTCTTTTAATTTACATTACGTTGGCATCTACACTTCCAGTTTGGATGTTATTACAACCAAGAGATTATTTATGCTCTTTCTTACTTTATGCAATGCTGGCTGGTGCAGTAGTGGGAATACTATTAACTCATCCTACTATGAAGTTACCAGGGTTTACATCTTTTACAGTTAAAAATCAAACACTATTTCCATTCTTATTTGTTACTGTTGCCTGTGGAGCCGTTTCAGGTTTTCACTCTTTGGTGGCATCAGGAACTACATCAAAACAAATTAATAAAGAGGGTGATGCGAAACTCATAGGTTATGGTGCAATGCTCATTGAAGGATTAGTTGCAATAATTGCTCTTATTTCTATTGGATATGTTGCTAAATCGCAAGGTACTCCAGCACAAATTTTTGCTAGTGGTGTTGCTACGTTTATGAATAGTTTTGGATTGCCAATGCAGGTTGGAAAAGTTTTTGTTATTCTTGCTTTCTCTGCCTTTGCTTTAACAAGCTTAGATACTGCTACACGAATAGGTAGATATATATTTCAAGAATTTTTTACAAATGCATCTGAGAAAACTAAGAAAACCTATGCAAACATGTATACCGCAACTTTTATAACGGTAGCTGCATCTGCTGCATTATTAGCATATGGGTATCAAAAAATTTGGCCAATATTTGGTTCAGCAAATCAATTATTAGCAGCCTTAGCTTTACTTGCAGTAACTTCATGGCTTGCGAAAGTTGGAAAGAAAACTATTATGACTTTAATTCCAATGGTCTTTATGTTTATAGTTTCGCTTTCAGCATTATTCCTACTTATTAAACAATATTTATTCAGTGAAAATAAAAATATGATTCTAGGTTGTTTTGCAGTTTTATTATTCATTCTTGCAATAGTATTAATAATAGAAGCTTACAAAGCCTTAAGTGGTAAATCAAAAGGCAAAAACGTAAGTGTTTAAAGAAATAGCCTAATTATTCAGATAAAAGGGTAGAGCAAGTTCGTGATTTTCATGGACATGATCTACCCTTTTTTATATTTTGGATCGTACTACAAGATGCTACAAGGTTATAATTGCCACCCACATGCCAATTGCCATGTGGGTGGCACTTTTTTAGATATTAAATAATGTCATCATCATATAATGACTAATTAGTTTATCTTTGGATTGTATGTAAATGTTTACTTGTATATAATTAAATTAAAGTAATTAAGAAATAGTTTCTGCAGAAATTTTCAGCAATTACGAAAAAATATAGGGGGCAATTTAAATGTCAAACCTTCAAGTAAATGCTAAAATAAAAACCAAAGGAAAAACTCAAGAAAGAGTACAAGGTTTCGGACGATTTTTAAGTGGAATGATACTTCCCAATATAGGTGCATTTATTGCATGGGGGCTAATAACAGCATTATTTATACCAACTGGCTGGCGCCCTAATTCTAATTTTGCTAAATTAGTTGGTCCAATGATAACATATCTTCTGCCTTTATTAATAGGTTATACTGGTGGTAAAATGGTAGGTGGGACACGAGGCGGAGTAGTTGGTGCAATTGCAACTATGGGTATTATAGTAGGAGCAGATATTCCAATGTTCATGGGCGCAATGATAATGGGACCATTGGGTGGTTATGTTATAAAGGAATTCGATAAATCTATCGAAGGGAAAGTGCCGGCTGGTTTTGAAATGCTAATTAACAACTATGCAGCGGGTATAATTGGAGCTATTCTAGCATTGGTTGCATTTGTAGGAATTGGCCCAGTAGTACTAGGGTTAAATGGTGTTCTAAAAAATGCAGTGGAAGTCATAGTAAAAGCAGGGTTATTACCACTGGCAGCTATATTTATAGAACCAGCAAAAATATTGTTTCTAAATAATGCAATAGGTAATGGAATTTTGGTGCCAATAGGTGCACAAGAAATTAAAACAATGGGAAAATCAGTATTTTTCTTATTAGAATCAAATCCAGGTCCTGGACTTGGAGTACTAGTAGCCTATTGGATGTTCGCAAAAGGCGCAGTAAAAGAATCAGCACCTGGAGCAATAATAATTCACTTTCTAGGTGGAATACACGAAATTTATTTTCCTTATGTTTTGATGAACCCACTACTTATAATAGCAGTAATTTGTGGTGGAGCAAGTGGAATATTTACCTTCCAAATTTTTGGAGCAGGATTAATTGCAGCAGCATCTCCAGGAAGTATAATTGCTATAATTGCAATGACTCCTAAAGGAGGATATTTAGGAGTACTGGCAGGTGTGCTTGTAGGCGCTGTGGTTTCCTTCTTAATATCATCTGTAATAATTAAAAGATCAAATGGCAAGACAACAGGAAATGAATTGGAACAGGCAAAAGAAAAGGTTAGTGAGTTAAAGGGAGTAAGAGTTAAAACTTTTAAAAAAGTAATATTTTCATGTGATGCAGGAATGGGATCAAGTGCAATGGGAGCAACAACATTAAAGAACAAGTTTAAAAAAGCAGGTTTTGATATAGAGGTTGTTCATTGCGCAATAAACGAAATTCCGATTGATGCAGAACTTGTTATTACTCATGAAACATTAGCAGATAGGGCAAGAAGCAGAGCACCAAAGGCGGAAATTATTCCAATTAAAAATTTTATCAATAGTCCTGAATATGATAAATTAGTAAATAGACTTTTATAATTAGAAGCTTATACATAAAAACAGTAAATTAAGGTTTACTGTTTTTGTGTATAAATATAAATTGTAAGTAATTTATATATAAAGATATTTTGAAAATGCAGTGAATTCATATAAATAAATTTTTGTGAATATGTGGATAATAAATAGGTGGAATAGTTCTAGATTAATTTGGTATTGTGTTTAATATTTATTACATATTAAATATTGTCATCATTAGCTACTGACTAATCAATATATCTTTGAATTGTATGCAGTTGTTTACTAGAATATAATAAAGTTAAAGTAATTGAGAAACAGTTACTTCAAAGATTATTTTAATAAAAAATTCAAAGTAACATTAATACAATCTTTTAATAAATTTGGAGGAATTTTATGAAGGATTACAAGATTAATTTACGCGTAAAGAATATCTTGCAAAATATATGTAATGAAAATGATTACATAACTATAGGAAAAATCGCAAAAGATCTAGAAGTTAGTGGGAGGACAGTACGCAGAGAAATCCCTGAGGTAGAGAAATTTCTTAAGCAAAATGGAGTAAGTCTTGATAAAAAAACTGGAGTTGGCATTAAAATAATGGGTACGATTAAAGAGAAACAAGCTATTATTCAATTATTAAATGGAGAAAAAGGAGAAATAATATTTACTCCACTAGAAAGAAAAAATATAATTATAAGTGAACTACTTCAAAACCAAGAGCCAGTTAAGTTATATAATTTTACTAGAATTCTAAAAGTTACAGAAGCAACTATTAGTAATGATTTAGAAAAAACAGATGAATGGTTTAGAAAGCATAGCTTAAATCTAATTAGAAAACAAGGACTAGGTGTATATGTAGAAGGTAAAGAAAATCATATAAGAAAAGCTATGGTTAGCTTAATCTATGAAAATACAAATGAAAGCCAGCTTTTAAATTTAATAAGAGAAAATTTAGATAACTCAGAAGTTGTAGCACAAGACATTAAGGTTTCCTCTCGTAATAGATTACTTAATTTAATAGATAATGAGACAATAAAGAAAATAGAAGTTTTAATTGAAACTATGGAGAAAGAAAGAGATTATAAGCTAGTTGATAGTGCCTTTGTTGGATTAATTGTTCATATTGCACTTGCCATTGAAAGAGTAAAGAAAGGTGATAAAATAACTATAAATGGCGAGTTCTTAAAAGAACTTAAAACAAGCTCGGAGTATTTAATTGCATCTGATTTGGCTATCAATATATCAAAATGTTTCATGGTGGATATACCAGAGGATGAAATTGGGTATATAACAATGCATATAAAAGGATCTAAAAATTTTAAGGAGAAATACAAGACAGAAAATAAAACAATAGGAAGCTTTGAACTTGTAAAGTTAACCAAGGAAATTATTAAAATCGCAGAGATTGAAACAGGAAGATTCCTTGGAAATAATGAACATCTTCTAAATGGTCTGGTAAATCATCTTGGAACAGCCATTACAAGATTAAAAATGAAACTTGATATTAGAAATCCACTGTTAAAAGAAATTAAGGCTAATTATACTGATTTAATGAGGACTAGCACTAAATGTGCTAAGGTAGTAGAAAATTATATAGGCATAAAAATGCCTGAAGCTGAAATTGCATTTATCGCTATGCATTTAGGAGCTGCAATTGAAAACAGCGAGAAAATAATCAAGCCTATTTACAAGGTGGCAATTGCGTGTGCTACAGGGATGGGAACTTCAAGACTTCTTGCAACAAGGATAAAAAATGAGTATGATAACATTCAAATTGTGGATATTATATCTACAATTCATATCAAAGAGAGCATGCTAAGAGAGAAAGAGATAGATTTTATTATATCTACAGTTGATATAGATAAATGTTTTAAACCAGTAGTTAGAGTAAACCCACTACTTTTTAAGGAAGATAAAGAGAAAATTTCAAAACAAATAAAAGATTTAGAAAGCGCAAATATTACTCATTCAAATAAAAAAATAAATAATATGGAATATAAGGAAGAATTGATTTTATTAAACATATATAGTGAAGCAATAATACAGATCTTAGAGAATTTCTTCTTTAAAGAGATTCATAAAATAAGTAGTGTAGATGAGCTAATAATCGAAGTGAGTAAGCTAATAGAGCATGATTCAAAACTTGAAGAAAAATTAATAAGAGCACTAAGAGATAGAGAAGAAAAAGGAAATACAGTTATAACAGGACATGAGATGATATTACTTCATTGTAGAACTGACGCAGTAAAGGAACTATATTTTGGTGTGGTAAAGCTTTCATCAAATTTAGAAATTTTAAATGGCTTAAATAATATTGAGCATATTATGATTGGAATTATATTGCTTGCACCAGAAGACTGTAGCGCAGCTTATCTAGAAGTTATTGGGTATGTAAGTAAGATGTTAATTGAAAGAGATAATTTCCTTAGGTATTTAAAAGATGGAGACAGCGATAATGCGTTTAATGAATTAAATGATATATTAAAAGAATTTTATAGACAAAAGGTAAATAATTAATGGGGGTATGAGTTATGGATAATACATCGCATACAAAAAATAAAGGTAAAACTAATGAACGAGTACAAAGTTTCGGGCGGTTTCTAAGTGGAATGATACTTCCCAATATAGGTGCATTTATTGCATGGGGATTGATTACAGCATTATTTATACCAACTGGCTGGCGCCCTAATTCTAATTTTGCTAAATTAGTTGGTCCAATGATAACCTATCTTCTGCCTCTATTAATAGGTTATACTGGTGGTAAAATGGTAGGTGGAACACGCGGTGGAGTAGTTGGTACAATTGCAACTATGGGTATTATAGTAGGAGCAGATATTCCAATGTTCATGGGCGCAATGATAATGGGACCACTGGGTGGTTATGTTATAAAGAAATTCGATAAATCTATCGAAGGGAAAGTGCCGGCTGGTTTTGAAATGCTAATTAACAACTATGCGGCGGGTATACTTGGAGCTATTCTAGCATTGGTTGCATTTGTAGGAATTGGCCCACTAGTACTAGGGTTAAATGGTGTTCTAAAAAATGCAGTGGAAGTCATAGTAAAAGCAGGGCTATTACCACTGGCAGCTATATTTATAGAACCGGCAAAAATATTGTTTCTAAATAATGCAATAGGTAATGGAATTTTGGTGCCAATAGGTGCCCAAGAAATTAAAACCATGGGAAAATCAGTATTTTTCTTATTAGAATCAAATCCAGGTCCTGGACTTGGAGTACTAGTAGCCTATTGGATGTTCGCAAAAGGTGCAGTAAAAGAATCAGCGCCTGGAGCAATAATAATTCACTTTCTAGGTGGAATACACGAAATTTACTTTCCTTATGTTTTGATGAATCCACTACTTATAATAGCAGTAATTTGTGGTGGAGCAAGTGGAATATTTACCTTTCAAATTTTTGGAGCAGGATTAATTGCAGCAGCATCTCCAGGAAGTATAATTGCTATAATTGCAATGACTCCTAAAGGAGGATATTTAGGAGTGCTGGCAGGTGTGCTTGTAGGCGCTGTGGTTTCATTTCTAGTATCATCTATTATAATAAAGAGTAGTAATAAAAAGATAGATGATAAAGAATTCGAACAAGCAAAAATAAAATCTAGCAGTCTAAAATTAAAAAAGACAGATGAAACAAGTGATGTTATAGCTGAAATTTTTAACAAAGTAATATTTGCATGTGATGCTGGTATGGGTTCAAGTGCAATGGGAGCAACTACTTTAAGAACTAAATTTAAAAAAGCTGGATATGACATTGAAGTAGTGAATTGTGCAATCGAAGCTATCCCATCGGATGCTCAAATTGTTATTACTCATGAAAGTTTAACAGCAAGAGCTAGAAGTGTAGCACCAAAAGCTGAGCATATAGCAGTTAAAGATTTTCTTAATAACCCAGCCTTTGAGATTTTATCTAGCAGATTAAAACCCAATACTGACACGAAAAGTGATGTGAAAATAGAAACAAAAATAAATAGCAATGAAATGAGTGATAATAAAATTCTTCAAAAGAAAAACATAAAACTAGGGCTGGAAAGCACAGATAAATATACAGCAATAAAAATGGCAGGAAGACTATTGTATGAAAGTGGATACGTAGAAGAAGAGTATATGGATGCTATGATTCAAAGAGAAGATGACCTTTCAACCTATATTGGTAGTGGTGTAGCAATCCCACATGGAGTTGGGGAGGCTAAGAAAAATATTAAGAAGACCGGAATGGTAGTACTCCAATTTCCAAAAGGTGTTATGTTTGAAGATGAACTAGCTTATTTAGTAATTGGTATTGCTGGGGTTGGAAATGAACATTTACAAATACTTTCAAATATTGCCAATGCTATTGAAGGGGAAGATGATAGTATTACTAATATGTTAAAGAGTACAAAAGACGTTGAATACATCTATAACGTATTTACAGAGAAATCTGAAGGCTAAATTTGAATTAAAGAGGTGAAGGTATGATTACAACTATAACTTTAAATCCAGCAGTTGATAAGACTATTGAAATAAATAACTTTAGGGTAGGGAACGTTAATAGAGTGACATCCATAAGAATTGATGCTGGTGGAAAAGGAATTAATGTATCAAAAGTAATAAAAAATTTGGGTTCTGAGAGTAAAGCGATGGGAATTGTTTCTGGTAAATCGGGTCAGTTCATAAAAGAATATTTGGATGAGATAAGGATTGTAAATGACTTTGTTTTTTCAGAAGGAGAAACAAGAACAAATATAAAAATTGTAGACATAATTAATCACACCAATACTGATATTAATGAAGCAGGGCCGCAGGCAAGTTTAAAAGACTTAAATGAGGTAAGTGATAAAATTTTTAATAATATAAGCAGTGAAGATATACTAATTCTGTCAGGAAGCGTGCCTAGCAACGTAGATAAAAAGATTTATGGTAATTGGATTACTAAGGCAAAAGAAAAAGGCGCAAAGACTATATTAGATGCAGATGGTGAGTTACTTAAATATGGTATTTTAGCTGGACCTTATCTTGTGAAACCTAATATCGATGAGCTTGAAGGCATGTTTAATAAAAAGATAAATGGTGTACAAGAAACCGTGGAAATAGCAAAAGGTTTGCTGGAATATGGTATCATTATTGTAGCGGTATCTTTAGGAGGCCAGGGAGCAATTTTTGTAACTAAGGAAAACACTATATATGCACATGGACTTAAAGTAGATGTTAAAAGCACAGTAGGAGCAGGAGACTCAATGGTTGCAGCTCTTGCATATTCTATCGAAAAGGGTCTTAGCTTTGAAGAAACCGTGAAACTATCTGTAGCTACTGGTGCAGCTAATGTGATGACAGAAGGAACAAAAGCAAGTGATATCAAAACAATAGTTGAACTTGAAAAGCAAGTTGTATTTGAATATTTATAATAAATAAACAAAGGTGGTAATTTATATGAAAACAAGAGCAGTAAGATTATATGGTAAAAAAGATTTAAGAATGGAGGAATTTGAACTACCTGAAATAAAAGATGATGAAATACTAGTGAAAGTAGTATCAGACAGTATATGTATGTCAACCTATAAAGCAGCAATACTTGGAAGTGACCATAAGAGAGTACCTAGTGATGTAGCAGTTAACCCAGTAATTGTAGGACATGAAATGGCAGGAGATATAGTGCAAGTAGGTTCAAAATGGAAAAATGACTTTAAAGTTGGAAATAAATTTTCTATGCAACCAGCATTAAATTATAAAGGAAGTATGGATTCACCAGGATATTCTTATAAATATTGTGGTGGAGACGCGACTTATATAATAATGCCACAAGAAGTAATGGAACTCGGCTGTTTATTAAATTATGATGGTAAAGCATATTATGAAGCATCACTTGCTGAACCAATGTCTTGTATTATCGGAGGTTTTCATGCGAGTTTCCATACTGTAATGGGTAGTTATGAGCATAAAATGGGAATAGTTGAAGGGGGCAAGCTTGCAATGCTCGCTGCTGCTGGTCCTATGGGTCTAGGTGCAATTGATTATGCTATGCATTGCGCACGAAAGCCTGGTCTAATTGTAGTAACTGATATAGAACAAAGTAGATTAGACAGGGCGAGAGCAATATTTACAAAGGAAGATGCAAAGGAAGCTGGAATAGAATTGATATTTGTAAATACAAAGGATATAGCAGATGTTCCTAGCTATTTAAGGGAATTAACAGGCGGAACAGGTTTTGATGATGTATTTGTATATTCTCCAGTTAAACCAGTGGTTGAACAAGGAGATCAAATATTAGGTAGAGATGGCTGCTTAAATTTCTTTGCAGGTCCTACAGATACTAAGTTTTCAGCTACATTTAATTTTTACAATGTGCATTATCAATCTACTCATACTATTGGAACCACTGGTGGAAATACAAATGATATGATTGAGTCATTAAGAATGACAGAAAAAAATATTATAAATCCAGCAGTTATGGTTACTCACATTGGAGGACTTGATGCCGCAGCTGACGCAACACTTAAATTAACGCAGGCGCCAGCAGGTAAAAAATTAATATATACAAATATATTTATGGATATTACTGCAATTGATGAGTTTGAAGAAAAAGGTAAAGTAGATCTGCGTTTTAAAAAATTGGCGGAAATTACTAAAAACAACAAGGGTCTTTGGTGTGAAGAAGCAGAAAATTACTTGTTGCAAAATTGGAAAATGTAGTAAAAGAATAAAAAAATTATGGAGAAAATAAATAAAGATGATATATTCAAAATATTGAATATATCATCTTTATTTAATGAAAAAATTATAATTTAATAAAGATGCCACTTGCCACGTGGGTGACAAGTGGCATCTTTTTCTTATTTGTTCAGAAGTCTAAGCGCTCTATCAACAACATTTTCTGTTGTAAATCCGAACTCTTTGAATAGTTTATCTGCTGGAGCAGAAGCTCCAAATCTATCCATACAAATTATATCTCCGTCTAGACCAACATATTTATACCAACCCAAAGCAGAAGCTGCCTCCACTGCCAGTCTAACTCTTAGAGCTTTTGGCAATATAGATTCCTTATACTCATCCGATTGTGCATCAAATAGTTCTAAACAAGGCATGCTTACTACTCTAGCCTTTATCCCTTTTTCATTTAATACTTTGGCACCCTCATAAATAAATTCTACCTCAGAACCAGAAGCCATTAAAATGATATCAGGGTTTTTACCTTTATCTTCATAGGTCTTTAATACATAGGCACCCTTTAAGGCTTCCATTGAGGTCTCTGCATATAAAGGAAGATTCTGCCTTGTAAGTATTAATGCCGTAGGTGTTGTTTTTGAAGTCATTGCAACATACCATCCAACTGCTGTTTCTTTAGAATCAGCTGGTCTAAATACATTAAAGTTTGGTAGAGCCCTGAGTGCTGCAAGATGTTCTATTGGTTCATGAGTCGGACCATCTTCACCAACTGCGATACTATCATGAGTTAAAACATAAGTTACTGGAAGACCCATAAGAGCAGATAATCTCATAGCACCCTTCATATAATCACTAAATACAAAGAAAGTCGAAACAAAAGGTTTAAGACCACCATGGACATAGATGCCATTTGCTATAGCTGCCATGGCATGTTCTCTTACTCCAAAATGAAGATTAGATCCATTTCTATCGTCGACAGAAAAGTTGCCCATGCCTTTCATATACGTTTTATTAGAGGGAGCAAGATCTGCTGAACCTCCTATAAGGTTTGGTACATATTTAGCTAATATGTTTATTATTGCGCCAGAAGAGTTTCTTGTTGCAGCTTTGCCTTCAAACTTCCACATTTCTTCTACCTTAAGTAAATCAGTAGAAAGTTCGCCACTTTGCCATGATTCATATTCACTAGCAAGTTCAGGATTCTTTTCTTTATATTGAGTGTAAAGTATGTTCCAATCTTCTTCTTTTTTTGCAAGTTCTGATTTTATGTTTTCCATATGTTTAGTTACTTGCGTTGGAACTGTAAAAGGTTCTTCACTCCAGCCTAAGCATTTTTTCATCTCTATTATATTGGCTTCTCCAAGAGGTTCGCCATGTGCTGATGCGGTACCTTGTTTTTTAGCACAACCAAATCCTATAATAGTTTTCACTACAATAAAGGAAGGCTTATTTAGTTCAAGTTTTGCAGTTTCAAGGGCATTACTTATTGCTTCCATATTATTGCCATCTTCTACATATAAAACCTGCCATCCATAGGCATCAAATCTTTTTCCTACATCTTCTGTAAATGCTATATCTGTACTTCCTTCAATAGATATACTATTTGAGTCATACATTACAATAAGTTTAGAAAGGCCCAAGGTACCTGCAAGAGATGCTGCTTCTCCAGAGATCCCTTCCATATTGTCACCATCACCACAAATAGCAAAGGTATAATGATCTACAATAGCATGTTCACTTGTATTGAATTTTGCTGCAAGATGGCTTTCAGCTATTGCCATACCTACTGCATTAGCAATTCCTTGACCTAAAGGGCCAGTGGTAACTTCAACGCCTGTTGTATGACCATACTCAGGATGACCAGGTGTTAAGCTTCCGAATTGTCTGAAATTCTTTATATCTTCAATAGTTAAACCATATCCAAAAAGATGGAGAAGTGAATATTCAAGCATTGATCCATGTCCTGCGGATAATATAAATCTATCTCTATCTTGCCATTTTGAATTTTTAGGGTTGTGCTTCATATGTTTTGACCATAATGTGTAAGCCATTGGTGCCACTCCAAGGGGAAGCCCCGGATGTCCTGAATTTGCCTTTTGTATTGCCTCTGCGGATAAAATCCTTATAGTATCTACGGTTAATTGTTCAATTTTACTCAATTTAATTTCCTCCTTATTTATATATGTTATTTTTGAACTTTTAAAATTAACTTATAATAAATGTATGTCTTATATAAATATAAAAGATTATTCTGTAGATTGCAAGAACTTATCTTTTTGATAAAGATAATTATTCCTTATCTTTATCACCAAACAGTTTTTTTTGAAAATTATACTTTAAGACAACATCTATACTTGTAGAATCACTTAGTTCTTTGCTTTCATCATATTTAATTGATGGAGTTTTACTTGTGACAAGAATTTGTGTTGGATAAATACTTGTATGGCCCATAATTAAATATGCAACTACACAGGCTATAGATGTATATATACCTGTAGAATGCCCAAATAGTTCTAAGGCTATTATAATAGCAGCGATAGGTGTATTAGCACAACAACCGAAAAACGCTGCCATACCTATAGCAGAAAAAAAAGCTATATTTTGGTTGAAAATAGTAGCCCAGGTATTTCCAAGAGAACTACCTATGTAAAGCATAGGTGTTAAAATTCCGCCGCTTCCCCCACTTGATAGTGTTATAGCTGTGGTAAACATCTTGAATAGTGATGAAAAACCATTCAGTTTCTCACCTGCCATAGCCCTATGTAAAACCTCTTCTCCTATGCCAATGTAGTCATTAGATCCAACAAGAAGAACAAATACAATAATAATTAATCCTCCGACTATACCCTTAAGTGGGTTATAAAATTTTATTTTCTCAAACAATTTTTCTACAAAATTAACAAAGGCGATAAAAAATCTTGCAGCAATTCCTATGAATATACCAAATGCAATTATCTTCAAAAACATTGTTATACGATATTTAGGTACAAATGCTATTGAGAAACTTAAAGCACTAGTCCCTATATATAGTCCTGTAAAATAGCTGGCATAAGATGCTATAACAGATGGTAGGAGGGATACATATGAAATTTTACCAATGTATAAAACTTCAGCTGCAAATATTGCCGCGCCAATGGGTGCACCAAAAACTGCAACAAAACCTGCACTTATCCCACAGACTACAAGTCTTTTTGTATCGATGTCATCCATTTTAAAAAGCTTACCTACAAGGGAGGCAATTCCACTTCCTATCTGAGTTCCGGGGCCTTCCATTCCTACTGAACCACCAAAAATTATAGTGATTAGTGTGGAAACAAGTTTAATGGGAACAATTTTAAAGTCGCTTCTTCCTGAATTTTTATGAACAGTTTCAATTGCCTTTTCTGTTCCGTGACCTTTTGCATCCGGGGCAAATTTTATTATTATAAAAGAACTTAAAAATAAGGCTATTGGGAGGAAAAGATAATAGTAATTTATATTAGATACATAGCTAACTCCAAAGGAGACTAGCTTAATAAAAAGCGCAACCACAGTTCCTACAATAATGCCAATGAAAGTTGATATACATATCCATTTTATTGCACTTATAAAGAAAATAGATTGCTCCTTATAGTAACTTTTGATTTTTTTATCCATTTCAACCCTCTTTCTGTTTTACATTAATATTGATGAGTCTAAAGTATATTATGTAATTGTCTCATACTTTATATTTTAGCACACATAGAGGTAGAAATGAAAAAAACTTAACATAACGAGTAGATACTATTTTAAATTTGTTAAATAGTATCTACTCGCCCCCTGCTTATAGTTTTATGTTTTTAGTTTTATAATATTCTTTATTCTTGAATATTCTCAATATTTTTTTTAATCTTGTCTTCAATTTCTAGTAGTATTTTTTGTTGGTAAAACATTAGCAAATAACAGATAATACTTGATGCAAATACTAATATAAATGTAGACACTTTAAAAAGTACAAAGCCTACAACTATAAAGCTAGCTAAATTTAATAGTGTAATATGAATTTTTTTAATGGAGTAGTACCCTGCAGTTTTAAGAACATCTTTCCAACCTAAATAAAATCTTGATATTATTGGGTATACATAAAGACTTATTAAAAAAATAAGTGTAATAATTATAAAAATAAGGGAAATTAAAATCTGAGGGTAACCCTTTGAAATAAAAAATTTAGAATCAATAAAAAGTATACCTATCAGAATTATTTCTAAAGTCCAAAAAAATAATGACTGAAAAAAATTGGCTTTATAAGCTTTAAAAAAATCTTTTGTAATACTGATGTCTTTTTCTCTGATGAGTTTTCCCATTACACTAAGTAGTGCAGTGGCGGCAGGTCCTACTGGAATACAACATAAAATAATAACAGAAACAAACCAGGGTGGTATTTGTTGCCCACCATTAGAGAGAATCACAAGCAATATGAAAAGTAGTGGAATATTGAGAAGGCAAAAATATAGATTGCCCAGGAAAAACCAAAATATGTAGTTAGTTATGGTGTGAATAGGTCCTTCACCAAATTCTCTGTTTGTTTTAGCCATTTTATCCTCCAATTGCATTTATGAAATGCTACTATCTAAATAAGATTTAATCAAGTATATAAGTAAGTAAATCTAAATAAATATTAATAAAGTAAATTTTTTAAACTACTTAAAATGTAACATAAATTGTGTGAAATGCAAATAGGTAGAAGATATAAAAAACATAACAGGATTTTGTAACTATTCACCTACTATTTTAAACATCCCATGAAGTCACATGATATAATAAATGATTATTTATCATTGCACTTATAATTATATTGTTTTATTATTGAATTATACAGTGATACAAATTATTGGATATAACTAGATAGGGGGATGTTAAAAATGAAGGTCGGAATTATTGGACTTGGAGATATAGCGCAAAAGGGATACTTACCCGTTCTAACCCAAAAAGAAAATATAGAGCTAATACTCTGTACCAGGAATATGGACACACTTAAGAAGTTATCAAAAAAATATAGAATTAATCAATATGTTCAAACCATAGATGATTTAATAAAAAAGGGCATAGATGCGGCTTTTGTTAGTACTGCCACAGAGGCACATTTTCAAATAGCAGAAAAGCTTCTTACAAACGGAATTAATGTATATATAGATAAACCCATATCCTTAAATTTTAATGAAACTCAAAAGCTAGTAACTCTAGCCAAGGAAAAGGGTTTAGTTGCTATGGTAGGATTTAATAGAAGGTTCGCTCCTATGATAAAAGAACTAAAAGAACATGGTAAAGCAGATATCATTATTATTCAGAAAAATAGATTTCAATTTCCAGATTACACAAGACGTGCTATTGTTGAAGATTTTGTACATGTTGTCGATACTCTTCGGTTTTTAATGGACAGTGAGGTCAAAGATATTAAAGTTCGCCATTTAGAGAAAGATAACTTACTTCATAATGTAGTTATTCAATTAACTTCTGAAGAATGCACTGCTATTGGAATTATGAATAGAAACAATGGTGTTACTGAGGAAATAATAGAATATATGACAGCTGAAAATAAATATGTGGTAGAAAATTTTGTAGAAACCACTGAGTTTCATAATAAAGAAAAGACTACATCAAAATTTGGTGATTGGGAGCCTACATTATATAAACGTGGATTTTATCAAATAGTAGATCATTTTTTAAATTGTGTTGAGAATAATATAACACCAAACCCATCTATTTCAGATTCACTAATTACACATGATATTTGTGAAAAGATTGTAATGATGATAACAAAATAATTTTAAAAGAGAACAGACCATATTTCTATTGGAAATATGGTCTGTTTTATACTAATTGCTGGATATTACAAATAATCTTAATGCAGGGGTAATAATGGTTTAATTTACTTAGTTAATATTTTTAGTTTATTTTCTTCATTAGGAGTTAGAATTTTGAAATCTCTTGAAGCTTTCACAGGACAACTAAACTTGTTTTAATCATAGTTTTAAAATCTAAAATTTTTAATTAATTGTTGCAAAA
Organism: Clostridium sp.; assembly: GCF_050717535.1. Classification (GTDB taxonomy): domain Bacteria; phylum Bacillota; class Clostridia; order Clostridiales; family Clostridiaceae; genus Clostridium_AD. The sequence continues at coordinate 57,277 of NZ_JBOITM010000080.1, forward strand.
TACTTTTAATAGAATGATAATAATATTGAGGTGAGCTATTATTATGAAATCACTATATAAAGTATGGAAAGACACAAAAAAAGCCCATGAAGACAAAGAAACTTGTATTAGAAAATTTAATGAAGGTGGTAAATCTATTGCTAATATTAAATGTGCTTTTAATGCCAATATATTAATAAATAATTTTGGAATTTTATATAACACTACAATAGACTCTGAATATTTTTTTATACCAATTCAAAGCATAAAAAAAGTTGAAGTTAAAACTGATGAAGAACTTTCAAATCATGTTATTGATAATAAAATACCTCTAATTGGTGATTTAAATTTTCTACGAAAAGTTCATTTTTTCTTAAAAATAAACTATATAGAGAACAATATTGAATTAGAGAAAACTATAGAATCTAAAATGGCAGCTTTGGGGGCGACTTCAATTGTAAAAGCTAGAGCACAGTATAATCAAGATAACCCAAAGTCTTTATTGCAAGAGCTTAAGTATATACCTGAATCTAGGTCCTTTAATGAGGGCGATAGAGCTATAGATATACCAGAGCAAATAAATAAGTTGTTTGAGTTAGTAGAAAAGGGAGCCCTTTCTTTAGATGAGTTTAATCAAAAGAAAAAAGAACTTCTATTAAAAATGTAAAAAAAGAATATTATAAAGAAAAATTATAAGTTAGGAGATATATATGAATTTAAAAGGTAAGGTAGCTATAGTTACAGGGGGATCTAGAGGAATTGGAAAAGGTATTGCTATAGAACTAGCGAAAGCTGGGGCTTGTGTAGTTATAAATTATAAAAGTAATGATGAAGCAGCTGAAAAAACGCTGCAGGAAATTAAAGAAATAGGGGCTTATGCCATAAAAATCAAAGGTGATGTAAGTGATTATGAATTTTCAAAGGATATGATAAAAACTACCCTTGAAAAACTAGGTAAAATAGATATCTTGATAAATAATGCAGGTATCTCAAAGGTAGGGTTATTTATGGATGCGTCGCCAGTTGAATGGGATAATATTATAAATGTAAATCTTAAGGGTACCATTAATTGTTCTCATAGTGTAGTAAAAGAAATGATAAAGCAAAAGAGTGGAATCATAATAAATATATCTTCCATGTGGGGGAATGTAGGTGCTTCTTGTGAAGTGATTTACTCAGCATCTAAAGGAGCGATTAATTCTTTTACAAAGGCACTAGCTAAGGAACTGGCACCTTCAAATATTAGGGTTAATGCCATAGCTCCAGGGGTTATAGATACAGAAATGAATGCTTGGCTCAGCAGTGAAGATCGTAAATCCTTAACAGCTGAGATACCTATGATGAAGTTTGGAGAAGTTTGTGACGTTGGTATGCTTGTAACTTTTTTAGCCAGTGAAAATTCAAAATATATTACGGGACAAGTAATAACAATAGATGGGGGAATGCAATAGCCGCTTTAAATAAATTAATAAATTATTAATACTTTCTTAAGGTACAGTTAATATTTGACTCCATTTATATGATATAATTATGTTATCACTTAGAAAATAAATACTATAAAATGAAAGAAGGAAAATATTATCATGGAATATACAAAGGGCAAAAACATAATTTCAAAGTTAATGAAATCAGCAATATCTATTGGTATTTTTATTATTTTAGTAGTCACAATACCTTATATAGCTATCTTTGTTATTAGAGCCTTATTTTTTATTGCTGTTTTCGGAGTTTTAGCATGGTATGGGTTTAAACTAGTAAAAACAATTAAAAGTTATATATATAAAATAAGGACGAAAAACGATGCTACAATAAAATCTGATATATCTAGCAATGACACATTTACAGCAGATTCCATTGATATTAATTATGAAGATAGCACTGTTATTGATGTGGATTATGAAAAAGTAGAATAAGGCATATTCTATTAAAGTTATAGTATGTTTATAAAGGACATTTTAGAGACCAGTCTATATCTTAGATTGGTTTTTTGCTTGTTTATTTTTATAGGCACTTTACTTTAATTTATAAAGCCCTTATAACTTATAGCAATATTTGATATAATTTTAGTAATAGCTTGATTGGGGGTCAGCAATGAGCAGAATATTAATAGTCGAAGACGAAGAGTCTATTAGGAAGTTTATTAAAATTAGTTTAAAGAGAAAAAAATTTGAAGTTTTTGAAGCTGGATCGGCAGAAGAAGGTTTGCAAAAAATACTTCAGGAAAATCCAGACCTTGTTATATTAGACATTATGCTACCTGGTATGAATGGGTTTGAACTTTGTGAAAAATTAAAAAAGCAAAATGAAAACATTGGAATAATCATTTTAACAGCCAGAGGTCAAGATATGGATAAGATAATGGGACTAGAATTTGGTGCAGATGACTATATGGTTAAGCCCTTTAATCCATTAGAACTTATTGCAAGAATCAATTCCCTCTTAAGGCGAATGAATCATAAAAATAAAGAACAATCGAATTTTATTAATTCACGAGAATTTAGAATTGATTTATATTCAAAGAAAATCTTCAAAAATGATATAGAATTAGATTTAACTCCAAAAGAATTTTTGCTTATGAAAATGTTTATACAAAATCCTAGTAAAGCATTGAGTAGAGATGAACTTTTAAATGTAATTTGGGGATATGAGTATATAGGAGATACTAAAATAGTTGATGTGAATATTAGAAGACTTAGAAGCAAAGTTGAAAAAGATCCATCAGAGCCTCATTATATAGAAACAGTTTGGGGTACAGGGTATAGATGGGGGGAGTCTTAAGTGAGCTCCATAAGAACAAAGCTTGTTGGAAGTTATTTATTGGTTATATTGATTACTGTCATAATTGTAGAGGGATTTTTAATAGCAGGAACTCGGAAATACTATTATAAAAATGTAGAGTCAAATTTATCCAATCAGTTAATGTTATCCACTAGCTTTTATAATACATATTTAGCATCAGCAAATGTGAAAGAGAATGTAGCTAATAATGTAGATGTGTTTTATGAGAAGATTAATGCGGAAGTTCAAATTATAGATTTAAATGGATTTGTAATTATGGATTCCTTAGGAGTAATGCCAGCAGGAAAATTGGAGAGTAATGATTTTATAGAAGCCTCGGCTGGAAAAATCGGTAGCATAATTGATAGACAAAAATATGAAAATGAGGGAGTTATGACAGTAGCATATCCATTATTTTATAATGGAAAAATAAATGGTGTATTGAGATTTATAACTTCACTTAAGAAGATTGATGAGGATATTTATCAGCTATCTAGATTTTTCTTAATTACTGGGGGAGTAGTTATTATACTTTCTGGAATAGTAAGCTTATTTATTTCTAGTCTTATTACAAGTCCTATAAAAAAAATAATGAATGGTGCGGAAAAAATGGCCAGTGGTAATTTCATTGAGAAAATCAAAATAAATTCAGATGATGAATTGGGGCAACTTGCAAAAACCTTGAATTATATGACAGAGGAAATATTGAAAAGTGAAAGAATGAAGGATGAATTTATTGCTTCTGTTTCACATGAGCTCAGAACTCCATTAACATCTATAAAAGGATGGTCTATTGTTTTAAATTCTAGTGAACTAGAGGATGTAGAAGAACTGAAAGAAGGACTTGAAATTATAGAACAAGAATCTGATAGATTAACTTTTTTAGTTGAGGACTTGCTTGATTTTTCTAAATTATCCTCAGGAAAAGTATCTATAAAAAGGGATTTTGTTGATATAAAGGATGTGTTAAATAATATTAAAAAGCAGACCATACCTAGGGCTTTAAAGGAGAATATCCATCTTAATTTAGTTATAGATGAAGATTTACCTAAAATATTTGTAGATAAAAACAGATTAAAACAAGTGTTTATAAATGTTTTGGATAATGCCTTTAAATTTACACCTGATGGAGGGAATGTAAGTATAAGAGCTAATTTAGAAGGCGATAATATTGTTATTCAAATAATAGATACAGGATGTGGCATACCAAAAGATGAATTACCAAGGGTAAAAGAAAAGTTTTTCAAAGGTAAGAATGCTAATTCTAAAAATGGTATAGGACTTTCTATATGCGACGAAATTATTAAGCTTCACGAAGGTAAACTTCATATTACTAGTGTGCTTGGCAAAGGAACGGAAGTATGCATAATTATTCCAATATAAGATGAAAGCATTTATTCTATGCAAGGGAGAAAAGTTATGAAAAAAATATTATCACTATTTATTTTAGTAATAGTACTTATAAATTTAACAGCCTGTAGTAATGTTGATTTATCAACATCAAGCAGAGTAATCCCGCCTAAAGTGCCTCTACCAATAGTTGGTGTTTGGAAGGTTGAGAGCTATGCTTATTCAGCTGTATCTAAAATGCTTGAAGAGGAAGCAAAGGAGTGGATTGGAAAAAAAGCTTATTTTGCAGAACAAAAAATTGTTCTGCCAGATGATAAGTGTGAAAAACCTGAATTTAAAATTAAAAGTGTTGATACAAAGACATATTTATATAACAATTACAAATCTTATATGGAAGATCTTCGTATAAATCAAAATGAAATTAAGATTATTACTATTACTTCTAATCAAAATTATTTTAGAGATATTATAAAAATTGATGATAGTAAGATCGTTTTAATAAAGGATGGTGTATTTTTCTTTCTTTCAAAACAAGCTAATGAAAACAAAATAAGCATAGATGATATTAAAAATGAAAAGCAGTTACCCTATAGTAAATTAGAACCATATGTAAAGAAGCATCAATCTGGTCTTTTATTGGGGTTGAAATATTATAAAACTGTTGATTCTAAATTGCCCTATGATAATAAAAATAGACCAATATTGGAACCTATATATAGAACATTATGGATTAACAATGATGGGTCAATTCAGCCAATATTAGAACTGCCATTTTTATTTGTTCCAAGGAGAACTGGATTTTGGAAACTCCAGGTTAAGAGAGAAATTACTAATAATTATGGTAGGGATTTCTTAATAGCATCTCCCGTAGAAAATGAAATTAAAACAGAAAAAATAAAAGTTAATAGTGAATACTATTATGATTTTAAAAGCATTAATTTTGTTGGAAACGATTATGTGTGTTATGAAAGAGATATGGCAAGTGCTGCAAATGATGATAAGCAAACAACAGAGGCTCATTCATTGGAAGTGGTTCCACTTGACACAATATACACTGGGTCAGAAGTCCCGATTTCTGCATCAAAAGTGTTAGGAGAAAAGGGAATGGAAGGTCTAAATTCTGGTGCAAAATCATATTTAAGGACTATACCAGAAAGAGATAAAAATTTATTGAAAGATACTCCATCACCAACAAATTTTGGACTTTTTAGAGAAAATGGGAAATGGTTATTACGTGGAAGATTGGACTATTTAAATCCATCTGTAAAAAATGAGTATGTGGACTTTAATCTTCCTAATAAAGCCCCTGATAATTTAGTGAACTATGATTCAATATTTCCATCATGGGAGGTTATAAAACAAAAGGTACCCAATGCAGTAGATGGATATACTTCCCCTAATAAGGATATTGTAGTTGTGCTAACAAAATCAAAATTATTAGTTTATGCTATAAAAAATAATGCTTTAGGAGAATCACCACTAAAAGAGCTCCAACTTAAAAGTTCAGAGATATCGGTTATGGCACAATGGGCCACGGATGATTACGTTAAAATTTGGTCTGATGCAGTAAAGAAAATAAAAGGGAAATAGTATATTCACAATTATTTATAAAAAGTATTCTATGATTACAATTAATGCAAATGAAATTTTAAAAATTAACTATTTTATAAAAATTACCAGGAAATATAAAGGAGTTTATTACACTTTTGAAGAATACCATGCAGTATAAAAGCTTTACACAGTAGATAAGGGGGACATACAAAATGCAAATAGAAATTATCAAATTTATACAATCTATAACATCACCATTTTTGGATGTATTCTTTCAAATAGTTACAATGACTGGGGAAGAGTATTTTTATATTATTGCAGCAGCCATAATATTTTGGTGTGTAAATAAAAAGTTTGGGTATAAATTAGGGTTTGCGTTATTGACAGGAACAATTGTAAATACTGTGTTAAAAAATTTAGTAAATGCATCAAGACCTATAGGAGTTATAGGGATAAGATCACTAAGAGTTCAAACTGCTACAGGACAATCTTTTCCAAGTGGACATACCCAAGGAACATCTACCTTTTGGGTTTCATGGATGGTTCAGTTGAAAAGAAAATGGATTTATATATTTGGAACCATAGCAATCATTTTAGTCGCATTTTCTAGGATGTATCTTGGGGTGCATTATCCAATAGATGTAATTGGTGGAATGATAGTTGGAACTATATGGGTTTTTATTTCAAATTATATTTTTGAATATGCTGAATCAACTAAAAAAACTTGGGTATTAATGATAATTGTTGTGCCCATGCTTATTGGGATGATTTTTCTTAGAGAAAAGACTTATTACACAATATCAGGAACAGTTTTGGGGTTCTATATTGGATATGTACTAGAGTCAAAGTATGTGCAGTATGATGTTAGAAATACTAAGATAAAACAGCTAATAAAATTATTGTTTGGATTAACTGTACTCATAACTTTAAAATTCATATTAAAGAAAATTTTACCTATTAATATTCTTGCTGATTTTTTTAGATATTTTGTAGTTGGATTGTGGATTACCATTGGAGCACCTTGCATATTCAAAAGATTTCGTGGAAGCATCGAATTTTAAAAAAATAAAAAGAATATAATTTTAGAAATAGAAGAACCTATAGGTATGAATATAGAAAAGGGAGATGTTTTTATGCCTAAAGATAGTCAACCTGATAATAAATTTTCTAGATTAGTTAAAAGTAACTATGATACTCCAATAACTAGAGAAACTGCAAAAAATAACAATGCTACAAATAAAAAACAGTCTACCAATAGAAAATAAGAAAAACAGGAGTAAATAAAACTTATTTACTCCTGTTTTTTATACAGGCCTGTAAATTAAACATAGCCTCTAATGAGTTAATTATTAGGCATAAGTCATATAATTACCTAAGAAATAAAAAAAGTTCTCATAATTTATTGCATTATCACAATATTATGTTAGAATTTATATATGTTATTATTTTAAAAAATAATAACATATATAAATTCTAGATAGTTAATCCCAGGTAAAAGTCTGTGGTTGTTTATGATTTAAAGCTGCAGTATGCCTGTGGCTTTTTATATTTTTAAATGCAGAAGTTTAATTATTAGTGTAAGTTACTACAAAGTAGTAGCTGCTATTATACTATTTAAAAAGGAGTGAATATATTGAGTTTTTATGTTTATAATACTTTGACTAGAAATAAAGATGAATTTATACCTTATAAAGAAGGTAAGGTAGGGATGTACACATGTGGACCTACAGTGTATAATTATGCACATATAGGTAATTTAAGGACATATATTTTTGAAGATGTACTTAAGAAATCCTTAGAGTATGTAAATTATAAAGTTAAACATGTAATGAATGTAACTGACGTTGGGCATCTTCAATCAGATGGAGACGAAGGTGAAGATAAGATGGCCTTGGGCGCAAGCCGTGAGCATAAAACTGTATGGGAGATAGCTAAGTTTTATGAAGACTCTTTTTTTGAAGATTGTAAAAAGCTTAATATAAAAAGACCAACTATTGTATGTAGAGCAACAGATCATATTCAAGATATGATAGACCTTATAAAGAAACTTGAAGAAAAAGGTTATACTTATGTTTCTAATGGTAATGTATATTTTGAAATTGATAAATTTTCAGATTACACTAAACTTGCAAATATTAGTATAGATGAACTTAAAGCAGGAAGTAGAGTTGAGATAGACCCTAATAAGAAAAATCCACTTGATTTTGTATTATGGTTTACAAATTCTAAATTTTCTAATCAAATTATGCAGTGGGAGTCACCATGGGGTAGAGGATTTCCAGGATGGCATTTAGAATGTTCTGCAATGTCTATTAAATATATTGGTGAATATTTAGATATTCATTGTGGAGGAATAGATCATATTGCTGTACATCATACTAATGAAATAGCTCAATCTGAAGGGGCACTAGGACATAAATGGGTAAAATACTGGATGCATGGAGAGTTTTTAGTATTAGATAGTGGTAAGATGTCAAAATCTACTGGGGAGTTCTTAACAGTATCAAAACTTGAAGAAGAAGGTTATACACCTCTTGATTATAGATATTTTTGTCTTCTATCTAAATATAGAAAGCAACTAGTGTTTAGTTTTGAAAGTTTAACGGATGCTAAAAAGGGACTTAGAAAACTTAAAGATAGAATTGCCACTGTTTTAATTGCTGTGGATAAAAATGATGTAGTAAGTGATGAAAAAATTGCAGAGTATAAAGAAAAATTCACATCTTATATCAGTGATGATTTAAATATAGCAAATGCTTTTACTGTACTCTTTGATGTTCTAAAAGATGAAGAACTTAGTAATAAGGAAAAATCTATACTTGTAGAAGATTTCGATAAGGTATTCTCTTTAGACCTTATGACAGTGGAGAATGAAGATCCACATGTAGATGAAAAACTTATAAATAAGCTTATAATCGAGAGAGCTGACGCAAGAGCTAGTAAAAATTGGGCAAGAGCAGATGAAATAAGAAATGAATTTATAGCTATGAATATTGAACTTCTGGACACTAAAGAAGGAACAACTTGGAAAACTAAATAGATATATTTAAATAAGCTGGTATTCTAGCTGATTTAGATGTGGCTAAGTATGAATTAATAAAGCGCCTGTGAGCAAAGCACATAGGTGCTTTGCTTTAGCCCTAGGATTAATTAATATATTTTTAAAGTTTAATATGATATTAGCAGAAATTTATTAATAAAGGAGAGGATATAATGACAAGATTTATATTATTAGTGTCAGCGGTATGCATTGTAGTAATTGGTATAACGTACTTAATCCATAGGTTAGTGGGTAGAAAAAAATATGCTAAATATATTCCTGCGTTTATTTTTCTTCTTATGGGAGTATATAATGTGTATATTATTAGGACTAATTCGGGTGAAGGTTTTGGAGATTTAATAAAAGCATTGTATCTATTTGTGTGCACTGCTTGTGTTATAAGCGGAGTGTGCGCGGGGGTGTTTATTGACTTTATTTTACCCAAACTATCTTCGAAAAAATAGAAAAAGGGTGATAGATAGCTTTTAACTTTTCATGATTACTAAGTGAATGTATTAATATAGCATCTTAACTTCTCTTTATGCGCAACTTTACTTTTTCTAGTGCACTATAAGATAATTTAGTTTATAATATTATGTATAGTTGGGAAAAAGTAAATATTGTTAATGAAATAATTTAGATTTGAGGTGATGAATATGGATAGAGTATCTTTAAAAGCTTCAATAGTAATTGGAATTATTGGTATAATTTTAATATCACTTATATATTTTAGACCGGTGAGTATTGAAAGAAACTATAGTGCATTTATGTATGCGGACAATAGTGAATTTCAAAAGGTAACTGAAATAAAACTTGTTGGAAAATTGAAAAAGAAATTATCTTTAAATCATGTATTTACTGGAAGTGTAGAAGTAGATGGAATTAAAGAACAAGTTATTTTACATAGGATATGCGCTAAAAATAATGCTTTTAAAACTATGGGATATAATGCTTTTATAGAAACCCAAAACAGTAAAACAGGTCAATATGAAGTAATGGGAACACTGGACACATCAAAGGACTTCAATGAAATACTTATAAGATTGGGTACAATAGACAGTAAATATAATGGAAAGTTCAATATTTGTGGGCCAAGTAGTACGAGAGAAGAAGCAATAGGTGTTGTAAAGGATAGGGAATAAAACAATTAAGGATTATTGGAGGTATTGTAATGTCTAATGAATTAATTTTGAAATTAAAACCATACATAAGTGAAAAAATATGGGGATGGGAGAAATGGGTACTTTCTTGCCATGAAGATGGGAAAGCTACAATAGAAGAAGGAATTTATAAAGGTCAAGAATTATCTCATGTTTTAGGATGTGGTAGCAATTTTCCTATACTAAATAAAATTATAAAAGCAGAAGATAATTTATCTGTTCAAGTACATCCAAATGATGAGTATGCTAGAAGAGTAGAGCATTCTAATGGTAAAACTGAATGTTGGTACATATTAGAAGCAAAAGAAGGCGCAACCTTAATATCAGGAATAAAGAAAGGGTTAAACAAAGAAAAGTTAAGTCTAATTATAAAAGAAGATAAATTAGATGATTATTTAGAGCGAATTAGTATAAAGAGAGGAGATTTCATCTATATACCAGCGGGGACTGTACATGCAATAGAAGCAGGGATAAAGCTTATTGAGGTACAGCAAAGTAGTAATATTACATATAGGCTTCATGACTGGGGACGCGGTAGAGAACTACATATTGAAAAGTCCTTAGACGTTATAGATTATGAAGGCAAAAATAATGGAGGCAAAATTGATAATTTCTCTAAATTAGAGACACCATATTTTAAAGTGGAAAAGATTATTGTTAATAATAATTATGTAGATAAGGTTGTAGAAAATTTTCATAGTTATATAGTAATAAGTGGCGAAGGTGTAATAAAAGCTAATAATATGCAAATGAAATTAAAAGAAGAAGAAACAATCTATATATCAAAAGGAGTAGAATATATACTTAAGGGAAATATGGAATTAATTAAGGCAAGTGTAAAAAACTAACCCGAAGTAGTATTTTACTTATTAATAAATGAAAAGGAGCACTCATAAGATGAAGAAAATTAAGAGTTTAAAAAAAGTAATGGCATTATGTACTGTGTTTTTGGTGATTTTTGTTGTAGGATGTTCTAGTAAGGAACAAAATAAAGTTGAAGTTGAAAGTGCCCCAAAAGTGACAGAAAAAGTAGAACCTGCAAAGGAAGTTAAAACAGAAAAAGGAGCAAATGACAAAAATCCAATAGTTACTATAGAAATGGAAGATGGCGGAGTTATAAGGGTAGAATTATATCCAGAGATTGCACCTAATACTGTTAGAAATTTTGTTTCACTAGTTCAGAGCGGTTTTTATAATGGATTAATTTTTCATAGAGTAATACCAGGATTTATGATACAAGGAGGAGACCCAGAGGGAACAGGCTTAGGTGGACCAGGTTATTCAATAGCTGGTGAGTTTAGTAATAATGAGTTTGAAAATTCTTTAAAGCATGAAAGAGGAGTAATTTCCATGGCTAGAAGTGGAGAGCCAAACTCAGCTGGATCCCAATTCTTTATAATGGTTAATAGTTCGAGTCAATTAGATGGCGATTATGCTGTTTTTGGTAAGGTTAAAGAAGGAATGGAAACAGTCGATAAAATTGTAAACACACCAAGAGATGAAAATAAATTCTATCCAGTTGATACAAAAAATGACAATCCAAAGTTTAATAGACCTATAAAAAATCAAAAAATGAAAAAAGTTACTGTAGACACCTTTGGAGTAAAATATGGTGAAGTAGAAAAGGTAAAATAAAGTATAAGAACTGCCCCTAATGAGTTAAAGTAGGGGCAGCTTTTTATTTTCTTATATAAAAGTTTTGTTTACTATAACTTATAACTAATATACTACATATTGAAAATTATATTTATAATTTATGTTACTTTTGACATTTTAGATCTTGATTGTTATAAACTGTTACAAATTTAATAGAGTACATATCACACATTATTAAATCATTTGTAGAAGTTTCTTTAAGAATAATAAAACTAATTCCAACTTCTTGTATAGTTCCAGTTCTATCTTGAAATAGATTGGTCCCAAGTAAAAATGCTATTCTTACATATTTACCTATTTGTGTTGTTAACCAACCTTGATTATAAAGTGGATTATTTACTATTGGGGAATCAGGTGCAATTTGAAAGTCTTGGTTAATAGGAGGGGCTTGGGGTATAGGTCTTTGCCTTAAATGATCATCATTCACATCTGAATTTGGCAAAGGCATCATTGGAGGTTCTGAAAACATTGGATAAGCATTCCACATTGGACTTCCATTAAAATTGTTAGGTGGTACTATAAACATAAAATATCCTCCTTAAAAATTATATTTACTTATTATTTAAAGGTATTGTTAGTAAGTTTATTAATTAAGTTGTAAAATATTTGGCTGTGGGATTATAAAAGCAATGTTGAGCTACACTAGCTTGATAGGTTCCACTTCCATTAAAAGGGAATAAATATGGACAACCTGGTGCAAAGGGATTAAAATACCACAGAGAAGAACCTGTTGTATATAATCTATTACCAGATAGTGCCCAATCAGCAATATCATAATGTATTTGTTCTGGTGGACTAGACCATATGGTTTGTGGATTAGACATACCATTAAGTACAGAAGCTACACAATCAAATTGCCCCGGCTGAAATACGATTTTTATTAGATCACCTTGACCTAGTCTAAGATATTCGCCATCGGATACATTAACTCTGTTCATAACTACAGAAGCCACGGCTTTCATTCCATTTTCGCCTTCTCCACCAGCTTCACATTTTATTATTCTAGCTAATAACTCTCTAGCACTGTAAGCCATCATTAGTCATCTCCTCAATTTACTTTACAGTATTATTATATTCATCATGTTAAATATGGTACATAAAAATTAAAAGAAATTACAGCTAATAGTGATATTCACCCAACAACTGATTAAAGGGTTTTACGTACAAAATCTTGTAAATTTATTTAAAGTTTGATATAATTAATTAGCATTTGCATTCTCATTTTATGAGATATTATTATTACTTGAAGTAAAAAAATAATAGCAAATGTATTTTTTATTTGTAAATAATTTATATATGAAAATATCACATTAGTATATATATATATGCTAATGTGAGGTGAGATATGACTATAAGCGGACTCCCCTTAAAATTGGGTAACTATACGTATATTATAAATAGACAAGTTATGAAACATTTATACAAGAGGTGAATTATGCTAAATAGTGGAGATATATTAGATGAAAAATATGAGGTAATTAAAATTTTAGGAAAAGGTGGTATGGGTACCGTTTATTTATGTAAAAACACTCGGTATGGAAACCTTTGGGCTATAAAAGAAGTAATAAAGGATATAAAAAATACAGGTATTTTAACAGAAGCAAATATTTTAAAAGATTTAAACCATGTAGGTATTCGCCGGATAGTTGATATATTTTATGAGAATAATTATCTTTACATGGTTCAAGACTATGTGGAGGGTCAAACACTAAAAGAATATGTGAAAGTAAATAGTAAAATGCAAATGGAAAAAATTTGCCGGATTACATCGGATCTATGCGATATAGTAGGTTATTTGCACAATCAAAATCCAGCTATTATTTATAGAGACATAAAACCATCAAATATAATGATAACTCCCAGTGAAAAAGTAGTTTTAATTGATTTCGGTATTTCAAAAGTTTATAAGAGTGATATAGATAAAGATGCAAGGAGTGCAGGTTCTAATGGATATGCAGCTCCAGAGCAATATGGTTTAGGAAAATGTTGCAAGCAAACAGATATATATGGAATAGGAATGTTAATATATTTCATGGTTAAAGGAAAGACTCCTACCACAGGGGTGGAGCCTCTTATTGATGAAAATTATGAGGAGGATATTGATAGAAATTTAAAAGCAATAATACAAAAGTGTGTTAAAATCAATATCCTGGATAGATATAGTTCAGTTGAAGTCTTAAAAAAAGAAATTTTGGAAGCATTAAAAGTGAGTGTATATGAAAAAACAGCGAAATTGAACGAGTATAATATTAGAACGAATAGGTGTACTAAAAGACTCCAAGAAAAGATATACAAAGGAGGAAAATTAAGAAAAAAAATTGTAGGATTTTTATATTTTATAGTTGCAATTTTAGTAGTCATTTATATTTTATTTTGATATTTTCAAAAGAATAGCTACTGTGCTTTTTACTGCTATTTGTTGTTGCTCATTTGTAGATATATTGGGAATGTTATCTCCCTTTTGAATGCCATAATTGCCAAATTGACCATGGTTTCCGCCTTCTATGCTTTGAAAAACTGAATTTCTAGGTAAGAGCTTTTTAGAGCCTTTAATTTTATTTATATCTGCCACACCATCTTTTGATCCCCAGGTAGATAACACTATTATATTTTGGGATGACATATTATTACTGTTCTGTGGATAGGAAGCATATAAAATTAGCGCTTTTATACTTGAAGGGTTTTTATAAGCATAATTAGCTGCCATAACACCTCCAAGAGAGTGTCCACCTATTGCCCAATTTTTAATTTCAGGATATAATGCTTCTACATCAGTTGCTCTATTTTTACCAAAGACAGCTAATTTTAATGGCATGGGAACAATTACTACTTTATACCCTTGCTTAGCAATGCTCTTACAAAGAGGTGCATAGGCATTCTCATCTACTTTTCCACCTGGATAAAAAATAAAACCAGTAGTAGTAGCAATTTTGGGAGTAAAGGTTATATACTTTTCATGATTAACAGTAACACTACTATCCGTTTTTAAAAAAACTAGTGTTTCATCTGTAGCTTTATAATAACTATTTGACCAAACAACGAAGGATATGATAAAGATTCCTATCAATATAACAGGAGCCAATATCAACCTTTTTTTTGAAGATTTTTTCATTATATACCACCCTTCTTATGAGTAAAATATAAAACTTGATTTATACATACCTAACATATTTGAATAATAACATTATGTAAAATTTTAGTCAATAGAGTACATTTTTTTATTCCCTTGGGTTTGTCCCAATATAGTGCTATAATATTTTTATGAATAAAAAAACAAAAATTTATAAAAATTTAACAATATTTGATGTGGGGGAATAATAATGAGAAAAAGGATATTATCTCTACTCATAGCTACAGGACTAGCTATGTCAGCAAGTATGCCAATAGTAGCAGCACCACTAAGTGAACAACTAAATAATCAAAAGAAACAGCTTGAAGTGCAAAAAGGTTCATATACTAAGTTGCAGGAGGATTTTGAAAAATTAGAGATATCTATTGAGTTGCTGGATTTTGATATTGAAAGTATATATTCAGGAATAGATAAAGCAAAAGAGCAGATAAATGATGCTGAAAATAAAATAGAGCAGAATACTAAGAATTTAGCAATTGCTCAGGAAAATATAAAGGGCGAAGAAGATTTGTTTAATGAAAGAATGAGAGTCATGTTTATGAATGGAGCAGATACATATTTAGAAATTTTGCTTGATTCTCAAGGGTTAGAAGACTTTATTTCAAGAGTAGAAAATGTTAAAAGGATTGTAGAATATGATAACCAAATTATTAGTGAATTAAATGTTAAAAAACAAGATATTGAGCATCGAAAAGAAAATCTTGATGATAACAAGAAAAAAATATTAGCATTACAAGCTGAGAATGAAGACAAATTGGACAAGCTTAGTGTAAAGAAAAAAGAACAAAGTAAATTAATAGTAGAAGCAAAAACGGAGCAAGAATTACACAGGAATGAAATAACAGAAACTGAGGCATTACTGGGTAGTACTATGATCCAAATAAAAAATGCATCAAATCAAACACCTAAATATGAGGTGGCAGTAGCTACTCAAAATACCAGAGAAATTACTCCATCAAGAGGTTTGGCAAGTAATGTAGTAAATAATGTAGTAAGAGAAGAACCCGCAAAAGAAGAACCTAAAGAAGAACTAAGTCAACGTCAAAACACATCATCAGTTAGTTCAAATGAAGTAATAGCTTATGCTGAAGGTTTCCTCGGAACCCCTTATGAGTGGGCAGCAACAGGCCCCAATACCTTTGATTGTTCGGGCTTTGTTCAATATGTATATGCACATTTTGGAGTTAGTACAGGTAGATCTACCTATGATCAGATAACTAACGGAGCATTTGTGTCTAGGGAAAACCTACAGGCTGGAGATTTAGTGTTCTTTGGATCAGGAAGTCCTCATCATGTTGGTATTTATGTGGGAAATAATTCATACATACATGCCCCAAGCACAGGGGATGTAGTTAAAATATCACAATTAACCAGAAGTGATTATATGTCTGCAAGAAGAGTTAGATAATAAACTGTAAACATGTTAAAAAATTGCCATGCACTCTTGTTACTTTTGGTCATCTGAGATTCACTTAATGATTCTTTAAATACCCTATTTATAATTGAACAGGGTATCTAAAGAATTATTTTTTTCTGTATTCGGCCAGAAGTAAATCCACCATTGCACCATAACTCTTTGTTCCAGATCCTTGATTTTGAGCCTTAAGATAAGTGTCATTAATTTTATCACCCATTGATTCTATAGGGCCAGAGTAACCTTTCCAAAAATGTTGATTGTAGTTCAAGTCATTTAGTACACTAGTACTACAGGTTAAAATCAATTCTTCGAATTTTTGAGAATCGTTTTTCCGTAATGCATTAAATGAATAAGATAAAGCTGCAAGTGTACCTGAATATTGAAAGTTTACATCAGGATGATTTATACAGACTATATATGCAATAAAATTTGCTTCATCTTCCTTGGCGAATCCTCTTTGATGAGCCATTTCATGAGCAGTTGTAAAGGGAAGGAATGAATCAGGCTCTGCCATATTAATATTAGCTTCATTGGTAAAAGGAAAATAAAAGCCAGTAATTCCTGTATAACACATTGGGATTGATAGTAATATGCCCTTAGGTGTTCCATAGTTACCTTTTAATTTACTATATTTTAGTGAAGCATTATCATACCCTAATTGAGCAGTTTCTAGCATATACTTTTTATCATAGGGAAGTTCCATTATGCCATTCTGATTTTGCTTTAATTTTTTTCTTAGAGTATTTGAATTATTTATAAGCATTTTACAAAGGTTGGCAACTTCAGCGGATGAAGAATTACGTATATTTAATTGGAATATTTTATCTAGAGTTAGTCTTTGATAATTAAATCCCCATAAAAGCTGAAATGAGAAATATATTACTCCTGATATAGCAAGTATATTTAATCCAAAGTTCTTTAAAGTATTTAATCTTTTATTTTTGTATTTATATAAGCGGAAAATTGTTTTTGAAATATAAAATATAACGAAAGTTGAAAAAGAGACAATTATTAATTCTGCAAGAGAAAAGGGTAAAAATCCTGTGACTGCACTTAAAATATTGGCAATTATTTTATAAAAAAATGAAGAATAAAATTTTTCTATAAAATTTGGGAGAATTCTAGAGAACTGTGATAGAAAAATACTTAAAGGCAAAAGCAAGATTAAAAATAATTGCTTAGTGGTTACAAATTTTTTCAGCATATATAGAACACTTCCTTTTAAATTCTATTTTACCAATTTACTGAGGAATTATCAAAGGTATTTTTTATGAACAATTATTTTTAAAACTTATTTCATTATTTTTGATATCTTATATTGTATTTATTGAATATTAATGATATTATATACCTATAGGGGGTATAACATCATTATTAATCTTAAAACACTAAAAAATAAGAAAAACATATATAGCAATAAAAAAATAAAGTTTAAGGGAGAAAAATATGAATAATTTATTTACCATAGCAGCTATTCTTTTGCTCGCATACATGCTTTATCCTAGAATAATACTTAAGTTTAATAAGAATGTAAAAAATGTTTCTGGGGTAGAGGCAACTTCCTTCATCAAAGATACTAAAGATCTTGTTATTCTGGATGTTAGAACTAAAGGTGAGTATAAATCTGGGCATATAAATGGATCTAAACTAATGCCTGTTAGTGAAATTGCTTCTAGGATTACAGAACTGGAAAAATTTCGTGGCAGGCCAATGTTAGTTCACTGTGCATCGGGGAGCAGAAGTCCTAAAGCAATAAATGTATTGTTAAAAAATAATTTTGGGCCAATTTATCATATGAATCATGGGTTATCAGGTTTTAATGGAAATTTAAAAAGGTAGTTCATTAATTTAATTATAGAGATGAAAATATAAAGGAGCACAATTGTGCTCCTTTATGTTTATTGGTGATGATGTTCACCATGATGATTGCAAGTTACATCTTTATCTTCTAAGGTTTCATTAATATATTCCTCAATAACTTTTTTATATTCACCAGATGCTCCTTTTATTACATTAAGGCCGTTCTGTTGTAAGCCATTGATAGCTCCACTGCCAATACCTCCAGTAATAACTACTGTTGCTCCCTTTGCTGTAAGTAAGTTTGCTAGACCTTGATGATTATGTGCCAGTTCAACTGAAGATATTTCTTCAATGCTAACAATTTTTTTGTCCTCTATAGTTGCAATTACAAAACTTTCACTCATTCCAAAATGTTGATTCACCATATTTCCCTTATTAGGTAGTGCTATTTTCATACATATTACCTCCATTTTTTATTTTTTTATGTTAGTGATAATTTTATTTATAAGATTCTCAGTTAATTCAGTATTTAACTTGTATTGACCTTTGTTTGAAATATTAACTATTTCTTTACACATTGGAATTTCACCAAGTAAATCTAAATCATTTTTATTTAGAAATTCTTGAATGTTATCTGATTCAAAGATTCTTATTTTCTCACTGCATCCAGAGCAAATAATATAACTCATATTTTCTACGAGTCCTATTACATCAAATTACAAAAGGTAGTATAAAATTTATAAGAATAAAGAATATTAATTTTGATCAAGGAATATTGAGTCTAATATAAGAAAAAGAAGCATGAATAAAGTAACCACACTTCTTTAAGATATTTGCTAAAAACATTAAATAAACAGATTTACATTTGAGTTTTCAGCTTCACCTAAGTAATAGCCTACTCCTCCAATTTTAACTCCATCAATAAGTTCTTCTTTTGTAATACCCATAACATCCATAGACATTGAGCAAGCAACTACCTCTACGCCACTATCAATAGCTGATTTTATTAAATCTTCAAGAGAACTTATATTTTTGTTTTTCATTACGGAACGGATCATTTTAGCTCCCATTCCCATCATGTTCATTTGGGATAGTTTAAGTTTTTTACTTCCTCTTGGCATCATAAACCCAAACATGGAATCAACTATTCCTTTTTTTACAGATACTTTTTCAGGTTTCCTTATAATGTTAAGACCCCAGAAGGTAAATAGTATGGTAACTTTACTGCCCATTGCAACGGCTCCATTTGCAATAATAAAGGCTGCAATGGCTTTGTCTAAATCACCACTAAAAACTACCATGGTTTTATTGCTTTTTTCTACAGTATCTGAGTCAATAAACTTATTTATTTTGTTTGTCTTATTGCTTTTTTTTATATAAGCATAAACCATGCCCTTGTCTTTTCTTAAATCTAATAATTCATTATTTGTTTTAGTACACCAAGATTTAATGTCTTCATAGAAGCCAGGATCAGATGCTGTTACTTTTAATATTTGACCTTCATTTAAATCATCAATATTAGCTTTAACTTGAATTAATGGGCCAGGACAACACAAACCACAAGCATCTAGAGCTTTATCATAATTAGAAGCGCCATTATCTAAAGAATGTTTTATAACTTGAGTATCGGGATCTACAGACTGCCTTTTGGCCCCTTCACTAATACTTACTTTATCTAGCTTTATTTTTGAATTTAAAGCTGATTTATATCCTCCTGTTAAGTTTTTAACCTTAAAACCATTTTGAGATAAAATTCTAGCGGCTATATAACCTCTAATACCTACCTGACAGTAGTTAAAAATCTCTTTGCTTTTATCAAGTTCATTAATTCTTTCTCTTAAATCATCTACAGGGATATTTATAGCACCTTCAAGATGTCCATTTTCAAATTCAATGTCAGTACGTACATCTACAAGAACAGTATTCGATTTATCGTAGGCTAAGAATTCATCTGTAGTTATTACATCACTTATTCCCTTTAACACATTTTCAGCCAAAAAACCGGCCATATTTACTGGATCTTTAGCTGATGAGAAAGGAGGCGCATAAGAGAGCTCTAGTTCTGTTAGATCGGTAACTGTTCCGCCGAGGCGTATAACTGTAGCAAGTACATCTATTCGCTTGTCTACTCCATCATAACCTACACCTTGAGCTCCAAGGATCTTTCCTTCATCATTAAAAATGAGTTTTAAAGTCATAGTAAGAGCACCAGGGTAATATGATGCATGAGATACAGGATGTACAAATACAACTTTATGAGGAATGTTAAGGCGTGTTAAATTTCTTTCATTATTGCCTGTACCTGCAGCTGTTAAACCAAAAACCTTTATAATTGAAGTTCCTTGAGTTCCTTTATAAGTAGTTCCAAGCCCTGCTATATTATCGGCTGCAATCCTACCTTGTTTATTTGCAGGTCCAGCCAGTGGAACTGCTGATTTTTGTTTGTTTACAAAATCAACTATTTCTATTGCATCGCCCACTGCATACACAGATGGCACGGCTGTCTCCATTTTATCATTTACTATTATATGACCTCTAGGCCCAAATTCTATTCCACTATTTTTTAGGAAGCCAGTATCAGGAACCACTCCTATTGCTAAAATAACCATGTCAGCACTTAGTTTTTTATCACTATTTAAAATTATTTCTACACTATCTTCATTATCTTTAAAAGCTTTTACACCGTCATTTAAAATTATTTCAATGCCGTTATCTGAAATTTCCTTTTCAACGGTTAAAACCATATCTGTATCTAAAGGGGCCATTATGTGGGGAGCAGCTTCTACTATAGTAACGTCAAGACCTCTTTCTTTTAAGTTCTCAGCCATTTCAATGCCAACATAGCCTCCGCCAATAACAATAGCAGAATTAATACCTTTTTTATCCACAAATGCTTTTATATTATCCGTATCTGGTATATTCCTTAATGTAAATATTCTTTTACTGTTAATGCCTTCTATATTAGGTTTAATTGCTTTAGAACCTGGTGATAGGACTATATAATCATAACTTTCTTCATAAGTACCGCGAGTCTTGCTATTAACTGTCACAGTCTTTTTATCTGTGTCAATGGAAGTTACATCGCAGTTATTTCTTACATCTATATTAAATCTAGCTTTCATACTTTCAGGTGTTTGTACTAAAAGATTATCTCTTTCTTTTATAACTTCACCTATATAATAAGGAAGCCCGCAGTTTGCAAAAGAAATATATTCATCTCTTTCAAACATAATAATTTCTGCAGTTTCATCAAGTCGTCGTAGTCTTGCCGCTGTTGAAGCACCACCAGCTACGCCACCTACTATTAATACTTTTTTCATCTAAATATTCCTCCTCGTATAGTCATTATCTATTATTAACTCAATATTAAAATTGAATTTATTAACTTTATTATTCTTTCATCTCTAATTTTATAGTTTACGTTAAGCCCCTTTCGATTTCCCTCTATAACGCCTGCATATCTTAGCTTTTGTAGATGTTGGGATACAGTAGATTGAGGAACCTCAAGGCAAGTATGCATATGAGAAACATTACACTCACCCTGGTCTAATATACTTTTTACTATACATAACCTAATAGGATGTGCCAATACTTTTAGGACTTCTGCAATTTCACAGTATTTCGTATAATCTGTATCCATAGCTTTTCCTTTCCTGAATTTTAAATCAGCATTATTTAGTTAAATTGTAATTTTAAGTAGATCATTAAATTGGTATATTGTAATATTAAGATATAACAATATAATATCACATATAAAATTAAAATCAATAGAAATATCAATCTTTGTTAAATATTTATTTAAAACTTTTATTAAAAACAAATAACAAGTCTAGTATGCTAGCATACCGACTTGCTATTTGTTTAATATATTAGTATTCACCTTAACAAATTCCTTCCTTCTTTTAAAAATTTTACATCATATTCGATTATTTTTAGTATTTGTTTTATCTAATAATATTATATGGTATTTTTAAAAGAAAAAATAAAATATGAGGACTTATCAATGCAATGCCCCAAGCATATAATGGTTTTTTATAATGAAGAATTAGCATTGGGAACATCAAACAATTAAATATGAGAGTACACCATATATTCCATCCGTTAAAGTATGTAAAATAACCTAATTTAATAGCAATGAATTCTGGAATGGTATAAATAGCTACATAAATAGAAATATGAAGAATTATTTTTGTTATTTTGCTTGGTAAATGAGGGATGAACATCATAACTGTACATGGATATACAGTTATTGAAATAAGCAAATCTGTAAAAGTATGATTTATTACTACTGATTTGTATAACCATAATGGATGATCGTATGTTAAGAAGGCGGAAGCTACACTACTTAATATAAAAAATAAGATAGTAGAGTAATACTTCTCCCAATTTTTCCAATCACCTAATTTGTAGCAAATGTATATTGAAATTAATGAAAGAAAGATAAGGTACATTTAAACACTTCCTTATAATACAAGTTTGATAAATACAATAATATATTTACTTTCTCTAATTAATCCATTTTAATTTATAACAATAATAACAAGAATACTTGTTATTATTGTTAATAAAATTAGTGTTTCCTTTTTTATAAAATTTATAAGTATGAAATTTAAAATTATGCTTTGCAATTTAATAATTTGCAATTTTGTGATAAATAGTTGATAATACTTTATTTTAAAAAGCTGATGTATGCTTGGATTATCGCACTCGTAAGTCCACATATTTTATTTTTTATAATGGAAATACCTTATAACAGTATAAGATGAGAAGAATTCAAACATAATACAATTAAGAAAACTATAATTATATATTTTTAATATAATATATGAAGGGTGGATTAAAATGACAACAGAAGCAAAAGTACAATTAACTTCAACAGAATTAGGTACATTATGGATGAGTTATCAAACATTATCAGCAGCCATAGCATTTTGCAATCTATTTAAAGATAAAGTTATAGATAAGGAGGCTAAAAATATACTTACCTCCTATTCTATTGCTAGAAAAAATACAATTAATGAAATTACAAATATATTTAATAATGAAAAAGCTGTTATTCCAGTAGGGTTTGGGGAGCAGGATATTATGTTAGAAGTACCACCTCTATTTGATGATATCTTTTGTATAATGTATCTTCGCCAGATTTCAAAGTTACATTTAGGTCATTCTGCTGTATTTTCAGCAATGTCATATTTGAAAGAAGTAAATGACGTATTAAAACAAAAGTACGATGTTTCTAATAAATATTATATGATTACTACAAATTATCTATTAGGAAAAGGCGTGCTTGCAAGACCACCATATGTAACTATGCCAAAACAAGTAGAATTTATAGAAGGTAAAAATTACATGAGTGGATTTAATCCTTTTTCTGAAAAACGTTCATTAAATACAATTGAGGTTGGTTATATTAATGAAGCTATAGAGTATAATATTTTTAATATGCAACTACTTACTGGATTTGCGCAAGTTGCAAAAGAAAGCGAAGTTAAAAAATATTTCATCGAAGGTAAAGAATTATCAAAGAATGTAATTACAGAATTAAGTGGTGTGCTATTACAAAGTGATATTCAACCTCCAAGTGCTTGGGCAGGTAAAGCTACAGATTCTAATCAGGCTCCTTTCTCAGATAAACTTATGATGTACACAAATAGTTTAACAGCCGTCACAGCATTAGGCTTCACTGGACTGGGTACATCTTTTAGCATGAGAAAAGATTTACCTGTTAAACTTGGACTTATTTCTAAGGATACATTTGAATATTCAAAAAAAGGTGCGAAATTAATGATCAAATATAAATGGATGGAAGAGCCTCCTCAAATGGAAGATAGAAATCAACTTACAAAATAGAAGATTAATTATGCTTGTCAACTACCAACTACACTAAAGTTATAGTGGGTTTACACCTATTTTATAAAAAAAGGAGGCATTTAAATGACTACAGAGGCAAAGATACAATTATCATCGTCAGAATTAGGTACAATATGGATGGCATATCAATCTACAACAGCAAATTTAATGATATTTAATATATTTAAAGATAAAACTGTTGATAGTGAAGCCAAAAACATATTAAATGAGTATATTACTGAAATTATAAATGTAAAAAATAATATTGTTAATATATTTAATAGTGCAAATGCAGTTATTCCCATGGGCTTTGATGAACGAGATATACTAAGAGAGGAACCTCCACTATTTGATGATATTTTTAATATAATGTTTCTTCGTCAGATGATGAAATTAAAACTTGGTCATTGTTCTGTATTTATAGCTATATCTCATATGAAAGAAGCTCATAATTTATTTAAACTTGAATATGATATTGCTTATA
The DNA here is from genome assembly GCF_050717535.1 of Clostridium sp. Classification (GTDB taxonomy): domain Bacteria; phylum Bacillota; class Clostridia; order Clostridiales; family Clostridiaceae; genus Clostridium_AD. The sequence goes on from NZ_JBOITM010000080.1 coordinate 81,472, forward strand.
AATATTATGTTATCACAACCAACTACCTACTAGGAAAAGGAGTCCTTGCACAGCCACCAGCTGTAACTATGCCAAAACATATAGAATTTATTGAAAACACAAATTACATGAGTGGATATAATATTTTATCTGAAAAACGCTCATTAAATACAATTGAGGTTGGGTATATTAATGAAGCTCTAGAAAATAACATTTTAGGAATGCAACTGATGACGGGATTTGCACAAGTTGCGAAAGAAAATGAAGTGAAAACATATTTTATAGAAGGTAAAGAAATATCAAAAAACATTATAACCGAATTAAGTGCTGTGTTATTACAAAGTGATATTCAACCTCCAAGTACATGGGCTGGCAAATGTAAGTGGTAAACTAAAACCATGAGATTTAGGAAAATAAGAACCCGGAATAATTTCCAAATAACCACAAAAACAAACACCTTTTCTGTACAATAGAATTGAAGAGGTGATGAGAATTGAAAAGATT
>NZ_JBOITM010000081.1:0-78608 GCF_050717535.1 Clostridium sp.
TGAAACAGAAAATCCTGAAAAGACATTCCCTAAGGGTATAGTTATTTCAGCAGCAGTTATCTCAATTGGATACTCAATTGGAATATTCCTAGTTGGTGTATTTACTAATTGGGCAACTGTTATGGGTGACAAGACTGTTAATTTAGGTAATGCTAGTTATGTAGTAATGGGTAATCTAGGATATGCTCTAGGTCAAGCATTTGGTGCAAGTCAAGCTACTAGCCTAGCAATGTCACATGGGATAGCTAGATTCTTTGGATTTTCAATGTTCTTAACACTCGCAGGTGCATTTTTCGCATTAATGTTTTCTCCATTAAAACAAATAATTGAAGGTACTCCAGCTAAATTATGGCCTGGTAAAATGGCAGAAATGAAAGACGGAATACCTCAAAATGCTATGTGGGTTCAAGCAGCAATTGTATGTGTTATGATTGTTCTTATAGCCTTCGGTGGAAATAGCATGGCAAAATTCTTCAAAATATTAGTATCAATGACTAATGTAGCTATGACTCTTCCATACATGTTTATAGCATATGCTTTCATACCATTCAAGAAAAATACAGATATTATCAAACCTTTTGAAATGTTTAAGACATACAAAAGTGCTGTAATATTTACAGTTGTAGTTATGTTCACCGTTGGATTTGCAAATTTCTTCTCAATTCTACAACCGGCATTGGCAGGAGATTTACAAACAACACTTTGGAGTATAGCTGGACCAATATTCTTTGCTGCAGTTGCATGGATAATGTATAGTAGCTATGAAAGAAAATATGTAAATAAATAAATAATAGAATATGCCTTTTTTAAATTAAATTTAATCATAAATGATAAAAAAGTGACATCTGTAATGTAAGCAGATGTCACTTTTTTATCATTTTGGTTTTCTAATAATTTATAGATTTTATCCCTAGTCCTTGCGCTTCGGTAAGTGTTATTTTAGATTCATTAAATACAGCTCCTCCATTTATTGGGTCTTCACTACATAGTACAGGACCATCTAAATCAATTTTAGTTATAATACTCTTTGCACAAGCTAAATGCACAGCGGCGGTTACACTAACCTTTGCCTCAAGCATGCATCCTATCATACATTCAACTCCATATATTTCTGCTAAGGAACATATTTTTAGAGCATTATATATCCCACCCGTTTTCATAAGTTTTATATTTACAAAGTCTGCAGCTCTCCTCTGCATAATATTTAGTGCATCCATAGGAGAAAACACACTTTCGTCAGCTAAAACAAGTGTAGATACATTATCTGTTACAAATTTTAATCCATCTATATCATGGGCTGAAACTGGTTGTTCTACAAACTCAATTTGTAGTCCTGCATCCTCCATTTTTCTTAAAACATTTACTGCTTCCTTTGGCTTCCAGCCTTGATTTGCATCAATTCTAAGATTAACATCGTAACCTACAGCCTGTCTTATTGCTTTCATTCTTTCCATATCCCTTGCAGAATCTTTTCCTACTTTTATTTTCAAAGTACCGTATCCTCTACTTATAGCATCTAAACTATCCTTTGCCATTTCTTCTGGATCATTTACACTTATAGTTATGTCTGTTACTATTTCACTTCTATGCCCACCTAACAACTTGTATAGTGGTGCTCCATATAACTGCCCATATAAATCATATAATGCTATATCAACTGCAGCCTTTGCACTAGTGTTCTTTAAAACACAGTTTTGCAATTTTAGCATTAAATCTTCAAAATTTTCTATTTTCATACCTACTATGGCTTTCTTTATATGATCTTCGATAGCTCCTATTATAGAACCAGTGGTATCCCCTGTTATAACTCCTGTTGGTGGGGCTTCTCCAAACCCTATGTTGCCTGTATCAGTGTGTATTTCCACTATAACATCTTCCACACTGTGTACAGTTCGTAATGCAGTTTTAAATGGTGTTCTAAGTGGAACAGAAATTCGTTTTATTTTTATATCAGTTATTTTCATAAATATCCCTCCTTAAATTTTATATAATAAAAACCCAGTAAAAACAGAACCATAGGTTTGCCTTTACTGGGTTTCATTTACTTTGAGCTAGGTGTGACCCTATTCACTTTAAACAAAGCAGTAATTTTAAAATTGTCTAAGTTTTACTTCATCGTACTTTTTCACAGCATCTTTATAAGCAACTACAATAGCTCTTTGAGATGAACCATGATATCTTTTTTTTATTTCTTCTTCTAATTTACAGTCAAATATTTTTAAGCTTTTTCCCATTAAAAGTGATTTTATAAAATCATCTGTTGTTCTTATTGTGGATGAGCAACTTAAATCAATTATTTCACCTGTATCTGCATCTGCCACAAACCCTATAAAAAAAGAACTGAATTGATTAGTTATAGCATTATCTGTATTCGTTTTAGCATTACCAACTACATATATTGTATTTTTGTTATACACAAAACCACCTCAAAATATATTATACGTTATATTAACTTATTTGTTAAGCGTGCACTATTCTAGTAATATACATCACATAATAGAAAGAATTTTACCTACCACAAGTGCTGCTCCTGTTCCTACAATATATCCCATAAGCGCCATCAAAATCCCTATAGGTACTAGTGCTTCGCTGTATGCAGCAGCTAATATTGGTGCTGATGCAACACCCCCTATATTTGCAAGACTTGCAACTCCAATAGTGAACAAGTCCAATTTAAATATCTTAGCAGCTATAACTGAAATTACAAAATGTATCCCCAGTATACAGAATCCTGATATTATATAAATAGGAGCCTGTGTAAGTTCTGCAAAATTTGCTCTAGATGCTATAAGCGCAACTATAGTGTAAAGCATAATATTAGAAAGCTGTGTAGATCCTGGTATCTTTGCAACTGGTGTCATAGCTAGTAGTATTCCAACTAAGGTAGCTATAAGAATCGTCCATGTAGTTCCTGTCAAAAATACAGTTTGTGGAAGCATACCACCAAAATATTGAGCCATTGCAGAAACAAATAAACTTAATCCAAGCAATATTATTAAATCTGCAAATTCTATTTCTTTTCTTATATTTTCTTGGGCTGCATTCAATTTTTTCCCTATTTCATCAATTACACTCGTGTCTGATTTTGTCCATTTGTTAAATTTAGGAGCAAATGAAACTAACCATAGCAATAACATTACCCATATAGAGTAGTTTACTGAATCCATAAGTAAAGCATATCCCAGTTTTGAATCTGATATATGAAGTGCACCTTGGACAGCTACCATATTTCCAGTTCCACCTATCCAGCTTCCTGCAAGAGCTGCAAATGATTTCCAAGTATCTACCTCATAAAATCCTTTAAAAATTCCGTACGTAATTATAAAACCTAGCATTATACTTATAGTTGCCACAAAGAATCCTATCAACATTTTAGGTCCTAATTTTAATATTTTCCTCATATCACATCTTAAAAGCATAAGGAATATCATTGCAGGAAGCAAATTATCCTTTAAACCTTTATAAACCGCAGTTATTGAATCGGTTTTTTGCCACATACCCAAAGTTGAAAGTAGCATGGCTGTAAAGTACAGCAGTACTATAGCAGGAATATAGTTGAAAATTTTTGACTTTGATTTTTTTTCTGCAAGTACAATCATACCTGCAAAGAATAGAAGAAATGCAACATACGTAAATCCTTTTGTAATCATTTTTTTCCTCCTTTAAATTTAGTTAACATCATTAGTTTGCTAATTCATATATAGCTGCTGCCATTATTCGAACATTTTTCATTAGTGAATCTATTTCTATATATTCATCTGGCTTATGTTCAAGCATAGGTTGTCCTTTAAATATAGGTCCAAACGCTAATATATTCCCCATGCTCTTTGCATAAGTTCCTCCACCTATAAATATTAATTCTGCTCTCTCACCTACCTTTTCTTCATAAACCTTTTGTAGTTTTTTAATAAACTGGTTATCTGGAGACACATAAAGACTTTTCTTATGTCTTGTTGACAACTCTTCCATTTTTCCTTCTCTCATTTTATTTACAAATACATGTTTAAAGTCTTCATATTTTTTAGTCACAGGGTATCGCATATTAATAGAAATATCTATTTCCTTTTCGATCCCTATGAGCATCCCTAGATTGGATACAAACTTACCAGACATTTCATCTTCCAGACATATACCTAGCTTTCTTCTTTCTGTATCAAGGCCTATATTTTCATTCATAAAGCTTAAAAATTCTCTGACACTACCTACAAAATCTAGTTTACCCAAAAACAATAAAAGGTGACTCACTGCATTTTTACTCTCATCTGGCCTGCTTCCATGTGCAGAAATTCCAAAGGATTTCACTAATAAACAATTTTCCTTTTCCTCCAATTTTATCTCTTCTACACCTTGTGCTAATTTTTTAACTTCAGCTATTCTAGACTTAGGAATTATAACCTGTGCCTCTGCATATTCTGGAACTACATTAGGTGCAATTCCCCCATTAATAGACTTAAGAATAAATTCACCTTGCTGATTTAATTTTCTCCGATATTTATAGTTTACTATTCCTTTTTCTCCATTTATAATTGGATATTCAGCATCTGGTGTAAAACCTGCGGTCGGCAGTTCTTCTCCTATATCCCTGTAATGCTTTACACATTTAGATGTCAACGCACTGCAATCATTTCCTTACCTTCGCCATATTCTACATATCCTATCATGTTATCTAGATTTACAGTTTTAAATCCTAATTTTTTAGAAAGATCTAAACTGTACTGGAATACTTTTTGAACTCCCTCTCCAAAGGGCATATTCTCTTTTGGTGCATCTTCCACACTTTTAGTCTTTATGCACTCTTCAACACCTTTTAATATTTCATCTTTAAGTTCCAATATTTTCTCATCCAATGTCATAAAATCACCCCTCAAATTTTTAAGTACAAATTGCTTTTTCCACTATCTTTAGAGTCTAACAAATTTCAAAAAACAAAAAACCCAGCAAATGTACTCATTCACTGGGTTTTATTTACGATAATGCTTTAGGCATCTGTATAAACAAAACAGTAATTTAAAATCAATTATTCTCTTTCCTACATAATATACTGAAAATACAAAAAAGTCAATTTTTAAACACATTTCCTATAAATTCCCTACTTTTTACTTTTACCTAAATAAGCCTCCTGAATTTTAGGATTTAATGCAATCTCCACTGCAGCTCCTTCAAGTGTAATTATGCCCTGTTCTAGTACATAGGCTCTACTTGCTATTTGAAGTGCTTTATATGCATTTTGTTCAACAAGGAGAATTGTCTTGCCCATTTTTTGTATATCTATAATAATTTCAAATATAGTTTGGACAAGTAGTGGGGCAAGTCCAAGAGAAGGTTCATCCAACAATATTATATCAGGATTACTCATAAGACCACGGCCCATAGCAAGCATCTGCTGTTCTCCACCTGACAGTGTGCCTGAAATTTGTTTTTCTCTTTCTTTAAGTATTGGAAAAAGGGTAAAAACCTTTTCAATATCCTCTGCAATCCCCTTGTTATCTTTTCTTAAATATGCCCCCAAATTAAGATTATCAACCACAGTTAGGTTAGCGAAAATAAGCCTTCCCTCAGGAACCTGACATATTCCCCTTTTAACTATTTTATGTGGTATTGGCAGAATCTTTTCTTCCTTATATATTATCTCACCAGACTTTGGTTTTAAAAATCCTGATATGGAATTAAGGAGTGTAGATTTTCCAGCACCATTAGAACCAATTATTGTAACAATTTCACCTTGATTCACCTCAATGCTTACTCCCTTTAGAGCATGTATTCCACCATAAAAAACATTTAAATCCACTGCTTTAAGCATATTATTCACCCCCCAGATATGCAAACTTAACCTTAGGGTTATTTTGAATTTCAAATGGATTCCCCTGTGCAATAACACAGCCAAAATTCAAAACTGTAATATCATCACAGATCCCCATAACCAAATCCATATGATGTTCAATTAAAAGAATTGAGATTTTAAATTTATTTCTTATTTCTCCAATGAGTCCCATAAGCTTGTCTGTTTCATCAGGATTCATTCCCGCCGCTGGTTCATCCAGAAGTAGAAGCTTTGGCCTTGCTGCAAGAGCTCTTGCTATTTCAAGTCTTCTTTGAAGTCCATAAGGCAGATTATTTGCCACAAAATCTCTTCTGCACGTAAGCTCCATCATTTCCATAAGTTCTTCCGCCTCATCTCTAAGCATTTTTTCTTCCTTTGCAAATCTCGTATTTTTAACCAAAGACTTAGGCATTGATCCAAACAATATGGCTTCAGCCAAGGTGTATTTAGAATTGTTATGGCATGCAGTTAAAATATTATCATAAACCGTTTGTTTTTTAAAAAGTCTAATGTTCTGGAAGGTTCTTGTTATTCCAGCATTTGCAATTTTATAAGTCTCTCTATTATGAATATCACTATCATTAAACATAATCGATCCAGAGGTAATTTTATATACTCCTGTAATAAGGTTAAATACTGTGGTTTTTCCTGCTCCATTTGGGCCTATAAGCCCCATTATTTTATTGTTACCTATTTTAAAACTAACATCATTAACAGCAGTTAGACCGCCAAATTGTTTAGTCAAATTATTAACTTCTAGAAGAGTCATACTTATCTGCCTCCTTCTTTGGTGACTAAGTCTTTTTTGCTTTTCCTTCTAATTTTTTTAAACAAATTATATATACCTTTAAATGTTATTTCTTTTCCTCCAATTAATCCTTCCGGTCTTGCAATCATAATAAACACAACAACAACTCCATAAATTACAAGTCTCCAATTAGCAAAGGAACGCAATAATTCTGGAAGTATAATAAGAACTAAAGCTCCAATTACACCACCGCTGATACTTCCAAGTCCTCCAAATATAACTATAATTATAAGCTCAGTGGACTTTGTTAAAGCAAACATTTTAGGTTGAAGAAATCCAAGATAAGAAGCTAAAAGCCCTCCACCTACTCCACCATAAAATGCACTTATTATAAATGACATCATTTTAGTTTTAAATACATTAATTCCAATTACTTGAGATGCTAATTCCTCTTCGCGTACGGCTATCATATTTCTACCCTGCCTTGACCGTACAATGTTTGCCATAATTATAACGGCTATAATATCTATAACAATTACAGTTGTTAAATTTGTTTTTAATGGAATACCTGCCCACCCACGAGCTCCACCGAAATATTGAAAATTATCTAATATAAGTCTAAGTGCTTCACCAAAACCCAGAGTAGCAATGCAAAAATAATCACCTTTTAATTTCAAAGTAAATTTACCAATAACTAATGCACCTATGGATGCAAAAATACCACCCACAAGCAATGATGGAATAAAGGGTATTCTAAGATTTATCATCATAAATGCAGTTGTATATCCACCAATAGACATAAATGCTGCATTTCCAAAAGAAAATAGTCCTGTAAAGCCCGTTAGAAGTGCAAGGCCTAAAACTGGAATCATATTTATACCTGCAAACATTAAAATTCCTTTTAAATAGTACCAACTTAAATCCACTAAAAGCCCCCCTATGCCTTATCTTCAGTTACTTTACCCATAAGACCAACTGGCCTTACTATAAGTATGAAAATAAGAAGTGCGAATGCTATTAAATCCCTATATTGAGATGATATATATCCAGAAGTAATAGTTTCTATAACGCCCAAAAGTATTGAACCTACGACAGCACCTTTAATACTCCCAAGGCCTCCAAATACCGCAGCAATAAATGATTTTATTGTTATATTCCCTATTTGAGGATAAACAGTATATTTCATTCCAAATAATACACCAGCTAGTCCAGCTAAAATACCACCTACAGCAAATACAATTATAATAATACGATCTGCATTAATTCCCATTAAGGTACTTGCCTTCATATTATAAGCAGTTGCCTGAATTGCTTTTCCGATTTTAGTAAAATCAATAAGGTATATTAGAAATCCAAGGCAAAATGCAGAAATTATAAACATCATCAAATCAATTCTTCCAATATTTACAGCTCCTATTTTTATTGGTATTGCTGAAAAAACAGGTGGGTATGTCCTAAAAGTAGGTCCAATAGTTGCCACAACTATATTTTCAAGAAATATAGATACACCCATTGCTGAAATTATAAAATATAGAAAAGGAGCTTTTCTATCCATTAGTGGTTTATATGCAATTCTTTGAATAACAACTGCAAGAATACCAGCACTTAAGCCTGAAGCTATAAATGCCACTGGAAAAGGAAGTTTATAAAGTGTTATAAAAAAATAACCAAAATAAGCTCCAAACATAATTACTCCACCATGGGCAAAATTAGAGAAATTCATTATACTGTAAACAAGTGAATATCCAACAGCCATTAATGCGTAAACACTACCTATTGATAATCCATTTATAAGTTGTTGCAGAAAATTTGTCATCCTAATCTCTCCCTACTTTATTTTATTATAAATTAAAGTGGGGCGAACCCCACTTTATTGAAATTTAATGAACCGCATATTTCTGTTGAAAAATGTATTCCCCATTTACTATTTTTATAATAGCGGCATCTTTATTTTCTGGATTGTGTGTATCTTTCCCTATAATTATCTTTCCTGTAATACCTTTCATATTTGTAGTTTCAAGAGCAGCTGTTATTTTTGTTGTATCAAAAGTATTTGCTCTTTTAACCGCGTCGATTAACATATTTGTGGCATCATATGCAAGGAATCCATTAAGCTCAACATCTTTTCCGAAGGTAGTTTTATATTTAGCCCTAAAATCAGCAACATCAGGATCATTAAAATCAAGGTGATTGACAAAATATGAACCTTCGACGGCATCCTTTGCCATGGATATAAGTTGTTCTGATGGCCAGCCATCTCCACCCATTAAGGTAGCTTTTATTCCAAGTTCTCTAGCTTGCTTTGAACTTAACGCAACTTCTTTAAAGAAATAAGGCATAAAAATTACGTCTGGGTTAGATTCCTTTATTTTTGTAAGTGGCGCTCTGAAATCAACGTCCCCAGTTTTAAAGGCTTCTTTAGCTACTATTTTCCCACCTTTCTGCGTGAATGTTTTTTCAAAAAACTGAGTAAGTCCTTGTGAATAATCATCTGCTACATCATATAAAATAGCTGCATTCTTTGCCCCTAGTACGTCAAAAGCATATCCTGCTGCGGCTGCTCCCTGATAAGGATCTATAAAGCAAACTCTAAAGTTATATGGTTTAACTTTACCATCAACAATTGTAACCTTTGGGTTTGTAGCAACAGTAGCAATGTCAGGTACTTTCATTTCTTCAAGTACTGATGAAATTGGAATTGCTTGCCCACTTGCATTGGGTCCTACTATGCCAATAACTTTGTCCTGACCAGTTAACCTTTTTACAGCATTAACAGCTTCAGTTGCATCTCCTCTTGTATCATAAGCTACAAGTTCCACTTGCTTACCAAGTAGGCCTCCCGCTTTGTTAAGATCATCAATAACCATTTTAACTGTATTAGATTCACAAATTCCCCATACAGCTTGATCGCCGGAAAGTGAACCAATCCAACCTATTTTCACTTTGTCTGATGCCTTTGGAGTATTCCCACAACCTGTTAATCCAAGTGATAAAATAAAGATGCTTGTCATTAATAGAGCAAGAGCTTTCTTTTTCAAAGTTATTCCCCCTTATACTATTTGCATTTTTACAATTTAAGTAATTATATACATTTTTACTAAGTATATTGTTATAGATTCAACATTATTCTAAACACTTGAAAATAAAATGAATTTTCATTAAATAATCCTCTTGTATTCTTCACATTTTACACAATCAACATGAAAATCAATAAAGGTTGATAAAATATTTAAAATGACCTATTATAATGATAATCTAGTTTAGTACATTACAAAGGGGTGAATGACAGTCAACTAACCCACGACTAAAGTCGTAGGCATGGAGAAGAAATTCTCTGATGTCTTAGGTGACTAGACTAAGCGAAAGCTACGTTGTTCAGGTTATGATACCTACGAATATTTATCCTAGTTTATAGCTCTATCGTATAGTATTAAAAGCTCCAAGGGTAAGAAGCGGTGTGCTATACCTAACAAGCCTTTACAACATTGTCTAAGGGTAATTAACTCTGAAAGGAGAACGAAACATGAGTGTATTCGTGATTAATCAAAGAAGTGGACCATTAATGCCTTGCAGTACTAGAAAAGCAAGATTATTGCTGAGGCAAGGTAAGGCTAAAATAGTAAAAAGAACACCATTTACAATTCAACTATTACAAGCTACAGGAGAAAGCAAACAAGAAATAATATTGGGTGTAGATGCAGGGAGTAAATATATTGGAATATCCGCAGTAACACAAAATAAAGAAGTCTTTTCAGCAGAAATTGAGCTCAGAAACGATATAGTAAATTTATTATCTACCCGTAGGCAAAATAGAAGAACAAGGCGAAATAGATTAAGGTACCGAAAGCCTAGGTTTCTAAATAGGGTAGGAAGTATTAATAAAGGGTGGTTAGCTCCATCAATAGAAAATAAAATAGATACTCATTTAAAAATAGTAAACAGAATCCATAAGTTGTTACCTATTAGCAAAATTATAGTTGAGGTAGCAAGCTTTGATATACAAAAGATTAAAAATCCAACTATCGAAAGCAAAGAATACCAAGAAGGATTTGGTCTAGGATTCTGGAATATACGAGAATATGTTTTCTTTAGAGATGGTCATAAGTGTAAAGGCAGAAAGGGATGTAACAACAAAATACTTAATGTACATCATATAGAATCACGGAAAGTAGGTGGCAATAGTCAGGAAAATTTAATTACACTTTGTGAAGAGTGTCATAATGACTATCACAAAGGAAAACTAAAACTTAATCTCAAACGCGGTCAATCATTTAGAGATGCAGCATTTATGGGGATAATGCGGTGGGCTTTTTATAATAAGCTAAAAAAGTTGTATTCTAATGTAAGTTTGACTTATGGTTATATCACCAAAAACACAAGAATAATAAATGATTTGCCTAAAGAGCATAGAGTTGACGCACTATGCATTACAGGTAATCCACTAGTAAAAAGACTACAAGGTTACTATTATATCAAACAAGTTAGAAGACATAATAGGCAAATTCATAAGGCTAACATTCTAAAGGGTGGAATTAAGAAGCTTAATCAAGCGCTTTATTTAGTAAAAGATTTTAGATTGTTTGATAAAGTTCAATTTGAAGGTATAGAATGTTTTATATTTGGTAGACGAAGTACAGGGTATTTTGATTTAAGAAGGTTAGATGGAACTAAAGTTCATAGGAGTGCGAGTTTTAAAAAACTAAATATTTTAGAAATACGCAAAAATTTATTATGGGAAAGGAGATAGGCTGTTTATTGGAGTGCCTATGCAAGGTTTGGGCATTCCTCTCATGACTGAAGTCACGAGTATCCAGCCTCAAACATTATGAATGATCATAATCAGCTTATGTGCATAAATTTAAGACATAAACTTCATGAAAATGCTGAAATTTCAGGACACGAAAATAAAACTATGGAAATACTAATAGATTTCCTGAGAAATAATACTAATTTCAATATAGTTGTTAAAGATGGATATTTCATTGCCGAAAAAATAGTGAATAAAGATTTCACGAATATTGCCTTTAGAGCCGATATGGATGCTATTCCTATGACAGAAACAACCGATATAGAATATAAATCCAATAACAGCTGTGCAGCTCATAAATGTGGTCACGATGGTCACTGTTCAATACTTGCAGGCCTGGCCCTAGACATAGAGGAAAACCCGATAGATGATAAAAATATTTTTTTAATATTTCAACCTTCTGAAGAAGTAGGCCTAGGTGCTATGAAAATAGTTCAAGATGGTTTGTTACAAGAAAATAAAATTGATGAAATATATTCGCTCCATAATATTCCTGGATATGAGACTGGAACATTACTTTATAAAACGAATGTGTTTGCTTGTGCTTCAAAAGGAATTATAATTAATTTAAAGGGAAAGCCATCTCACGCAGCTTATCCAGAGTTTGGTATAAACCCCTCCGATGCCGCTGCTGACATTATTAAATTTTTAAATAATAGTACTAAGTCCAATATATATAGTGGAATGGTGCTTTGCACTATCGTAAATATAAATATTGGAGAAAGAGCTTTTGGAACAGCTGCAGCCACCGGTGAGATTTTGTTAACATTGCGAGGAGAAAATGAAGCAGATTTAATGAAACTTGAAAATAACGTATTAAAATTTGTGGAGAAGTGTTGCAGGCAGCATAAAATTGACTTCAAGATAAGTTATTCCGATGAATTCCCAGAGACAAGAAATTATGATAAATGCATTAATAAAATATTAAATGTATGTAGAAATAATGGTTATATATATGAAGAACTTCAATATCCTTTTAGATGGTCTGAAGATTTCGGCTATTATTTGAAAAATATAAAGGGCGCAATGTTTGGACTGGGAGATGGTAAATTACAACCTCAACTTCATACCGCCAATTATGATTTTCCTGATAGTATTATTAAAACAGGTGTAGATATTTTTTATAACATTGCCAAGTTTAAATAAAAGTATAGATTATGCAAAAATCAGCTTATTACTTTCTAAAAGTTATTTCTAAAACCAGTAGATAGTGATAAACTTATAAAGAGAGTTTAATTGAAAAGAAAACATACTGTTGTTATTAATAATTAGTAAAGTTTATTATCTTTGGGAGGAAACATTATTGGACAATTCAACATTAGATATAGAAAATTATAAAAACCTAGTAAACTTAACACCACAAATTTTATGTATCTTATCCTTTGCTGGTAAAATTAAATACTCAAACCCAGCTTTTAATGAAATTTTTGGATATAGTAATGATGAAGTACATGAATTAAATATATTTTCTATCATACACCCAGAAGATAGAGCCAACCTAGAAAGCACATTATTATTAGCTCATAAAAAACTACAAGATGTTATAAATTTAGAATTTAGATATAAGTGCAAAAACGGTAATTTCAAATTGATTTCATGGAATATGAAATTTGAGTGGAATCAGAAAATTATCTATGGAGCTGGCCGTGATGTTAGTAATAAAAGAGATTTAGAGCAAAACATATATGAAAGTAACGAAAAATTAAATACAATTATTGAAAATATAGCTGAGGCCATGTTCATTTCTGATAAGAATGGTAACTACACTAAATTTAATCGGGCAGCTCGGGATATATTTCCTTCTACATTCCATAATTTTAGTAAAATAGGAGATAGTCTTAAAGAAAATAGCTACTACGACATTTTGGGGAGTTTAATTAAACTTAATGATATGCCAGGTTTTAGGATATTAAGAGGCGAAAAAATATTAGGATATAGGATCATGAAAATTAATGACAGCATTACTTTTTATGATATAAACGGTGTTCCCATTTATGATGATAAGGGAAATTTTATTGCAGGAATACAATGTTGGAATAACGTTACAGAAACTGTATTACATGAAAAAATACTTCAGAGTCAATTTGACCTTCTCCACAAGACCATAGATACATTGGATTTACCATTTATAAGATTATCCTATCCTGATTTTAATATTACAGACATTAACCAAAAGGCATTAAATATTATAAATGGATTAAATCCTGAAATGAACTCTATTGATATTGTTAAAGGTCAAAATTATGGAGATATCATTACTGAATTTGATAAAACTGATGTTTTTTATCATTTCCAAATGATTAAAGATAAAAAAGAAACATCCTATATAACATATAAGGAGTTATTTATATTTGGGAAAAAAACATTTGTAAATGTATTATATCAGCCAATACTTGGACTTGAGGGTGATATCCAGCAAGTAATCGCAATTATACTTGACATAACTAAAGAAACTACAGCTAAACTTCAACTGGAAAAGAGTTTGAAAATGCAAGAGGAATTTTTTATAAATATTTCCCATGAGATTAAAACCCCTTTAAATGTTATTTTTAGTACCACTCAATTATTTGGCTTATTCATAAAAGATAATTCACTAATAGAAAATGAAGATAAGCTTGAAAAGTATATTAAGGTTATAACCCAAAACTGCAATAGGCAATTAAAACTAGTTAATAACCTAGTTGACTTATCCAAAATTGAATCTGGTTTTTTTAAATTACATATGTCCAACGAAAATATAGTTAGTGTTATAGAAGAAGTTGTTCAATCTGTATCGGAATATGTTGAAAATAAAGGATTAAAAATTGTTTTTGATACTGACATAGAAGAAAAAATTATTGCTTGTGACTCTACTAATATTGAAAGAGTTATGCTAAATCTTATTTCCAATGCAATTAAATTTTCAATGCCTGGCGATGGGATATTCGTAAATATACATGATAATATTGGCAATGTGGAAATATCTGTAAAGGATACTGGCATAGGAGTTGAAAAGGATTATTTTAATGTTATATTTGAAAGATTCAAGCAGGTGGATAAATCCCTATCTAGAAATGCTGAAGGTAGTGGTATAGGCCTATGCCTTGTTAAATCAATTGTTGAACTACATGGTGGAAAAATTAACTTAGAAAGTGAAATAGGAAAAGGTAGCAAATTCACAATAGAATTGCCAAGTAAAATAGTAACAGCACCATATAATTCAATTGAAGACAAAAGCATAAAAAGCGAGCTTCAAACAATAAACATTGAGTTTTCTGATATTTATACATAATATTTATTGTTCTCCAATGCACAAAAATAATTCACTTAAAAATAGATTAATAGCTATATTGTTAAATATTAACAATATAGCTATTAATATTATTTACATTTATTTAAATTTTATTTTAGTTGAATACAATGTATAATGTTGATATAGGTGTATTAAATGAAGTCTACAAAAATAATATGAAAGATTAAAGTGGTGATAAAATGAAAAAAAGAAAAAAATTTAATAGGTACAACTCTCTACTTATAATTATGATAGCTATATTCTCAGCAATAGTTGCAAAATTATATTATTTACAAATATATAATGGACAATATTACAAGGATAAGGCTACTATTGCTAATAATACTCATAAAATTTCAATAGAGGCACCAAGGGGGCTTATAACAGATAAAAATGGAATAACCCTTGCAAATGAAACGCCTGGTTATAACCTTACATACACAGACACTACTAAATCAAATGAGCAATTATTTTCAAATCTACAAGAAGTATTTAGCATCTTAGATGAAAATAAAGAGGCTCAGACTGATAGTTTTCCATTAAAGATTGATCCATATAGATTTGAATTTAGTTCAAGTGATCCTGCTTCAATACAAGTGATGTTGTTGAGATTTCTAAAAGATAGAGGACTTC
This sequence comes from Clostridium sp., assembly GCF_050717535.1. Classification (GTDB taxonomy): domain Bacteria; phylum Bacillota; class Clostridia; order Clostridiales; family Clostridiaceae; genus Clostridium_AD. The sequence goes on from NZ_JBOITM010000081.1 coordinate 15,281, forward strand.
AAGCTGATATATTAAAAAATAAGTTTGAAAATAAAAAAGAAGACGATTTAACAACCTTAGAAATTACAGCCCTTAATAATGAACTTTTGAAATTAACCCCCCAGGAAATATACGAATACCTTCTTAATGAATATGGCATAACAAAAGGAATTTCAAGTTTGAACATAAAAACAACTCCAAGTTTAATTAGAAGATATTTAATTGTAAAAGATGCTATAAAGTTGAATTTTTATACTCCATACAAATCCATTAGCATAGCGACTAATATAAAAAAAGATACTTCTCTTATACTTGAGCAAAGTCTAGCATTGTTACCTGGATTTAAGATAGAAAATCTACCATTGAGACAATATCCATATGGAGAGCTTGCTTCTTCAGTTTTGGGATATATAAGCAAAATAAGTCCTGCTGATACAGCTAAATATTCCGCAAGGGGTTATGACACAAGTGTCGATTTTGTTGGAACATCTGGAATTGAATCTGCAATGGAAAGCAGCCTTAAAGGAGTTAACGGTGAAAAAGAGATTATCATTGACGATAAGATTACTTCCAAGGATAGTGCTTCTAATAAAGAAGCAACTCCGGGAAATAATATTCAACTTACATTAGATGCAAATCTACAGTATGCCACCGAAAACGCTTTAACCACAGTAATGAAGAACTTACAAAAACAAGAAATTACAAATAAAGTAAATTCATCAAATGCTACAAGGGGGGCAGCCGTTGCCATAGATATCCATACTGGTGACGTATTATCACTTGTTAGCATGCCTGGGTACAACCCAAATGATTTTTCCACATCCCAAGGATTAACCCAGGCTCAATCAGAAAAATATTTTAATCCAGACTATGAAACCATGGCAAAATCACAAGGAAAATCACAAGATTTAATTGATTATATGTTCCCAATAGACAAAAGTATTACTGGAAATACCACAATTAGAAAAGATAAATTCGATTACTATCCAAAACATTTATATAATTATGCAACTATGTCCCTCATTCCACCAGGTTCTACTGCTAAACCACTGACTGCAATTGCAGGTCTTGAAACTGGAGTTATAAATGCTTATTCCACCTATGATGATAAAGGTGGTTATGATATGACTGGTAAAGATGAAATATACGGTAAATTTTGGAATTCTTTCGAGACAGATGGTTCACAAGGTGTTGTAGACGTAGTAAAGGCCATAGGAAAATCCAGCAACCCATTTTTCATGAATGTAGGTCAGAAATTAAGAGAAAAGTATGGCGACGATATTTTAGCTAAATATGCATGGATGTTTGGACTAGGAGCTAATCCTAAAGCAGTTAAACCCGGTACAGGAATAGAGATAAATGAAAATTTTGGGCAAGTATATAATACAGTATCTCAAAAAACCATATCCGCTTCCCAATATCTTTTTAATATTGAAGAAGATTTAACTAAAGGAATTTGTTCTAGTGATAATGCAAAATTCCCACCATTAGATTTATACGATAGAGAAGGAGATAATCTTATCGTTTATAATGATAAAAAACTCTCTGACATTAAGGCCGAAATTAAAAATAAAATAAAAGACTCTGTACAAAACGGAACCTTTTCAAAGACTAACTACGAGGTCTTGTTTAACAAATTAATTGCAACTGATCCCCTGTATAAAGGTAAAAAATTTACAGCTGCTAACCTTAAATCAATTCTAGTTGAAGTACAATACCAGGCAGTTCAGGAAGGGTATGCTTCTTTAAGTAGACCATCCAATATATTGCTAGCATCTATTGGGCAAGGAATGGACACTTTCACACCTCTTCAGATGGCAAATTATATAGCAACCATTGCAAACGGCGGAACAAGATACAAGCTCAATTTGGTTGATAACGTAAAGGATTTTAATGGTAAGTTAATATCCCAAACAAAACCTGAGGTTTTAAATAAAGTTGATATGAGTGCAGAAACAAGAGATTTAGTTATGAGAGGTATGAACAACGTTACAGGTGAAGGTGGTACTGCTGAATCACTTGCTGCTTTTCCTATACCTACAGGCGGTAAAACAGGTACCGCACAATTTAATACTACTATACAAAATAAAATTGGTAGAGGAGATTATTCATGGTATGTAGGCTATGCACCAGCTAATAATCCTGAAATTGCAATATCCGTAGTTATATTTGACGGTGGGTTTGGTAGTAGTTCTGCCGATGTTGCTGCAGGTATGTACGAGAGTTATTTTAAAAATGATCCTAGGATGGCTGAGTATAAAAATAAGTATGACATAAAATTAAAACGTATTAACTAAATGTAATTGATTTATAATCGTAAAATTCATGATTACCGTACTACTAAAAACAACCAAATCTTTTTAAAAATAAATTTATTAGGAGGTGAAATATTTGGATTTAGCTACTATTATCAATATTCAAAAATATTCAATTCATGATGGTCCTGGAATTCGCACAACAATTTTTTTTAAAGGTTGCCCACTAAATTGCTCATGGTGCCATAATCCCGAAAGCCAAAACCCTAATTTTGAAATTATGTTCTTTAAGGAAAGATGTACCAGCTGCGGCTCATGTATTAACGTATGTCCTGCAAAAGCAATAGACCTTATAGAAAAATACCCTGTGACTAATGAGAACAAATGCACTCTTTGTGGTAAGTGCAGTGATTTTTGTCCTAGCAATGCCAAAGAACTTGTGGGAAACGATATAAAAGCATCGGCACTTATGAGTGAAATAATTAAAGATGAAATATTTTACGAAGAATCAAATGGTGGAGTAACATTTTCTGGTGGAGAACCACTGATGCATGTCGATTATTTAAACCATGTGCTTGAAATTTGCAAAGATAAAGGTATACACACCACAATCGATACTAGTGGCTATGCTATTTGGGAACAATTCGAAAAAATAATTGATAAAGTAGACCTATTTTTATTTGACGTCAAACATATGAATAATGAAAAACATTTGAAATATACAGGAGTGGAAAACCACCTCATTTTAGAAAATCTAAAAAAACTTTCGGAAAGTGGTAGCAATATTTATATAAGGATGCCAATAATTGCTGGCATAAATGATGATGATGAAAACATTGATAGAGCAGTTGAGTTTCTATCAAAGCTAAATATAATACAGGTAGATTTACTCCCTTATCACAAAATGGGAATGGACAAATACAGAAGGCTTAATATGGATTATAAATTATCAGGACTAGAAAAACCAACTGATAAAGTTATAGATAAAATTGTAGAAAAATTTAAAAATGCTGGGATAAAAATAAATATAGGGGGTTAGTGTATTATGATGACTGAAAGAGTAAAGAAATTAAGGCAGCAAAGTATAACTGCCATCCCATACATTTCTATGGAAAGAGCCATAATAGTTGATGAAGTTTACAAAAAATATGAAGGCACAGTTTCCATCCCAGTTCTTCGTGCTTTGGTTTTAAAAGAAATTATGTTAAAAAAGAAACTTTGCATTAATGATGGTGAATTAATTGTTGGTGAACGAGGAGAAGAACCTGCTTCAACTTGTACTTATCCAGAATTATGTTGCCATACCTTGCATGATTTTGATGTTATGGATGCTAGGGATAGAATATCTTTTAAGGTTGATGCACAAAGTAGAAAAATTCAAGAGGATTTAATTATACCTGCTTTTGAAAAGAAATCTATGAGATACAGAATACTTGAAAACATGACTGAGCAGTGGAAGGACTGCTATGCAGCTGCAATATTTACAGAATTCATGGAGCAAAGAGGCCCAGGACATACTAGTGGCGATGATAAAATATTTAAAAAGGGCTTTTTAGATTTTAAAATGGACATAGCGAAGGCTATTTCAAAGCTTGACTATTATAATGATGACGAAGCTCTTGATAAGAAAAATCAATTGGAAGCAATGGATATAGCTTGCGACTCTGTAATCATTTTAGGACATCGCTACAGTTCTTATGCAAAGGAACTTTCCGAAAAAGAATCAGATCCAACAAGAAAGAAAGAACTTTTAGAAATAGCTGAAGTTTGTTCCCACGTTCCTGCACATGCTCCAAGAAACTTTAGAGAAGCTCTCCAAATATATTGGTTTGCTCATATATGTGTTATTTCTGAATTAAACCCTTGGGATGCATACAATCCAGGAAGACTTGATCAACATTTAAATCCTTTTTATCAAAATGAGATTCAAAATGGAGACTTAACTAAAGAGCAGGCTATAGAATACTTAGAATGTTTCTGGGTAAAGTTTAACAACCAACCAGCACCTCCTAAAGTTGGTATAACCTTAAAAGAAAGTGGAACCTATACTGACTTTGCAAATATAAACATTGGTGGAGTTAAAGCAGATGGCCTTAACGGAGTAAATGATGTAAGTTACCTTCTTCTTTATGTAGTAGATGAAATGCAGCTTTTACAACCAAGTTCAAATGTACAAATAAGTAAAAAGAGCCCTCAAAAGTTTGTAAAAACAGCTTGCGCCATATCCAGAAAAGGCTTAGGTCAGCCATCAATGTTCAATTCTGATGCAGTCACTCAAGAACTTGTTAATGCAGGCAAATCATTAGAAGATGCAAGGTGTGGAGGTACTAGTGGATGTGTTGAAGCAGGTGCATTTGGAAAAGAAGCTTATATTTTAACAGGCTACTTTAACTTACCTAAAGTAATGGAAATTACTCTGAGCAATGGAATTGATTTAATGACTGGAAAAAGATTAGGTCTTGAAACTGGAGAAGCATCAAAATTTGAAACATACAATGAATTATTTGAAGCTTATAAAAAACAGTTAAAATACTTTATTGATATAAAAATGAGAGGAAATAGGGTTATTGAAAGATTATATGCAACACTTATGCCAGAGCCTTTCCTTTCAGTATTAACCAGCGATTGTATTTCAAAGGGCAAAGATTATAATGCTGGAGGCGCAAGATATAATACTAACTATATTCAAGGTGTTGGTATAGGCACCATTACTGATGCACTTACAGCAATAAAAAAACATGTATTTGAAGATAAAAATGTCACTATGAATGATTTAATAAAAGCAATGAAAAATGATTTTAAGGGTCATGAAGATATACTAAAACTTTTAAAACACAGAACTCCAAAATATGGTAACGATGATGATTATGCTGATGACGTTATGAGAGAAATATTCAATTCCTACTATAATGAAGTAACTGGAAGAAAGAATGGAAAAGGTGGAGAATACAGAATAGATATGCTTCCTACCACCTGTCATGTTTATTTTGGATCAGTTATTGGAGCTACAGCTAATGGAAGAAAAGCCTACATGCCAGTATCTGAAGGTATTTCTCCTGACAAGGGTGCAGATATAAACGGTCCAACTGCAGTGCTTAAATCTGCAGCAAAAATGGATCACTTAAAAACTGGAGGGACATTACTCAATCAAAAGTTTACACCAGCTGTTGTAGAAGGTGAAGAAGGCTTAAATAATTTGGCGAATTTGGTAAGATCATATTTTAGATTAGACGGTCACCACATTCAATTTAATATTGTAAGTCGCGATACACTGCTGGCTGCACAAAAAAATCCTGACGACTATACTGATCTAATAGTAAGAGTTGCAGGATACAGTGATTACTTTAACAACCTTGACAAAGTGCTTCAAGATGAGATAATTGGAAGAACAGATCAATCCTTTGGAGGATGTGGCTGTTAAAAAAAACAATGGAGGTACATTATGAATAAAAAAATAGGACTTATCGGATGCGGAAATATGGGCCTGGCAATGATTGGTGGAATATTAAATGCAAATTTAGTAATGCCTAGCAGTGTTATTGTAAGTGACTTAAATGAACTTAGTTTGGCTGAAACCGCTCAAACATATGGTATTAAAACCACTACAGATAATAATGAGGTAGCTAAAACTTCTGATATTATTGTATTATCAGTAAAACCCAACCTATATGAAGTTGTAATAAAACAAATAAAGGATCAAGTTAAAGAAGATGTAATAATAGTTACTATTGCAGCTGGAAAAGCTATTAGTGGTACCGAAAGTATGTTTGGCCGAAAGCTTAAAATAGTTAGGGTAATGCCTAATACTCCAGCACTTGTTGGCGCAGGAATGTCTGCAATTTGCCCTAATGAAATAGTAACAAATGAAGAACTTTCTGAAATAGTTACTATGTTTGAAAGTTTTGGAAAAGCAGAAATAGTTAATGAAAAATTAATGGATGTGGTAACTGGTGTCAGTGGCTCATCTCCAGCTTTTGTATACATGTTTATTGAATCCATGGCAGATGCAGCAGTACTAGATGGAATGCCAAGAGATAAGGCTTACACTTTTGCAGCTCAAGCTGTGCTAGGATCTGCTAAGATAGTACTAGAAACCGGAAAACATCCTGGTGTTTTGAAAGACATGGTATGTTCTCCAGGTGGAACTACTATAGAAGGTGTAGCTGCACTTGAAGAAAATGGTTTTAGAAATGCAGTTATTTCAGCCGTTAGAAAAACAACTCAAAAATCTATTGAATTATCTAAATAATTAAGAATATAACATAAAAAAGTTAAGGTGCCGTTTATCGTGGCACCTTAACTTTTATGTTTTATAAAATTTATTTTTAATTTAACATTAAGCTACTATATCTCTTTTGGTAAAACCAATATATGAAATAACATTAAAAACTATAAAATAAACTATCAGTACAATAATTGAGAATTTCATTGTCATACCTTTAACTAATGGCTCACCACTAATATATTGATTCAAGTCTGTATTCGTAAATAATATATATTTTGACCAATTATATTTAGTAAGTATCATAGTTATTACATTTCCTACAGTTAAAAGAAAAACTCCAACTCCTGTAGCCATTGCACTATTACGGAAAACCGTAGAAATCATAAATGCTAAAGTAACCATCATAATTAAGTTAATAGACTTAAGTCCGTAAAGCTGCACAATATGTACTATCATATTAACCTCAGTAATTTTACCACTTGAATTTGTAAGGAATGGTGTACCTGCACCACTAAAGCTGAATAATATTCCTCCAAGAAGGAATGACACTATAAAAAGCACTAAAAGCATTAAAAGAGTATACCCAATAACAGAAATATATTTTGAGAGCAAAATCTTCCATCGCTTTGAAGGTCTAATTAATAGCAGTTTAATCGTGCCTTCGGAAAACTCATTGGCTACTATTTTACCGCCCATTACAATTGCAAAAAGAGCAATTAGTGAAATCACACCACCCATTCCCTCTACAAATCCCCATAAGGAGTTACTTTGCACTGGTTCAATGTCATTTTTAAGCCTATATTCATTAGTTTGTAATATTTTTGAGGATCCGTCCTTTTCCACTTCAGACAACTCTGGATTAGTTAAATCTTGCTTATAAGCTTGGTTTTGAATTGTTAGATCTGCTTTCCAATCACTTTTAGCTACCTGAGGACCTGTAAATCTAGTAAAAAGACCAGCTACTACTATAATAAGGACTAATATTCCCATCATTATCCACGTACTTATACTATGAGAAAGCTTCATATTTTCATTACGAACTAAATTTATCATCTTATGCAATTTCATTACCCCCTGTCATTTCCAAGAATTTTTTCTCTAAGCTTTGTTGTTCTTTACGAATGCCATAGATCTTAATCCCTTGGCCCACAAGCTTCTCAACAATTTCTGGTATATTTTCTATATTTTCTATGATTTCAATTTCCTTATCAACTATTTTCGGTTTATATTTGCTATTAAGACCTTCTAAATATGTTTTTGCACTTTCAAGTGGGGTAACAGTTAGCGCTATAACTGAATCCACCTCATCTTCAAGCATTTCCTTCATATCTTGGATCCTAACCAATTTTCCATTTTGCAAAATTCCTACCCTATCACACATAAGCTCCATCTCTGAAAGCAAGTGACTAGATACTATTACTGCAATATTCTCTTCTCTTGCTAGCGTCCTCAAATGATTACGCAATTCATGAATTCCAGCAGGATCAAGTCCATTAGTAGGTTCATCTAGTACCAAAAGCTTTGGAGAATTAAGAAGTGCTTGTGCAACTCCCAGTCTTTGGCGCATACCTAGCGAATATTTCTTTATTTTCTCGTGTATTCTTTTTTCAAGACCCACAATTTTTATAACCTCATCTATACGCTCCTTCTTTACATCTGGATACATTCTTGAAAAATGAAGCAGATTTTGATATCCTGTTAAGTATTTATATAAATCTGGGTTTTCAATAATGCCACCTACTTTAGCAATTGCCTTTTCAAAATCCTTTTCAACATTGAACCCATCAATATACATTTCTCCTTTAGTAATAGACATAAGTCCTAAAAGCATTTTAATAGTAGTAGTTTTACCTGCACCATTGGGTCCTAGGAATCCAAATACCTCACCAGAATGGACGTCAAAACTAAGATCGTCTATTATTACTTTTTTCCCAATTTTCTTTGTAACATTCTTTATTTGTACTATAGTTTTCATTTTTATGTCAACCTCCTTAATTGTATTTACAATTTTTTCTCTATTAGTTGCTTACTTAGTCAAGCATATAATTGACCTATTGTATTATAACACTAGGTAGATTAAACCTCAAACCAGCAACCGAATACTCATCAACTCAATGTGGGACAACAGTTATCTTATGTCAATAAAAAAACTAGTTACTTCGCATCATTTAGCAAAGTAACTAGTGCTTTTTCATAACACCCTTTTTACTTAACATTTTCATCTAAAATATATACTGCAAAAGTTGTTTCTGTTTTCGGATTATAGTACACAGATAAGATTATCCCTTTGTATTTAAAATTACTAATTGCAAAACTGAGATGTTCCTCCACTGGCTTTCCAAATTCTTCTTTGAAACTGCTTATTTTATCACCAAGTCTTAACCCATTAAAATCCACATGTTTGTTGTCAATGTATACCTGTTCTACTGGCCCCTTTCCATAATCTTTAAACCAAACTCTAATATCTAATTGTGAAAACTCTAATCCACCCTCATCAATAGTAATTGACTCATTGCCAAGCTTTGTGATAAGCTCTGTCTTGTTAAGTCCTATCAATTTAATATAGTTTAAAAAGCTAGTATCTTTTGGGGAAGCTTCTTTATCACTTTGAACTATTTTTTTTGTACTTAAATTAGGTCCTTTTGTAATTGCATTTGAGGTAATTGCAATTGTGAAAACACTTAATAATACCACTATAGTTAATGTAACTATTTTTTTCATGAAAATCGCTCCTTATAATAACCTTATCTATTAATACTTATTATATGCCATGTTCTCTGCCATATCGTATCAATCAGATGTCAAAATTATTACAAAGCGGATACAAAATAATTTAATTATTATTCCATTTTCCAGATTTCATGTAGATCACACACATCCCAAGTGATGCCAATGTTGCCATTGGAGACGCAAAACCAATTTCATATAAGGTTATCCCTGCTCTTTTGCTTAAAATAAAAGACACAGGAATACGAATTATAAATGTAGCCAGCAAACTGTGAATCATTGGGAATAATGAATTACCACAACCACTAAAAAACGAGTTCATACAAAATACAAAACAAACCAAGATACAATCAAGGCTGTACGATCTCAGATATAATGCTGCTATTGCTATTACTTGCGCATCTTTGGAAAACAATGCGGTCATGGATGTTGGATTCCATTGTGCATACACATAGAACATTATTCCCATGACTAAAGAACAGGCTGTACCTATATACAAACATTGCTTTGCTCTTTCTGGCTTCCTTGCTCCCATATTTTGAGCTGTCATTGCAGCAATTGCTGAAGCAAATGCTATAGTTGGAAGCATTGCAAATACAATTATTTTTTCTACAACACCTAAAGATGCAGAAGCCGTAAGGCCCATTTTGTTAATAACTGCTGTAATTATTATAAAGGAAATATTAATTAAACCATCCTGTAATGCAATAGGGAGTCCTAACTCAAATATTTTTTTTGTTTTTATTGCTTTAAGCCTTATATCACTCCGATGAAACTCAAAAGCAAAGCCATTCTTTTTTATATACAATACTCCAAGTACGAAGCTTATAGTTTGAGCAGCTATTGTTGCAATTGCAGCTCCCGCTGCCCCCATATGCATTACACCCACTAAAATTAAAATTACGGTCAAAATAACGGCCATTATGCCGAAAATGCAAATGATGGTCCCAACTGATTCTGCAATATCACGGTCTTTTTTAGCGCCCAAATAATGACCTATTAGTATAGTACCGCCTGTGGTTAATCCAAGGATAACCCCTGTAATTGTCTGCATAATCTGACTTCCTGTGGCCACCGAAGAAACTTGAGCCGAAGTGTCAAACTGCCCAACTACCACCAAATCAGCTGCACCATAAAGCGCTTGAAGCAAACTTGCTAGTAGAAAAGGAAATGCGAATTTTAATAATGTGGGGATAACCTTCCCCTGCGTTAAATCGCTTTGTTGTTCCATAATAAATAAACCTCCCATAAATAAAAAAATGCTGGATAAGGTAGCTGGCTTTATCCAACCATCTTATCCAGCATATAGTTATCTATATACCCTCCGATGAACAACCTGTATTCTACCATGACTGAGTAATTGTGTCAAAATTTTGCGGTTTTTGTTTCTGACCAATGGGACTTTCCATTGGTATAGAAGAAATTGACAAGAATCTAACTGATTTAATTGAAGCTTGCTGTTAATGCCAATAAAAATACCAGACAATCTTCCAGCTTTTAATGCACATGGTTAATAGTTAATTTCATATATCAATCTTTATCATGAAAAATCGCCCTACTTAGGAAAAGATGGTATAGTAACCTTCGCTTTAAATAAATCTCCATCAACTTCAATACTAAGGATTCCACCTTGAAGCTCTAGGATGCTCCTCGCGATAGATAGACCGAGCCCTGACCCTTCAGTATTTCTTGACTTGTCTCCCCTAACAAATCTTTCAAATATTTCTTCCTTATCAAAATCCATTTCATAAGAAGAGATATTTTTCATAATTATGATTATTTTAGAGTCTTGCTCCATTAACTCAATATATACTCTAGTACTCCGAAGCGAGTATTTTAATATATTATTTATGAGATTTTCAAATACTCTCCAGGTCTTTTTCCCATCTAAATTAGCATAAACCTTTTCACTAGGCATCTTTAACTTAAAGGTTAAAGATGAATTGTTAATTTTCTCATCTAGTTCTGCTAACGATTGCGAAAGTAGTGCTGTCACATCTACTTTTTCTATATTGAGTTCCACCACTCCACTAGCCATCTTAGATGCTTCAAATAGATCATCTATAAGTATCTTAAGGCGCTGAGATTTTCTATCTAATACATCTATATACCCCTGTGATTCTTCCTTGGATAAGCCTTCTTTTTTTAGCAAATCCACATAATTTATAATAGAAGTCAGTGGAGTTTTTAAATCATGGGACACACTTGTTATAAGTTCAGACTTAAGCCTTTCGCTTTTTATCTCATTTTCAAGAGACTTTTTAAACCCAGTTTTCATATTATTTATGTTATGAGCTAATTTGAAAAAATCACCTTTTCCACTTTCTTCTATAGTATAATTAAAATTTCCTGAAACTATTTCCTGTGTTCCTTTTAGAATACTTCCAAAAACTCTTACTCCCTTAAGTGCGTAAATTGTTATAAATACCAGGTAGCCAAGCACATATATTGTTGGTATTATTACAATGAAAGAACCGCACACTAATGCTATAAACGCACCTAGTATTGACACTCCGCACAACAAAGTAAGTATAATAATACCTCTTACTTTAAACTTAGTACTTTGAGTAAGCGGGCTCTCTTTCATAAATTTTGAGAATTTGTTAAAGCCACAATTTTTCAACTCCGCCCTAAATCTCTCTTTATCTTTTACTAAAGTAGCTAGCACTCGTGCACTAAGAATAAAGAAGTAAATGTAAAATGCAATTAAAGTAAGCATATAAATCTGGTGGAAATTATATGGTTTAGAAAAAAACACCACTCTATTTATGTAGCTATTTATTACAAGTGAAAATATTATTAAAGTAAATATCCATAAATCTAAAGGGTACTCCTTATTTGGATTTCGTATAAAATACATTTCCATATAGTTTTTCTTTAATATATATATAAGCATTATAAATCCTATAATAAATGATACAGCTCCTATTATTGCCTCTTTACTAATTCTTTGTGCTACGGAATTATAATAAATGTAATTGGAATATATATAATTGTTTTGATCCATATCCTTAGGAATAATAAAATATGCTTGACCAGTAGTACCTACCCACTGATTTATTGAGATCATCCCATCATTATTGTTTATAGATTGTTTAGGAAATTTTATACTGTACAATGCATTATTTTTTAAATACGAATCTATATCTGAAACATTTTCTATATTAGTATCTATAACATTATTTTTTCCTCTTGTTATATAGTATTTTATTATACTCTTTTCTTTTACAGCTATTTTAATATTTTCATAGTCTTTAGTTTTATATGCAGCTATTTCCTTTTTCATATCCGCTACAGTCTTTGTATTTTCCTTTTTTAATTCATTAAGTTCACCATCTTCACCCTCAGTTAACCTTTTTACTGCCAGCGTATTTCCTTCTTTTTCTGCTACTACAATATCATTAGTATACTTGTTTTTTATTACTTCTTCACTATTCTTGAGATTAGAATCATATAATGTTTTAGCTGATATTAGCTCTTCATTTGTAACCTTTTCATCATCTGATTTTTGTGAATAATCTTTATAAATCCCATTAAGTGCTTGTATATTATTAAAATAACCTAATAATTCATTTTTAAAACCTGCGCTATTAAAATAAGGCTCAACTCCTAGATAATTTCTATTATTTATAATGTCTTTTATCGACAATGCCGAAAGTGCAAACATATATACGCATATAATAAGTATTATAATGTATATATGTTTATTTTTCGATTTTATATCCAATACCCCACACCACCTTTAAATATTCAGGTTCCCTTGGATTTATCTCTATCTTCTCTCTTATTCTCCTTATATGAACAGAAACAGTATTTTCTCCATTATAAAAAGGTTCTTCCCAAACTCTCTCATATATTTCTTCAATTGAAAATACCCTTCCCTTATTTGCCATTAATAATTCCAATATTCTATATTCGATGGATGTGAGTCTTATTTCCTTTTCTTCCACTGTTACCATCTTCGAGTTTTTGTTTAATATAAGTCCATGTACATTTATTTCATCATCACTCTCTTTATAGTTTCCAAGATTTGTATACCTTCTTAGCTGGGATTTAACTCTGGCCACTAGTTCCATTGGATTAAATGGTTTTGTAATATAATCATCCGCTCCTATGTTAAGACCTAGTATTTTGTCTGTATCTTCTGATTTAGCTGAAAGCATTATTATTGGTATGTTTTTGCCTTCTCTTATTTTAAAGGTAGCTTTAATTCCGTCCATTCTAGGCATCATTAAATCCATTAATATAAGGTGAATTTCTTGTTCTTTCAAAACTTCTAAAGCTTCTATACCATCCACCGCTTGAAATACTTTTATACCTTCATTTTTTAAATATATTTCTATGGCTTCTCTTATCTCATATTCATCATCTACAATTAAAACATTATGCACAGTCATGAAAATCACCCCTTACTTATATTATACATGTTAATAGGGATTCCTTACAATCATGTCCTTTTCATGAAAAATGCGAAAGCATCTTTATCAAAGCCATTAGCCATGGCTACAACATTTATATTACGAATATGATAAATTTTCCCTTTATAATCCTTTGCTTGATTGTCACATACATATGCATAATCGTAATCTCCTTCCTTTACCCATTTCATGAATATATAGGTATGCGTTGGAAAATTACTTTGCTCTCCATTTGCATCTGTAGTGAAACATATATCGCCAGGTATTAATTTTTTATAATTACTTTGTTTTTTAAACCCATTCTCTGAAAGTAATGACAGGAGCTGTTCTGTATTACTTGTTTCCTGAGGTACCTCAAAATTGTTTTTTCTAAGCACTTCAGATAAAAAATAAACACAGGTATTTTCTGAACTACCCTTATTTAATTCTACGGCCACATTGTACACCTCTATACGATTTCCTTTATCTTGTAGAAAATTATATACATCTTTATTTAAGGATAAATTTTCTGCTCGTACATTGGACTTAATATTTTTAGAAAATATTATCGCAATACTTGTTATTACTATGACAAATAAAATCAATTTCACTTTTTTCATTTGGTATTACCCTCCCCCTCGTATAACTAACTATAAATAATTATACAGTATACTTTTTACAAAATACCTATCATAATTCTTACAAATTTATTAAGAAAATAAAAAAAGCTGCTATAAACAGCGGAAAATAAAAAACACCATATATTAAACATATTGTTTTCAATGATGTAATCAAGTAATAACCATTTTGTTTGAAACACAGAATTTTTTTACCAGTTGATATATTTTTTAACTTCTGCTTTTTCTCCTAAGTTTACGTCTTTCAAAACCCATTCTTTAAACACAGGATATCCTGTTCTATCAACAATATACCCTATATGCTCTTTCCCTCCTGGAGCATCTCCATCCATGTACTCCTCTATATACGAATAAGTATTTTTTATTATTTTAATTATGCTTTCTGCGTCCACCCAAGTTATAAAATCCTGAGCAAGTCTAGGATTCTTCTTACCAGTCCTACCCATTATCACAAGTTTAAAATATTTCTCAGTGCTTCTACTCCATGCACCTGTTGGACATTTCCCTATACATTCTCCACATCCAATACACTTATCTGGATCACGTACTACTTTAAAGTTCTCCATTTTAAGCGCACCAGTAACTCTTCTTTTACAGTTAGTAACACAAGATTTACAACTTATGCATCTGTAAGAATCATATTGAGGTTCTGTCATCCCTATAATTCCAAAATCTTGCATCCTAGCTTTAATACAGTCATTAGGACAGCCTGTTAAAGCTACCTTCACGTGATAATCATTTGGAAAAATTTCCTTTTCAATCTTTTTTGCAAACTCAGTAGTATTGTAATTTGCAAAAGGACAGACATTTGAACCAATACATGCTGACACATTTCTAGTTCCTGCAGCAGAATATCCAGTATTGGGTGAAATTTGATTTATTTCAAGACCATCTATAACTGGTTGAATCATCTTATTAACTTCTGGTATTTTAGCTATATCAATATTAGGTATCTCAAACCCCTGCCTTATTGATATATGAATATTACCATCTCCGTAAGTTTCTGCTACTTCTTGAAGTACTGCCAAATGTTTAGCTTCTATGTGCCCGCCAGGCACTCTTATTCTTATTGCGGTTTTACCTCTTCTTTTTGTTATTCTAAACGCATTTTTTTTAAGCAATTTAGTGTTTATATCCATAATTTTCTCCCCCCTAATCTACTAGATGAACTGCATCCAAATAGTTAAAAACAGGTCCCTCTAAACATATATACGTATCATCGATTTTGCAGTGACCACATTTTCCAACTCCACAACACATTTTTCTCTCATAAGATACCCATATATTTTTTTCTTTTATTCCTTTCTTTATAAATCCAGCCACTGTAAACTTAAGCATCATTGGAGGCCCTACTACAATAACTTGTACTTCATCAATATTATCTACTGGAATGCCTCCAATATATTTTGTTATGAGTCCTACATTTCCATTGTACCCGTCAGGAGCACTGTCTACAGTTAAAGTTACACTAATATTTTTTCCCCAAGTTTTAAAATTATCTTTAAATAAAATATCCTCGGGTGACTTAAACCCCGCCATTAAGTTAAACTTTTTGCACCGCTCTGGATTTTGTGCAAAATAATCTACTATCCCCTTTACAGGTGCAAGACCTGTTCCGCCCGCTGCAACAATAATCTCTTTATTTTTAAAAAGATTAATATCAAATCCATTACCGTAAGGACCTCTTAAAAACAAACTTCCTCCTACAAAAAAGCTATGAATTACATCGGTAACTGTACCCACACGTCTTATTGTAAGATCTACATAATCCTCACCTATTTCACTAACGGATATAGGTGATTCTCCAAACTTTGGAATAGAAACTTCGAAAAACTGGCCAGGTTTTACATCACCTTTAAATTTCATTCTAAATGTATAATCCGTTTCTGTATGCTTACTTATCTTAAGTATTTTAGATATAAAGGGCATATATATATTTTTCATTTATTCCACCTCATCCATTGCTTTATTTAGTTTATTTACACAATTTGAGAAAGATATATATTCTGGACATATATCATCGCATCTACCACAACCTACACACATATGATATCCTGTTCTCTTTTTAAAATCATATACCTTGTGCATAACTTTAAATCTCATTCTGTCTTTTTTGTCTTTTCTAAAGCCGTGTCCTCCTGCCATATCACTGTATCCATCTACTTGGCAAGATGCCCATACACGCCTCCTTTCTCCTACATTTTTGTTTTCTTTATAGAAAATATCCTGCATAGTAAAACAAGTACAAGTACCACAGACAAAATTACACCTTCCACAAGCAATGCATCTTGAAGAATATTCATCCCACATTTTTGATTTGAAAACTCTTTGGTCCAAATTTTCAGGTATAGTAACTTTTATTTCATTAGCTTGTACAAATTCTGGGTCTACTTGTACCTCTTTTATTTTATCTATATTAAAGTAACTCATTAGTTCTTCTGATTTACAATTAACAAAAACCTCGTCACCTTGAATTTTAGTGTACATATCATAATCTTCTGTCTTATTGGAGCCCATACTGACGCAAAAACAATTCTCAAAACTTTCACTACAACCCATAAGTACAAACTTGATTTTATCTCTTAAAACCTTATAATAATAATCTTCATTTCCATTTCTTAAATAAATTTCATCCAGACGCTTCATGGCATGAATATCACAACTTCTTAAGAATATTAAAATTTTCTTCTCATCACATTTTGGCTCTTTACAATCATTTTCAGTAAAGTAAAATAATGTTTGAGTAATTGGAAGTATTATTTCCTTAGGTGAAAAACTAGATTTAAGTTTAAATTCTACTTCACTTATACTGCTTATTTCCTTATACCTAATAGTATCTGTATCCGCAAAAGTTCCTTTTCCCTTTAGCAATACTGGTGCATATATCTTATATTCATGTCGCAGTGTTTCGAGATACTCATCAAATTCCCCTACTTTTAAATTAAAGCTCATAAATGCAACAACCTCCATCATAATAATTATTATTATCTAATAGCTTGAAATTGTTAATTAATTAACTATAAAAATTAAATTTTTAACTAACTATTCATATTCTATTTTAAACTACAAAATAAGAATGTGATTTTCATCACACACCTTTAAAATATTGACTTAGCTTTTCTCTATTAACTATAAACTTTCTATGTTTTATTTTTACCATATCCATTTTTTCAAGTTCTTTTACCGCTCTTGAAATAGTTTCGCGAGAGCTACCTAGCATATCCGCCAAATAGGTTATGCTTACCTTAACATTTATTAAAATACCCTCTTCTGTTTGTATTCCATAATCTTTAGAAAGTTTCCAAAGCTTGGCTGCTACCTTCTTGTCCATTTTAGTAGGAACTGTATTCTTAAGTTGCCTATATAATCTTCTTATTTTTTTACTCATAGAGTACAAGATAACTTGTGTGAGTTTAAAGTCTTGCCTCATTATATTTAATAAGTCTACTTTTGATATGCTCATGATTTCACTATCTTCAAATCCTTCACAATTAATTGAGGCTGTAATATTGTCGAAAATTACCTCATTTATAATCTCACCTTTGTTTAGAATAAATATAACCCGCTTTTGACCTTTTTCTGATAACCTATACATAGTTACCTTGCCTTCTAAAACTATATATATATTATCTATACTTTGTCTTTCAGCAAACAAGATTTGTGATTTATTTATTCTTTTTATAATAACATTCTCTTTTACTAATTCTAAAGTTCTATCCTCAATATCCTCAAATAGTGGAAGGCCTTTTAATTGACTAAGAGTTATATGTACCATCTTAACTTCTCCTTATGATTTCAACTTAAAATCTCATTATAATAAAAATACCGATATTCTTATTATACAACAATAAATTTTATAATTGAGCAAAAAAAATGTTTATACATATCTTAATTAATAGTTTCCTCAGTGGTAAATACCTATGCAAATTGCTGCAGTGTGAGATAAGTTTAGCCGTTTCTTCCTTTAATATGATTTATGCGCAGAGTGAATTTAATATTTTCCATTAATCTTTCTGATATTGTAATCTCCGTCTTTACTATTTAACTAGAATAACTAGCTTCTTTTCAAATTAGTAACCATGGTAACTGATTCATATTCTAGTTTAAGTTACAATGCAAGTATGGATATTCTAAAGGGAGGAAAATTAATTGAATGAGGTAATTGTTATAAAAGATTTAGTAAAGTCCTATCAGATGGGCGAAACAAAGATTACTGCCGTTGACAGTATAAGCTTTTCGATAAAAGCAGGGTCCTTTGTTATTCTGCTTGGAGCAAGCGGTGCTGGCAAATCTACAGTCTTAAATATTTTAGGTGGAATGGATACTGCAACTAGTGGAAGTGTTCATGTTTTTGGACAAGAGATATCAAAATACAATGATTTAAAACTTACATCATATAGGAGAAACAGTATTGGTTTTGTTTTTCAGTTCTACAATCTTATGCCAAATTTAAATGTTATCGAAAATGTAGAACTTGCAAGTCATATATGTAAAAATCCCATTGATGCAAGTGAAAGCCTAAGATTGGTAGGGCTTGCAGACAGACAAGATAATTTTCCTTCTCAAATCTCAGGGGGAGAACAACAAAGAGTCGCTATCGCAAGGGCCCTTGCTAAAAATCCTGATTTGTTATTATGTGATGAGCCCACTGGAGCTTTGGACTATGTAACAGGCAAAAGTATACTTTCACTTTTGCATAAAATATGCCGTGAGAGTAATAAAATTGTTATAATCGTAACACATAATTCTGCAATTGCCCCAATAGGAGATATGGTTATTAAAATGAAAAGTGGGCAGGTAGTCAGTATGGAGGAAAATCTTTCCCCTGTACCTGTTGAGAGGATTGAATGGTGATATAGATGCTAATTCGTAATTTTTTTAGAGATATAATTTCTACACTTCCAAGATTTCTTGCTGTCATAATTGTTACAGCCCTTGGAGTAATGATTTATGTTGGTATGAGTGGAAATGGCTATAACCTTACCAAAACAGCTGAAAGTTATTATAAAAGTCAAAATGTTGCTGATTATTGGATATATGGAAGCATGCTTACTAAGTTAGATGAAAAGCGAATTGCAAACCTTGACTCGGTAGAGAGTATTCAGTCTGAACTTAGTCTACAAGCAGAAAGCTATCAAGATGAAGATATTACCATTGACCTGGATGGAATATCAGGTGATTTTAATATTAATAAACCTGATATCCTATCGGGAAGGATGTTTGAGAATAATCGAGAATGTATGCTGGATGCATCATATGCAAAAACTCACAATATTAATATTTCTGATAAAATTGATTTAAAAATTAAGAAAACAGATAAAAAACTGACATTCACAGTATGCGCACTAATTAATAGCCCAGAATACATACACAATATAGGGGATACAGACATCACTCCTGATAGTTATAAACATGGTTTTGCATTTGTAAAAGAAGATGCGCTAGAAGAGATGAAAGATCTACTTTCTTATAACAAAATGAGTTTAATACTTAAGAATAATACAGATAAAAATCAATTTAGAAAAGATATCGAGAAAATATTAGGCACCAAATTAAACAAACTTTTAAGTTTTAAAGATAATGAAAAAGTCTCAATAATAATAAATCAAGTTGATAATACAAAAGCACTTACTAACTCGCTTCCTATGATATTTTTTCTGATTGCAGCACTTATTATGTTTACTACTATGTCAAGAATTGTAGAAAACAGCAGGATGGTGATTGGCACATTAAAGGCACTTGGGTATAGTAAAATAGTCATTTTTATCTATTTTTTATCTTATGCGTTTATAGTAGTTATTTTGGGGAATCTTCTTGGCATATTACCATCAAGAATAATTACAGCTGGACTTATGAGTTTTACTACAGCAGACATGACAGTAGCAAAATTCTCAAATAGCTTTGATTATTCATCTATTTATAAGACCTTACTGATTACAACAGTTATTTCTGTTGGTACAGCAGCATTTTTATCTGCCCGCGAAATAAGATATTCTCCTACAGAATGCATGCGACCAAAGTCTCCGAAGATAGGCAAAGCAAATTTTCTTGAAAAAATTAAAATTATTTGGTCCAATATGAACTTTGAGCAGAAGACTATTACGAGGAATATTTTCAGAAATAAAATGAGATTAATCATGTGTGTTTTTGGAGTGGCGGGTAGTATGGCAATAATAATTACAGCTTTTGGATTCCGTAACTCTACTGAAAAATTAAAAAGCAACATGTTTTCAAATATGTATAGGTATGATATTCAAATAATACTTAAAAAGGACACTTCCACTTTTGAGGCTGAGAGGATAAAAAAAATTAGCGGGGTAGATAAGACTGAAAATGTAATGAACCAAGTCGTTAAGGTATCTAATAGTGGGAAAAGTGAAAACACAACAATTAATGTAATGGAGGATACAATATCGCTGATGGTGCCGTCCATAGATGCTAAAGATGGTATGAGTATGCCAGAAGATGGTCTTATAATCTCAACTACTTTGGCAAAAAAACTAAATATCTATAAGGGAGATATGCTAGACCTTGTAGTTTCTGGGAAACGTGATATAAGAAAAATAAAGGTGGCAGATATTAAAGAGAACATTACCGGTGGATATATAAGTAGATCCCTTTGGAGAAAACTAGGAGAAGGATATACGCCATCTATTATATATGTAAAGACAAAGCAGCCATCTAGTTTTATAGAAAATACTAACAATTATGACTTTATCGGTTCTATAAAACAAAAGAGTGAATTAGTAGCATCCATAAATGATCAAATGCGTGCAGTAAACTCAATTTCTCTCGTGCTTATGGTTTTTGGCGGAGTGCTAACTCTAGTAGTTTTATACAACTTGGGTATTCTAAATTTTTATGAACGGATGAGAGAACTTGCAACCCTAAAAGTTTTGGGATTCTATGACAAGGAAATTAAGGTGCTAGTTTTAAGGGAAAACACTATTTTCACCGTTATTGGAATTATTATTGGAATACCACTTGGAATAGCATTAACTACATTTATATTGTCACAGAGTTCTAGAGAAAATATGACATTTGAACCATATATTAAAGGAGTTACTTTCTTATATGCTGCAGGATTAACATATATCTTTTCAGTTATTGTTAATTTACTTCTTAAAAGAAAGCTAAAGGACATTGATATGCTTGGGGCTTTGAAAAGTGTTGAGTAGTTCCAGGTGATATTAAATTACTGAATTTGCAAAAATGAATGGAGGAATTAAATTAAATGAAAAAATTTTTTTCAAAGAAATTTGTAAAATATATAGTAGGAACGTTAACAATATTGCTGGTTGGTTTGGGCTTATATAAGTCACCTATAGTTCAAAATAAACTTGCTGCGGGTGTTCATGTACAAAAGACCGCAGTAGTAAAAAAAGGTGATGTTAAGATATCGGCTTCAGGAACAGGATATGTTTATTACGACAAAACCTCAAGTATATCTTCAAAGGTTAGCAGTAAAGTAAGAAGTGTATATTTTAAAGAAGGAGACAAAGTTAAAGCTGGAGATTTAATTTGTGAATTTGATGATTCTGCCACTCAGCTGGCTTTAAGTGGATCTAGGAATGAGTTAGTTCAAAGTAAGTTATCAAATGATGCAAATGAAATCCAAGCTGGAAAGCTTTCTATTGTGACACCTTTTTCAGGACAAATTAGCAATATTCTTGTAAAGAAAGATGATGTAATTACAAAAGGTGCAGCATTATTCACTATTGCAGATACCTCAAAACTTAAGCTTTCAGTTGACTTTAATGCTGTGGATATAAAAAAGATATCAATAAATCAATCAGTTAATGTAAGCATATCTTCTATTATGAAATCAGTTAAGGGGACTGTTACGTACATTAGCAATAAAACTACATCTACAAAGGCAGGAGGGCAATTATATACAGTGGAAATACAAATAAATAACCCTGGTGCTATTTCAGAAGGTATGATTGGTGAAGCATCCTTTGAAACATCAAAAGGGACTGTAGCAAGCACAAATTCAGTAACCTTAGAATATGTAAGTAAGACAACCGTTATAAGTGAAACCGGTGGAACAGTAAGTAGTATATTTATTAAGAAAAATCAGCAAGTGGCTAAAAGTCAAGAAGTTATTAAAATGCATAATGATGATGTTGCAATAAATCAATCAATAGGGAATGCTAAGGTTGCTTCTTCACAAATAAAAATATCATCATCAGAAAATATGCTTTTCGACTACAAAATATATGCACCTATAGATGGTATTATAGCTAAGCAGACCATAAAAATTGGAGATAGTGTAACCCCAGGACAAGCAATAACTTCTATTGAAAAAACAGATGTAGTATTAGTTGACATAGATATAGATGAGATTGAAATAGCCAAAGTTGCTGTGGGGCAAAAGACGCAACTTACTTTAGATGCGCTTTCAGAAACAGCAACGAGACCTATAGAAGGTGAAGTTATAAAAGTTGCTCTTGATGGGATTTCTAAAAATGGAGTAACAAATTTTGCTGTAACCATTAAAGTCAAAGAAAGACAGAGTATGCTTAAGAGTGGAATGAATGTTTCAGCTAAGATAGAGTCCAAAAGTATAACAAATGCACTATATGTTCCGACAGGTGTAATAACGAAATCAGGAAAGAAGCAATTAGTAACCATTAAAGACGATAAAACGAAAGGAATACAAAGGGAGATCCGGGTTGGGACAAGTAATGAAAGTGTTACAGAAATTAAAGGTGGAGTAAAAGAAGGTGACATATTAATTCTACCTGAATAAATGGGTTCAGTACACTGTGTAAATATGGAGAGCCAGTAAATAATTCAGTGAAAAGGATGGTATAAAAATGAAATTTAAAAAAGCAGGGTTAAGTTTAATGTTAACAAGTTTAATGTTAACAAGTGTAATGATAATATCTACTGTAAGTTCCCCTTTAGCTTTTGCAATCTCAATCCCATTAAGCTACTCAGGTTCAATTGAGAAAATGCAACAACTAAAGGTTATAGATATGCCAACCAGCGGTGAGGAAGGATTGGTAACTAGAGGTCAATTAGTAAAAGCCATAGCAGTAGCAGATGGATTAACATCTACTTCTTCAAGCTTAAGTGGCACAACTATTTTTCCAGATGTGACTTCTAATAGTAAGCTAAGTGGATATGTTAACGGTGTGGTAGGTGTAGGGTTAATGTTTGGAACACCAGATGGCCACTTTCATCCTGAACAGTGCGTTACAATGGCAGAGATAGACACAATCATGGTGAGGATGCTTGGATATACAGATACAGACGCAGATTTATCAAAATTATCGTGGCCTAATAATTATATTCAGCAGGCTTATAAATTAGGATTAACTACTGATATATCTACGAATAAAAGCGATAAGTTAACTTATAAAGTAGCAGCAGTTATGTTTGACAGGCTTTTTAGTACATTAATTAATGGATCTCAAACTGAGTATTTTTCTAATAAATATTTTGAAGACGAATATTTGAATACTGACATTACAGGTATATTAAAAGAAGTTACAGTGGTTGGAAATTCAAAAACTTCAGATAATCTTTTAGATAATGAAGTTTATCTTGAAGGTCAAGGACTTAAAAGTTTAACAAAATATGCAGTTAATAGTGATGCTGGGGACATTGAGCTTGGAGTGAAATATAAACTTTATATTGATGGAGCCAATATTACTAAAGTAAGTGTAAAAGAAAATTCTACAGAAAATTATGCGGTAACAGGCATATCAAGTTCAGTAATAGCTTACATGGATGACAATGATGTGGCCCAAACAATGATGCTACCAAAAGCTTCACTATATTACTATCATGGGGAATATGTAGATTATGAAGTTGCAGTTAAATCTATTAGGGCATATTCTTCAATTATTCTAACAAAGAAGAGTGATAATTCAGGCTATGATTATGCAGTTATTGTAGATGCTAATTTTGGTGCACCACAAATCTATAAAAATGATAATGCCAAACTTCTAGAGCAGCTTAAGACTACCAGATATACTTACATTTATAGAGGTGCAAATATACAGGAATCACAATTAAATGCTTATGATGTAGTGTATTTTGTATCTGATATTTGGAATAAAAACACATTTGTTTATGTGAATGATAAGACTGTGCTTGGAACAATTAAAGCATTTACACCAGATATGCTTAATCCAACAGGAGTAACAATTAATAGTGTAAACTATACTTTTAGTAAGTATTTCAATAAAGCTAAACTTAATAATTATGATGGCAATATTGGAAGTTTTTTAACTAATGTTAATGTTGATGATTTTAAAACATTACTCTTAGGCGTTGATGGGAAGATAGTCGACATTTACTAGGGGTCGGGCCCCATAGCCGTCAAGCTAAGACAACCCAATATTTAACCTACTCTATTTTAAATATATTTAGCTTGATGGGAATTATATTGTACCGAAAATATGAGGATAACTCATATTGTTAAAAAATAGCTATATTTGAATATGCTAAGCAATCATGCACTTTTAATTGCATGATTGTTTTGATTTTGCAATAATTTTACATTATCATTAAGAAAAGAAACATGTGATTCACATCACTTATTTCCTAAACGATTACTTTTTATAAGAAAAAAAACACCATGTATTAGTTTCAGTATCAATACATAGTGTTTTACTTTTTTTACAATTGTGAATACAAATACTGTGAATATGATTGATTATTTTATATTTGGTGTTTTAACATTCAAAACACTAAATGTTTCACCTTGATCTGCCCATAGTGCCATGTTTGTATTAGGCGCACAAACAATAATATCATTTGCGTTCACAACAGCTTTTTCTTCTCCAATTTGAATTGTTCCTTTTCCAGAGACAACATAAAAAAATACATCGACAGGAACCTTATGCTGAGGGACCTCATCTCCAGGTTGTAAATTCAAATTCATAACTCTTGTGTTATCATGGCTTATAAGTTGTTTAACTACAACACCTCTCATGTTTTTCTTACCTTCAATTTCATTCATTCTAATAATATTCATTATATTTTCTCCTTCATATTTTATTATTGGTGTTAATAATTATTACTCTATAGTTATTGCACTAACTGGGCACTCCTGCTCTGCATCTTTGGCAGTGTCCATTAATTTCTTACTATATGCATTTAGTTGTCTTTCAGTTTCTTCCATTTGTCTATCCACAATACTTGCCTTTTCTATGTGGCCTATTATACTTTCAGATGTTACTTTTAATATTCCGTCAACGTCTACTATTTCTTTATTCATGTTTTCAATATGGCACTTTTGCTCAGTCAAAATCTCCATTACTACCTTAACCTCTTGTTCCACTCTCGCTACAGATGATAGACTCCCCTCTATTTTTTCTGCTGCATTACTTGAAGCCCTAACCCCACTGACAATAACCTCATTTGACCTACTGGAATTATTTAAGACTACCTTGGTCCCATCTTCTATGCTCCCTATTAAATTTGAAATGTCTTTAGTGCTTTGTTTAGTCATTTCAGCTAGCTTTCTAATCTCACCTGCCACCACTGTAAAACCTTTTCCCTGTTCTCCTGCTCTTGCTGCCTCAATTGCTGCATTTAAAGCTAATAGGTTTGTTTGGCTTGCAATGCTGGTTATTAACTGAACAACTTCATGAACCTTACTAAATTTTCTTGCCAATTCATTTATACTTTCAGTATTATTCCTATTCTCATTTTCTAAAGACTTTATTACGTCTACCATTTCGTCAATAGCATCCCTGCCTGCATAGGATTTCTTAACTGTATCCTCCGTAATCCCTATAAGTTTATTCCCTTCTGAATACAAACTATCCGTTAACCCATTAGTATTTTTAGTTAAGTTTGAAATTTGATCCATATGTATCCTTATTTTATTAGCAAGTCCTCCTAATACATCATGTTCACTATCTACAATATTGTGTTGCTTTACAGTATCCCTTAATAACTTGCTAATATCTTGAATAAAACCATTAGTTTCATTATTAAATCTAACTTCCTTCTGTTCTTTTTCTTCGCTATGCTTATTATGAATATTTTCTAGATCTCCAAATTTTTTATTTTTAAATAACCGCATTTATTTATTTTCCCCCCAATTTTTCTCTATCCATTAAGATACTTAAATTTTATTATCAAACTATAGACTATGTTATTTAGTGTTTAATTGATGCAGATATAGTATTGAATATGTATAAATAATATATAGTTATATTATAACTATTTTCACGTAATAATACGGTAACATGTGTTACTGTATTTAAACTTCATTAACAAAGGACACTACAGCCCTACTGCAATAAAGTCAAGAAAATCTAATCATTTTATGATTAAAAATCCTTGACTTTAAAATCGATATTCTTTATCCTAATATTTGCTTTAAATCTGCTTCTGGTGTGCTTATTGGTTTAAGATCAAAAGTATCAACTAAGAATTGTAATACATTTGCGCTTAAGAAAGCTGGTAGTGTTGGTCCAAGGTAAATTCCTTTTACTCCAAGTGAAAGTAATGCCAATAAATCCGCAACAGCCTTTTGTTCGTACCAAGTTAAAATTATTGCAAGTGGTAGATCATTAATACCACATTTAAATGCATCAGCAAGTGCTGAGGCTATTTTAACAGCCGAATATGCATCATTACATTGACCTATATCTAGTAATCTTGGAAGTCCTGCTACTTCGCCAAATTCCAATTTATTAAAACGATATTTTCCACAAGCCAAGGTAAGAATAATGCAATCACTTGGAACTTGCTTTGCAAATTCAGTGTAGTAATTTCTTCCTGTTCTTGCACCATCACATCCTCCAATTAGGAAGAAGTGCTTAATTTTACCGTCTTTAACTGCATTCACTATTGTTTCTGCATGAGCCAAAGTTGCTTTATGTCCAA
Organism: Clostridium sp.; assembly: GCF_050717535.1. GTDB lineage: Bacteria > Bacillota > Clostridia > Clostridiales > Clostridiaceae > Clostridium_AD. Next base: position 42,357 of record NZ_JBOITM010000081.1, read on the forward strand.
ATCCAACTAGAATTTCTTTAACTTCTTCATCCTTTTCGAATCCACCAAGTTCTAGTGCTTTGTTTATGATTTCAGAGAAGTCCTTATGACCCTTCTCGTCAGCAGCTATATGTTTTACTCCATCCCAGCCAACAACACTTGTTGAAAAAATCCTATCCTTATAAGAATCTCTTGGTTTCATTAAACAATTCGTTGTCATTAGAATACAACCAGGTATACCATCAAATTCCTTTTGTTGATCTTGCCATGCTCCTCCAAAATTGCCCACTAAATGTTTGTATTTATTAAGCTTTGGATATCCATGGGAAGGTAACATTTCACCATGGGTATATATATTTATTCCCTTGCCCTCTGTTTGCTGGAGTAGCATTTCAAGATCCCTTAAATCATGACCAGAAATCACAATGAATGGTCCTTTTTTAATGTTTACATTAACCTTTGTAGGTGTTGGAGAATTGTATTTTTCATTATTAGCTCTATCTAATACCTCCATAACTTTAACGCTCATATCTCCAGTTTTAATTAAGTACTTTATAAGATCTTGAAGGTTTAAACTATCATCAGTCATTACTGCTAAAACTATAAAATAAAAATCATCTACTTCATCGCTGTTATATTTAATAAACCTAGCTTGATGTGCATATGCTGCAATTCCTTTTAATCCATATTTTATAGTTTCGCGAACTGAGCGGATATCAGCATCTAAATCCTCATCATACATAACACCTGCCTTCTTAGCATCTTCAAGCATCTGCTCTTTAGTATCACTTAGATTATATAAAGCCTCTTGTGCATTTACTTCTTCTCCTAATGCTTTCTTCCTTGCATCTTCTTTTATTACTTGAGATTTTTTAAGCATATCTATATGAGACTTTGGATCAAAATTAACATTAGTTAATGTCATAAACAATGAATTTTCAATAAATGAAACCCATGACTTATCAATTTTTTCGCCTTTGTCTAAAAGTTTGGTAGCATAACAACTTATTCCTTTTAACTGATATATGAGCAAATCCTGAAGTGCTGCAATTTCTGGTGTTTTTCCACAGACTCCTACGTTGGTACAACCTTTTCCACCGGCAGTCTGCTCACATTGAAAACAAAACATTTTTCCTTGCATATTTAACCCTCCTAATTTTTAAAACTTCTATATTCTATTCTACACATTCTTGGTATAATTATACTATACATAGGAGGGATAACTGCAAGGAAATTTTTAATGATTATTTGATAGAGCACACCTTTTTCTGTTGAAGCATAGGAAATAACACACTGTTTTCTAGATAAATATGAATAAATAAATCTTTTTCTAAGTCATGTATTTTTGTATATGCTAGTATAAAAGAAGTACATGCATCCTTTGGAGCATTAAAATCTCTAGTTATCTTCTCTAATTCTTTAATTATATTTCCAGCTGCGTCATGCTCACTCTCTGTATCCTTTATAACATGATGTATTTCTGATAAGACACTATCGTCCTTCGTTATTTCAAATTTTTCAATAAGTGGGAACAAATACTCTTCCTCTTTAATAAGATGCTCCTCAAGTTCTATTTTCAAGGTTCCAAAAAGTTTGTGTACCTTTAAAAGTTCTTCACTATGATGCTGGAAATGTACCTTTAGTACTTTAAATAATAGAATATCTATTTCTCTAAGTTGTTTTTTTGTAAATTCATGGTGAGTTTGCACTATGTGCTTTATTAAGGTAGAAGGTTTTTCTTTTCTCCAGTCTTTATATTCTGAGTTTGATTTTATAAATTTCTCGTACTCGCTATTAAGTTCCGAAACAATTGTATCATAATCTATGGCCATCTCGTCCAATGCTCCTGCTAAGGTATCATGGCCACCACAGCAATAATCTATTTTATATTTGTTAAATATCTCTGCAGCACCTGGGAAAATTGAAACTATCTCTCCTAGGCTTTGGTTTTCATTTATAATTCTTACCATAATTAATTCCTCCTCCTTTTTAAACTGTAGCTAGTAATAAATCAGCCATATAATTAACTGCTCTTTCAATGCTCTTTAGGTTGTCCTCGTTTGGTGAGAATCTAATCCTTAGTGGGAATTCTATATCGATCATACCAGTAGATTTAATTACATCAGAAGTACTCAAGACTTTAATATTACTTTTCTTCAAATAATCTTGAACCACCTCTATAGCTTCTCCACTCCAACCATAAGAACCAAAAGCAGCTCCTATTTTATTTTCTAGGTTTAGTTCATGTAGTTCTTTTAATATATCTTCCATGTTTCCAATCATATCAGCATACTTTGTGGAGCTACCAAATAAAATAGCATCCGCATCATTAATAGCTTTCATTACTTCTTCTTTTACTACCTTATTTACATCTATAATCTCTGAAACTATATTTAGTTCTTCAAATTTTTCTTTAATAAACGTAGCTATCTTTTTTGTTCTACCTGTCATAGTGGAGTATAAAATTAATGTTTTTTTATTTATCTCTGTGTTTTTACTCATATTATCATAAATATCTATAAAGCTTTGTACATTTTCTCTAAGTATATATCCATGGGATGGTGCTATCACCTTTATATCTAAGTCTCTAATTTTTTCAATCATAATTTGAACATATCTTCTATGAGGGTGCATTATCAATTTATAGTACCCAATATAATCAGCCTTTATGTCCTCTTTTGCAATATCATTAAAATACTCATAGTTGGCTACATGAGTACTAAAAATGTCACAAGAAAATAAAATTTTATCCTCTATGCAATAAGTTATCATAGTCTCTGCTGTATGAAGATAAGGTGTTTCTATGAATTTCAGTGTTTTACCTCCTATATCTAAAGTATCCCCGTCACCTACCACTAAAAATTCTCTATTATGAAGTTTGTACATTTCTTTAAGCTGATCTATCGCCAAATGCGTGCACACAATTACTGCATTTTTAGCTTTTGCTGCCAAGCTTCCAAGGCAGCCAGAATGATCAGGCTCAGTATGATTAATTATAATGTATTTGATTTTTTCAAGATCTATAATTTTTTTTAAATTTTCCACATATTCTCGTCCAAAACTCATATCAACAGTATCTATAACCGTTGGTTTTTCAGTCATTAATAAATAACTATTATAAGTTGTACCTTTAGTTAATGTTAATCTATGAAAGGGTACATCTCTATCATCAACCTTACCAACCCAATATATATCCTCGCTTAGCATAATGTTTTTACTCATAATGTATTCCTCCTAAATTAATTTATTTAGTATTTTTATTTGTTATATATTTTAAATAATTCTCACATACTTTTGCTTTCCTATGACCCTATTGTATAATTATTTTGATTTTTAAAATATGATTCAAATCACAAAACGTAAATATTAAAGAATTATATATTATTTGACCACAATAAATTAAAAATGTTATGATATTAAATGGTAGGTGATATATATATGGAAAAGTGTAATTGTGAAAAATGCAATCATAAGCTATGTGCTAAGAAAGTACCAATATTTTCATTTCTTTCTGATGATGAGCTTATAAAAATAATTAATATGACAGGAAATAAAGTCTATAACAAAGGTGATGTATTATGCAGTCAAGGTGAAAAGTCAGATACTCTATTCATTATTAATGAAGGTCAAGTTAAAATATCTAAATTAACAAAAGAGGGTAAGGAGCAAATAGTTCATATCTTCACTGGTGGTGATTTCTTTGGAGAATTAAGTCTCTTTAGTAGTGATGAATTATGTAATTTTGACGCTTATGCTATCTCAAAGGTTAAAATATGTACATTAACTAAGCAAGATATGGATAAAATTATCATGAGTAATCCAAAAATATCATTAAAGCTATTACAAGTCATTTCAAAACGTCTATCTCAGACTGAAAATCTTGCCCAAAATCTTGCTACTAATGATGCAGAAATACGAATTGCATTTATGCTTTTAGAATTTGGAGAGGAATATGGAACATCTACAAGCCAAGGCTTACAAATTAACTTACCTATTAATAGAGAAGAGATGGCAAGCTATGTTGGAGTCACAAGAGAAACCATAAGCAGGAAGTTAAGTATATTTGAGGACTTAGGTATTATTAGTCTTAAGGGCAACAAAGTACTGATTATAAAAAAAATGGATAAATTAAGATCATATGTAGAATAATAATTTTCAATCAACCTAAAAGCTATTATATTAGCCTTGGGGTTGATTTTTTTTTCTAAATTAGGGAAATAATAAACAAAGCACTAATTTGGGAGATACTAATCTTATTTAAAAACTTGTAACGTAAGTTACCGTATAATAGAATAAAAACTAGTATTATATTATTAAAGAAGTTGATAATATAAATTATACTTTAAAACTAAATTTATTAAAAAATAAGGAGGTTTAATTATGGATGCAATAGATTTAATGATAGATGAGCATAAATATATATCACGAGGATTAAAAGTATTTAGAAAATTAAGCATAGAAATATTGAATACTAATACTGTTGATTTTGTATCCTTTGAAAAGATGATTTTATTTGTGAGAAATTACGCCGATAAACATCATCACAATAAGGAAGAGGTTGTCCTATTTAAAAAGATGGAAACTCAATTAGGTCAAAAGATGGTAAAGGGACCTCTATCTGGAATGTATATAGAACATGATTTAGGAAGACAACATATTAAACTTTTAGAGGAAGCTCTACTACGAGTTAAGAATGGTGACTTAGATTCACAAGTTGATATAATTGCAAATTCTATCTGTTACAGTGATTTATTAACAAGACATATTGATAAAGAAAATAAATTAATATATGCCTTTGCTAGAAGAGCATTAAGTGAGGCTGACATGGTGGACGTAAATGAAAATTGTGAGAAACTCGAATCCATAGCAACTGAAAATCTGGTGCAAAAGAAATATATCGATGTTTTAGAAATGCTTGAGAAAAAGTATGTTACGGATTAATTGATATACAATGCTTTATGGTAAATTAATATTTATACAAGGAGGAATTTATAATGAGCAGATTTTTAGCACCAATTCACACTTCATTATTCAATAAAATAAAGGTAACAGAGGATTTAGAAATAAATTTAATAAATTCATTTAAGGAAGTTAACGGAGAAAAAGTAACTGTAATTGTAAATGATATTAATGAAAAATATGGTAATCCCCTAGAGGATGCCCCTCTTGAAGACTTGATTGACTCAGATAACATACATGGATGGCTACAAAGTAAAATAGCAGCAGCAGAAACCCGTCAGGCGGAACTCTTAGGGAATTTAATTAGTGAATTCGGTGAAAAAGCAGAAAAAATTGCCTTTAATGTATTTGCCAATCAAGCTACCAAGTTAGCTAAGCAATCGAAAAATATTTATGAAACTGCCACAGCTCCTGATATCTACCAGGCACTTAATGTATATATACTTGAAGGTATGCCTTGTGATAATGTAAATAAGATAACTATAAAAGACGTTGATGTATTAGAGTGGCAGAATATTAAATGCTTACATAAAGCATATTGGGAGATTGCAGGAGCAAATGTGGATACCTTATATTCTCTTAGATTTTCATGGTTTAAAACTTTCGTAGAAACAATTAACCCGCAATTTACTCATATGGTAAAAAAAGAAGACTCCATTTTTATTCATAGAATCGAAAAAAAATAGAATTAAATAGTAATTACTATTTAAAAAAATTAATTTTAAAATTATGATCTTAAGCTGATAGAGTGATTATTTTTTGATCACTCCATACAGCATCTTTTTCTTTTGCATACATAATTACCCCTAAGCCTCTCAATATCATGCCCTTCAAGTATCAAAAGCTTTTCCCTTAAAAAACCAGCCCCACTTCTACATATTCCAATACCCTTTTGTGGTAACACCCTATGAGTTGGAATAAAATAAGAAACTGGATTTTTTGCAACTGCACTACCAACAGCTTGTGCTGCACCTGGTTTTCCTAGTGCCTCAGCTAGTCCCTTATACGTGCAAATATTCCCTGCACCAATTTTAGAGACAGCATCAAAAACAGTTTGCTGAAAAGGTGTAAACTCTGTTAAGTCCAACATCATATTATGAGTTCCTGTCTCTAAAAAATTCAAGGTTTCCTTAACTAGCAAACGTATCATGGGATTTTGTTCTTTCCCCTCACTAAATCTTTTTAAATCTATAAGCTCGTTACCATTATTATTTTTCAAAGATAAATACTTTAACCCTTTAGATGAAAAAGTAACACTTATGGTACCTGTTTCTAAAAAATCAATAATTTTATTAACCTGCATTAAACATTCCTCCTTTTTAGAAGTCCCTACTATTGTTTAGATAAATAATATTGCAATATTAATACTCCGATAATCTATTTATATCTTTCCAAACCTTATAATTTATTATACAAGTTTAAGTTGCAAAAGATACCAAAAGATAAATGAGTATATTAGTGCTTTGTAGTTAATATCTTCTGAAAGAATATTTTCCTACTTTAAATATAACAGTAGCAATTAATATGAGTATTAAGTCATCCTTATTTTTTAACAATAAGTCTTTGAGTTTTTATGCTACAATAAAAGAACATATGTAAAGGTTATACCACAGGTTTACTCTAATTTAGTAATATCAATGTGCTATAGAAGAATTAGTTTAATTTAAATAAAAATTTAATTTGGAGTGATGTAGATATGGTTAAAAGTAAAAATATGCCACTTGCCATGTGGTTAACACCAAATCCTCAGAAACTTACTAGGAATTTTTATGCCAGAGAAACACTGCAGGTTGCCAAGGAACTTTTAGGTAAAATACTTGTACATGAAGTTAATGGAGTAAAGCTAAGAGGTAAAATAGTAGAAACGGAAGCATACATTGGATCAATAGATAAGGCTTGTCATGCTTACGGTGGTAAAATAACACCTAGACTTACTACACTATATGGTAGGCCAGGAATTGCATACGTATATTTTATTTATGGGATGTATCATTGTTTTAATGTAATAACAAAAGAAGAAGGGTTTCCAGAAGGGGTCTTAATTAGAGCTATTGAGCCAATTGATGGGTTAGAGTTAATGTCAAATTTCAGGTTCAAGAAAACTTATAATGAACTTACAAAAGCTCAAATTAAAAACTTAACCTCAGGACCCTCTAAGCTATGCATAGCCATGAATATAAATAAAGAAAACAATAACCAAGATTTATGCACAAGTACACTATATATTGAAGACTCTTCAGAAAAAGAAATAGTTGGAATTATAGAAACTAAGAGAATTGGTATTGATTATGCAGAAGAGGCAAAGGATTTTTTATGGAGATTTTACATAAAAAATAATACTTGGGTGTCTAAAAAATAGAAAATATCTCCAAAATGTGGTTGAGAGGTAAATGATGTAAAGCTTGCCTCTCTTACCCATATTATCCTTAGACATAAACACCTGAAACAATGTTATTGTTTCAGGTGTAATCTAATTAATCACTTGGAAATTATAAATTATACTTCCTTTGAATACATTGGGGATGGATTTGGAGCAAGTATAACATAACATGACATATCTTTATCACTATTATTAGTTAAGCTAAAAACTTCAGTTCCCTTGCAGTGTATAATGTCCCCATGAATAATCTTATGTTTTATTCCATCTACTCCCATTTCACCTTGACCTACAAGCACATGAATAATAAGATCGCTTTGTTCATGATTATGAGCTGGAACCCCTTGGCCTGGTTTAAAATTCAGTACAAAATTTAAAACTCTATCTTCTTTAAAGATAACCTTTTTAGTAAATTTTTCATCATTGTAAATTATTTTATCTGATATTTTTTCTATTCTCATAATATTTTCTCCTTTTATTATTATTATTTTTATTATTTTTATTTTCTCAACAATTACGACTCCAACTGATCACCGTTCTTTTGCGTAATTTGTACTCCCAAGTAATATTCCCAAACTTCCGCTTTCTAATGCACTTGCTTTTTCATCTTCACTCATATTAAATATCTTTGGACAAATTCCTTCACATAAACCACATTTAATGCAAGCACCTTTATCCACAAAACCTTTCGCATCAAAATTTTCTTTGTCAAAGTCATTTTTTCTTAATCATTTACTATACACTGATTGTACTTAATTTTAAATGTTATAGATGTGATTCAAATCACAATTCAATAATTCATTGTATTACAGAAATTAAAATCATTGCCACCCTTTTTTCTTAATAGAATACATAGCACTATCTGCATTATGAATAAGCCCTACCATATGGCAGCGATGGAGATCACTACTAAATTCTTATTTATACTTCTTCTCTTAAGTCATACATAATACAAGTATTCAATTCAATAAACAATGCTTTAAATAAAAGAAAGCCAAGAAAAGCAACCATGTAATGATTAGATTTTCTTGACTTTTAATATACTTTTTTATTGGTTAGTTTTAATATCTGCTCTTAAACTATTTATATTATCCGAGTATTTGTTTTAAATCCTCTTCTGGTGTACTTATTGGTTTAATGTCAAAAGTGTCAACTAAGAATTGTAATACATTTGGGCTTAAGAAAGCTGGTAGTGTTGGGCCAAGGTAAATTCCCTTTACGCCAAGTGACAATAATGCCAATAAGTCAGCAACAGCCTTTTGTTCGTACCAAGTTAAAACTATTGCAAGTGGTAGATCATTAATACCACATTTAAATGCATCAGCAAGTGCTAAAGCTATTTTAACAGCCGAATATGCATCGTTACATTGACCTATATCTAGTAATCTTGGAAGTCCTGCTACTTCTCCAAATTCTAACTTATTAAAACGATATTTTCCACAAGCTAAGGTAAGAATAATACAATCGCTTGGAACTTGCTTTGCAAATTCAGTGTAGTAATTTCTTCCTGCTTTCGCACCATCACATCCTCCAATTAAGAAGAAGTGTCTAATTTTACCGTCTTTAACTGCATTAACTATTGTTTCAGCATGAGCCAAAGTTGCTTTATGCCCAAATCCAACTAGAATTTCTTTAACTTCTTCATCTTTTTCAAATCCACCAAGTTCTAGCGCCTTGTTTATCATTTCAGAGAAGTCTTTATGACCATTCTCATCAGCAGCTATATGTTTTACTCCATCCCACCCAACAACACTTGTTGAGAATATCCTATCTTTATAAGAATCTCTTGGTTTCATTAAGCAGTTTGTTGTCATTAAAATACAACCAGGTATGCCATCAAATTCCTTTTGTTGATTTTGCCATGCTCCTCCAAAGTTACCTACTAAATGTTTGAACTTATTTAGTTTAGGATATCCATGTGAAGGTAACATCTCACCATGTGTGTAAATATTTATTCCCTTGCCTTCTGTTTGCTGGAGTAACATTTCAAGATCTCTTAATTCATGACCAGAAATTATAATAAATGGTCCTTTTTTAATGTTTACATTAACTTTTGTAGGTGTAGGTGAGTTGTATTTCTCATTATTAGCTTTATCTAATACCTCCATAATCTTAACACTCATATCTCCAGTCTTAATTAAGTACTTGATAAGGCCTTTAAGGTTTAAACTGTCATCCGTCATTACTGCTAAAGCTATAAAATAAAAATCATCTACTTCATCACTATTATAATTAATAAATCTAGCTTGATGCGCGTAAGCAGCAATTCCTTTTAACCCATATTTTATAGTTTCTCGAACTGAGCGTATATCAGCATCTAAATCATCATCATACATGACACCTGCTTTTTTAGCATCTTCAAGTATCTGCTCTTTAGTATCACTTAGATTATATAAAGCCTCTTTTGCATTTACTTCTTCTCCTAAAGCTTTTTTCCTTGCATCTTCTTTTATTACTTGAGATTTTTTAAGCATATCCATATGAGACTTTGGATCAAAATTAACATTAGTTAACGTCATAAACAATGAATTTTCAATAAATGAAACCCATGACTTATCAAGTTTTTCACCTTTAGATAAAAGTTTAGTAGCATAACAACTTATTCCTTTTAACTGATATATGAGCAAATCCTGAAGTGCTGCAATTTCTGGTGTTTTTCCACAGACTCCTATATTGGTACATCCTTTTCCACCAGCAGTTTGTTCACATTGAAAACAAAACATTTTTCCTTGCATATGTAACCCTCCTATTTTTTAAAATATTTCAGTATCTAAGCTCTACGTTGAGTAGTTAATTGATGATTCAATCAATTATATGTAAATTAGTTACATTACTATACTTTACCATTATAATAGATAACTTTCAATATTTTATTAACCTTTTTGTAATCTTAAATACCCTTGGATTAATATTACACATTTATAATCATATAAAGGTTTTAACCCGTTAACCTTATTTATTATAGTATAATTTATTTTATGTATGTCTATTTGATTTAAATCACATTAAAAACCAAACTATATGGATATAATGTTATTTAAAGAATCAAATAATTATTGACTTTGCAATTAAAACTAAAGTTAAAAAATAAGCAGAGTGAAGCTAGACAATTATAATGGAGGCAATTAAAATGAGTGATAACATAGTTATAATAGGTGGTGGCATTGCTGCTATAAGTGCAGTTAAGACAATTAGAGAAACTGATAGCGATATAAATATATTCATATTTCAAAGTGAAAAATATTATCCTTACTATAGGATAAAGTTGACAAAAGGCCTCTTCAATATTCTTGATGAAGAAAAAATAATGCTTCAGAAAAAAGATTGGTACGAATTTAATAATGTTAAATTGTGTCTTGGAAGTGAAGTTATTGGAGTTGATATCATTAAGAGTGAAATTATCTTGCAAAATGGTAATAGATTTGGTTATAATAAGTTATTACTCGCTAATGGTTCAAAAAATTTTATTCCACCTATTGATGGTATTGATAAAGAAAATGTTTATACCATAAGAAAATTAGATAATACTCGAGATATACAAAATAATATCAATGATAAAACAACTATATTAAATGTAGGCGGTGGAGTACAAGGAATAGAAACAGCATGGAGTCTTAATAAATATGGTAAAAATGCTATCATAGCCGAGTTTCAAGAAAGATTAATGCCTCGCCAGTTAGATAAAAGGTCATCTGAAATTCTTAAAACTGCAATTGAAGATTTTAAAACTAAAGTGCTTTTAAATACACACATAGTAAAAATTCTTGGAGATACTAAGGTAAAAGGTGTAGAAACAGTTGCTGGACAAATTATTGAAAGTGACATGGTTATTTTTTCTGTGGGAATAAGAGCTAATAAGGAATTATTAGTGGGTACAAAAGTAAAAACTAATAATGGAATTTTAGTTAATGAGAAAATGGAAACTAATATAAAAAATGTTTACGCCGCAGGGGATGTAGCAGAGTTAAATGGAAGAATAGTTGGACTTTGGAACATTGCTATTGAACAAGGAAAAACAGCTGGATATAATATGGTAGGTAAAGAGATGGTTTACAAAGAGGTTGTACCAGTTACCATATTAAATGCTTTCGATATAGCACTTTTCTCCATGGGTGAGGTAGATGAGAACCAATGTGATAAAACAATAATGGAAGAAGACTCCAATGGGTTGCATTATAAGAGGTTATTTATTAGAGATAATAAAATAATAGGTGCCATTGTAATCGGAGATAATAAGTATTCTACCTTAATAAAGGCTGCAATAGAAAAGAAGATTGTATTTTCAGACGTGGATTTATTGAATACAAAAATAAATGATTTATTAGTGAAATCAAAAAGTAGTTAAATGGAGGGTATTAGATGAGTTTTAAAATAAGTGATACTGTTACCTGGGTTGAAAAAATTGATTGGGAGCTTCGATCATTCCATGGTGAGGAATACTCTTCCTAGTCATGGAATAATATGGAGAGATAATCCATTGCAAATAGTAAATAAATATATGGGATGGGCAAAAATTACCAGGAAAATTACATCACAATAATTTATGATACTATGTGGAATTCCACTAGAAGAATGGCTGAAGCCATATCAGAAGGTGTAAAAAGTTCAAATAGTGGTATTAAAATAAAAATTTTTAATTCATCTAAAAGTGATAAAAATGATATTATTACAGAAGTTTTTAAATCAAAGATTGTGCTTATTGGTTCATCAACAATAAATAAAGGTATATTATCTTCAACAGCGGCAATACTAGAAATGATTAAAGGACTTGAATTTAAAGTGAAAAGTGCAGCAGCCTTTGTACTTATGGATGGGGGGGTGGGTCTACAAAGATAATTACTGAAGATTTAAATAAAGCTGGTTTTGAGGTAATAAATGAAGGAATAAGAGAATTGTGGAACCCAGATGAAGATGGATTAAACAGATGCAGGGATTTTGGAAGGAATATTATAGAAAAAATCTAATTATATTATAAGGAGGAATATTTTTATGAAAGGTTTTGTTGATAAGGATACATGTATAGGATGTGGATTGTGTGCTTCTGTATGCCCGGAAATCTTCGAGATGATGGATGATGGATTGGCAGAAGCATCGGAAAATGAAATTGAAGATAAGCTAATGGAAAGCGCTAAAGATGCTGAAGAGCAGTGTCCTGTAAGCGCCATTACAATTGAATAATAGTATTGATAATTATTAGCACTAGCCAAAGCTGGTGCTATTTTTTATTTGATTTAAACGGACACAAAAACAGAGACATCGCAAGAATTTGTAATGTCTTTGTTTTTGTGTTTTATTTTAGATCTCGCTATATTATTTTTTATATCCAATAGCCTTAGCTGGGCATTTTCCTATTGCTGCCTTTATGTTTTCATTTTCCTCTGATTTTGAAATTTTAATAATAACCTTTGCCTTTTTATTTTCAATAGCAAAAGTCTCTGGCGATATTTTTGTACATAATCCACAACTCATGCAATATTGATTATTTACATTAAGCACAAAATCTTCTTCATTAGTCAAAATATCATCCATTGGTATATCCTCTTTTTTAACTAACCTTGAAGTAATATAAGCCATAATAAAAATTGAAATAGTAGTTAAAACCCATCTTATAGCCATAAATTTAGGTCCTAAAAATTTTGCTTCATTAGCCAGCATTGGTATTTTAATTACTGCCCAAGTGCTAAGCATGATAACAATGCTTGTAACACTAGCGCCTTTTTTTAAGAGCATTTTGCACACAGGAAATGCAGCATATATGGGTCCTGCTGAAAAACTTCCGAGTAAGAAAGAAAATATAGGTCCTTTAAACCCTGAACCTTCACCTAAAGCACTTTCTATTGATTTTTTAGGAACCCAGGCTTCGATAAGAGAGGTTAGTATCAATATAACTGGCATTATTATAAGCATTTCCTTTACGTAATATAAGCTATTATTTAAAGACTGAATAGCTTTACTTGGCATTAGAATTCCTAGTAATATATAAGTTGTAATTACTAAGGTTAAAAACATATTATTTTTTAGTTTTGCTCTAATGGCATTCACAATACCACCCCCATCAATAATGCAATTATAATGGCAAAAATAAAGCTCAAAGAGTTCCTTACTATAGTAAACTTTAAACCAAACTCTTTTTTTTCAAGGGAAAAAGTAACTATTCCTACCATAGTAAGTGTTGTTAAAAATGCAACCACTGGGACTATGTTTGCTCCAGCATTTACAAGAGATCCTACCAGTGGAAAAGCAACAAAAGCAGGTATTAAAGTTATACTTCCTACAAAAGCGGAAACAATTGTTGATATAAAAATATTAGACTGGCCCATATATTGTTTTATGATATCAGGAGGAATAAAAGTTAATATCAAACCAATTAAAAATAGTATTCCAATTATCTGGCTTATCATATTTTTCATCATTCCACTAGACATCTTAATAGAATTTAATGTTCTTTTTTTATCTTTAGTTATTGACCAAATAAACCATGTTCCAGCAATAATCCAAAGTGCAATGGTGAATATATCCATCTTAATTACCTACATAATTTTTAGGGTTAGGCGCTTTAATTACGAAAAATTCAAGAATTTCTTCATTAAAGTTGTTTATATTCATTTTAATATTATAGGGTATATTCACAATATTCCCCTGTTGATATTCTTTTTCTTCTTGTTCTCCTAGTTGTATAGTCAATATACCTTTTATTATAACCATATATACATTAGAATTAGAGAAGTGTTCCGCCAGACCTGTTCCTTTAGTCAGTGTCATATGCATTAAAAGTAAATTGTCATCATCGATAGTTTTTTCAACCTTTTTTTCAATAGATTTGTTGAATTTATAATTTTTTTCTATCATTTTAATTTCCCCTTTCAAAATATCTCTACATGTATTATAATTTAATCTAAGTTATAAATCAGTTACCATGGTTACTAATTTATAAAAAAGGAGATAATTAATATATGATATCCTATGTTCCTTTACTTAAAAACATTGATTTATTTAAAGACCTTTCTTTTGAAGATCTGAATTATTTATTCACCAAAGATCTATACGAAATTACAAACTATAAAAAAAATTCTGTAATATATTTTCAGAACGAAAAGTGCACAAGGTTTGACCTAATTTTAAAGGGAACTATATTAGTTCAAGGCATTGATTCAAAAGGAAATGTACTAACTATTAGTGATTTTACTGTTGGTGATGTTTTAGGTGGAAATTTGCTTTTTTCACATAGGAACTTTTATCCTATGACAGTTATTTCAAAAACTGATGCTATCATCCTTCATATGAAGAAAGATTTAATTTTGAAGCTCTGTCAAATTGATGTGGCTTTTTTAAATAATTTTCTCGGTTCAATATCAGATAAAACTTCAATATTAACAGATAAAATCAACTCATTATCTATGAAAACTATAAGACAATGTATAATTGATTTTTTAATATATGAAAGCTTCTCGCAAAACAGCAGGACCATTAAATTAGGATACACTAAAAAAGAACTTGCTGAAAAATTTGGAATTCAACGGCCCTCTCTTTCTCGTGAATTAAATAAAATGAGAAAGGACGGATTAATAGAATATGATGCTCGCTCAATAACAATAATTGATATAGATTCATTAACCAATTCTCATTTGTAGATTATGTGACTTATAAATAAACTAGTTCTAATGTTAATGGCGACAAATATGTTGTAATAATCTATATGCTTTAAACTATATAACTTATAGTAGCCTCAGGCAAATATTTTTGAATTAATTCTCTAATGACATCCTCAGCTGGATTTCTATATTCACTGCGATATGTATATTTACCTGGCCCCTTTGGCCTCATCTTAATCTTATCAAGCAAATTTACTGCTTTTGGCATGCTTTCTGTATTAATAATATAATTAGGTAAACCATAGGTCATAAATATTACCTCTATAAATAATTGATTTTTAAGCTTAAATGATAAACTCTCCTTAACTTCCTTAAACATATTATCATACATTATTTCCCACCCATTTTCCAAAATTATAGGGGCGATATTTAATCCTATTTTATATCCAACTTCAAACATCTTATTTGCTGCAATAATTCTCTCTTTTAAACTACTAGTGCCAAACTCTACTTTTTCTATATTTCTTGTGGATTAATGGAAATTCGCATTTGTGTGTGACCATTGTGATTCGCCGTTAATAAATCGTCCACAGCATCAAACTTTGTTGAAAAGGTGGCTGTCGCATTTTCTAGCTTTCCAAACTCCTCAATTGCCCATCTTAAATTTCCCGTTATAGTATTTTCAAGGACCATATCAGAATTACTACCTAATTCATAAACCTTATGTTCCCCTACTTTCACAATCGTCTTCTTTACTTTGTTCATTATTTCATCTCTATTCATATATATTCTAAGATAAGAGTTAGTGTTAAAATGACAAACTAAATAACAATAAAGACAGGTCGCAGTACAACCGCTAGAGGTAAATGGAACAATAAAATCTGCACTTTTATCATTGGGTGTTAGTTTTATAGTCTTTCTTGTACCTAAGATTAAGTATTTTTTCATTTTAGTATATTCCTTATTAGGTAGATGTCTTAATTCTTCAATTTTATGATGGGCTTCTATAGGGGTAAGTGGAATATTTAATTTATCATATCTCTCTAATATTTCTTTTCCTTGTTCATATTTTTTTACTATTTCTTCATAATAAACTCGTAATGGTATAAAAGGTCTCATCATACCTCTCCCTTTCGTATATAGCAATAAAAATTAACTTTAGTTTAGTATTTTACTAGTGAACCTTATTTATACTTATATAATTGAACAGCATTAATTTCAGTTATATTCATTACATTTGTAATATGCATAAAAAATGTAGATCTAGAATCATTCATTTTAATTTTTTCTTGGACTTCCAACAAAGTCAATTAATTTACTCATATTTACCTCCAAACTTCAATATGATCTTTTATAAAGACATCTATTGTTCTAGGTTTTCTTTTTAATAAAACTTCAGCAGTGCTCGAAACATGGTTTGCCATGCCCAATTTTGTTGTAAGGTATAATATCATCATTACAGTGGCAAATTCTCTTTTGATTCCTCTTACAATCATTTCATTTCTAAATTTAAATAAAGGTGGGTTTGAATATGTTATTTTTCGTCCAAGTATTCTTGTCATACTTTCTGCAACTTGAAAGTAAGTAATAGCCTCTGAACCTGTAATAGTATATGCCTTATTTTCATGGCCCTTTTCTGAAAGAGTCCTTCCAATTATCTCACCAATATCCCTTGTATCTATAAAACTAATCTTAGCTTTTCCTGAAGGTATGAATAGGTCATCTCTCAGCTTAATATCTTCTGCATGTGTTGTAGATAAATTTTGCATAAAAAAACTAGGTCTTATAAAAGTGTAAGGTATTTCAGACTCTAGAATGACCTTTTCAATTTTGTGATGTGGTGGAAAAGGATTTTTCTCTGCTCCTAGTAAAGATAAAAATACTATTTGCTCAACTCCAACTTCTTTACATTTTTGAATAAAAGGTTTAAATATTCCATTAACATCTGTAAGTTGTGGTGGTCTAACTAAAAACACCTTTTTAACACCATTTAGAGCAGTTTCATAGGTATCTATATCTTGAAAATCAAAGTTAACATATTCCATGGAATCATCTTGCTCAATGCTTTTTTTAATGTTTCTTACGCCAGCTAGAAAGTCTCTATTTATACTTTTTAAATAGTCCACAACTGCACTTCCTACATTTCCCGTTATTCCTGTTAATAAAATCTTTTCAATCATTATTCTTCACTCCCTTCATTTAATTTACAAATCTCTTTGGCTTATTATTTATTTGAATGTGCCTATAATATAACAATAGAGGATGATTAACAATTTTTTTGTCTTTTATTTTAAAAGTAATTTTTTATTAAAACCTGTTACTACGAACTATTAATTTCAAAGAGTGAAAGTGTGGTGCATTTACTGTGTATTTTAATAAATTTTTATGATTATTCTACTAATAAGAACCATCAAAAATAGAAAGGATTATCCATATGCTACATGGAAGGTACTCCTTTCTATTTTATTTGTTTATTAGAAAATGTTAATAGATTTTTGTAAATAACTATGCTGTCAAATTATTATGTCAAAGGCTTAATTAATTTATAGTGTTTTATTATTTAATAATGCATTTTTTTTACTATTATATTCTTCTTCATTTATTTCTCCACGAGCAAATCTTTCATTTAAGATGTCTAATGAACTATCCCTAGTTCCTATATCTTTAATATTTTTATTTTGCAGTAGTTTATATATTGAAAATGCAACAATTACAATTATTATTATAGGAATAATCATTCCAAATGACCCTCCCATCATATTGTTTCCATATCCATATCCCATCATATTAAATCATCCTTCCTTTAATTTTTATTTTATTTATCCATTAATTTGTTTTAATTATTTAAAATTTGTTATATTAGATTCCCATCATACTCGTATGAATTTCTGTCATATTTTCTCTGCCTATGGATTTCATCATATTAACCATAGATTTATATCCATTTTCTTTCATTATATCGATCATCTTTTTATAATCCTTATCACTTATGTTATTCATCAAATTACTCATGGAACTAAAATCTCTATTTCCCATTGCCTTTGCTTCATCACTGAAACCATTATCTTTCATTATTTTTATCATGTCCTCATTGCTAACATTTGATTGAACTCCTATAGCATTACCATCACCCATCATATAACTTCTATAATTATATGAAGATTTATTATTACTATTTTGTGAGCTCATAATCGGTCTGTTAAAATCATTGTTAGTTAAATTATTCCTACCTGTTGCATATGCAACTGAAATGCCTCCAACTGTTAAAATTCCTGCTATTATTATAACCATAAATTTAGTTTTCATTTAATATCACTCCTCACCATATCTAGTGTATTTCTCTATATATTTATTCTACTATTGAATTGTGGAGTAATTATGAAGATAATTTATTTTATTTTATAAATTAGTAATATTCTTACAAGTTCTACTCATGTTTCAAGGA
The DNA here is from genome assembly GCF_050717535.1 of Clostridium sp. Classification (GTDB taxonomy): domain Bacteria; phylum Bacillota; class Clostridia; order Clostridiales; family Clostridiaceae; genus Clostridium_AD. The sequence continues at coordinate 60,709 of NZ_JBOITM010000081.1, forward strand.
ATTAATTGTTACAAATCCAAAGTATGGTGGACTAAATTTCAATGCTGGTAATTTGCAAGCATTTGTAAATGATGTAACCTTCATTTGGTTGATAGTGTAAAAGATTCTAATGGAAAGTAATTTTAAAAATGATCCTCGTATGAGAAGTATAAAAAATAGTCCTCAAGTTCTAAAAACTCAAAGACTCAAAAATATATATTTAAAATATTTCATAATTTCATTGAAACTTATTTCACTATTTAATTTATCATTTAATTGCATTTTTCCATTTTAGGAGGTCTTACCATCAATGCCATTACTTTCTTCTCCCTCAATACTAATTATAAGTTTATTAGACAGACATACAATTAGCTGGCCAGGCTTAGAAGAAATCCATCCAACTTTAACATCAACTTGCTTGGGACAATCCGCAGCTTTTACGCTAATACCATTATGTTTAACTGATATAACATTGTAATTGCCTTTATCTGTTTTTATAGTAAACTCTTGTGGCTCTATTACCTTATTTAAATCAATAGTTTTAAGCACCTTGCCATCGCTCTTAATAACTGCAATATTTTTCAAACCGTTAATAGAAGTTTTATATATTGTAGTTATGCTTAAAGCTATTACCACAATAATTAGAATTACTATTCCAACTATTTTATCACCACTCTTCATAACTAAACTCCTTGTTTGTTAAATAAAATTATTTTTAATGTATATTTTCACTTTTATGTTTTATTTATAGATTTAGTATACTCCAAAATTATAAAGAGATTATGTAGTTAAAAGGTATGCCTTTAGCCTCTTAACTTTACCTTTTGAGGTCTCCTTATTTGCTTTAATTTTACTTATAGATGTAATTTGTGGAAAATCACAAAAATCTATTAAAATACGCAGTAACAACGCATCCCTTTTCCTCTTTACTCTTCACATCTATGGTTGCCTTATGAAGTGTCAATATATTCTTTACAATGGTGAGTCCTATTCCTGTGCCTTCTATTTCATGTCTACTTTTATCTCCTCTATATAGTCTCTCAAATATATAAGGTAGGTCTTCCTTATTAATTCCGATGCCTGTATCTTTTATTTTTAATATTACCTTTTCATCAGTTGCTTTCAAAGTAATATTAATTTCCCCATGTACTGGAGTAAATTTGACTGCATTTGAAAGTAAATTAATAATTACCTGTTTTATCTTGTCACGGTCTCCTAAAATGTTACATGATTTACTAGTGCTACATTGTAAGGAGATATTGAGGTTATTATTTTCCGCTATTACTCCAAAATCACTTATAACTGAGGAAATAATATCCTTCAAATTAATTTTTTCCATACTTAGAGATATTTCCTCCGCTTCAACCTCTTTTAGGATGTTTAAATTATCTATAAGCTTTCCAAATCTAATAACTTCCTCGTTAAGATAGGTCAATCTTTCATTGTCTACTGGGAAAATACCATCTATCATAGCTTCAAAATTATTTTGAAGAATGTTAAGAGGAGTTCTAACCTCATGGGATATATCTGATATTAACCTCTTCCTAAGCACATCCTGATGTTGAAGTTTTTCTCCAAGTGTATTTATACTATTCCTTAAATCTTCAAGCTCTAAAATGTTACTTTTTTCATTGGACCTTTCGTGATAATTTCCATTTGAAAGATAAACAGAAATCTTTGAAATTTGACTAAGTGGTGTTGAAAATTGCTTTGAAATATATAAACTGATTAATATTGTTATTAAAATTGAAAGTACAACACTTAAAATAATGCTCTTATTTATTGAGGTTTTAAAGCTTACATCCTCTTCTGATAATAGTACTGGTGCATATTGCCCTACTTCTATGTGTCCTACAGTTTTGTTTTCAACATTTATTTCGAATTTGCTTGTATTATAAACTCCTCCATCTTTAACATGCATATTAATATTACTATTTTTAACTATTTCTTTAGGGTCCATTCCCCAAACAACTTTGTTATTTACATCCCTAAGAGTAAGACAATAGTTACTCATATAGGCTTCGTGCAGAATTTCTATTCCTGAATTTTCATCCCACTTACCATTTTTTTTATATACCTCTTCCAGATATTTAACTATTCTAACATTTCTCTTATCTTGATTTTCCACTAGATATTTATCAAAAGTTTTTGATATTGTTATATTTACAAAAAGTGTAGATAAAAAAAGTGCTATTATCGCTGTTGCTACTAAAATAATACTTAATCTCTTCCTTATGCTCTGCATGAATTAATCACCACCAAATTTATAACCAATTCTAGTTACGGTTAATATATATTTTGGATTCCTACTATCCTCTTCTATCTTTTTACGTATATTCTTAATATGAACATCAATGGTTCTATCAAAACCTTGAAAATCTATTCCCATAATCCTCTCAATTAGTTGCTCTCTTGTAAATACTTTCCCCCTATTAGATGATAATATATGCAATAAATCAAATTCATTTGGTGTAAGCGATATCTCTATGCCGTGCACCTTAACCATTCTTTTCTCATAATTAATTTCTAAATCCCCACTATTATAAATTGTTGATTCACTCTTATTTATATTAATCCTTCTAAATAAAGCATTTACTCTTGCGGTTAGTTCTCGTGGACTAAAAGGCTTAACTAGATACTCATCTGCCCCAAGATTTAACCCTTCTATTCTATCTTCTAAGGTACTCTTTGCTGTAAGCATAAATATATGCACGTCGGATATTTTTCTTAATATACTACACACCTCTTCACCAGATATATCTGGTAACATTAGGTCTAATATAACTAAACTAAAGTTAATTTTATCGAAAAGTTTTATGCCCTCTAGTCCCTTTGTAGTGCAATAAACTCTATAACCTTCTTTTTCAAGATACGCCTTTTGTATTTCTGAGACCTTTTCTTCGTCTTCAATAATTAATATATTATCCAAACCTGCACCCCTTATAAAATTTATTACATAACATATTTGAATTGTCCTCATTATTATGGTTCCCTAATATTTGTAACAATATATAAGAATATGTTATTTAAGGAATTAACAATGTAAAAGTAAAATTTCTCTAAAAAAAGCAATGTAAAAATCCTCCCATTTCTATGCTAGCTTCACTCCTCATAATATAATTGTATCTACAAAAAAACGTCTTCAAAATGCTCTAAGTGTAGCATTAGTCCTATAACCATATTGAATAAAAAAGTATTAGTAGACAGGGATGAAAACTATTTATATAATACGATAATAAAGAATATATATTGTGCAAAGTTCATTAAAAAAAACTTTAAAACTGTACTTTACACAATATATGTATTTTTTATTTTACTCTTCTGGCAGTTACATAATCTGTTCTACCTACTGGTGAAATTTTAATAACATCTCCTGTATGAGGAGCATGTATATAATTATTATCCCCAATATACATCCCCATATGATGCGGATTAGCAAAGGTTCCAAAGAATACTAAATCTCCTGGCTGAAGGTTGTCTCTGGATACTTGTACACCATCATTTATCTGATCAAAGGTAGTTCTTCCTATTGATATTCCAAAATGTGCGTATACGTATTGTGTAAATCCTGAACAATCAAAGCCTGAAGGTGTTGTACCTCCCCATAAATATGGTGTGCCAAGAAAATTAGAAGCGTAAGCTATTACAGCATTATCTGATATAGTAGCTGACCCTCTTGAAGGTGTATATTCAGGTGCTGAATTTCTTATTTTATTTATTTTTATTATGATTTTACTTGCTAAGACTTCTGGCTCACTTATTTGTGCTCCAAGAATATTTGACTTACTATTTTTTAGTTCTATTATCAATTTATTATGTAACTCTTTAGAGGCAATTTCTTTGCTCTTTAGCTGCGCTATCAATTTATTTTGTGATTTTTTAGTAACGTTTATCTTATCGAGCTTCTGCTTATTTTCTGCTTGCAAATTCAGCAATATTTTCTTTGTATTATTTAAAATTTGTTGCTTTTCATTTAATTCTTTTTGAGCGACTTTAAACTTCTCCACTACTTTTTTATCAAATTCAATAATGGTTTTTATGTTTTCTACTCTGCTTACAAAATCTCCAAAGCTCTCTGACTCAAGTATCACACTCATATACCCATCAAATACATTTATGTACAAGATCCTCATTCTACTATTAAATAATAATAGTTCCTTTTGGTTATCCTTTTCAACCTGTTTAGCCTTCGCAGCGGCATTTTCAATCGCCTTTTTAGTTTGAAGTATTTTCACGTTATTTTCTTCTGTCTTGGTCATGATTTCTTCAATTTGATTATCAAACTCCTCTAGTTTAGTTTCAATTGCTCCCCTCTCATCTTGAATTTTAGTTAATGAATCCATCTGCTGTTGTAACTTCTCATTTGTTGGAATCGCAAGTGTTGTTACATTTGAAGTGAAAATCAAGGTAATTATAACTGCGATACTTCTCAGGGCATTCTTCATTATTATATCTCCTTCACTCTTTTAAGTTTTATAATGTACAGAGTGAATTTATCATAAACTTATAAAGTTCTTATGAAGATTGTCCACCTTTACTTAATGTACGCTTTTAAATATTATAGAAGACTTGTACCCTTCTTCATATTTTCCCCACAATTGAAGTCTATAATATAATTATATTAATATAGTAAATATTTTATACAAGGAGGCTATTTATATGTTTTGCAGATTTTTAGGATCAGGTTATGGACAATTTGGAGAATATGGTGGAGGGGGAATGTTTCTAATGATGGGCTTTGGATTTTTAATATTTCTAACATTAATTTATCTAGCTTTTAAGCTAATAAAAAGTAATTCGCATTTTTCATTGACAAATCATTCACTTCCAAATGATTCACTATCAAATAACTCAGCATTAAATATATTAAATGAGAGATATGCTAAAGGCGAAATTGATGAGGAAGAGTATACTAAAAAGAAAATGATTCTAAATCAGAGGAACTAGGGTATTAACCCTAGTTTTTTTCTAATACTATATTGGGTTAAATTTATCACTAGAGTATACTATAAATAATACATTAAAATACAGGAGTGAAAAAAATGAATGATAAAATCAAAATTTTAGTAGTTGATGATGAACAGAAGGTTTTAAATGTAATAAAAGCTTATTTAATAAAAGAAGGCTTCGAGGTTTTAACCGCATCTGATGGCGAGGCAGCCTTAAATATATTTAAAAACCAACAAATTCATTTAATTATATTGGATTTAATGTTGCCTAAAATCTCTGGTGAGAAAGTGTGTAACAAAATTAGAGCTACCTCCTCAGTACCAATTATTATGCTTACAGCAAAAACTGATGAAGATAACAAAATAGATGGGCTTGCTATTGGAGCAGATGATTATATAACAAAGCCTTTCAGTAATAGAGAACTTATTGGTAGAGTTAAAGCAATTATTAGAAGAACTTATAGAGATACTAACCCACTTGCCCAGATACTGATTATCAATAATGGCGATCTTGAAATAAATATTGAAAAAATGATTGTTAAAAAACAAGGTAACCCTGTTTCTTTGACTTCTAATGAGTTTACAATTTTGATTGTGCTTTTATCTAACCCTGGACATATCTTCTCAAGAGAACAATTAGTAACCAAAGCTTTTGGAATAGATTATGATGGTTTTGATAGAACTATTGATACTCATATTAAGAATATTAGACATAAAATAGAGGATGATCCTAAAAACCCACGATATATTCTTTCAGTGTATGGAATGGGATATAAATTCAATGGTTAATTGTTTATGCATCTTAACTCTAATGAAAATATGAGGTGAATTGAAATGAAATTAGCAAAAAAATTATCTTTGGGTTTTCTTCTTACCGCAATTGTATCTATACTCATTGCAGTGTTAATTTCAAATTATATGATTGGTAAAAAATTTAACAATTATTTAATTGATGAACATAAAAACAAAGTAAACAAAATTGCAACTACAATAGATGGCTTATACAACGAGAAATCAGGCTTTTCTTCTAGTAATAAAGATGAAATACTAAGATATGCTAATGCAGAAGAATTGTATATAGAAGTGAAAAATATAAACGGAGTGGTACTTTTTACCTCAGGTAATTCAAACCTACAAAACAAAACAATGATGGGTTCAATGATGAATTCAATGATGAATAATTTTTCTGAAATAAAACCAGGACAATACACTGAAGATAACTATCCATTAAGTAAAAATAATAAAAAAATTGGAACTATAGTCTTTGGATATTACGGCACGTCTTTTTTAAATACAGGGGCACTAACTTTCAAAACGACCTTGAATCACTCGTTTTTTCTTTCTGGCTTTATAGCTTTGATTTTCGGGTTAATAGTAAGCATCCTACTTTCAAAGCAAATATCCTCACCCTTAACAAAAATCACTGATACTGCTAATAAAATTAGAAATGGAGATTTAGAAGCTAGATCTCATGTCGCATCCCGAACCAAAGAAATAAATGATTTAGAAGCTTCAATTAACTATCTTGCACAAACCCTACAAAAGCAAGAGCTTCTTCGGAAAAGATTGACGTCAGACATGGCTCATGAGCTCCGGACACCTCTTACCAATTTAAAATCACACATAGAAGCATTACTAGATAGGGTTTGGGAACCTACTGAGAAAATACTTACAAGCTTTTATGAAGAAATAGAACGGTTAATAAAATTAGTTGAAGGACTTAACAATATAGCTAAATTAGAACAAACAAATCTAAATTTAAATAAATCTAGATTTAACTTATCATTGGAACTTAAAAAAATAATAACCTCTTTTGAACCTCAGTATAATAGTTCAGAGCTAAAGCTCTATTCAAGTTTGATTCCAAATGTGGTTGTATTAATGGATAAAGACAAATTAAAGCAAGTTATGTATAATTTACTTTCAAATTCACTTAAATATTCAAAGATGAATGGAGAAATTAAACTAACTCTAAAGTCTAAAGATGATAACATTATTGTAGAATTAAAGGACAACGGAATCGGAATCTCCGAAAAAGACTTGCCCTTTATATTTGAAAGATTTTACAGAAGTGATGAGTCTCGTGATAAAAATACCGGTGGTACTGGCATAGGTTTAACTATTGTAAAAGCTATTGTTGAAGCTCATAATGGTAAAATTAATGTAAAGAGTACGTTAGGTGAAGGAAGTACTTTTGTACTTCTGTTTCCTAAATCAATATTAAAGCCAGATAAATAACTTATCTGGCTTTAAATCATCCCTTACTTCTTTATGCACTATAGGTTTAATATTCTCAGATACCTCTATTAAGCCTAATGTAGTGCTATTTATAATGATTCCATAGACACCGAATTTATCAAAAGTTAGCGAAACCTGGTTAATTCCTTTTTTGACTGCAAAGGTCACAATAGGTTTAGAATCAAAAATATGTAGATAAAATTAATTATTCAAAATATCACAATTTACAAGTATTCTATTTTTTCAATTCCTTATGCCAAATAAAAAACATGATAAATGTGTAAACATATTGAACAACGAATTGTATGATTTCTGGCTTTGAGTACCATCCGAATAAAACGTAAAGAGGAAGCCCTATAATACCTTCTTTATGGTAGAATATAGTTTTTGAAAGGTCGAAAGCCTTAATAAAAATAGGACTTGTACTTGCAAGTATATTTAAAGAATTTAGTGCAGACAATCCTTCGTGAATGCCATAGCCTAGTAAAAAACCAGCTTGTAAAATCAAATATACTAAAGTTATATTAAATAATATTTTTAAATTTATTTTCACTAAAGAAAAATAAATCAATATTGCAAAAATTAATGCTGCAAAAACCCCTGAAAATATTGATAATAAAGTATATTTACCTGCAAAAATAAATATTGCAATTTCAGCACCTTCACGAGCAACCATAATAAATGTAATACTAAAAATTCCTAAAGCTGAAAGATTAGTTTTAACTTGTTTTTGAACTTCTGCAATCATGTTTCTTCCATGTTTTATCATCCAATAAATAAAAGTAGTTATCAATATTAGTGCTAAAATACTAGCCGAACTTTCCCACACCTTAGATAATTCCTCCATTTTACCAATAGATTTAGATATATAGAATAAAATTGCACCAATTCCTATTGAAGCTAAAATTCCTACTAAAGCTCCTAAAAAGGCATTCTTTCTGAAAGTAATATTGCCACTTTTTTTCAAATATTGAAGTATAATTACTACAATTAAGAAAGCTTCAAGGCCTTCTCTAAAACCCATAATTAGTCCTTGTAAAAAATTTTCCATTAATATAACACTCCTCTAAAAATGATATTGAAAGTCATTTTCAATTAAGTATAATGTGTATTTATACTTATGTCAATGTATAAAATAATTATTTTGGTATTTTTCTTAATATTGTTTATTGGTCCTTCATGATTTAGCTTACTAAGGATTTTCTAAAACAAGAGTTATAATATTCTTATTCTTATTTATTTCTACATACCATCTTCATATAAATGTTATATTATAATAACATGTAGGCTTATAGTAGACATACTATGTAGCTGTTTTTAATAACATCATATATTAAATGAGGATTGATCAATACCATACTAAAAAAGTAAGAATATTACTAGGAGGAAATAAATGAAAAAGTTAACTATATTAATTAGTTCTTTATTAATAACATCGGTAATCTTTGTAGGCTGTAGCATAAATAGTAATAATACCAAACCAACCGATTTATTATCAAAAATAAAGAGTGAAGGGAAAATACAAATTGGTACTGAGGGAACTTATGCGCCATATACTTTTCATGATAATACGGGGAAATTAACTGGATTTGATGTTGAAATTGCAGAGGAAATAGCTAAGCGTCTTGATGTAAAACCAGTATTTATAGAAACTAAGTGGGATGGAATGTTCGCAGGACTTGATGCCAAGAGATTTGACATGATAGTAAATCAAGTTGGTATTAAGGCGGATAGACAAGAAAAATATGATTTTTCAGATCCCTATATAGTCTCAAAAGCAGTACTCATAGTAAATACAGCAGATACTACTATTAAAAAGTTTGCGGATTTAAAAAGCAAGAAATCTGCTCAATCATTAACTAGCAATTTAGCTAAAATTGCAGAAGATAATGGTGCCATACTTCAACCAGTTGAAAGCTTTAATCAAGCAATTGACCTTTTAACGTCTAAGAGAGTAAACGCCACAATTAATGATAATTTATCTTACTTTGATCTTAAAAAGCAAAAGCCAGACCTTGCTATAAAGATTGTAGATAAGAAAGAAAATGCACAGCCAAATGCAGCGATTTTTAATAAGGGAAATAAAAAATTAGTAGAGGCAGTTAATAAAGCAATAAAGGACATGAAAGCAGATAGTACTTATTCTAAGATTTCTAATAAGTGGTTTGCTGCAGATGTATCAAAATAATAAGGTGAAGATATGAATTTTGATGCACAAACACTAAGAATATTCGAAATAGTTAAAGATTCTTTCTTTCCTTTATTAATAGCAGGTATGAAGGTTACTTTTCCACTAGCAGTGGGTTCTTTTATACTTGGCTCAATTTTGGCTATGTTAACGGCTCTGGCTCGTATTTCAAAATACAAATCATTAGTTTTAATATCAAAATTTTATGTTTGGATAATAAGAGGTACCCCACTCCTCATACAGCTCTTTATAATATTCTACGGATTGCCAAAGACCGGTATAATAATTGGAGCATTACCAGCAGCAATAATAGGCTTTACTTTAAACGTTGGAGCTTATAACTCGGAAGTAATTAGGGCAGCAATTCTATCAATTCCTAAGGGGCAATGGGAGGCAGCATCATCTATTGGTATGACTCATACTCAAGCGTTAATACGTGTAATATTGCCACAGGCAGCTAGAGTATCAGTTCCGCCTCTTTCGAATTCCTTTATAAGTCTTGTTAAAGATACATCACTAGCAGCGGCAATTACATTAACTGAAATGTTTCAGATTGCTCAAAGAATAAATGCTGCAACATATGAGCCACTAGTATTATACATTGAAGTAGCCTTTATATATCTGTTGTTTTGTACTATATTATCTACACTTCAACAGAGGGTAGAGAAAAAACTTGAAAGATATGTGGGTAGATAATTGGAGGAAATGCATGATTAATATACAAAACTTACACAAAAGCTTTTGTGATAATGAGATTTTAAAAGGTATAGATTTGCGAGTTGCAAAGGGTGAGACAACTATTATAATAGGACCGTCGGGTTCAGGTAAAACCACTCTTCTTAGGTGTATTAATTTATTAGAAATGCCTAATTGTGGAACAATCACCATTGGAAACAGTAAACTTACTTTTGGTGAAAACAAACGTCCTAATGAAAAGGAAATACTGACATTACGCAAGAATACAGGAATGGTATTTCAAGGGTTTCATTTGTTTCCTCATATGACAGTAGTGGAAAACATTATGGAAGGACCTATTACTGTACTTAAGCAACCTAAAAAGGTAGCCCATGATAAGGCGCTAATGCTTTTAGATAAGGTTGGCCTTACTGAAAAATGTAATAGCTATCCTCATGAGCTTTCGGGTGGACAACAACAAAGAGTTGCTATTGCACGTGCAATGGCTATAGAGCCACTAGTATTGTTGTTTGATGAGCCAACATCTGCACTAGATCCAGAGCTTGAAACAGAGGTACTTAAAGTTATGAAGGAACTATCTGTTGAGGGAATGACAATGGTAGTTGTTACTCATAATATGAGTTTTGCAAGAGAAGTAGCAGACAATATAATATTTATAGACAACGGAATAATTGCATACAAGGGAACTCCTGAGAAATTATTCAGTAACACAGCTAGCATGCGATTAAAACAATTTTTAAATCTAGTAACAGATTAAATAATAGATTATTTGAGGAGAAAAACAAATGAAATCTGAGTCATTTAATTGTTTTTCTCTATACATTTATTCTACTACTCAATTGTGTAGTAATTATGAGGCTAATATATATCCTAATTAATACTTTTAATAATCTTATAATAAATAAAATGCCTAAGCATTATATTTATTATAACACCTGGCATTTTCATATTTTAATTTTATGCTATTTCTATTTTTTATTTTTTATGGGATTATTATTTTTATTATCATTTAGTCCACAGCAATCTAGCTTTTTATCACCAAAAGATTCTTCATTTGCTTTTTCCATACGTTTTATAAAATTATCATACCATTTCTTTAATTTCTTCAATTTTATACCTCCAATGATTTTATTTCACAATTATTATATATATTTATGTTTAATATTAATATTATTTATAAGTTTAGTATAACATTTTCATATGAAGATAATATGAATATCAGAAATTCAAATTATATTTCTTTAATCGTTCTTAATCCAAGTATGCCCTTTTGCTTAAAGCTATTGCGCCATCTTCTACCTACTCCAATATAGCAATCCCCTCCAAGGTCTTTTAGGTCCTCGCTAACATGATTTGAACAATGTCCACAGCTCATACCTTCGATGTATATTTTCTTCTTCATTTTTATTTTCCCTTTCAAAATTTATTTTTTCTTATAAATAGAAATTTTATCTTAATGGCTTAAAGCCCTTTAAGCGTAATGCGTTTGTTAAAACTGAAACTGAACTAAAACTCATTGCCAATGCTGCAATAATAGGATTTAGAAGTGGGCCACCAAATAAATGTAGCACTCCCATTGCCACTGGTATTCCTAATATATTGTAACCAAAAGCCCAAAATAAGTTTTGCTTTATATTAGTTATAGTTTTCTTACTTAGTTGCAGTGCTGTAGGCACATCCATTAAATCACTTCTCATAAGTACTATATCTGCAGATTCCATCGCTACGTCTGTACCTGATCCTATAGCTATGCCAATATCTGCCTGAGCTAGTGCTGGTGCATCATTGATTCCATCCCCAACCATAGCAACTTTTTTACCTTCAGCTTGAAGCTTCTTAACTTCATTTGCTTTATCCTCTGGCAGAACTTCTGCCAGTACTATATCAATACCAACTTGAGCCGCAATAGCTGCTGCAGTCCTCTTGTTATCACCAGTTATCATTGCAACTTCTATTCCCATGGTATGGAGTCTTTCTATTGCCTTTTTACTATTTTCTTTAACGGTATCAGCAACTGCAATGATTCCACTTAACTTATTCTCTATAGCGATATACATAGGAGTTTTGCCTTCCTCAGCAAGTTTGTTTGAAACCTCCTCTAATTTTTCTAAGGGAATTTTACGGTCGCACATAAGTTTTCTATTCCCTAATACTATTTTATTACCATCTATACTAACTTCTATTCCATAACCAGGTATAGCTTTAAAACTTTCTACTTTCTTAAATTCTAAGGATTTCTCTTCTGCTCCCTTAACTATAGCCTCACCTAATGGATGTTCAGATCCTTTTTCAGCTGATGCAGCTATTACGAGCAAATAATTCTGGGAAGTACCCTCTACCGTAACTATATCAGTTAACTTTGGTTTCCCTTCAGTAAGTGTTCCAGTTTTATCAAATACTATGGTTTGAATTTTGTGTGCTGTTTCCAGCGCTACACCGCTTTTTATAAGTACCCCATACTCTGCACCTTTACCGGTTCCAACCATTATCGCTGTAGGTGTTGCCAGACCAAGAGCACAAGGACACGCTATTACAAGCACTGAAATGAATATTGTTAATGAAAATACTACGGATTGGCCAGTTAATAGCCAAGCTATTGATGAAACTAAGGCAAGCCCTATAACCACAGGTACAAAATAACTTGAAATAACGTCTGCCATATTTGCTATAGGAGCTTTTGATCCTTGCGCATTTTCAACTAATGTTATTATTTGTGCAAGAGCTGTATCCTTACCAACTTTAGTTGCTTTAAATTTAATAGAACCATTTTTATTTATACTTGCACCAATTATTTTATGACCAATACTTTTTTCTACTGGCATACTCTCACCAGTAAGCATTGATTCATCAACAGATGTAGTTCCTTCTACTACTTCTCCATCTACAGGCATTTTTTCACCTGGTTTAACTACTACTATATCCCCAACTTCTACTTCATCAATTGAAATCTCAACTTCTTTATCCTCTCTTATTATAATTGCGGTTTTAGGTACAAGTCCCATGAGTTTTTTAATTGCCTCAGAAGTTTTTCCTTTAGTTACCGTTTCTAAATACTTTCCAAGAGTTACTAGGGTTAAAATTATACCTGCAGATTCAAAATACATCTCATAACCAGTATTGCCAATCAATGTTTCATATACAGCAAATATACTATATAAAAATGCAGCAGATGCTCCCATTGATATCAATGAATCCATATTGGGACTTAATCTAAATAGTGATTTAAATCCAACTATAAAATATTTTCTACCTGTATACATTATTGGTATAACAAGCGCTAATTGTATAAGAGCATAAACTTTAGTATGCATCATTGGATTAATAATTTCTGGCAACATAATATTAAGTTTTATAGCAATCATTGGTACCATAGCAACTAATAACAATGGAACTCCAAAAATTGCAGAAATCAAAAATCTATTCCATATAGCCTTTATTTCTTTTTCCTTTTTTTCTTTATCCATATCTACGTTGCTCTCGTCCTCTACAGCCTTATATCCAGCTTTTTCAATTGCCTTCTTTATATCTGCTGTTCTTACTAATGATGGTTCAAAAGAAATAGTTAGTTTTTCAGTTGCAAAGTTAACATTTGCTTCTATTACCCCTGGTAATTTCTTAGAAATTCTTTCTATATTCTTTGCACAAGCAGCACATGTCATGCCCTCAAGCTTTAGTGTTTTATTAGTTGTTTGGACCGCTATTTTATACCCGGCTTTTTCAACTACACTTTGTATATCTTCTAATTTTATCAATGCATCATCATAATTTATGTTTAATTTTTCTGTAGCAAAATTTACACTTGCCTCTTGGACGCCAGGCAATTTATTTGAAACTCTTTCTATAGTTTTTGCACAGGCCGCACAGGTCATCCCTTCAATTTTAAGTGCTTTATTTATCATATTACATCCTCCTTATACTATTTATTACCAATTAGTTTAGCAAGTAGATCAATTATTTCATCAACTTTATCCTCACCTGTATTGTTCAAAAATGCGTCTTTTACGCAATGATTAAGATGCTGTTTTAAAATTAACATATTCGCTTTTTTAAGTAGAGATTGTACCGCAATTATTTGATTTGAAACATCTATGCAATACCTACCTTGATCCATCATCTTTATTATCCCCTCAATTTGTCCTTTTGATGTCTTAAGTGATTGAATTGCTAGCTCTTGCTCCTTATTCACTTGAATTTCTCCTTCCTATATTCTCTCAAAGAGAGCTATTTCGTTCTATTTAATACCCATCCCTATAGGGGGGTGCATACATTTTAAAAAAATATTTATTATTAATATCTCTTCTTTAATTACATATTACCATATATTTGTGTAGATTTTATGAAGAACTTCAATTTTATAAATTTATCCCTAAATCATATAAAAAATTATAAGAGAAAAAGTTATGAGAAGGACTAAATATATACCCTTTAAATATGTTGGCGTCATAATTTCGTCATGGCTTTTAATTTCATACTTTCCATTCCTTTTTAGACCATCAGACTATTTATTTCAATTAGTTGTTAATAGTCCCAATTTATTCATCATACGTTAGTTCATTTTAGATACTTATCCCTTACTTCTTTAAGCACTATAGGTTTAATATTCTCAGATACCTCTATTAAGCCTAGTGTAGTGCTATTCTTAATGATTCCATAGACACCGGTTTTATCAAAGGTTATCGAACCCTGGTTAATTCCTTTTTTGCCATCAAAGGTCGCAATAGGTTTAGAGTCAGGGTCAATTATTGAGTATGATCCTGAGGCATTATCAAACTTTGTTAAGTCAAAAGATAAATTAGATTTAAGACCACTTTGCATTACAGAAATAATAGGAGAAAGTTCATAACCAATTCCACTTATATCTAAGCTTTTAGTTTTATTTCTTACCTTGGCTTTTTTAACTAAGATTTCAATGGGGGTTTTAGTTATATCACTGCCATATATACTAGGGGTGACGGGAGTAGCAGTACTAGTTTTATTGGAATCACTAGTAGCATCACCACTTGAATCATCTATTGCATTAACATCATCTACTACTTTAATTACTCCACCTATCATACCCATCCAGCAACTATAGTTTATATCTTTATCACCTGGGGTGAAATTTATAATGTTTTCACCAGATTCTAATTTTTTTTCTATATCCATAGAAGGAACAACAATAGAATTATTACATGATGTTAGCTGTTCTCCATTTATTACCCACTTAACAGGAACATTCTTTTGTACATATAACACACTAGGTGTGTAGCCACTAGCATTGGCAGTCATATTAATTACCTGAGCTCCGTTTTCAATAGTAGCTTTTGAAGTATTCCCAGGAGAATTAGGCTGCTTAGCAGAGTTATTTTGCTGATGAGCAGTTCGCATTAAAGCCATAGGGGATATATTAATACCAGCAAGAGCTAGTCCTCTATTACCCATAATAAGTCCAAGAACAACTATTAGAATGCCTCCAAATTTTACAAGTTGCTTAGTATTATCTTTACTTAACAGACCAGATATAGCTCCAAATCCAAGCATTAGGGGTACTGTACCAATCGCAAATATAAACATTGAAGTAGCACCAAGCATTGCACTACCTGTGCCAAGAGCATATAATTGCATAGTTTGAAGTGGTCCACAAGGCATAATTCCATTCAAAATGCCTACGACAAAAGGAGTTTTTCCACTTCTTTTAAGATTACAGAAAGACCAAGGTAATTTTATGTTGAATCTTCTAAAAAGACTGTATCCAGACATATTTAATCCCATAATAATCATAAAAATCCCAGCTAAAACCTGAAGACCAGCCTTAAATGGTAACGTAAGAGAAAAAACAGAACCTAGAGCTCCAACAATTCCACCAAGAATAGTGTAGGATATCACTCTGCCTAAATTATAAAATATAGCGGGTTTTAGAGATTGAAAATTGCTTTTATTTTCTGCTCGTATACTTTGTGATAACATTATGCCGCCACACATACCTACGCAGTGCAGAGAAGTGAAAACACCCGCTATAAATAGAACTAAATAAGATGCGTTTTCTAGCTTAGATTCCATGTCAAAGCTATTGCCAGCCTTACTTAAAAGAATAATTGCAAGAACTATTATTAGCATACCAACAAGTTTGTAATTGCCAGAATTTTCTGTACTATAGCCGATTTTAGAGATTTTTTCTTTAATTTGTACTATATTACACATTTCATCATCATATTCTAATAATACACTTTCACTTTTGTAATCAGCTAATACCTTAGTAACACCACTGATACTCATCAGTGACTTTTCTATTCTAGCTTCACAGGTGGTGCATGTCATGTTGTAAACTTTAATTTTCTGTTTTTTACTGCTCATAGGTCACCTCTTTATCTATTATATTATCTAATTAAAATTATACAAAGAAGATGTGTAGATATTATAAAGATATATTTAGAAACGAGTATTCTATTTTTTCAATTCCTTATGCCAAATAAAAAACATGATAAACGTATAAACATATTGAACAACGAATTGTATGATTTCTGGCTTTGAGTACCAACCGAATAAAACGTAAATAAGAAGCCCTATAATACCTTCTTTATGGTAGAATATAGTTTTTGAAAGGTCAAAATTCTTAATAAATATAGGCCTTGTACTTGCAAGTATATTTAGAAAATTTAGTGCAGACAATCCTTCATGAATTCCATAACCTAGTAAAAACCCAGCTTGTAAAATCAAATATACTAAAGTTATATTAAATAATATTTTTAAATTTATTTTCACTAAAGAAAAATAAATCAATATTGCAAAAATTAATGCTGCAAAAACCCCTAAAAATATTGATAATAAAGTATATTTACCTGCAAAAAGAAATATTGCAATTTCAGCACCTTCACGAGTAACCATAATAAATGTAATACCAAAAATGCCCAAAGCTGAAAGGTTAGTTTTAACTTGTTTTTGAACTTCTGCAATCATGTTTCTTCCATGTTTTATCATCCAATAAATAAAAGTAGTTATCAATATTAGTGCTAAAATACTAGCCGAACTTTCCCACGCCTTAGATAATTCCTCCATTTTACCAATAGATTTAGATATATAAAATAAAATTGCACCAATTCCTATTGAAGCTAAAATTCCTACTAAAGCTCCTTTAAAAACATGATATTGAAAGTCATTTTCAATTAAGTATTAATACTATAATTTTAAGATAATTTTTGATACAGTTTTGATGCCCTTTTATTAAAAGTCACTTAAAACCAAAACAAGTCTCTAAAACGAACGTTTTTGAGACTTGTTTTGGGACCCCTAATTGATTTAACTCGCTTAATATTTTATACTTTCTATTATTATAATTAATATTTTCTGTTCAATTATTGATTATACTTCATTGGATTCTTTTACAATTTCAAATAGCCTATTATTAAGATAAATTTTTTCCTTACCCATCATTTGCGATGATAAAAAAACTTCATTTTTCAATGCTATCAACCATAAAATATAATTTAATATATTCAAGTGGTCATGTTCTTATGTCTACTCCTTATGTCTACTCCTAAAAATGCTGAAAGCTGTAGGACTATTTATATATCTAGTGAATTATTGGATACATTAAAAAAACTCCATATAAGGCAAAATAAGAATAAATTAAAATATGGTTAGTATAGCATTAAAAATATTTTAGATGAAAATGAATATTTATAGTCATGTTAATAAATAGATGCAAAAAAATGCTACTGAAAAATTAAATAATGTTTTGGGTGGCAAATCGAGTAGGAGCTAAATAATTAATTTATTTAGCGACCTCTCACACCACCATGCATACCGTTCGGTACACGGCGGTTCAATAGAAATTAATGTTTTAATAAATATGTCTCAGATATAGAAACTAA
>NZ_JBOITM010000082.1:0-75195 GCF_050717535.1 Clostridium sp.
AAAATGTAGTTTGTTGAGTGTTATTTTTGCAAAACATAGTAATCCTCCTAAAGTGATCATTTTGGTATTATTATATCATAAGTACTGCTATTGGAAGTAATTACAAGCTTTTTGTGGGATAATCATAGTATTATTGATACACAAAACAAAAATAAGGGCAATTTATGCCCTTATTCATTTTATAAACCTACACTAATTAAAAGTGCTATATCTACTTTTTTCATATCACTATCAGTCATATGACCAATTTTTTCTTTTAGTCTTTTTTTATCTAATGTTCTTATTTGTTCCAGCAAAACTACGGAATCTTTATTTAAACCATACTCTTCTGAAGAAATCTCAACATGAGTAGGGAGTTTTGCCTTATTTATCTGTGATGTTATAGCTGCAATAATAATAGTGGGACTGTACTTGTTGCCAATATCATTTTGAATTATAATTACTGGTCTAACCCCACCTTGCTCTGAGCCTACAACCGGGCTCAAATCAGCATAAAATATATCTCCTCTTTTCACTATTGTTGTCATTAGACAAATCACTCTCCGAAAGCTTAACTTCATATTCTTTAAAATCTTTGATATCGATCTCAAAACCCATACCAGCTATTTCTAAATTTAGTTCAGCCATTTCTAAATAACCTTGTTTCATTTCATCTATATAACTAAGCCTTTTCTTTTCCTCAATATATAGTATTACAGCTTCTCTAAAAAATTCACTTCTTTTTTTAGAATCTTTTTCAAGTGCCTTATTAAATTCAATGTAGAGTGTTTCTGAGAGGTTTACTACTAATTTCTTTGAAGTTGACATAGAAAATTTAATACCTCCTATTTACTTTAGAGCAATATGTATAAAGTATATTATAATTCAATCTATGTCAATCTGTCAAAAAAATTAGTGGTATTTTCGCCCTTTTACAGTATGTATTTTTACATAATAATAGTTTATTCTACATGTACCGTGTTAATACTACACATAATTTCTGATTTTCACAACCTTGCCTTCTTTAATATAAACTCTTGGAACTCTTTTACCAACCATGCAAACTATTTCATAGTTTATAGTACCTATTAGTTTCGCTACAGTATCTGCTGTAAATTTATTTTTTCCCTCTTCACCTATCAGTATAACCTCATCCCCAACTTTTACTCCGCTTATATCAGTAACATCAATCATGCATTGATCCATGCAAATTCTTCCTATTACTGGAGCAAAACTACCTCTTAAAATAACCTTTCCCTTTTGAAATAAGAGTCTGGTATACCCATCAGCATATCCAACTGGGAGTGTAGCTATAACACTTTCTCTCTGCGTTTTAAACTCTCTCCCATAACTCACATACTCTTCAGGAGGTAGTGTTTTTATGTGTACGATATTTGTTTTTAAGGTCATTACAGGTTTTAAATCTATTTTATCCATGCTTACATCTTCAGACGGATAGTAGCCATATATTATTATTCCTGGCCGTACTGCTTCATAATGAGTTTTTGGTAAATCTATAATAGCCGCACTATTAGCCATATGCCTAATATTTATGATCACTTTTTTTTCTTTTAACTTTTCGTAAAACTCATCGTATTTTTTCACTTGATCATCGGTATAAGACTTATCTTTTTCATCCGCCGAAGCAAAATGGCAAAACATTCCTTCTATAATTATATTGGGTAGTTTGCTAATATTATATACCTCTTCTACACTGTTCTCATTTGGAAGATAGCCTATCCTACCCATACCGGTATCTACAACTATATGAATTTTAGCCATTTTATTTTTCTTTTGTGCCATCTTTGATAGCTCTTTTGCAAATTCATAAGTGTATACGGCCTGTTCAATATTATATTTTAATAGATTATCTATTAAATTTGGTGGTGTAAACCCTAAAATCATTATTGGACATTCTATGCCTGAACGTCTAAGCTCCACTGCTTCACTTATTACGGCTACAGCCAGCCTATTAGCACCATTTTTAAGAAGTACTGGAGCAACGTCTATAGCTCCATGGCCATAAGCATCCGCCTTTACCACCGCTATAATATTTTCACTCTTAGCTACTCGTCTAATCTCTCTCATGTTATGAGCTAATTTATCTAAATCAATCTCTGCCCATACAGGTCTTAAATGTCTAAACACTACTTTCACCTCATCTGTTATTAAAAATCCATTCATATGATTATGTTTTTAGACCATACTACTCAGTCAAAAATTCTGACGGTTCAATTTTTACATTAGCATGGAAATCAGTATATATTATCCCAATTTTTTCTTTGCCTTTGATATCATAAATAAGCAGTTTTTGTGGTACCATGCTTTTGCTATTCACATACAACTTCGCATTATTTATATTTTTATTACTACCAGGTATAAATAAATTGATTACTGTGTATTCAATATCATTAATAATCTCCACTGAATATTTTATTTCCTCATTAGTATATAATAATCCTATGTATTCCCCAATAAAACACAGTTTAAGAACCTCATCAAAATCCTTACTCTGTATATACTTAGTTCCATTGTTTTTGTCACTAATATAAATTTTTTCATCGGTTTTATAGATAAACACCCTGTTATTGTTTAACTGTAGTTTGTATCCACCTCCTCTCAAATAAGATTGAGTTGCCTTATAATTAATGGTCTGTTTATCATTTTTCACATCCATATTCATCTCAGTAGTATAACTTTCCATGTTTTTTAAAAAAGTTATAATATCATTAGCATTCTTTGGTTTATTATTACAAGAAGTAAATAGTATGGAACTAAAAACGAGTAAGAAACTTAAAAGTAATAGTAATCTTTTTTTCAATGTTACCCTCCTAGCATTTCCCTAGAGTAGATATGTATTAACCACCTATCTACCATAACAAATCGTTCTACTACTAATACTATTACTCATATTTTCATACTATTACTAAAATAAATAATCATAATAAATTAAGTTGAGTTACTACTTGCATACCTCCTCTATATTTTTTTCAACTTCTAATATAGCATAAGCCACAGCACTATCTACACCATGAGATATACTAAGATGAACATTATATTGTCCTTCTTTTTTAGCTATTA
Source organism: Clostridium sp. (assembly GCF_050717535.1). GTDB lineage: Bacteria > Bacillota > Clostridia > Clostridiales > Clostridiaceae > Clostridium_AD. Next base: position 3,061 of record NZ_JBOITM010000082.1, read on the forward strand.
ATTTTGCTTTCCCTTTTAAAGTTACTATTGGTTTGCCAAGGGTTGTCCTATCGATTTCAATATCCTTAAAATCAAACCCTCTAAAGCCAGTTCCTAGTGCTTTCGCCACCGCTTCTTTGGCTGCAAATCTCCCAGCCACATATTCAGGCCTCAAATTTCTACTTTTAAGATAATCTAATTCAGTTGTTGTGAAAATCTTCTCTAGAAACCTATTGTTACGCTCCATAGCCTTTTTTATTCGTCCTACCTCAACAATATCTGTGCCTACTCCAAGAATCAAAACTATCACCCCCAATTATTAGTTTATTTTTACCAGTATCAATCACGATATTTTATAAAACGCAGATATTTACTTTATCGTTTGTATCTATAATAATACCATAACAATAATACTACAATAATATAATGAAATTATTATTACCTACAGTACTATTAATATAATATTTTAACAGTAAAATATTAACATATTTTTATTATGGGAATTTTTTTTTAATTGTACTACTCAAATATGTACTTTGTCTACTGAATTTTTTTAACAATAAATCTAGTGGTTATATTCATTTTCCATTATGCAACAAAAGAGGAAGCATGTCCTTCTATATGAGAGGACTCTGCTCATATAGAAGATAAATCTTCCTCTTATAGAGGAGCCGCGCCCCCCTTATGTTATTCTCATTTAGAATATTAACAAGTACCAATATTTTTCAATACCTCATCAAAATCACTAATATAATCATCAATATAATCGCCCAATATATCTATCATATGAATAGGCGATACTGTATTTTCATATAGCATTTTTATAAGACCTTGAACTTTGTGTCTTTGGGGACTTATGTTTTCTACACAATCTCTTTCTATAAATACAACTATATCATTAACGACATCTTGTCTTTCTATTTCTATGCCATAAGCCTGAATTTCAGTAGGTTCATTATCCATTAAAACAGAAATCTGACTTTTTAATAATCTATAATAATAATTATGATTTACATCGTCCTCTGTTACTTTCTTAGATAAATTTTCTAAAACTACCATATTAAATCCCCCCATGTTATATTATTAAAACTATAGTAACATGCGTTTTCAAAAAATTCTGTCATTTTATGAAATAGACTAAAATGTATTATCTCTTAAAACTGACAACTTCAACCCTTGATACCCATAATCTTATTGTTAACAAAGTATTAATAACCATTAAAAAGTATACACTGTATCTTATTTTGTCGAAATTGTAATAAATATAAATAAAAGTTTTTTTATGAAAAAATTTAATATATTTTTTAAAAGCCCAACTTCACTAGGTTAGCCTCCCTATATTATGAAAAAAATTATTTTTTTGTAAATATTTGTTATAATAATAATTTATTTTTATAAATATTTTTGCAATTTTTTAATCCAATAATGTTATTTGTAAATATTTACCTTTACTTGTTCTATTATTTTATACCTATCAACACCGATGTATTTACATAAATCTTCCAAAATCAATAATACTGCGATAATTATATTACAATCTTCTTTATTATAATCCTCTAGCTCATATCGTTTTTTATAAATAATGGTACTTTGTACATTACAACTAATAGTTTTATATAATTCCATAAATGTACTATATAATATGCAATATGAAATTAATATAAAATCTCCCTTGGCTTTTTCACTTCCATTGACAACTTCCCTAATAATTTTATTTAAAGAAGTATTTTTATAATATTCTAGCATTTTGAGTTCATAATTCTGTTGGATAAATTTTCCTACTATCTCTGCATCTATAAGGGTTATTTCACCATCTGTATTAAAAAACACACCTGCATCTAAAATCTCATTTTTATAGTCACCAATCTCTGTAAGCTTTTTCTTCATTCTATAATTAAAAAAACTAGTAAATTCACCTTTTGTAATAAAATACTGAAGTTCTTTAGTAGAAACCACATACACTAACTCAGAAAAATTCTTGTACCTTTTATTCAAATAACTTTTATTATTATAATCCATATCACCATGATCTATGTTACCGTAATCCATTTTACTCATAAGCCAATCTCACCTCACTATAACAAATTAGCGAATTATCAATTTGTTATACTTAGTTTGGCTATATTAACACAATATATACTTTGCAAATTACATTTAAAGTTGTTTTTTAATATTACTATGTCCCCTTTTAACACTCTCAACACTTTCCTGAGTCATAGGGTGCACTGAAAACTTTGCTTCGTTATATAACTTCGTCATCTCATCTAAGTTGTAAACATTATCCACATTAATTTTTGTTACATTCTTTAGCTGTGTGGCAGTCATGTAAGTTTTATAAATATTTGCTTGCTCAGTTATTTTCTCAAAACTGCTATATGTGTAGAGAATCTTATCTCTATTACTTCCACCACTTTTAAACATATTCCCAAACAAATTTTTTACCCAATGTGTTTTTTTTCTCTTATTAACCATTCTTTCCTTTTCTTCTACAAACCCACTGTATACTTTTGTGTCTTTTGTAATTCTAGATAAAAATTTATATATTACATAAAAAATAACCAATACAATAAAAATTTTTATGAATAAAAGCAGTGCTGGCGATAAATTAGCCGCTTTATATTTAATTATATTAGACTGCTTATTCAACGTTTTTCCCATAGCACTATCCTTTAGCTTATACTGATTTTCGCTTTTAATTAAAATTCCATTTATCTTTTGGATAATAAAGCTTATTGGTCCACCAAAAATCACAATTAAAAAATCAACTATTAAACCCAGTATAAAACTTGATAGCTTTATAAGCATATCTAATAACCAAACAATAATTTTGTTAGCATAATCTAAAGATAGTGCGAGTACTGAAATTCCTATAATAACATTTGTAACAGATGAGGTATTGCTTTTAACATCATATACATATCTTCGGGTTTCTCTCATAAGTATAATAATCATGATTATATACAGAATATGAAACCTATACATTTCATTGACAAAATCAGCTCCTAATGTAAATGAAATAGGCCAAATTACTATTAATGCTGCCATAGATTTGATTATATCTTCTTTATATTGCGAATGATCTATAGGCATGTCATCTAATGAATAAGTTATTAAACTCATAAATAGCAAAAAAATTATATTAATAAAAATGGTTTGGCCTTTAAAAAATATGAAACAAGCTAATATGCTAACTCCCAAAAGTGCTAGTATAAAAAGACTCTTTTTCAATTCCAAATTATTAAGATATTGTGTAAAAAAAACAATGCATAAAGTTATTAAAAACAATTTATAATTTACTCCGCTTTTAAATAACCACTTACTTAAAGTTGACCAGATTATAAAAGAAATAGTAACAAGGCTTATACTATAAAGACTCTTGACCTTTCTATACCAACTCATAACGCACTCTCCCCTTTATAATAGATCTTTTCAATACCTGAAATATAAGGAACAGTATCTTTTGCGGACACATCTATAACTTTAATTAAAATACCCCGTCGTTTTAGTTTAGATAAAATACCAACGCCCTCATCATCTAAATATGGTGTAATAAGTACATACGTGGAATTTTGATTAAAATCCTTTATTTTACTTCTTAAATAATCGCTAAATTTAATAGTAATACTATAACTCATCCTGGCACTAAGTTCCATTATTTTTTTAAGAGCATTAATGTCTGGGTAAACCTCACTGGTGATTTTAGTTTGCATTCCTATCAATTGACAATTAGTCCACATTCCTGTGGGTACTCCCTCTTTAATAGCCTTAGATGCTAAGGATGCTGCTACCGTAATCCCATTTTCTATAAGCACAGACTGAATGCTACCCCAATAAGGTTCACCACATTGAGCATTTACAATGATTGTAAGTTCTCTATCTGAAGTGAAATCATATTCCTTTACCATAAGTCTATCCATTTTTAAACTGGATTTCCAATGAATATCCTTCATTCTATCCTCTACGTTATATTCTCTTATGCCTTTAATGTATAATGGATCTTTGTGAATCCATCTCTTAACAAAATTATCTCCTTGAAAGTTAGTATTAGTAAATTCAACACTATTCATATTAATAAGCCTCGGATAAACCAAAAACTCTAAAAAATCCTCTATTGCTACCGTTTCTGTAGAGTATCCAAATAAATCTCCTACCGTAACATTAATGTCTCTTAAAATATATGTTCCACGAACGTTACACTTCAATTTATAAATTCTTCTTTTTCGTTCATACCAGCTTATGGTGTATTTACTTAAATGCCATAAGTCTGCTCCTTCTTTAGATCTATTGTTATCTGAGACAAACTCTATAGCTGCTGGTATTTTTTCACTTAACATTAAAAATGATATAGGTAGTCTTTTATTATTTTCAATTATCGTAGTTAAAGTAAATTCTTCACCGGGCGAAATTCTATCTTTATCAATATTTCTACTGATTTTAAGCTTATCAAAGCCTTTTTTTCTTGTAAATTCACCTATAAAAAAGATAATAGCTAATATGGCCAAAATAAGTGCAAATTGTATATACATAATTCACCCCCTATAACCTTTCCAGTAGAGCTTAATTAGTTGTTCTTTCATTGGCTCTAAAACTTCTTCATCGAAGCACTACAGCTTTTCCAGTGGTGCTTCGATAGTACTTATTATTTCCTGTATAATTGATTCACTCTTACTTCCCTGGCTTAAATCATTTTTAAGCATTAACCTATGGCTTAATATAGGAATTGCCAGTTCCTTAACGTCTTCCGGAACCACATAATCTCTACCCCTTATAGCAGCTAATGCTTGACATCCCTTCATCATATTTAATGTAGCTCTTGGACTACAGCCAAGTTCTACTTCTCTATGAACTCTTGTAGCCTTCACTATTGCTATTATGTAATCCTTTATTTCTTCACTAACATGCACCATAGTATAATTATTTTGAACATACTCTATCTCTTCCATAGTAACCACTGCCTTAAGGTCTATCAGTGGATCCTGCCTCATAAATCTATTCATCATAGTCTTCTCCTCTAAAGTATCAGGATACCCCAATGAAAGCTTCATAAAAAATCTATCTAATTGTGCTTCTGGAAGCGGAAAAGTTCCAAACTGGTCTACTGGATTTTGAGTAGCAATTACAAAAAAAGGTGGCTCTAATTTTATAGTATTACCCTCTACAGTAATTTGCCCTTCTTCCATACACTCTAAAAGTGCTGACTGCGTTCTAGGTGTAGCCCTATTAATTTCATCTGCTAAAACTATTTGGCTTAAAAGCGGTCCAGACCTAAACTCAAAATCTTGGCTCTTTTGATTATAATAATATATTCCAGTTAAATCCGAAGGCAGTAAATCAGGGGTAAACTGTATCCTCTTAAAATTGCAATTCATAGACCTTGAAAGACTCTTTGCAAGCTTTGTTTTTCCAAGACCTGGAACATCCTCTATAAGTACATGTCCTGAGCATATAAACGCCACTATAATTTTATCAACACTATCTCCTTTACCTACAATGACTCTACCAACATTATCGTTAATCTTCGCTCTAAATTCCTCAAATTTTAATGTATCCATTTTTAAACCCCCATTAACTTATATATTTCCATTCAGATATTTTAAATTCATTAATGTAAATATAGCATATATAGACATATTTTTAAAGATTGAATATCACTATGAAATCTATCCTCTAAGCCAAAAAAAATCTCTCACCTTTCGGTAAGAGATTTTAATTATAGCAAATTTAAAAACGCTGGAAAAGCTACAGATAACCCTGTAACAATTATTCCACATAAAAAAGATCCTATAACTGCACACATAACAGATCTTTTAAAATCCAGCTTTAAAAATGCAGCTATTGCAGTGCCTGTCCACACACCCGTAGTTGGAAGAGGTATTGCAATAAATGCTATAAGAGCTATTTCTTCAAACCTTTCAAACTTAGACTTATTCTTAGTTATCTTTCTATCAATTAAATTATATAAACCACTAAATGCCTTATATTTACCTAGAAATTTAAATATTTTATTGAAAAATATCAATATAAAAGGAACCGGCAATAAACTTCCAATGAAACTTATTGCGAATACCACTATTGGATTAATATGGTACACATTTATTCCAAGAGGTATAGCCCCTTTCATCTCGATAAGAGGTACTGCCGACAGTAAAAGTACTTGTAACCATTCCATAAAATATTCTCCTTACTTATAATTTTAAATATCAATTACATGATGTTGCCTGGGTTCACCAATGAAAAATACTGCCAGTGCTCCGGGCCCACTAAATCTTCCCACTACTGGTCCGATAAAATGAATAAGCACTTCTTTAACCTTTACTTTTGCTAGTATTTCTTCTTTAAGCCTTACAGCTTCTTCATAACAATCCGCATGACAAATAGCTATGGTTTGAATTTCAGGATGCTCTATTTTTTCCTCCACTATTTCTGCAAGCTTACTTATGGATTTTTTACGTCCTCTAACCTTTAACACAGGCATTACCTTACCAATCTGGTTAATAGTAAGTATAGGCTTTATATGCAGTACTAAACCTAAGGTAGTTGCTACATTAGATATTCTTCCACCTCTTTTTAAAAAGTTTAAATCCTCCACAGTAATATATGTATTTAGATTTTGTATGTTTTTTTCTATTTCGCAAACAATTTGCTGGGCGCTGAAACCTTCCTTTTTCATTTCCACAGCTTTTCTCACCATAAGTCCTTGACCTAGGGATGCTGTTAACACATCGATAATATGTATGATAACGTTAGGAAATTCTTCTAATATAGTAGTCTTTCCAATATTAGCACTATTATAAGTACCACTAAGACCCGAAGAAACTCCAACATAAATTATATCCTTGCCACATTCTGCAGCTAATTTAAACATATTATAGAAGCTTTCGGAATTTGCTTGAGAAGTATTAGGCAATGCCCCACCCCTAAGATCATCAAAAAACTGTTTTTGGCTTAAGCTCTGCCCAAAATCATCTAAGTACTCTTTATCATTATAACTAAATGGCAACATAGCAAAAGGTATGCTATTACCATAAATATATTCCTTTGGTAAATCACAGCAAGAGTCTGTCATAATAACAAAATCTCTCATTTAAACTCCTCCTAATTTTATCATCAAGTAAAAATTTTATTAAACAATCCATTAAAAACTATAGCATAAAAAAGGTTCTGTGTAAACGAAATTACGGTCCAATAACAATTTGTGTGTAGATTGCAATAACAATTTGTTTAAAGATTTTTTATTGCTTTCTAAACTCGCCTATATTATAATGTTAAACAATAACAATTGTTTTTCAATAGTAATTAAAGGAGTGTTGTTTATGAAGGCATTAGAAGTTAAAAAAGATATATATTGGGTAGGTGCATTAGACCCAAAACTTAGAATTTTTGATATAATTATGTATACCCCTTATGGGTCTACTTATAACTCTTATGTAGTTCGCGGTAGTGAAAAAACTGCAGTCTTTGAAACAGTAAAAGAAAAGTTTTTTCCTCAATATCTTGAAAGATTAGAGTCCTTAGACATTAACATAAAAAATATTGATTATATAGTAGTGAATCATACTGAGCCAGACCATGCAGGGTCAGTGGGTAAACTCTTAGAAATTGCTAAAAAAGCAAAAGTAGTAGGTTCAGCTGCAGCCATTAAATTCCTTAAAGGAATTATAAATAGGGATTTTGAATATATAATTGTAGGCGATGGAGACAGTATAAATCTTGGAAATAAAACACTATCCTTTATTTCCGCGCCCTTCCTACATTGGCCAGATTCAATGTACACATATGTTGTAGAAGATAAGCTTCTTATCACTTGTGATTCTTTTGGTAGTCACTACTGCAATGATAAAATGTATAATGATTTAAACGAAAATCAGGAAAATTATCTAGAAGCCCTAAAATACTACTTTGATTGTATTATGGGACCTTTTAAACCTTATGTTTTAAAGGCTATAGAAAAAATAAAGGACCTTCCAATAGATACAATTTGCCCAGGTCATGGACCTATTTTAAGAGATGACCCTTGGAATATAGTAAATAAATACAAGGAGTGGAGCCTTCCAGAAAAAGTAGAGCCTGAACCAATAGTTACCTTATGCTATGTATCAGCTTATGGCTATACAGAGTCTGTAGCTAATAAAATAGAAGAAGGCATAAACAGCTATTGTAATTTTAAAGTTAACAAATACGATGTTATACATAGTGATATGAATGACATTTTAACTAGCATAGGTAAATCTGAAGGGATAATTTTTGGTTCTCCAACTATAAATGGAGATGCACTAGAACCTATATGGGATATTTTAACAAAACTAAACCCCATAGTTCATGGTGGAAAAGTGGCCTCTGCATTTGGATCTTATGGTTGGAGCGGAGAAGCTGTTCCAAATATAGTGGATAGACTAAAACAACTCAAGCTAGATTTATACCCATCATATAAATTTAATTTCAAACCTACAGATAAGGATTTAAACTTTGCCTTTAAATTTGGAGAAAGTTTTGCTGAAAAAATAGCTGAAAAAACTAAAATAAATAGCTGTCCTGTAAAACCTTCTACACAAAAAAGATGGAAATGTTTAATTTGTGGAGAAGAATTTGATGGACCAAACCCACCTGAAATATGTCCTGCTTGTGGTGCGAGTGCTGACCAATTTGTTCAAGTATCACAAGATGTAGTAACCTTTAGATCTGATAAAGTAGAAAAATTTCTAATCATTGGTAATGGCGCTGCTGGATATTACGCAGCTGATACTATAAGAAAGAGAAATAAACAATGTGAAATAGAAATGATTTCAAATGAACCATACTTAACCTATTACAGACCTTCTATTTCTGATGGTATAAGTGAAGCCCTAAAAGATGATAGTTTCTACCTATCTCCAAAAGAGTGGTACACATCTAATAACATAACCCTTACTTTAGGAGTTCAAGTTGAGATTCTAAAACCTGAAGAAAATAAAGTATTACTTAAAGATGGTACAGCTATAAGTTATGACAAACTAATTTTAGCAAACGGAAGTGAAAACTTTAAGATTCCTCTAGATGGCGTAGACAAACCTGGAGTATTCACTTTAAGAAATCTAAAAGATTTGGAAGCTATTAAAAATAAAATGAAGACTTCAAAAAATGTAGTAATTGTAGGTGGTGGTCTATTAGGACTTGAAGCCGCTTATGAAATAAGGAAAGCCGGTCTAGATGTTTCCGTAGTGGAATTTAGCGATTCCCTACTTGTTAAGCAATTAGATAGTGAGGGTAGTCTTATCCTTAAAACCGCAGTTGAAAATCAAAATATTAAAGTTATCCTAGGAGACTGTGTAAATGCAATAAATGGCGAAAAAACCGTTTCTTCAGTTACTCTAAAAAGTGGAAAAACACTAGACGCAGACTTAGTATTATTTTCAACAGGAATTGCACCAAATAAAAATATAGCTAATAAAACTAATTTAATAACTAACAGAGGCATCCTAATCAATGAAAATATGGAAACTAATATCAAAAACATATATGCCTGTGGAGACATTGCAGAATTTAGAGGCAGAGTATATGGTAATTGGCCTGCCGCTGTAGAAATGGGTAAAATTGCAGGTTCAAACGCAGTAGGCGAAATCAAAGAATATGTACCATCACTAAGCGCCATTTCCTTTAATGCTATGGGTATAGAACTATTATCCGTAGGCGAAATCACTAGGGAAGACACTAAAGCCCTTAGCCTAAAAGATGATACAAACAAAATATACAAAAAATTATTCTTCAAAGATAACATCATAACCGGTGGAATTATAATAGGTGACAACAAATCCTCAGCTAAACTAATAAGTGCTATGGAAGGATCAATGTCTTTAGCCGAAGTATTACAAGAAGATATCCTCTAAAACCAAAAATCTAGTGCCACCCACGTGGCCAGTGGCAAGTTGGCCAAGTTATAGTAGCATCCATATGGTAAGTAGCCAAGTATTAAAACTCAACATAATAAAGAGCACATAAGGCTTAAATGCCTTATGTGCTCTTTACTTGTTTTTCATTGTACTCATGCTATCAGTGACTTTTAAATATTTGATTAAAAAGGAAATTTTTTTCAGTATTAACTTCTCTTTATTTGGGGGAATAAAGATGAGAAATACTAAACGTGTTAAAACTTTGTATGACTTTATTATATACTAATACAATAAAGTTGTCAAGAACCATTATTAATTAATATTAATTATATTGCAAAAGCCTCTTCACCTTGTAATATAAACTTATCAATAATAAATGCTACTCCATCTTGTTCATTAGTTTTAGTTATGAAATTTGCAACTTTTTTAACTTCTGGGAATGCATTTCCCATGGCAACTCCAAGTCCAGCATATTTAATCATATGAATATCATTACCTGCATCTCCTATGCATATAACTTCTTCTTGCTTAATGTTTAATTTTTCTGCCAATGCTGCTACTCCTGCACCTTTATTAACGGATTTTTCAAGAAACTCTAAGTAGAAAGGAGCACTTCTTACTATTGTATACTTATCACTTACCACTTCTGGAATGTTTTTAATCACTTCATCTAGCACTTCTGGTGCATCTACAAACATAACCTTTACTATGGTTGTATCTGAAGGTACATCTTCTACATCAATTATTTCACAAGAAATACCATTTAATTTTGCTTCTCCTCTAGTATACATATTGTCCTTAGGAGCAATTACACTAGTTTCTGTTAAGGCATGTATATTCACATTTAAATCTTTGCTTAGCTTGTACAAATATTTATAATCTTCTATAGTTAATGTTTTTTTTGATATTATTTCTCCACCATCAGATGTTTGAACAAGAGCGCCGTTAAAAGCTACTGCATAATTATCATCTGAAATTAAGTCAAGTTGATCCAAGTATTTTTTAAACCCAACTAAAGGTCTTCCTGATGCTAATACAACTTTTACTCCATTTTCTTTTGCCTTTTGTATTGCTTTATAATTTACTGGTGAAATTTGCTTTTTATCACTCAATAATGTTCCATCCATATCTATTGCTATTAATTTATATATCAATTTTTTACCTCCACGTAAACACATTTCTTAGACATCATTTCTTTGCTATCATTTTATAGTATATCATGGAATTTTGTAAGTAATGGATTTCATTGTTTATGAACTTTACGTGAATTTTTTATTTACCTATTTTTTTCATTAATAATAAAAATGTTTACTTTTCCATAATTTGGTTTATAATTATTTTATGAATATTACTAATTTGTCAAATAACAATTAAGAAACTATGCCATGCTTTAAACTAATTGAAAGCGCAAAGTTAAACTTCTATTATGAATTTCAATGGATAATAATGTTAAGTTAGCTATTAAATAATGACAAATTTACTACACTAATGTAAAATGATAACTACATTCTTCAAAATGGCATATGTATATATAAAAGGGAGGCTATAAACATGGTGCTAAAAAAAGAAAAACCTTTAATTATTGCTCTATCTGTTATTATTCTAGCAACATTACTAAGTGTTATTTTCACTTTAAATAGGTTAGCCTCCCCCAATACTTCATCAAATATCAATTCCCAAAAGGGTGTTTTGGAGCTTTCAAATTGGGATTTTAATAAAGATGGCTATACATCACTGAATGGTCAATGGGAATTTTATTGGCAACAATTATTGTCTCCAAATGATTTTGCTAATAGCAAGCCTCTTCCCTCCTATATAGATATGCCCGTTGAGTGGAACAAATACAATAAAACTTATAATTCTAGTGGTTATGCTACATATAGTTTAACAATAAAATTAAATGAAAAATACAAAAATACCCTTTTAGGTGTAAGTGTTCCCTCCATGCTATCCTCCTATAAATTATGGATAAATGGAGATTTATTTTCATCTAATGGCATTGTTGGTACAAGCAGTTCTTCTGAAACTCCTGCTGCTAAGCCCATAACAAGTTATTTTATGAATAATAACGACAGTGTTCATTTAGTTCTTCAAGTATCAAATTATAACTTTAGAAATGGTGGCACCTGGGACAAAATTTATTTAGGCACTCAAGCTCAAATGGCTAGTAAAAGAGAGGCTTCCATTGCACTTGAATTTTTTTACTTTGGTGTATTACTCATAATGGGTTTATATCATTTATGGTTATATTCCTTTAGAACAAACGATACCTCTAAACTTTATTTTGGTTCTCTCAGTATAATTTTATCTTTAAGAGCCTTAATTGTTGGTAACAACTACTTTTTAACTATATATGATAATTTAAGTTATAACTGGGCTCTCAAACTAGAATACATAACTTTCTATGCCGGAGTTTATTTTATGCTAAGTTACATATACGTAATTTTTAAAGATAATTATTCAAATATAATCAGAAAGGGCTGCAAACTTCTTTGTGTTTTATTTATTGCTATTACCATTTTTATATCCCCACTATTGGCCTCAAAATTCCTTTTGTACTTTCAAATATCTACTTTATTAATGATAGCACATGCGGCTTATATCATATTAAAAGCCTGTCGCAGGAAAAAACGTAGAACCTTAATTATGGCAGTTGGTTGCTTAGTTCCTATTGCCCTAAGTGGTATGACAGTTCTAAAATATTTAGGCTTAAATCATAGCAATGATTATTCACTATCAGGCTTTTTCCTTCTCATACTTTTGAATGCTTTTATATTAGCTATGAATGAATCTAAATCCTTTAAAAAAATCGAGGTTTTTTGTAAGGAAAAAGAAAAATATATGTTAGCAGAAAAACTTACAGCCATTACCTTTCTTTTAAATTCCTCCTTGAATTTAGAAGAAGTTTTGGAGAAATTATTAAAAAGCTTAAAAGAATTAGTTCCTTATGACAGTGCCTCGTTTTTCATGGAAGAAAATAACCATTTTAATGTTATGGCAGCAAACGGCTTCAAAGATATGGATACCATATACAAGATTTCTATCAATAAAGATGATGACATTCTATTCAAAAAAATATATGAAACCAACACCACTTTATTGATTTCTGATGTTAAAAACGACTCACGCTTTAAACATCATATAGAGCTAACTAACTTTGAAAGTTGGATGGGAATACCAATAATCTTCAAGGACAAAATTATTGGTATCTTAACATTAGACTCAACCCAAAAGGACATATATACTCAATATCATATTGACATAGCTATGTACTTTGCTTGCCACGCAGGAATGGCTATAGAGAATGCTAAATTACATGGCAAGACTAAAAAACTAGCTACTATAGACCCTTTAACTAATTTGTACAACAGGCGTAGTTTTTTTGAACTTGCAAATATAGATTTTGATAAAGCTAAAGCTTTGGTGCAACCTGTTTCAGGCATAATGATGGACATTGATGATTTCAAGAAAATCAACGACAACTTAGGACACCATACCGGTGACTTGGTGTTAAATCGCCTTTCTAAGGTTTGCTTAGAAACTTTAGGTAAAAATAGTATTTTTGGACGTTATGGTGGTGAAGAATTTGTTGCTCTATTACCATCTACATCCTTTAAAGAAGCTGAAATAATTGGTGAGAAGCTAAGAAGTGCCGTAGAAAATAACCCTATAATTATTAGAAAATCAGATTTAATACCTGTCACCTTAAGCATAGGTGTTGCTACCATTACCCCTACAATACAAGATTTGGATTTTTTGCTTGTAGAAGCAGATCAAGCAATGTACCAAGCCAAGTCTTTAGGCAAAAATCAAGTTATATCAATAAATTTAGACAGCTAGAATATTAAACTGAAATTAGCATAAAAATAGCCAAGCACACTCATGAATAAATTTACAAGTGTGCTTAGCTCAATTATCAATACTGTTTTTCATTGGAATTAGCAACAAGGTTTTTCAGATTCACAAGTTCTTTCTTTCCCCTATTACCTTTTGTCATATAAACTCTCGTTGAATATAATTTACCTTTCTAATATAAAATCCTCGTAAGCCTGCCAGGACAGCATACACTAATTTCATAATTTATTAAAGACTAACTATTTTTTTATGTTGACACCTCTTACAAACCTTAATCTTATCATTACTAGCTAAAGTTATTTCATATAACAATTTAATTCTCTCTGTCTTGCATACTGGGCAAGTTCCCCTTCCCCTTGATGGTAACTTCCACAAAGCCCTACCACGAAATTCTTTCCCCATTTTAAATCCCCCTCTTTGTTTATTCTTTTCTAATCACTATTAATAGTATTAATTATTAGAGGGATTTATGAGTGTTTTTTATACTTATATCAGGGATATGACATATACTTTCTAATAAGTTCTACAAACTCATAATTTATATAATTGAAAATTATCGCACACCATCCCAATAAGATCACACTAATTTCATACTTTCTCATTTTTGATCTCATCTAAAGCCTCTTCTATTACCTCTTCCATACTTAAATGCGAAGTGTCGATAACTAAATTGTAGTTACTTTCCTGATTTATATCGATATTATAGATATCCTTAAATCTGCTAACCTCTAATCTTCTTCTTTCCGTTATATTCTCCTTAGCATCTTCCTTTGAATCATATTTCTCTGATTTACCTCGCTCATCTTTCATTGATCTCTCTACTGCAACCTCCAAATCTACTTTCAAATATATTTTAAAGGAATCCGGTATAAAATGCCATGCAAGTCTAGCATCAAAAATAAAATTGTCCTTTTGTTTTCCAATTTCTGCAGTTCTGTTGTCAACTTCATTGTCTAAATTATTATCAAGCATATATTTGTTGTATTCTGTTATAGACATACCTTTTTCTACGGCTAATCTTCTTTGTAAATCACCTACACTAAAATAAGTATAATCTAAAGCCTTACTTATAGCCTTAGCAACACTGCTCTTTCCTGAATATAAGGCTCCTGTTATAGTTATTTTCACCGTTAAATCATCTTCCTCTCTATATTATAAATTACTCTCTATATCTCACTCATTCTTAGTATTTCATCATTTCAAAAAGAAACCTTCTTGGTATATATTGAATTTCTGTATCTATATGGGCATAGATAGGTGACTTAAAGAGAGCTGTGCTTTTTTTGTTAAATTATGGCTACGTTGGATGTCCGCATTATCTCTGGTAACTACCCTTCCATGTCTCACAGGATCTATGTCCTAAATTCCTTCGTTCAGTCTATCCAAGAGGCAGATGTCAGTATATGCTCCTTTATCGGGTCTATGCCCTTATGGTGATTTTTAAACCTGACTAATCCCAGTTTCTTTTTTCAATGATCTATTTAAAAATAAGAATCTTTAACAGCATAACAAAATCAACGATTGCTTTTTCTTTAATGGATTCTCTTCTCTGGTTGGATCATTTTTCGTCTGAGAGTTATCATCCAGTTCTTTGCTTCTTTTAACGTGAAATGGGTTAACAAGAACCAATTTAATACCTAGTTCCTTTAAAAAGTTTCCCAATGTAAACCAGTAATGACCAGTAGGCTCTAAACCTACAATTATGTTATCTTTTTTATTCTCTTTAGCTACTAATCTTAACCATTCATGAAATGTTTTAAAGCCATCCGCTGTATTTTCAAACGATTTGACCTTGCTAAGCTCTATACCTCTGTAATCAAATGCTCTCGCATACTGAAATTGCTTTGCGATATCAATTCCTATGACTAATGTACTTTCTGTTATTGACATAATCTTTTCGTTCTGTGTATAATTTATATTGAGTACCTCCACTGATAATTATAAATTAGGGATAAAAGTTCGAACTGTTATACCCTGTATTTTATCAGTAGGTACTCTTTTTTTTAAACCTCATTTTAATTCATAACAGGAATGCTCCTATATTTAAGTTAGCAATATTTAGTAATCTATGGACTTATTATACTTGAAAAATATACTTTTTGGTACTGTTATGGTTTCACAATTAGTAAAGCTGTGTGTTGACAAAATTAGTCATTAAGCTTACAATCAAATTAGATATTACTTGATAATCATTATCGTTTTTTAAATAATTAATCATCTTAGAATAGACTCTGAAACTTGCTTATTATTTATTTGAATGAAACTAATACCAAAATGAAAGAGAAGGTGAATATATATGATATTCCAAAGCAAAAATATAAAAACATACAATAATGAAGCTCAAACAAAATTAATTACTTATTTTGAGGATTCTCCATTAGACAAAGGATTGTTTTTAGACAGAGGATTTCCTTTAGACATGGCAATCCACTCTAAAATTAAATTCGTATTAGATAGTGAAGACTTCGATTGTAAAAATGGGCAGCTTCAAAATATAAATTTATTCAGAAATGAATCTCCTAAAAATATAATTCTAGTAGGAGTTGGTAAAAAAGAAGACTTTACATTAGACAGATTAAGAAAAACTATAGCAAAAGCAGTAAAAGAGGCAGCAAATTCAAAATCTAAATCCATTGATATAAATATTGAAAATTTGGTTAGCCTAATGAACTTAGATGAAATTGTTAGAACTATTTCTGAAGCTGCAGTAATGGCAGACTATAAATTTGACCAATATAAGTCAGATAAAAAAGCTTCGATCTTAGAAGAATTCAACATACTATATGCACAAGAAGAACATTTAGAAAGTATTGATAAGGGAATTAATGAAGGAGTGATCCTTGGACAAGCTAACATATTGACCAGAACCTTAGTTAATGAACCTGCTAATATATTAGGACCTATAGAATTAGCACAGGCAGCAAAAAAAGCTGGTGAGGAAAGCGGCTTTAAGGTAGAAATTTTTGATGAGCACTCTATAAAAGAATTAAATATGCTTGCATTCCTTGAAGTAGCTAAAGCTTCTGCTAAACCACCAAGATTAATTGTTATGAGATACCAGGGTAACCCGAGCAACAAGGAAGAAATTGTAGGATTAGTAGGAAAAGGTCTTACTTATGACAGTGGCGGATTATCTATAAAACCTACTACTGGAATGGTTACCATGAAATCTGACATGGGTGGAGCAGCCGCTGTAATTGGCGCCATGACTGCTATAACAAAATTAAAAGCAAAGGTAAATGTAATTGGGGTAATTGCCTCTTGTGAAAATATGATTAGTGGAAATAGTTACAGACCAGGAGATATAATTGGCTCTATGGGTGGAAAAACTATAGAAGTACTTAACACTGATGCTGAAGGAAGATTAACTCTTGTGGATGCAGTAAATTATGTGATTGAAAAAGAGCATGCTACAAAAGTAGTAGACATAGCCACATTAACTGGGGCCGTAATTTCTGCTTTAGGCACTACTGCTACTGGTGTAGTTTCAAACAATGATTTTTTCTTTACTAGATTAGAGCAAGCTTCAAAAATATGTGATGAAAAGGTTTGGAGATTACCGGCCTTTGACGAATATAAGGAATTGATAAAATCTGATGTAGCAGACCTTAAAAACATAGGAGGTCCAAAAGCTGGAAGTATAACAGCAGGATTATTCATTGGAGAATTTGTTGGAGAGCAGCCTTGGTTACACCTTGATATAGCTGGAACATCTTGGTCTGAAAAAGACAGTGATTATGAATCCAAGGGCGGTACTGGTGCTGGAGCTAGACTTTTATATCATTTGATTAAGCAGTTAGAAAAATAAAAATCAGAGACTTAAATTTTTAAGTCTCTGATTTTATCTTTTCTAATTCTTTCTTCATCTCACTGTCTCTAGTTTCACTTATAGCCTTATCAAGCTCCCTAATAATATCACTTATTACTTTTTTCTTTTCATCTATAGATTTGGATTTAACTGCTTCAATGGTATTCTTAATCTCTTCCATTTTTTCTTTTTGTGATTCATTCATAAGTTCACTAGCACCTTGTATTTTTTGTTCAAATACATCTAGTTGTTTATCTATATCCTCCACACTATTCTTAGTAAGCGCATCCAATAAAGTTTTTATATCCATTTTTTCTGCTGTACCTACTATTTTACTATCTACAATTTTTAAATCCTTCATTTTAAGTGGAACTGCACTTTCTTTAATTTTTATTAAATCGTCCTCAACATAAAAACTCTCATTAGAATTCTTTGAAATTTGAGAAATCACCATACTCTTAGGCAATGCGAGCTTACCTATTTTAAAATTATCAGCATTATAAACAATATCCCCATTAGAAAGGCTTATTTTTCCCGTAGAAGAAAATAATAAATTTGTGTTTTTATAACTTATAGGTGCCTCAATTAAAAGTTTATCCTTTAAAATTTCTATATTAGCTCCTTTAAGAGTCATATCTCCCTTATTTTTAGGGCTTCCAAAATATAAATTACTTAACTCATCTACATCCTTTTGATTTAATTCAAATTCTCCACCCTTTATCTGTATACCTTTAAGTTTATTTATAACCTCTATGGAATCCGTTTTTTTAAGGACTACCCCACCAGTATATAATACACTGTATGCAAATAATGCCAATGCTGCTAACAATATAATCAGTACCAAAGGCCCTTTGCTTTTCTTTGATTTTTTAGTTCTAGCCATAATCTCTCCCTCTATTCATAATATTTATATATTATCACATTTAAAATAATTTAATCCAGTAAATTGAATAGTTCACAAATAATTTATCACCTTCCACTTATTAATTTGGTCATATTATCCTAATATTGAAAATTGCAGACCAAGCCTTTTTTATGATATTATATACCTAATAATGAAAGGCTTAGGAGGATATCATGGAAACTGAAAAAAAACTTTATACTAATCGAAAAAAACATTATAATTATTTATTAAAAAGACAAAATGAAACCGCAAGTTTTATAGGCTTATTAAGATTTTTAATCTTTGCAAGTGGATTAGGCTTCACATTTTTTTTCTATTTGAGACCTAATTATTATTTATGTATTTCTGTATTAATAGCCACTACAGTAATATTTATATTTTTGGCAATTAAACATAACAAGATAAAGCACAACAAAATTCGATGTTCTATTTTATGTGAAATTAATGAAAATGCTATAAAAAGGTTAGATGGCAATTGGAAGGATTTTTCTGATGATGGTAGTGATTTTTTTGATGAGGAACATAATTACTCAAGAGACTTGGATATATTTGGTAAAAGTTCTCTTTTTCAATGGATTAACTCCTGTATAACTTATCTTGGCAGGAAAAAATTAAAGGACACTCTATCCTCTCCTATTTATAGTATTGTACAAATTTATAAGAGGCAGGAAGCCATAAGTGAATTAGCGAAGAATATGGGGTGGACACAAAGATTTGAAGCAGAAGCCATCCTTAGTGAAAATAAAAATCATAACCCTGAAGAATTAATCCAATGGGCCGAGGATAAAAATGAGTTTTTCCTAAAACCTTGGGTAATAACTATAACAAGGCTATTACCAATAGTGACTTTATCTGTTTTTGTATTATCCTTATTTATTACTAAGATATCCTATAGATTAGGACTTATAGGCATTGTGATTCAAATGATAGTGCTTACACTTGGATATAGAGAAATAAGTAACAATTTAGATACTGTAAATGAATATAAAGATACTATTCTTATATATAATAAGCTTCTTATGCATATTGAAAAAACAAATTTCAACTCTGAGTATTTAAAAAGTTTAAAAGCTAAACTGTTTAATGCAGATGGAATAAAGGCTTCTCATCAGATAAAAAAATTAGGAAAGCTAGTAAATCTAATCTCCGATAGAAAGAACATTTATTATCTGCCTATAAATATAATTTTTCTATTAGATTATCAATGTCTAATTAATTTACAACGATTTAAAAAGACTAGTGGTATTAGTTTAAAATCTTGGCTAGAGGTTATAGGTGAAATGGAAGCCTTAAATAGTTTATCAACTATAGCTTACGAGCACAAAAATTGGGCGATGCCAAAATTTCAAGAGGATCCTCCTATTTTTAAAGCTAAGAATCTGGGACATCCACTACTTGGTGCCAGCAGAGTATATAATGATATCCACATAGAAAAATCACAAAACGTTCTTTTAATAACAGGTTCAAATATGTCTGGGAAAAGCACCTTACTGAGAACTACAGGCATTAACTTGGTTTTAGCCTATGCTGGTGCTCCAGTTTGTGCCGATAGTTTTTACTGCTCTATAATGGATATTTATACATGCATGAGGACAAGTGATAATTTAGAAAAAAATATTTCTTCCTTCTATGCAGAACTTTTAAGAATAAAAAAACTAGTAACTGCTACAAAAGATAAGACTCCAATTTTCTTCCTATTAGATGAAATTTTCAAGGGAACTAACTCTATAGATAGACATACTGGAGCTAAAGTTTTGGTAAGCAAACTAAGTGCCGACAACGCGCTAGGGTTTGTATCTACCCATGACTTAGAACTAGGTGACATAGAGAAAACAAATAAAAAAGTTAAAAATTATCACCTTAAGGAATATTATAAGGATGATAAACTATACTTTGACTATAAGCTGCGTTCTGGTGTTTCTACTACTAGAAATGCATTATACTTAATGAAAATGGCAGGTCTTGATATTCCATCTGACCTAGACCTCACTGAATAAAAAAAGAAAAAAGTATATATTATGCGTATTGCAATACGATTAATGCATTATACGTAATATATACTTTTTTATGCGCATTAAAATATTTTTTTAGAAATTGAAAATTTTCTTTAATTGTCCAATACTGTCCACATCTATATTAGTAAGTAATGCAACTTTAACTCTACCCTTACTTTCCTTGTCTAATTTACTATAAGAATCCTTAACAGATTCTTGATCTGTCGAAGAATTGTATGAAGCATCCTCTTGCATTTTACTAACATTCTCTCTCATTTTTGAAATTATCTGTTTCTCTTTTGGAGTCTCCACTTGAGAATATGCATCCCCTAGCTCATCATTTACTTTGTCTAGCACAGTGAGATTATTTTGCCTTTGCTTGTCTGGCTCTTTTCTGCTTGATTCTGTATTCTCTTTTTCCTCTGCTATTGCAGACTGTTTAGACGTTTCAACCGCTGCTCTTATTTTTTCCAATACCCTTTGTTTGTCACTATTTTCAGTTTTACCTGTAGATTCACTTTTAGCTTTGGAATTTCCTGTTCCTATAGTTTTTATATCTTTAAGTTTACTTATAACCCCAGTAAAATTAGTTTTCTTAAGGTCTAGTCCACCATTATTTAACGTAATGCACCCCAAAATTGCTATTGATCCCAATAAAATAATTATTGTGGATATTCTTTTATTCTTGTTTGGTTTTCTATTTGACCACATTTTCTCCTCCTTTTTTTTGTAATGTCTACATACTATCACAGTTACCATGATTTTTTACTTTGAATGGGACAGTTTACAAAAAGTTGTCCTGCTCATCTTATTACGTTCACGACGATTACCATCCAAATCCATTTTTGTATTCAAAAAGGCATTTTTTTAGAGTATACTTTTTAAAAAAGTATACTCTAAAAAAAAACTTTTATATTTAAAATTAATATGATTCAAAAGGTTAACTCTGCTTCTTTCTAAGGCCTTCCAGCCGTATAACTACCAGGCTTTGTATTAAAACTTATGGTTTTCCCATTAGATGTGACTATAATAGTTCCTAACTCATCTGTTCTATATACGGGTATATTTTTGTTTTTCAATTTATCCATGGTTTCCTTATGTGGATGACCATAATCATTGCCTATTTCAGTGGATATAACTGCATACTTTGGATTTACCTTAGCTAAAAATTCATCTGAAGTTGAAGATCTACTTCCATGATGACCTATTTTAAGTAGATCCGCTTTAACATCAAATCCCTTTGCAAGGATTTCACTTTCTGATATGTCCTCAGCATCTCCTGTAAAAAGGAAAGAATTGCTTCCAAATTCTAATTTTACCACCACAGAATAGTTATTTAAATCCTTATATTTACTACTATTAGGCGCTAAAATAGTACATTTTGCAGAACCTAAATTAAAGGTTTCTCCTGGAATAGGAACAGTTGCCTTCATTCCCTTATTTTTTATTGCTGCCACTACATCTCCAAAAGACTTTGTAGTGGAAGTAACTTTAGGCAAATAAATTTTACCTATTCTAAAATCATTAATTATATAATCTAGACCTCCGATATGATCCTCATGCGGATGAGTTCCAATAACATAGTCTAAATTTTTTACACCTTGTTCTAGCAAGTAGTTCACAACTAGCTTACCATCTCCATTGTTTCCTGCATCTATAAGCATAAACTTTGAACCCTGTTGTATTAAAATACTGTCTGCTTGTCCTACATTAATAAAATGAACTTTTAAATTACCATTTAAAGCTGAATTAGTTTTTTCACCTTCATCTTGGGTAGTTTTAGTATTTTCCTCTGCTACTTTAGTGTTTTCATCGGAATTCATCACTTTTTCTGTACTATTACTTATTTGCAGTTTTTCTTTAGTTACACTTGAAGCCTTATCTGCTATATTACTAGCACACCCATTTAAAAGAAAAACAGATAAAAGCAAAATTAAAAAGCAAGAATATTTAATTTTAAATCTTTTTATAGTAGCACCCCCTTATATAGGATTCTGTTTTTTTCAAAATCTTATCTATTATGTACTACCATACAACATATTTGTAGTTTTGTGAATTTTTTTGGATTATTTTGTAATTTTATCACTATTGCCAATTAACAATTAACCCATGTATATTTTTTAACTAATTCCCTATGATTCAATAGTGTTTTAATTTTATTTTTGAGCAAAATAATATTATAATAATATAGTATTGTCGGAAAGGAGAAATGTTATGAAAATTAATTTAATATTTAGAAATTTCGTTATATTAATTTCTATAACAACTATTTTAAAAGGCTCCTTTTTCCTAAAACATGTAAATAAAGACGACCAATTCAAAAACAAGTATGGTGTTCAATTAGTCTTACGAACCTAGAAATTTAAAAAAATTAAAACAGTTGTACATGCTTTGGATGGATAGCATGTACAACTGTTTTTTTACAAAATTTTATGAAATCATTTTTATTTTTTACCAGTAAATCCTTGTTTTTCAATAGACTCTTTAACTTTTGGATAGTATACATATTTGTATATTCCAGATACTTCTTCACTCCAAGTTTTATTAAGTCTTCCACCAGTAACTTTTATCATATGTTCTTTAATTTCATCATCATATTCTATAATTTTATCTTTTAAATCTTTATTATATACTTCACTATGGTATACAACTTCTTTAGGGAATCTTGGTTTCACATCTGTTGCCCCATCTGGATGACCTATTGCTAGTCCAACCATAGGAAAAACAAACTCTGGTAGCTCTAAAAGCTCTACTACAGCCTCTGCTTCTTTCCTTATGCCTCCAATTGGCACAATTCCAAGGCCCAATGACTCTGCTGCGGCTATAGCATTACTAAGTGCTAATCCTACATCCACTGCTCCTACTAATCTTGATTCTTCACTTTCTGTAATCACCAATTTTTCTCCAGTGATTTCAGCAGCCAATTTAGCTCTATAAAAATCAGCACAGAATACAAGAAAAAGAGGTGCTTTATCTACATAAACTTGATCTCCCACAAGCTGCGAAAGTTTTTTCTTCCTTTGAGTATCCCTAACACCAATTATAGTAACTTGTTGTCCATTTATAGATGAAGGGGCAGATTGACTAGCTCTTATTATTAAGTCTAAATCCTTGTCACTTATTGATTCATTTGTATAACTTCTAATTGATCTATGATTATTTAATAATTTTATTATTTCATTCATAATTTCATCTCCATTTACTAATTATCCATTAATACTCTTTATCGTTTAATAAATTGTAATCATATCTTACCTTATATTATTTTTAATGTCAATATGGGAATATTTTTATATAAGCTCTTATTTTCATTGTTTTCTTAGATAAAAACTCTTAACTTAGGAATATATTAAAGAACCCACTATAATAATAATAAAAATATAAGTTAAATCTAAAATCTAATATTAAAATTATAAATACAAATCAAATTAAAACGTCTAGATATAGTAATAGGTTGTTTATCAGAATCCCTTCAAGTGATACAATGGTTCAATCCCATTATGTGGTATTCATTTACTCAATATGAGATTACGGGCAAACATTTTAAAGGTACAATGTTAATAATACCCAGCAATAAGAAAATTGTTGTTGGATTAGCTAATGACAAGCCCACAGTTACAGAAGGCGATGGAGGTTGGGGTATTGCTCCAAGAACAGCTATAGGACAGAAAAAAGATGGCGAAAGCTCTTCAACTATGCTTTAAACAGCCCTCCGTAAATATACTACATTCTGCACTAAAAATACCCTCAATGTAAATTTATTATATATTTTCCCATATAATAACTCAATATTTTACTTGTTTTTTACATTTATTTTCACATTAGCGCTGTTTATGTCGATAAATGAGACGTTTATGTTAAAAAATAACATTAGCAGTAAATTATGTTATTCTGTACATGATATTTTTTTAAAAGTGAATTTCAAATCATAAACTATACTTTATAAAAATTATATTGATTTAATATGTATTTATGGGAGGCAAATCTATGAAAAAGAAACATATTATTTTTATTACAATTATTGTTTTAATAATACTAACTGGAATTATTGCCTATGTATTTAAAAATAGTAACAGTTCAGCATTTAATAAAAATAATCCAATAGCTCTATATACAATACCCGCTAAAGAAAAAATATTCGTAAATGGTGTCATAGTTCCTGAAAAATCAGAAAATATTTTTCTTGATGAAACAAAAGGAACTGTAGATAAGGTTTCAGTTACTGATGAACAATTAGTAAAGAAGGGAGATACTCTTTTTACATACAAAAACCATCTAATTACAGATGAGCTGGATAAGGCAAACCAACAAATTACTACTAGTAACCAACAAAAGGATAAATTGTTGAATAAACAGAACGAAGCTGAAAGCCTTTTAGCAAAGCAGAAGCAGAAAGCAAATAATAAAGCCACAACACCAGGTGTTGACAAAGCTTCAATTGCCTCCTCGCTTACAGCCGGTACCGAGGCTCAGCTTAGTGGATACACCGATCAAATAGATGCTGTTGAAACTCAAATTGATGCTTCAAAAAATGAGGTTAAAAATTTAAAAGACAAAGAATTCACTAACGTAAAAGCTCCAATAGATGGCAAAGTAATATTAAATGATATTAAAGACATGACAAAAGCTTATATTGTAATTGAATCTACTACATTTTATGTAAAAGGAAGTATTAATGAAAAGGATCAGATAAAGGTAAAGAAGGATCAGCAAGTGGATATCCTTATATTTGCTACAAACAAAACTTTAACTGGAAAAGTGGAAAGTGTAGGAACTAGTCCAGTTGCTGCAGCTGCAGTAGATGTGGCTCAATCTGCAACAGGTGGAGGTTCTGCTATATCTTCCTATGATGCAAATATATTATTTGATTCTCAGGCTAATCTTGTAAATGGATTTCACGTACAAGCTACAGTTAAACTTAAAGAATCAGATATTAAAATACCCAAGACTTCAATACTCCAGGAAGCTGGAAAACAATACGTGTTCAAAGTTGTTAATAAAAAGCTCACCAAACTAGCAATCACATATAAAAATAGTACAGCCAAAGACGTTGTTGTACTTAGCGGACTAAAGGAAAATGACCGTATTGCTGTGACTACTAAGGATATGAAAGAAGGTATTTCTGTTGAGTAAGCTTATTGATTTAACAAATATTAATAAATATTATAAATTAAAGGATAGCAACTTACACGTATTGAAAGATGTAAATTTAACTATAGAACAAGGTGATTTTCTTATGATAATGGGAAAGTCAGGTAGCGGAAAAACTACACTTTTAAATCTTCTTGGTTTTCTTGACCATTTTGATAATGGTAACTATGTATTTAATGGCAAAGATGTTACTCATCTTAATGAGAATGAAAGATCAGAACTTAGAAATAGTTACATGGGCTTTATATTTCAACAGTTTCACTTGATAGATTCCCTTAGCATTGGTCAAAATGTTGAACTTCCACTGCTATATAGAGAAGGCAGCCGTATATCTAAAAAAGAAAAAGCTACTAAAGTAGAAAAATATTTAGAAACAGTAGGACTTCTTCATAAGTCAAAACAATCTCCTTCTCAATTGTCTGGAGGGCAACAGCAGCGTATTGCAATAGCTAGAGCTCTCATTAATGATCCATACGTAATTTTAGCTGATGAACCAACAGGAGCTCTAGATAGTGAAACTGGCGAAGAAATTATGAATATACTAAAGAAACTTAATGAAGAAAACAAAACAATAATTATGGTAACCCATGATAGTGATTTAACTAAATATGCCAGTAAAGTAATCCATTTAAAAGATGGAGTGATAACAAAGGTGGATTAGATATGTCTATAATCAATTTACTCAGAACTTCAATTTACAGCTTAAAATCACATAAATTAAGAGTTTTTCTCACAATGATCGGAATCATTATAGGAATAAGCTCTGTAATAGCAATTTTATCAATTGGTAATGGTTTAAAAGCAGAGGTAAATAGGTCCATGGCGGACACCAGTTCAAATAAAATAAATGTTAACTTTGCAGCAGACAATGCTTCTGCAGATTTAACATTAATCGAACCTTTTAGTAAATCTGATATATATTACCTTAAGAATGTAAGTGGGGTAGAAAAGGTTGAAGCAGCTCAAGGAATTGCAGGCCTTAACTTTACTTCAGGTGAGGGTACATATTTTGATAAAAAAGCCTTGATTATGCTGGAAAATTATGATAATAAAGAATTAAATGTTCAGTATGGACGTTCTTTCAAAGAAGGTGAGAATTCTAAAAAGATAATTATATTGGATTATAAATCAGCAAAAGCCATTTTCGTTTCTCCTGAAAAGGCAGTAGGTTGTGGTATAACAGTAAATGGAGTTATCTACGAGGTCATAGGAGTTTTAGCAGATGCGGGTACATTCTCTCTAACAGGGGGCTCAAGTTATATTTCAAAGGATTCAAACGAAGCTATGAATTCTGATACCCTTATTTCAAGCTTAGATATATATATTAAAGCAGGTGAAGATAAAGATAAGGTGTTTGGAAATATAAAAAATGAACTTGTAAAAGCACATCCTAATTTAAATGGTGAATATAAGCTTCAAGATCCTCAAGCCGTCACAAAAGCCTTTGAAAAGATAATTGGAGGATTAACTGCATTCATAGCCCTAGTTACTGGTATTTCCCTATTTGTCGGGGGAATAGGTGTAATGAATATAATGTATGTTTCTGTTTCTGAGCGAAAAAGGGAAATTGGTATTAGACGTGCTATTGGCGCAAAACCCAAAAGCATTCTACTTCAATTCCTTTTTGAGGCAATTATGGTTACAGGTATGGGTGGCTTAATGGGTATATTCTGTGGCTTCCTCTTTTGCAAAATACTTGATATTTTCTTGCCATTTAAATCCGTTATGAGCCTGGTCAGTATTTTAGGAGCAACTGCAACCTCTGTTATTATCGGAGTGATATTTGGAATTATACCAGCTATTAATGCGTCAAAAATGGATCCAATTAAAGCGATTTACAAATAAATTTAACTAATGAAATTTTGGCGAAAGTCATTATTATATTATAAAAAATACATTTATTGGAGGTAATATTATGGAAAATGTTCAAAAAACAAAAGTAGGGGCAGGTATACTAACAATATCAATTATTCAATTAGTTTTTAGCGGGTTTGCATTACTAGGCTTTGTAATGATGTTTTTTATGTCAGATGCGACTAAATCTCAACTTAAGGCACTGGGGACTCCAGAAGCACCAACTGCTACTATAATTATTAGTATAGTACTTATATTAATAGTAGCTTTAGGCATTACTTTAATTTTGATGAAAAAGGAATTAGGCATATATATATATTTCATTGGTGAAGTAGCCAACATTGTGTATTCACTTGTGACAACTGGATTTAAACCGATTATACTTTTTTCATTTATAATTCCTGTACTTATGGGAATCTTTATATTGAAGAAAAAAGAAGTATTTTTTGTTGATGCTAAAGCTAAAATATAAGTATATATCTAGCTGGAAAATAGTATAGGAATTTACTCCTATACTATTTTTTTATCTTAACTCTTCACCATATGATTTAACACTTCTATTTTTCGTACCCATCTGGATGACCTTTATGCCACTGCCATGCAGTTTCTATAATAGTTTGTAAGGAATCATACTTAGGCGTCCATCCAAGAATCTCCTTAGCTTTATCACTAGAAGCTATAAGTACTGCTGGATCTCCTGCACGTCTAGGTGCCATTTCTGCCTTTATTTCAAGACCAGTAACTTTTCTTGTTGTTTCAATTACTTCCTTAACAGAAAAGCCTTTTCCATTTCCAAGATTACAAATTACACTATCTCCACCTCGTCTAAGCCTCTCCACTGCAAGTAAATGAGCATTAGCCAGATCAGTTACATGAACGTAATCTCTAACACAAGTACCATCCTGGGTCTCATAGTCATCGCCAAATATCATAATTTTTTCTCTTTGGCCAAGTGCAACCTGAAGAATAAGAGGAATTAAATGAGATTCCGGTCTATGATCTTCTCCTATTTTTCCACTTATATGAGCACCTGCTGCATTAAAATACCTTAGAGCTGTATATTTTATGCCATAAGCATTATCACACCATTTTAAAATTTTCTCCACTGCAAGTTTTGATTCTCCATATGGATTAGTAGGGAAAGTTCTATCATCTTCTAGTATAGGAATATTATCTGGCTCGCCATAAGTTGCTGCAGTTGATGAGAAAACAATTTTTTTAACATTATAGTCTCTCATAGCCTTCAATAAATTTATAGTTGAACCAATGTTATTTTCAAAATATTTTAGGGGTTCTGTAACACTTTCCCCCACTAATGAATCTGCAGCAAAATCTATAACTGCATCTATATTATTCTCTGTAAAAACTTTACGAAGTATAACATCATCTCTTAAATCTCCAAAATAAAGTTTTCCACCCAATAATGAATCGTGATGTCCCTTTTGGAAATTATCTAAAACAACTACCTCTTCTCCTTTTTCTAAAAGCTGAGCTACCATATGACTCCCAATATAACCTGCTCCACCGCATACTAAAATTGCCATTAACTAAATTCTCCTCTCCTAATAAGTAATTATTAAATATATATTTTACTATAATGTATCTATAATTATTTTAACACAACACTATCTATTAGTCATAAGTTTTTATAGCATTTCTATCCAATTGACTTTACCTTCCTCCAGGCATATACTTAATTGAGCTAAATTTAAACTTTTTAGTATTTAGCTAAAAATACTATTTTTCATGGAATTTATATTTATAGATTCCCCCTCTAATAACAATTTAGGAGGTATAATATGTCACACGGATTAAACGGGAAAGCACTAACCGAATTTTTACTTTACGGAAGCATTGATGAAATAGATAAACTCATTCAATTTATTCATCCTACAGATATTTTAGTGGCTATTAAGGAATATGAAGGAGATACCTTAGATCTATTCCAAAAGCTATCCCCTAATGTCATTGCGGACATTATTGATGACGCAGATGATGATGAGAAATATAACCTCTTATTTATACATTCTGCAATTATGCAGAGGAAAATCATACACGAAATGTCTTCTGATGAATTGGTAGATTTATTAGAATCTGTTTCAGAAGATGAATCCAAAAATATTATGTTAAACATGGATAAAGAAGATGTTGATGAGGTAAAAGAATTATTAAACTACCCTGCAGAAAGTGCAGGAGGTATAATGGCCACTGAATTCATCAGTATAAAACAGAATATGACTATAGGTGAGACTTTAGTTTATTTGCAAAAGGAAACTCCAGAAGCAGAAACCTCTTATTACATATACGTGGTTGATGAAAATAAACTTCTAAAAGGAGTTATATCTCTCCGGGATATAGTAGTAAATAGTTTTGATGTTAAAATTTATGACATTATGAATATTAATGCTATGAGCATACCTGTTGATATGGATAGAGAAGAAGTTGGGCATATATTTGAAAAATACGGATTTTTGACTATGCCCGTAGTTAATGACGATATGCAAATTTTAGGAATAGTAACTGCAGATGATATAATGGAGATCCTTAGCGATGAGCATACTGAGGATTTATATCGTCTTGCTGGTATACAAGAAGATGAAAAGGTTACTGGTTCTCTTAAAGATGCCGTAAGTAGTAGATTGCCCTGGCTATTTGTGAATCTAGTAACCGCTATAATGGCAGCCGCTACCGTTAGTTTATTTGAAGGTACCATCCAAAAGGTTGTAGCTTTGGCCACCTTTATGCCAATAGTTGCAGGCATGGGTGGTAATGCAGGTACACAAACGCTTACCATTATTATTCGTAGTATTGCCCTAGGAGAAATAGATGCTAAAAATGCCAAGAAAATATTATTAAAGGAATTCGGTGTAGGCCTATGTACAGGTGTTGCAACAGGTATTGCTGTAGCTCTTTTAGGCTTTTTCTGGGAAAAAAATATAATTTTTGGATTAGTTATCGGAACTTCTATGGTGCTCAACATGGTGGCAGCCACCATATCAGGTTTCTCAGTACCAGTCATACTGAAAAAGCTTAATATTGACCCTGCTCTTGCTTCTGCTGTTTTTGTTACAACCGTTACAGACGTCCTAGGCTTCTTCTTTTTCCTAGGACTTGCAACCTTATTCTTACCTTTTTTAATATAGGTTATAAAAATATACAACAAGAACAAGATGTTAGCATACTGCCTTGTTATTTTCTTAAATATTACTAAGAAACATAAAACCTACTGAGTGCATAATATACACACTTCAGTAGGTTTTATCATATTTCTATCTTTTACCATGTACACCATGTTTACCATGGTTATAATGAGGCAATATTTTTTGTATCTCCTTTTCTTGCTCTATTGTTATTGTACCATTATCAATAAGTACCTTCATCGGATTTACCTTAGAACTCTTAATTTTTTTCATATAATCTTTTCTTTCTTTTTCCGTCATATCCTTCATTTTTTTATAATTTTCATTTTTTTCAATTTCCCTAGCCATTATAGCTTCTTTAACTTTATTGCTTTGCTCTACTGTTAACACTTTATTAGTTACAAGCATACTTAAATCATTTTTTAGTTTTTCATGTCTTAGTTCTGTATTTTTAAGGTGCAGTTTTTCTCTAAGCGCTTCGGATTTTTCTACAGTTAGAATACCTTCAGTTACCAATTCATTAAATAATCCGCCTTTTCCACCCTCACATTTCCCATTCTTGCACCTTCTGTCTATCTTGGCATCTCCAGATTTTGCCTGAGATTTCAGTTTTACATGCTCTAAGACCTTATCTCCTTCTGCTTGCGTAATAATCTTTGATGATACACTATCTGCAATTACAGCTTCTAATGTAACTTTCATCTGTGCTTGTCTTTCTTGCTCTACCTTTTCCTTATCCATAGGAACTCTAATATCTATACTTGTAGCAACATTTTCATCTATACCAACATTATTTTTTTCTGCTGCAAAAGTAAGATTTGCTCCAAAGAATACTAATCCTGTGCATAACATTCCACTTAATATTTTTATCCTTAATTCTTTTTTCTTCATTTTCCAAGTCCCCTCATAGCAAATTTTTTGTACCTGCTTATTATGACTTTATTGGATCAATAATATTCATTACTTCGATTTCACTACTTGTTTCTTTTTATTAAATTGGCAACTAAATTTATAGCTAATGCTAGATAAAATCATGGCTAAAGTTCCACCGCTAAAGTCAATTATTATATCAAAAACATTTGAGGTTCTTCCTGGTACGTATTTTTGAATGAATTCATCAAGTACAGGAAAAAATAAAAGTAAAAATAGCACTAAAAATATTTTGGTTGTCTTATATAACTTAAAATTCCTTATTGCAACACATAGAAATATGCTGAAAATAAAATACTGAAAAAAATGCGCATTTTTCCTTACATAAAAATTCAAATTACTAAATTGAATATTAGGTTTGGCTATAGTATCTTCTGGAACTTTCATCACCATACCGGCTACCTTTATAACTTCGTTACTACTTTTTTGCGATACTTCTCCCTGCCTTGTGCCATTATAAAAAATAAAACTAAGCCAAATGACACATAATAAAACCTTAACTATAGTTTTTGCTTTTATTGAATTTTTCATAAATTTCTCCTATACTTTATCTTTTTTTATTTTCGAATGTTCCTAGACCATTAATGTATCACCTTCACATTATAATTTGATAGATTTTCAATGTTAAAAATGCTACAATATTATAATATTAACCACGAAGTGAGTGATACAGAATGTTCAATACCATATCTCTTAAGCATAACACAACTAATATATTAAATATATTAAAAAATGAAGCAGTTTTCGTCTTAGCATTGGTGCTAGCTGTTATCTCTTCATTTGTTTCCACTCCCAAAATAGAATATATTGATTTTAAAGTATTATTTACCTTGTTTAATCTTATGCTTGTTGTAGGTGGACTTGGAACACTCATTTCATCTTTAGCCAGTGTCATCTCCTATAAATTATACGTGAATGAGTGCACAGACGCAGAAAAGAAGAAATACCTTAGTTGTTTTACATTTTATAATTTTATAAGCTTATTGTTATTTGCATTCATAATTTACTTTTTATTTATATTTTAACACATATTAGGAACACAGTCTTCTTGTTTAACTTATATTTCTCTAAACTGACCCCTGTCCACTTTGCCACTTGCCACGTGGGTGGCATCACATTTTGTTTACAATATTCCCGTTATAACCTATACTTGACTTGTGAAATCAATATTATTATAAAGTTGAAGGGGGGAATTTATCAAAAGTCTAACTAATACTTTTGATAAAGCAAAAATGCCAAATGACTCTCATTTAAAACCAGTGTATCAAAAAATTGCTATTGATATTGCTAACAGAATAATATCTGGAGATTTCTCTATAGGAGATAAACTATATGGTAGGTCTTCTCTTGCAAGTCAATATAATGTGTCACCAGAAACTGTAAGACGCTCTATAAGTCTTTTAAGTGACATGGATATAGTCAAAGTAACAAAAGGTAGTGGAATTGTTGTAAATTCAGTAGATAATTCTTTAAAATTCATTGATAAATTTAAGGATATAGATTCTATAAGTTCTCTTAAAAAGGGCATTAGTGATTTACTTGAAAAGAAAAAAGATTTGGATAAAACCATAGAATCTTCTATTGATGAATTAGTAGATTATTCTAGTAGATTTAAAAATAGTAATCCCTTTACACCTTTTGAGTTTGAAATACATTCTGAAATGAGTATAATAGATAAAACTATATCCCGAACTAAATTTTGGCAAAATACTGGAGCAACTATAATTGGTATAAGACGAGATGATAAATTAATACTTTCACCTGGACCTAGTACAATCTTTAGGGATAATGATATCTTTATAGTTATTTGCGACGAAAATAGTTATGATAGGATTAAAGACTTTCTTAAAATGAAATAAAAGATTATCGAAAAACCCTTGCAATACAACTTTATATAAAGTTGTATTGCAAGGGTTTTTTTATAAAAAAATTTCAATAAACATAAGAATAATTGTATAAAGCATATTTATTAAACTAATAATAAAACCTGTAAGTAATTAACATTCTGGATATTAAGCCATATTACAGTTATCTAGAGTATCTGCTAGAACGACTTAAATGCTGGTATGTCGATTCATGTCATAAATTTGAACTTCTTAGTTAAGTTTGTTATGATGTGTGAATGCGCTATAAATTTAAATAAATGTGTTTACAATTAGTACACACATTGGAAGATAAAAGAGGTGGATAAATGTTAAAAATTGAAGTTAAAGGATTAACCAAGATTTTTGGTAAAAATCCTAAGCAAGGAGTAAAGTTATTACAAGAAGGAAAGACAAAAGGGGAAATCTTAAAAGAAACAGGAATGACTGTAGGTGTAAATAGGGTATCTTTTGAAGTACACTCAGGAGAAATTTTTGTTATTATGGGATTATCCGGAAGTGGGAAATCTACTCTTGTAAGATTAATCAATCGTCTAATCGAGCCTAATGCGGGCAGTGTATTAGTAGATGGTGAAGATTTAGCCAAAATGGATAAAAATAAATTAAGAGAAACTAGAAGAAAAAAACTAAGCATGGTTTTCCAAGGCTTTGGATTGTTTCCCCATCGAAGTGTTTGGGAAAATGCTGGTTTCGGATTAGAAATACAAGGTATGAATAAAAAGGACATTCGAGAAAAAGCTCTTGAATCATTAAAATTGGTAGGTTTGACAGGCTACGAGGATCAATATCCTAGTCAATTATCTGGTGGAATGAAGCAAAGGGTAGGTCTTGCAAGGGCCCTGGCTAATGATCCAGATATTTTATTAATGGATGAGGCCTTTTCAGCACTAGATCCGCTAATTCGTAAAGAGATGCAAGATCAACTTATAGATTTACAAGCATCTATGAAAAAAACAATTCTATTTATTACTCATGATTTAGATGAAGCACTTAAAATTGGGGACAAAATTGCAATTATGAAAGATGGATTAATTGTGCAGATTGGTACTCCAGAAGAAATTTTGACAAACCCAGCGGATGATTATGTTGAAAAATTCGTTGCGGATGTAGATAGATCCAAGGTATTCTCTGCACAACATGTTATGAAACGTCCTGAGACTATCGATATCGAAAAACATGGTCCTAGGGTTGCGCTGCAACGTATGAGACAAGCGGGAATTTCAAGTATTTATGTTATTAATAAAAACAAGGAGTTCTTAGGAGTTGTAACTGCAGATGCTGCAGCGGAAGCCGTGAAAAATGGAAATAAAGATATTTATGATGTTATGATTACAGATGTTCCTGTGGTTCGTCCAGATTTATCATTAAATGATTTATTTGAAGTAATACACGACTCTCCTGTGCCCGTAGCTGTTGTTGAAGATAAAATATTAAAAGGAATTATAGTTCGAGGCGCAGTATTAGCTGCTCTTGCGGGAAATGAGGTGAATCTTGATGACACAAATACCACAACTACCAATAGTTAAATGGACTGACATGCTTGTAGCATGGCTAAGAGAAAATGCTCAGTGGTTCTTTGAACCAATTAAGAATACGCTTGACACTATTGTAACTGGTTTAAGTGATGCTTTAATAGCTATCCCACCATTAATTTTCATTTTAATTATAGTAGCCTTAACTATATTCTTAACCAAGAAAAAATGGGCATTACCCTTATTTGCACTATTAGGGCTATTATTAATACAAAATCTTGGATATTGGGAGCAAACTATGCTTACTCTTTCACTTATCTTAACATCTAGTTCAATATCAATTATAATAGGTATCCCTCTTGGAATTTGGATGTCCAAAAACAAGATAGTACAAAATATAGTAACACCCATATTAGATTTTATGCAGACTATGCCTGGATTTGTATATCTAATACCAGCTGTTTCTTTCTTTGGAATAGGAATGGTACCTGGAATTATTGCATCTGTTATATTTGCAATGCCACCAGTGGTAAGGTTCACTAATCTTGGTATTCGTCAAGTTCCTGAGGAGTTAATTGAGGCAGCAAATGCCTTCGGTTCAACTCCAAGTCAAAAATTATTCAAAGTTCAACTCCCACTTGCAAAAAACACAATAATGGCAGGAGTTAACCAAACCATTATGTTATCACTATCTATGGTAGTTATAGCTTCTATGATCGGTGCCGATGGATTAGGTGTTGAAGTGTTTAGAGCTGTTACAAGAAATGAAGCCGGACAAGGTTTTGCTTCGGGCCTTGCAATTGTTATATTAGCTATGATACTCGATCGTATAACTCAAGCGTTAAATAAAAAAAGCAATTCTTAAAAAATAAATTAAATAAGGAGGAATAAATTTATGATTAAAAACAATTTGAAAAGATTAAGCCTAGCCCTAACTTTTTCTCTAGTAGCCCTAACTTTCATAGGCTGTAGTAGTAAAAGTGGTGATGAAGCACCGAAGGCTGATAAAACTATTGGTGAACAAATGGATTACAAAATAACTGGTATAGATGCTGGTTCAGGCGTAGTGCAAGCTTCTGAGCAAGCTGTTAAAGACTATAAATTAGATTATACAGTACAAACTAGTTCAGGTGCCGCTATGACACAAGCACTTGCAGATGCGTATAAAAATAAAGAACCAATTATAATTACTGGTTGGTCACCTCACTGGATGTTTAGTAAATATGATTTAAAATACTTAAAGGACCCTAAAGGATCTTTTGGTGCTGCGGAACATATAGACACAGTTGTACACAAAGGCTTAAAAGAATCTAAGCCTAATGCTTATAAAATATTAGACCAATTTGCTTGGGATCCTGCAGATTCTGAATCTGTTATGCTTAAAATTAATGCTGGCGGAGACGTAAAAAAAATTGCAAGACAATGGATTACTGACAATAAGGATAAAGTAAGCAAATGGACAGAAGGCACAACCAAAGTAGACGGCGACGAAATCAAGCTTGCTTATGTAGCTTGGGATACAGAAATTGCATCTACTAATGTAATAGGCCTGGCACTAGAAGATATGGGATATAAAGTTAAACTTACACAAGTAGACGCAGGACCAATGTGGGCTGCAGTATCTACTGGAGATGCAGATGCTATTGTAGCAGCATGGCTACCAAAGACCCATGCGAAGTTTATGTCCGACTACAAAGATACAGTTGAAAATTTAGGACCAAACCTAGAAGGAGCTAAAATAGGTTTAGTTGTTCCCTCTTATATGGATATTGATTCTATAGAAGATTTAGCTAAATAATAAAACTCCAGTTAAAAACTAAATAAAAAAAATGTGATATATAGCTATATATCACATTTTTTTTAGCTCTAAAATATTCAACAATCGCAAAATAATGTAATAATTATTAATTAATACTGGAATAATAATTTAATTATAATAAGTAATCCTAGCTATAAAATAGTAGATTTTACATAAAACAGTATTCTTTACAAAGTAACAACTTAATGTTATAATTGAGTTGTTACTTTGTCATAACTAAGGGGGCTATATTTTGATTGAATTTAAAAATGTAAATAAAAATTTTAATGGAAAACCTATATTAAAAAACATCAATATTACAATAGAAAAAGGACAATTAGTTGTTTTTATTGGGCCTAGTGGTTGTGGAAAAACTACTACATTAAAAATGATTAACAAATTACTAACACCAACTTCCGGTGAAATTACAATTAATGGAGATAAGATCGGAGATAAAAACACTATAGAGCTTAGACGTAACATGGGTTACGTTATACAACAAGCAGGACTTCTTCCTCATTTAACTATAGGAGAAAATATTGCTTTAATAGCTTCTATAGAAAAAATGCCAAAGGATAAAATAAAGGCTAAGGTTCATGAGTTATTAAATCTAGTAGGCCTAGATCCTGATGAATACACAAATAAATACCCAAAGCAACTTAGTGGAGGCCAGCAACAAAGAGTAGGAGTTGCAAGGGCTCTTGTAATGGATCCTGACGTAATATTAATGGATGAACCGTTTAGTGCACTAGACCCTATAACAAAAACTCAACTTCAAGATGAGATATTCAATATACAACAAAATTTCAAAAAAACAATAATATTCGTAACCCATGATATGGATGAAGCCTTAAAACTAGGAGATAAAATTTGCATAATGGAAGCTGGAGAAGTAGTTCAATTTGATACTCCAGAAGAAATATTGAAAAATCCTATTAATGACTTTGTACGAGACTTTGTAGGTAAAAATAGAATATGGAATCAGCCAGAACTCATTAAGGCAAAAGATATTATGATAGAGATGCCTATAAAATCTGTGGGTGAGCGAACAATACTTCAAGCCATTGAAATAATGAAGTCTAGTCATGTAGATAGTTTACTTGTTGTAGATAAATCTAACTTTTTATGTGGACTTGTTACCTTAAAACAAATCCGGAAAAATCCAGATAAAACTACAATGCTTAAAGATATAATGGTAAAAGATATTTTAACAGTAAATCAAGAAGATTCTATAATTGATATATTAGCACTCATAAAGAAAGAAAGCATAAGCTTTGTTCCTGTAATAGATGAAAACTTAAAGCTATCAGGGCTTCTTACCAAGAGTAGTCTTTTGTCTATATTAAGTAATCAGTTTATAGATGAGGAGGTAGATGATAATGAGTAGTATAAAATCTTTTATACAATTTGTAGTAGATAGAAGAGCTGAAATATTAAATTTACTTATGCAGCATATTCAACTAACTATATTTTCAATATTAATCGCTATTGCAATTGCTATACCCCTTGGAATAATTATAGTTAGATATAGAAAGCTTGCGGTCCCTGTCATTGGGTTTACAAATATAGTTCAATCTATACCCAGTTTAGCCCTGCTTGGATTTTTAATTCCTGTACTTGGTATAGGAAGCAAACCAGCAATTATTATGGTAGTTATGTATTCGCTGCTACCTATTGTAAAAAGTACATATACAGGACTAACCAACATAGATCCTTCACTTATTGAAGCAGCTAAGGGTATGGGACTTACTGAAACTCAAGTACTTCTTAAAGTTAGGTTTCCACTAGCTATGCCTATTATAATGTCAGGTGTTAGGATATCTTCAGTTACAGCAGTAGGCCTTATGACTATAGCCGCTTTCATTGGTGCCGGTGGCCTGGGATATTTAGTGTTCTCTGGTGTTTCAACAGTTAATAATAATATGATTTTGGCCGGAGCTATTCCAGCTTGTTTCCTTGCTATTTTCCTAGACCTCATTATAGGTAAGGTAGAGGATGTTGTAGTCCCTATAGGAATAAGGACTACTCCACCTAAAGTTAGAAAAAACAAAACAATCTTTGGTAATAAAAAATTCAAACTAGGAGCCTTAATATTAGCTCTTGTACTAATTGTGTCATCAGTAGCTTTAAGTTTTATTAAAGATAAGAATACAATTGTAGTAGGCTCTAAAAACTTTAATGAACAATTAATACTTGGTGATATAGTAGCCTCTTTAATAGAAGAGAAAACAGACATTAAGGTTCAAAGAAAATTAAACTTAGGTGGAACTCAAGTAGTATTTAGTGCTATGCAATCTAAAAACGTTGATGTATATGTAGAATATACTGGCACTGGCCTTGTAAATATACTAAAGAAACCTACTATGACAGATCCGGATAAAGTTTATAATATGATGAAAACTGATTTTGCTAAGAATTATAATATGGACGTAATGAAACCTCTAGGATTTAATAACACTTATGTAATAGCCGTAAAAGAAGATTTT
The DNA here is from genome assembly GCF_050717535.1 of Clostridium sp. Classification (GTDB taxonomy): domain Bacteria; phylum Bacillota; class Clostridia; order Clostridiales; family Clostridiaceae; genus Clostridium_AD. The sequence goes on from NZ_JBOITM010000082.1 coordinate 42,181, forward strand.
GCTAAGAAAAATAAATTAAAGAATATTTCTGATTTAGCAAAAATTAGTTCTACTCTAAATGCAGGAGTTACTATGGAATTTGCAAATAGACCAGATGGCTTCCCTGGAGTTCAAAAGAAATATAATCTAAAATTCAAAAATGTAAAAGGTATAGATGGTGGACTTAGATATACCGCACTTTCAAATGGTGAAACGCAGGTTTTAGATGCCTTTGCCACAGATGGCTTACTTAAAAAATTTCATCTTCAACTTTTAAAAGATGATAAAAACTTTTTCCCACCTTACTATGCAGTTCCTGTAATTAGGGCAGAAACCTTGAAGAAATATCCTGAGTTAAAGGACATATTACTACTCTTAGAAAATAAAATTAGCGATGACACTATGCGTGATCTAAACTTTAGAGTAGATAATGGAGAGCAATCAAGAACCGTTGCAGAGGACTTCTTAAAGTCTATAAATTTGATGAAATAAATTTATAGGAATAAATTTAAAAGAGCGTGATATACTATCAAAATAGCATATCATGCTCTTTTTAACCCTTTTAGAGAACTTCACCACAGATTATTGTAAACTAACTCCACATTGGTATAAATATGCATTCTTTACAAACCAACAACTTGATGATATAATTAAGTTGTTACTTTCAATGATTAAGGAGGCTATATTTTGATTCAGTTTAAAGATGTAAACAAAAGTTTTAATGGAAAATCTATATTAAAAGATATAAACCTAACCATAGAAAAAGGGCAATTAGTTGTTTTTATCGGACCTAGTGGTTGTGGAAAGACCACTTCACTAAAAATGATAAATAAATTACTAATTCCAACCTCTGGTGAAATTTTAATTGATGGTAAGAATATCAACGATAAAAACACTATAAAGCTTAGACGTAATATGGGCTACGTTATTCAGCAAGCAGGACTTCTTCCACATTTAACTATAGGTGATAATATTGCACTAATCGCAACTATAGAAAAAATACCAAAGGATAAAATTAAGGCCAAAGTAAATGAATTATTAAATTTAGTAGGCCTGGATCCTGATGAATACACAAATAAATATCCTAAGCAGCTTAGTGGTGGTCAGCAGCAAAGAGTTGGCGTTGCAAGGGCTCTTGTAATGGATCCTGAGGTAATATTAATGGATGAACCCTTTAGTGCACTAGACCCTATAACAAAAACTCAACTTCAAGATGAGATATTTAACATACAACAAAATTTCAAGAAAACAATAATCTTTGTAACTCATGATATGGATGAGGCTTTAAAACTAGGAGATAAAATTTGTATCCTAGATGCTGGCTCTGTAGTTCAATTTGATACTCCAGAAGAACTACTAAAGAACCCTATTAATGATTTTGTACGGGACTTTGTAGGTAAAAACAGAATATGGAATCAGCCTGAATTAATCAAGGCAAAAGATATTATGATAGAAATGCCTATAAAATCAGTGGGCGAGCGAACAATACTTCAAGCAATTGAAATAATGAAGTCTAGTCATGTAGATAGTTTACTTGTAGTAGATAAAGCTAACTTTTTATGTGGACTTGTTACTTTGAAACAAATTAGGAAAAATCCAAATAAAACTACAATGATTAAAGATATAATGATAAAAGATATTTTAACAGTAAATACAGAAGATTCTATAATTGATGTATTAGCACTGGTAAAGAAAGAAAGTATAAGCTTTGTTCCTGTAATAGATGAAAACTTAAAACTATCAGGCCTGCTTACCAAAAGTAGTCTTTTATCTATATTAAGTAATCAGTTTATAGATGAGGAGGTAGAAGATAATGAATAGTATAACTTCTTTTATAAATTTTGTAATAGAAAGACAAGATGAAATATTAAAATTACTTGTGCAACATATTCAACTAACTGTATTTTCAATTTTACTGGCTATAATAATCGCAATACCACTTACAATACTTATAGTTAGATATAGAAAACTTGCAGCTCCAGTTATTGGTTTTACAAATATAGTACAATCTATGCCAAGTCTCGCACTATTAGGATTTTTAATACCAGTAGTTGGTATCGGTAGTAAACCCGCAATTATTATGGTAGTTATGTATTCTCTTCTACCTATTGTAAAAAGCACATATACAGGACTAACTAATATAAGCCCAGCGCTTATTGAAGCATCTGATGGTATGGGACTTACTCAAACTCAAGTCTTATTAAAAGTTCGTTTTCCCCTAGCTATGCCTATTATAATGTCAGGTGTTAGAGTATCATCAGTTACAGCAGTAGGTCTTATGACCATAGCCGCATTTATAGGTGCTGGTGGTTTAGGATACTTAGTGTTTTCTGGTGTTTCAACTGTTAATAATAATATGATTCTAGCTGGCGCTATTCCTGCTTGTTTACTTGCTATAGTTCTAGATTTCATTTTAGGCAAAGTAGAAAACATAGTAATTCCAGAAGGGATAAGAACTTCTAATAATAAACCAAGCAAAATCCATGAACTATTTAAAAACAAAAAAGTTAGAATTGGATCATTGGTATTAGTTCTTATACTTATTGTAGGTTCAGTAGCTTCAAGTTTAAACAAAGGTAAAAATACAATAGTCGTAGGTTCTAAAAATTATAATGAGCAGATAATACTTGGTAATATGGTGGCCTCTTTAATAGAACATAAGACAAAATATAAGGTTGAAAGAAAATTCAATTTAGGAGGAACCGCTGTAATATTTAATGCCATGAAATCAAAAAATTTAGATTGTTATGTAGAATACACTGGAACAGGTCTCATAACTATACTAAAGAAACCTTCTATGAGTGATCCAGCTAAAGTTTATGATACAGTAAAAGCTGATTTCGCTAAAAATTATGGTATAGAGCTTATGAAACCTATAGGTTTTAATAACGCTTATATAGTAGCAATGAACAAAGATTTAGCTGCTAAGAATAATATAAAAACTATTTCTGATTTGAAAAAAATCAGTTCTACATTAAATGCAGGATTTACTATGGAATTTACAAATAGATCAGATGGTTATCCTGGACTTAATAAATTGTATAATCTTAATTTTAAAAGTGTAAAAGGTATAGATGGTGGACTTAGATATACTGCACTTGATAATAATGAAACACAGGTTTTAGATGCAAACTCTACGGATGGATTATTACAGAAATTCGATCTTGCACTACTAAAAGATGATAAGAATTTCTTCCCACCTTACAATCCAGTTCCTGTAGTTCGTACAGATTCATTGAAAAAATTCCCTAAATTAAGAGGTGTATTGGAACTCTTAGAAGGGCAAGTTAACGATGAAGAAATGCAAAAGCTTAATTTAAAAGCAGATAATGGAGAGGACCCTCAAAAGGTTGCAGAAGACTTTTTAAGATCTAAGAAATTAATAGAATAAGTTAGAAAAAGCTGGATATGTTTTTAAAATATATCTAGCTTTTTTCATTTACTAATAAATACACATAATTATATAATTCCACTCTCTCCAATGATAATTGGAATATATATCATTATAAATTTCTTTTATTTTATACATGGCTTTTGAACTTGCATCTAATTTAGATGCACTACTTACTTTAATTGTTGAAACAAAAGAACCTTTTTCTTTTATTCTTTCACGATTAGCAAAATAGCACATATCATACCAAAGAATTTTATATGAAATTGTATAATCTTTTTCTACTTCTTTTAATTTCTTACCACAGTATTTACAAAATGAATCTTCATCACCAACTTCTTCTCTACAAGCTTTACAAAACATTAGAAGTATCCCCCAGTTCACACGGATGGCTTTATCTGATTTTTCTCTTTCCCATCCCATGTATGAAACTCAATTACTTTACTATTGGCTACATCACTTATTAATGCTTCTTCAATCAGCATCACTAGTTCAAGACAGCTACGAAAATGTCTTGTTTGTTTCCCATCTAGCCATTGGATTGTTCCCTGCCAACTTGTATTCTGCCGGTATTTTATTCTTACTAAAAAGGCTGTTGATGCTTCTATTGGGGCTCGTTCTACTTCATTCATAACACCCTCCCCCCTTTAGACATAATTTATTTTTACGTATAATCCACCTGCGAATCTGGTTAGTTGGCTGTGGGAAATTAGATTGATCCAATTTTTCATTTATTATTAGGATCATTTCAATTAAACTTCTAAAATACATTATCTCACCAGATCTATTATGCTGAATTTCCCCCTTAACATTACCATCGTCATTTACTATGATGTTTAATATAAAATCCTCTACCCCATTCTTACTACACTCTAAGGACTTCTGGTCCCTCTTCCTTTCCATAATAAATTCTCCTTATTGTTATATCTATTATTATGTACAGGTAAATAGTACCATATGGTGGTCTCATTCATATCTTCATTTACTCTCATTTAAAACTTATATTAATCATAAATTAAACTTATACCAGTCACAGTTCAATCATAGATTTTCTAATAAAAGCAAAAAAAAGATCATAAGGTTTTTATACCATTATGGTCTCCTAATTTACGATTTTATATATCAAGGTCACTAATTTGCTTTAATGTGGTTTCTATAATTATACCCTTTGATGTGTAAGCTATTTTATGCTTATTTAAAATACGAGCTAATACAATATTTGCTTGCTCAAATGTGGGTGCTGGTAGTATAACAAGTATTTGAGCCTCATTCCATTTTGACACAATATCTCCCTTACGAAGCTGCTGTATTAACATATCAAGTAGTGACCCCATTGCGTTTTTAAATATTTTACTGTCTTTGGTTCTGTTATTTACCATAAATACAGTAATCATTCCCATAAATACTTCTTGCTCAGACCTTGCTACTCTACGACATTCTAATTTATAAATAGATATAAATGTATCTGGTTCACAAAAGAATGCTCCATCAGAATCAGTTCTATCAATCATCATTTCTTGAATCGAATTTAAGTCCAATAAAATCATATCATCATTAGATTTTATCTTATGGTATAAGTTTCTTAAATCCGTTGATGGTTTCACTCCCATTTCCTTATATAGCATAGATGTTACATATTCATATTGACTCTGTGCTTGCTTTATATTACCCACCGCAATAAGTGCTTCAATATAATTTATATGCACACTTTCTTCAAATAATTCCATCATTAATGCCTTTTCACATACTTTTAGAATATCCTCGTTTCTTCCATACTGTTTTAATAGTTTTGTTATCCTGTTTATTATATCCATATAAATGCGATGATAATAGTTTCTAACTGGCATTACCCATTCATTATAGGAGTCCTCAGAAAGATAATCACCTTTATATAACCCTAAGGCTATTTGATAAAATTCAATTCCATCAATAAAGTCACCATTCTGCTCTGCACCCTTACCTTTATTATAAAGATCCTCAAACTCATCAACATCTGTCCAGTAATGAAACTCTTTGTTCCAACTGTAGCATCCTTGTGAATAATTTATAATTGATTCTCCATCCTTATTTACCCCTTCATAATTTAAAAGCATCCTAAGTCTATAAATAAGATTTTGCAAAGCTTTTATAGGGTTATCACATTCCTTATCAACCCACAGAATGTCGAAAAAATTTTCTTGAACAATCCTCTTATTTCTATATGTAAGAATATATTTAAATAAGTTCCACAATTGTTGTGAACGCTTACAATCATTTGAAAGAATCTTTTTACCTGATTTTACTTCAAAACAACCTAATGTATATACTTTCAAACAATTTTCATAGTCATTTTCAACAGAGTTTAAATTATTAGCTAACAAGTAATCTCCCCCTTGTATATTATCTTTAATCTCAAATAAATAAGTTATAATATGATACTTTCATCTTTGCACTTATATGATTAAACTTCCTAATTTAGACTACACTTAACAAATTCCTTAGGTAATACAAATGCTGCTTTTTATGATGACATAAAAAAACTCCATTTTCATAGATCTTTCTATGAAAAAGGAGTGGGTTCACTATTAGCTCGTCATATTCAAAGTGACCATTTAAGAATATGTTTCATTGCTTCCTGGAAATATATTATCATGTTATTCCCATTATATACTTTTTTTTGTAAATATTGTACAAATTTAATAACCTATATTTTTCTGAATAGCATGAATATTCGCTGCTTTATTAAAAATAAATGCTAATTATTCTGTTAATATGTCTTATCGAGTTAAAACAATGGATATTTAGGTACGGTCTTTATGTGCTCATAAATAAATTTATGAAACTGCTCTACAGTATACTTCATATCCCTTTATTATTTTATTCATTGTTTTATCAGCTTATGCACTATTTACTTGAGCCTTACAATTAACGCTTTATTTTTGTAATTAAATTTTATTTTAACGACGGAAGAACTACTGAAATATATATTTCAGTAGTTCTTCCACTAGCTTTCGCCATATAATATAAATTTAATTATTGTCCAACATGCCCCTTGCCACTTGGGTAGCACTTATCTTTCTATGCTCTTTTATATCAAAAATAAATTTACCAAAATTTGTTTTTATTATAATTTCATAAAAACAAATGCTAAACAGAATAGCTGCAACTGATACAATTGGTATCATTATTGGTGAACTATACAAATTGTGTTTTAGTAAGAAATTTGAAGTTTCTTTTACAAAAATCGGTTCATGAAATAAAAATATTGGGAAAGAATATTTCCCCAGCGTTAATAATATCTTACTATTTTTTAGTAATGTTGCTACATAAAACCATGCAACTACAGACAATGGAATAAGTATTAAGGTTGTACACATATTATTTATAAAGGAGTTCTTTATAAATAATTCCGCAGTCAATAGAACTAAATAAGTTGCTAAAGTTCTTTTGCCATACTTTTTATTTATTCCCCTACTACATACCTGTGCCCCTAATTCATATAAATAAAAGTAATATATATAACTTATAGGGTTTAAATAATCCTCCGCCAAGAGTTTTGTCTTACTTTGAATTATAGACACTATAATCGCTACAATATATAAAATAATTAGTCTTGTCTTAGCATTTTTTAAATATTTGATTATTATAGGATACCCAAATACAATAAGCATGTACATAGGAATATACCATAATTGATAAGCATAATTAAATCCTAAAAAAATTCTTGTTGTGTCGTTTAAAAATATGCCTAATATATTAAGAACATTAACTGATTTGTTTATAAGTATATCTTTCACCAAAAGATCACCACATTGATATAATATCCAAAACATGCTGACAATTAGAAATGGTTTAATTACTTTATTGAATTTTTTATATATCATTGTTCCATATTCTTCATTTTTATCCTTCATTTTATATTTATATCCAGAAATGAATATAAACATAGGAACTGCAACATGAACAATCTTGTCTGCAAGATAAAAGTAAGCTCCGCCCCCAATGTAACTTTCTAAATGTAATACTTCTGCTAAAAAAAATCCATTACTATGAATAAGTGTTACAAATAAAATTGCAATACCACTATATACTTGTAATTCATTCAAATGCTTTTTTATAAAAACACTCCCTTTAAGATTAGCTTTTATTACATTATATCAAAATATAATGATTTTACGGCTATTTTCACAGAATGTTATTTATAAAGTTACATTTAACGACACAAGAACTTAGTTTTATCTAAGTTCTTGTTCGTATTCCATATTAATCTTTTTATTATATTAAAATAGCGGTGCTTTATAAGCGGGTTTCACATCCTCATAAATAAATTTATGAAGTTGCTCTTCAGTTGCCCCCAGGTCCGCAACCAAATACCACACTCCGTCCATCATTTTTCCTTTGCAGTAGCCATCCACTGGAAATCTTTCCTGCTCTAAGGTCATTATATTAGATGTAAGAACTTTTGTGCCAAGCTTTATTATGTCCATACTCTTTATGCTTGTTTCAGTATAAGGTAGAAGCTTAGAAACTATAGACGGAAATCCTGTTATTCCTAAGGACTGAACCTTTGTGAGCATAGCCGATAAAATTGTCCTTTGTCTTTTAGTTCTCACAAAATCTCCGCCGGCAGTATAACGGATTCTCGAATAAGCAACCGCTTGAAGACCGTTTAAAATCTGGGGTCCCGATTTTGTAACTTCAAGTATCGGTTTTTTCTCAATTTCAGCAACTTCACCCATGTTGCTGTTTATTAATCTAATTTCATTGTTTTCAACATCTATGGTTACACCACCAATAGTATCTATAATCTTCTCAAGTTTAAAAAAATCTACAGTAACATAATCTCTGATATTCAAATTAAAGTTCTCATTAAGTGTTCTTATTGCAAGCTGTGGTCCTCCATAAGCATAGGCATGGTTAATCTTTGTGTCACCATGATTTTTTATTTTTACATAAGTATCTCTCATAATAGAGGACATTTTAATTTTTTTGTGCACTGTATCTATAGACAGTATCATTATTGCATCTGACCGACTTGCTTCATCTACATCTCGTCTATCTACACCAAATAGCGCAATATTTATTATTTCGGTAACCTCTTCTTTTTTTATAGGTATTTCTTCTTTTAAAGGCACTTCATTTTTTGAAGTTACTTTCTCTTTTAGAGGTACTTCAGGTTTAATCCCTAAATCCTCATCAGTTTTTAATATTGTTGTAGTGTTTATTTTGCTAAGTTGATAATAGGTATAACTAGAGGATCCCCCAAGGACTAGTAGGATAACAATAAATATGCCTAAAATTAGCTTTATCCATGGTTTCAATTTCTTTTTATTTTTATCTTCCATGATAATTAGTATAATCACTTCTAAAAGCAATTACTTTTCTATATATATCATATCCCATCTGTATCACTCCTATTTTTAGTTTATGTTCAGTTTTCTTTCCCTATACGATATTTATCTAAGAGATTTAATTTTAGAATTAATCAAACTTAACTTAATCTGAATTGCCATTAAATTGATGGGCATTTGTCGATATTTTATATTAGCTATAAATAATGGTAGCATATAGTAGTCACACTTTAATCCCTGCTAACTCTCAGCCCACTCTTAATGTAATCACAAATAAAACTTTTATCAGTCACACCCCAGTTAGAAACAATTAAAATATCGTATAAAAAAACATAACGTCTTAAACCGTTATGTTTTAATTTACCTCATTAGGTTTCTCATTATTTTTTTGTATTTTTCTTTTACCCTTTCTTCCCTTTTCTTTATCACTAGAATAGTAATCATATCCATAACCTACAAATGACTTTTTGTCCACTTTATTTAATACGATTCCAATTATTGTAGCATTGACGTTTGATAATAGTTGTTTTGATTTTTTACAAATTTCTATTTTTGTTTGTTCAGAATTTATTACTAATATTACTCCAATTTTCTCAGTAGCCAAGGTAAGAGCATCTGTAAATGCAATTATTGGCGGAGTATCTAGTATTACGTAATCATACTTATTTTCCATTTCATTAATAAATGTCTTCATTTTTTGAGATGACAATAATTCAGATGGATTGTAATTAGCTCTTCCAGCAGTTAATACATCAAAATTGTCGTTAATTCTTATTGAAATTTCCTCTACTTTTCTTCCCCGTAAAACTACATCCGCTAAACCCACTTCATTGTTAGTAATATTGAAGTATCTATGTACGGAAGGTTTTCTGAGATCACAATCAATAAGTAAAACGCTTTTTCCCGTCTGAGCTATGGTGGAAGCAATGTTTGTTGATACAGAAGTTTTCCCCTCTTTAGGCACTGAACTACAAACCATTAAGGTCTTTATATCTCTGTTTTCCATGGAAAACAACAAATTTGTTCGCAATGATTTAAATGCTTCCGTAACTGGAGATTTTGGCTCTTTTTCTACAATAAGATTCACCATTTTACTTTGTTTTGGAATTAATCCTACCGTAGGTAGGTCTAAATATCGTTGTACATCTTCTTCATTCTTAATTTTGTTATTTAAATATTCACTTAGTAAGACTAACCCAATTGATACCACTAGTCCTAGCATAAAACCCATAGAAATAATCAACTTCTTATTAGGTGATATAGGTGCTTCCGGAATTAGAGCCATGTCCATTATTTTTACACTCCCTGATGGTAAAAGCATTTGCGATTCTTCAATAAAAGCCTGTGATAAAGCATTAGCTCCTGTTGAAGCTGTTTCTGCAGTATTGCTTTTATAAGATATCTCTATTATTTGTGTTCCTATTGCAGGTGTAATACTTATATTCAACATAAATTCTTTGACAGGTGTGCTTAACCCTAACTTTCTAATAGCATTTTCAGCTACTACCCTTGAGCTTCCAATCTTACTGTAGGTCTTTATTAAATCCTGATACATCACTACTTCACTTTGGGTAATCTTATCCGTAGTATCCTTTCCAACAATGATTGTACACTCTGCCTCATATAAAGGCTTAATTACATAAAAGCTTAGAACACCACCAGCAAGTGTTAAAAAAATTGTTATTAATAATATAAAAATAATCCTTTTTCTGATTATTTTTAATAGTTCCTTAAGGTCTATTTCATTTTCTTCTTTCATGACTGACCTCCATTTAATTGTTGTTATTATATATACATGTTATGCATTTTATTGCTAAATAGAATTTTAAGCATTTTATTTTACTCCATAATACTCTACATACCAGTCCGCAAACCTTTGTAGCCCTTTCTCTATTGTCGTAGATGGTTTAAATCCTATAGCTTCCTGTAACAAATTAGTAGATGCATATGTTACAGGTACATCCCCTTGTTTCATAAGCTCAAATACCTTATCAAAGATTACTTCTCTGCCTGTAGCCTTGCTTAAACATTTTTCCAATGTTTCTATAAATGTCATCAGCTTTTCAGGGCTGTTGTTTCCAATGTTAAATACTTTATTAGGAACTGCCTCTAACGAAGGATTGCTAAGAAGTCTTTCAATTCCTTCTACAACATCATCTATATAGGTAAAATCTCTATACAAGTCATGTTCAAAATCACCATTGTTAAAAATCTTAATGGGTTCCGTTGCAAAATATTTCTGGGCAAACCCAAAATATGCCATATCCGGCCTTCCCATAGGTCCATAAACGGTAAAAAACCTAAGTCCTGTTGCAGGAATCTTATAAAGATGACTATAGGTATGAGCCATTAATTCATTGGATTTCTTTGTCGCTGCATAAAGAGATATGGGTTGATCTACAAAATCTGATTCTTCAAATGGCACTTTTTTACTAGAACCATAGACTGAACTGGAGGATGCATATACAAGATGATCTACAGGATAAAATCTACAAGCTTCAAGAACATTAAAAAAACCGATGATATTGCTTTGTATATATACATCTGGATTCTCAATGGAATACCTAACGCCAGCCTGTGCTGCTAAATTCACTACAATATTAGGTCTATAATTTTCAAAGGTATTCATCATCATAGCCTTGTCTGATATATCTCCTTTAATGAAGGTAAACTTCTCATAAGGTTTTAGCTTTTTTAAACGAGTATTTTTAAGCTCCACATCATAATAATCGTTTATATTATCAATTCCAATCACCTGGCAACCTTGCTCCAAGAGCTTTAGAGATAGATAAAATCCTATGAAACCTGCAACTCCGGTAATAAGATATGTTTTATTTGTATCTAAACATTTATAACTCAATCTTTTCCCTCCTTAAAATATTAATCTTTATCTTCCAATAGAATAATACTCCACCCCGGCTTCTTTCATCTCTTCCACTCCATAAATATTTCTTCCATCGTATACCAAAGGTGTTCTCATAAGATTTTTATATTCCTCTGGTAATACTCTTTTAATTTCATTCCACTCAGTAAAAATAAAGCAGACATTAGCTTCTTTTAGAGCTATCTCTATATCATCAACATACTTTATGCTACCTTGTCTGTTTTCCCCTTCTGGATAAATTCTTTTAAAGTTTTTCTTACCTACAGGGTCATAGGCATAAATTTCTGCCCCTTGCTCTAATAATAAAGGCACATTTTCAAGGGATGGTGCTTCTCTTAAATCGTCTGTTCCTGGCTTGAAGGTTAGTCCAAGGATAGCTACTTTTAAACCATTAAAGGTAATAAGACGTCTACAAGCCTTCTTATATAACATAGTCTTTTGGTCTTTATTCACATCAATAGCCGCTTTAATAGTTCTAAGTTCATACCCGTTTTGTTTTGCTAGATACTCAAGAGCTCTTGTATCCTTAGGAAAACAGGAACCACCATAACCGATACCTGCATTTAAAAACTTACTTCCAATACGTTCATCGTAGCTCATACCTCTAGCTACATCTTGAATATTAGCACCTACCAACTCACAAAGGTTAGCCATATCATTGGTATAAGATATTTTAAGGGCAAGAAAGTCATTAGCTGCATACTTTATCATTTCAGCTGACCTTCTACTGACAGATACTACAGGTAAATCAAATGGCTCATAGATCTTCATGAGCATATCTTCTGCCCATTTACTTTCTGTTCCTATAATTATTCTTGCAGCATGAAGTGTATCATGCACTGCTGTGCCTTGAGCTAAGAACTCAGGGTTTGATGCTACTTCTACTCTAATTATTTTATTGAAACCTTCACCATTACCAACGCAAATCTCACCATCATGAGGCAGAAAATCTTTTATAAACTGCTCAACCTTATCATTAGTACCTACAGGCACTGTAGATTTTACCACTACAAGACAATCCTTTTCTATGGTTTCAGCTATTTGCCTTGCAACAGTAGCTATGAATCTTAGATTAGCAGAACCATCTGGCTGTTCTGGAGTTCCTACCCCAATAAAGATAGCATCTGCCTCTCTATAGGCTGATTCATAATCCGTTGTGTAACAAAGTCTACCTGCTGCATAATTCTTCTGCATCAGTTCTTCCAAATCTGCTTCATAGATTGGAGAGACTCCTTGTTTCATTTTATTTATTTTATTTTCATCAATATCTACACAGGTAACTTGATGACCTACTTCTGCAAAACATACCCCTGCCACGAGGCCAACATAGCCTGTCCCTGCTACTGCTATTTTATACATAATATATTACCTACCTTTGGTTATAATTATTATAAATAGTTTTAGTTATCTTTGCCATTAACCATTCCTTATTTGCCTTTCGCCAGTCTAGGTTTCAATTTTATTAATATTCCATTCATTTCTTTTCGAATATTGGAAAATAGATATAACACTCCCCAATAAAATAAAGAGCATATTATAATTGATACAATGCTCCATAACAAACCTTTACTTATTTGTTGTAGTAAATAGCCCAATACTCCCATAGCCACTGCAGAAATAAACGCTGGAAATACATTTTTAATTGTTTTGATTATTGGAATTCCTATTGCAACCTTCATTATTATTAAATGTACTACCACAAACTCCATACGTATCCAGGATCTTGCATAAACAAGTGGCCAAAATCCATATTTAGAACTAATTATGCAAGTTGGAACAAGAACAAGTAAATGTAATAATTGAGCTAAAAATGATAACTTGGGCCTCCCTTTAGCCCTATATACCTCACTAGAAAAGTATCCAAATACTATCGTTATTGCACTTGTAAAAGCCCATATGCCTACTACCCCGCTGGCTTCATTCCATTTACTTCCTAAAAGTATTTTTGTCGCTAAATCACTATATAAATACACTCCTATACCAAGGGGAAATATAAAAACCGAAGCAATCCTCTGTGTATTAAAATACATTCGATTAAATTTATCAGAATCATTCTGCAAACGAGACAAAGCTGAGAAAAGCACTGGTACTATTGATGCGGTTATTAATGACATAAGAGTATTTACCATAGCAGTAGATGTCTTATATATTCCTAAATAATACTGATTCAAAGAATTTCCAATTATAAAGGCATCCACCCACATAGTAAGCCAAATTGAAATAGCTTCAATTAATGACCATATACTAAAAGATAGCATGTCAATTAATATTTCTTTACTATAAAAAAACTTGGGCTTCCATTTAGACTTAATTGTAAGTATAATAGCATTAAAAAGCTGACTACAAATTGTCCCAATAATAAGAGCCCAATAACTAAAACCTAATAATGCAAGAGGAATTGTAATAATAAAAGGTATTAAAATCAAATATAAGCGCACTATGAGAAGAGTTTTAAAATCAAAATGTCTCCTGTATAGGGCCATTTGTATACTTGAAAATGCTGTAATTGGTAGTTGAATACATGCAATCATGATAACATTTCCTAAGCCAGGATTTCCAACTGATAAAGCAAGCTTATTGCGAAAAAAAATTATAACTCCCCATAAAAAAAACGATATTCCTAAGTTTGTCCAGAAAGCCACGTTGACGCATTTATATTTTTCTTCATTATTTTTAAATTCATGTTGTACCAAATATTTCTGAAAGCCTGCATCAGTTAGCATATCTGCAAAACTAAAAATCATTGTTACCGTAGCCACAACTCCAAAAGCTTCAGGAGAAATTACCCTAGCTAAAATCATATTGGTAATAGGACTGACTATTTTTGCAGCTATTTCCGTAATTGATGACCACTTAGTTGCGTTTACAATTTTATTTTTAAGATTTTCTTCTTTCACTCACATTTTCTCCTTTTAAGCAAGCCAATACCAACTCTCGATGAGCCTCACATTCGATATAATTTTGCATTGCTAATAATCTCTTTTTATTATACTTTCTTTTCACAAGCATTCCATTTAATATTCTTCTATCTATTCGTGATAACCATTTACCTAATCCAAAAAAGTTTCTTATATATAACAAATAATTCTCTTGTGAAAATTTTTCATACTGTCGTTCAATGAATCCTTCTTGTAATATTTCATCTGAACGCTTATGAAATGCTAATAATATTTCTTCTGCTACTTCACCTTTAGCTAGGCGTACACAATTTTCTGATTTCACTATTGGAATATATTCTATATTAAGTCCATCCTTAATATCAATATTTATTAATAAGCTTGTCTTCCAATACTCACTGCCCGAATCATCAAACAAGAAATTTCCCTGACCATATACAATAGTTGCACCTTCATATTTCTCTAAGCAACCAATACAATGACTATGCTGACATACAACTAAATCTGCTCCCTTTTGAACCATCTTCCTGCATACTTTCTGCAGATATGGTGATGGGTAGCGATAATGCTCTTTACCGCCATGATACAGAACGATAACATAGTCGCATTCTGCTTTTAGATTTCTTATATGATCAAGGCTTTCTAAATAATCAAAGGGATTTGCGCCATAAGTATTCTCAGTTGCTATAGAAAATTCATGCTCTGCACAAGTGTATACACCTATTTTAAAGCCAGTTTGTTGAAATATATAAGGCTTACTCGCTTCATATAAATTATCTCCTACTCCAACAAAGGGTATATTATTCTTATTCAAGATACATTGAGTTGATTTAATTCCTTGCTTCCCTTGATCAAAAATATGGTTGTTTGCCAATGTAAGTAACGAAGGATTAAGAGCCTTTATTCCTTTTATAGTTTTTATGGAAGCAATAAGATTAGGTCCACACTTAGCGATTGGAGTTTCTTTATCTGTAAGTGGCACTTCTAAATTAAAAATCCGAATATCGGTAGAATTCCATAGTGAAAGTAATTCTTTGCCAAGTAAAGCGGCTGTGTCAGCATTACTAAATAAATCTGTATTTGATTTAGTTGGTACTAAGTCACCTGCTATTAGTAATTGCATTCTATATCCTCCTGTTCTTTGTCATTTTTTTCTATTGGCAGGTCAATCCAACTTCCCAGTAAATAATCATATTCTTCTTGGTCAAAAGGAGCAAACCCAGATCCATCAAAAAATGTAACTTCTCCAAAGTATAGTTTATTTCGCACAACAAACCAATCAATCCTAGCATGGTATAAATCAGAAGCCAACTTCTCTGATAATTGAATCATTTTTTCAAATTGTTGTGGTTTCTCATACACAAAATCAGATATTGTACCATCTTGCGATATTATTGTTTTATTCCACTTTTCATCATAGAAATCTTGCTTATGATTACCATATCTATCAATATGTACTTCAATAAGTTTTGCTTTCCCATTAAAGCATAAAACTTTATAATCATCCGGTGTATTATCTGTTTCTGAAATAAATTTTTCACAAACAATTCTTGGCTTAACATTTTTGTATGGCCATTCTCTTCCAAACCAATACCAGTTGTTTTTTATCCATTTGTTTAATTTTATTTTCGAAACTTCTAAATCTAATTTATCTTTATCTATACAGATAATGTTAGACCCTGACCCATGCGTGCATTTCAACACAAATTTATTAGGAATTATATCCCAATTAATTTCTTCTACGTTTTCATATACACAAATAAGTGGAATTAAAAATTCTCCACCTATAGTTTCATCTATATATGATCTTACAGCATATTTATCTACGTACTTAGAATATTCTTGTTTTCTATCATTTAGCTTTAGCCATTGCAATTTTTCATTGAAAGTCTTTGGATTTTTTAAATCTAATCTGTAGCCCATCATGCTTCTAAACATAATTTTTAAATAAGTTTCATCTTTAAGCCATTTAAAACATCCTTTATAAGCAAAGTACACAAAAATTTTATAAGGATTTTTAAGTAAACTAAAAATACGTTTCATTTATCTTTCACCGTCTTTCTATCTTCAATCTAATTTTACCTATTTTTATAGCTGCAATAGTGTATATTGTAAATATAATGGTTGCTCTATCAAAATATGTTACCATACCATACTCAGCAAAAATTAATATTAATGTAATTGTTGTAAATAACTTTGTATAAGATTTTTCTTCTACTTTCATATGGAATCCTTTAATTATTATAATAATATAATTAATATAATAAATTACAAATCCAATAATTCCAGACGAAAATAATATCTCAATAAAGTTATTGTGAGAATAAACTCCATAAGAACCATCAATAAGTGCAAAACAATCTAATCCATAACCACGCCAAGGATTATCTTTTATATAATCCCACCCTAGGTTTATATAACTAATTCTTGAAACAAGAGACCCCTCCTCAATTTCATTAGAAGAAAACATACTAAAACCTGCTTGAACTCTGTTTCCTATTATGTTATATAAAGTTGGAACATTCATTATTAAGAGATAACATATAACTACCATAAGCATAATACTAACTGTATGCTTAAATTTTTTCCTAGGATAAAGCAAATATAAAATGATAACATATCCAATTGCCATCATCAACAGCCCTTTGCGTGATCCAGTAAATAAAACAACTATTCCAAACCACATTAATTTTCTTAAATCTTTTCTAGTATTTAATTTTAAGTAATTAAATAAAACCATTAAAAATGATATTGCAGCATAAATTGCTATTTCATTAGCATTAATACCTATTGCATTACCAAGTCTGTCTTTGAATAATGTAGGTAGTGATATAGCAACTATTATTACCGTAAGTAACATCGTAACATTTATGAATTGTCTTATCGTAACAAATAAATTGTTCCTTAGTACTACATAATTAAACATAAAAAAATATAAAATCAGATTCAGCACCAAAGTTCGGAGCATAGCACTTGCCACAATAGAATCAATTGCTTTATTTTCACTTATATTGAAAAAATTATATATAATGAATAATACATACAAAAGAAAATAGTAGTTACCATGAATTTTTTTCTTTTCTACCATAAGAAAAATTGTAGACAAACCAAAGGCAATTAAACTAATTATATTGATTTTACTATGCACAAACGCAAATTCCGTAATTATAAAAAATATGAAACAAATATCTGAAAAACTTTCTATAATAGTTACTCTATTTTTTTTTGGTACATATAAACTCAATATAGTACCTCCACTTTTCCGCCACAACATTACAATTTAACCTTTCTCTAATTTCTTTTGCATTTTCTCCGAGTTTTTCTGATAATTCCTTTGATTCCGCCACTTTACACATTGCTTCAGTCAGTGCATCCACATCGTCAACCTGTACAAGCAATCCGTTCTTGTCATTATCAATCAACTCTGCTGAACCACCAGACGGACAATCAGTAGAAATAACAGGCATTCCCATTGCCATTGCTTCTATAACCACATTAGGCATTCCCTCATAATCAGAGCTTAAAACAAACATTGATGCTCCTCTCATTTGCTCTAATAGATTCCTAGTGCTTCCTGGAAAGTCGTATACATCTTTTGGCAAAAGGGAAGCTGCTAAACTAATCAACTCTTTTTTTAAAGAACCTTCTCCGTATATCGTCAATACATAATCTGAATGATTTTTATAAAACTTTGAAAAAGCTCTAATTAATAAAGGGAAATTCTTTTGCTTATCCAATCTACCAGCTCCTACAATCTCCTTACGTCTCTTACCTTCCCAAGGCTCGGGAATTCGCTCTAAATCCAATGGGTTAGGTAAAATTATTCCCTTTGTTCGTATATTTAACGAAAAAAAACTTGCTGCTTGCTCTGTTTGAAAAATAAAGCCTGAAGCAAAAGGATAAAATAGCTTACGCATAAATCGAGTTACCTTTTTCCATGGCATAACCCATGGATTATTTCGTTCAGACACAATTACAGGTATATTGGTTCCGATAAGTGTGGGGATAACATATATGCCAATCTCTTCAGGAAGGGTTAATACAATATCAGGCTTCTCATGATTAATGTATAGTCTTAGCTGCTTATATTTTAGAAACTTATCAGTGTATGAATTACTTGACATCCTTCCAATTGTATGTACTTTTACTGTTCTATCAAGTTGATAAAAAATCTCTTCGTTATCAAGAGTAACAATAGTACATTGAATACCTGCTCTGCTAAAATTATTTGCTAGTTGTGAGATCACACGTTCTGCACCGCCGGCCATCATATTTCTTGTTACAAATACAAGTTTTTTCATATTAGTTTTCCACCTGTTCAATGTATTGATTATATAAAGCTTTCATTATTTTCGCATTATCTGTGATATTAAAACCTTCATCTACAATTTTATTATAAATTACAGATGCTATTTCTCCACGGTTTACAGGTATTGAATTATTGATTTGATTTGCCCATTCTTTTGGAGATTTTTCTAATGCTATAAATTGAACCAAATCAGTAATTTCTACTTCCTTTGAAACCGAATCAGATACAAAGCATTGTAAACATGCTGATTGAGCTTCTACTAAAGTCAGAGGTAATCCTTCAAAACGAGATGGCATAACAATCATATCCATAGCTTGCATAAACTGAGGCACATCTAATGTTTTTCCTGTAAATACAACCCAATCATACAATCCTAATTTCTTAATCTTATTTTCAATATTCACCCTTAGCTCCCCATCGCCAATTAATATTAATCTATAATTTTTATCTAATTTAAATAATTCTGCAAAAATATCTATTAAATACTCGTGATTCTTTTGGTAACAAAAATATCCGATATGCCCTATTACTTTTTTACCATTTAAGTTATATTTATTTCGATATTTTTGACGTATTTCTGCATTATATTTGTACTTATTAATATCAATACCATTATTAATTATTTCAAATTTTTTTCCATTATATAGCCATTCTCCTGCCTTTTGACCACAAGCAAAGGCCTGAGTATAGGAAGCATCAAATATTCTTCTCAAAAGTTTGTGCACAATTCTATATTTAGTTTTAGTGTTGTGACTGTGCGCGATACGTACCTTTGCATTGCCTTTTTTTGCTGAATACATTTCTAATGCAAGAGTACAACTATTCCCATGGGCATGAACAATATTATAGTTTTTTTCACGAACCAATTTAGTTAATTTGCTAATATATGAAATTGGGTATTTAGTCCTATTACTTATTTTAAAGATATTACTACCAAATGATTCAAGTTCTGCTTTTAAATCATCACTAATATAATTAGGAATAACAAAATCAATTTGCATATCTGCTTTATCCATTGCACGATAATAGTTCAAAATCACATTTGTAATTCCATCTAGTTCAAATTTAGTTGAAGCAATAATTAAAACTTTAATTATTTTAGATTTCAATATTTCTCACCTGCTTATTCGGAAGTTTTATCCAATTACCCATTATTTCATCAAAAGAATGTGGTGTGATTTTATCAAATCCAGCACCATTTATAAAAGTCAGCTCTCCAAAATAAATTTTTTCTCTTATAACATAGAAATCTACCCTTACATGCGGAAATGGGAATGATAGTATTTTTGCATAATCTATCATCTTCTCATATAATTCTGGCTTTTCGAATAAATTATTATTGGGTAAATTATCGAAAAATACATCAGATAAAATATTCCATTCTGCATCATATAGAGTGCTATTTTGATTTATAAATTTATCACTATATATAGCTGTTACACCGACGCCCTCTGCCCCCTCTTTGTTATTAAAATAGAACATTTTATAATCTTCTGGAATATTTAAGTTATTTTCACACAAAAATGTCTCAATTATAATTCTTGGTTTGACAACTCCATAAAACCATTCACCATAACAAGGTAAGTACTTATTTTTAAGCCACTTATTTAATTGTTTTCTTGTCTTTTCCTTATTTAACTCGTCTTTATTTTTACATATAATGTTGTTCCCGGATCCATGTGTAACTTTTATTACAAACTGTTTGGGTAAGTCATCAAAAGGTATCTCACTTGCATCAAATCCCTCCCATAATAAATCATTTAATATATCACCACATCCACAATCATTTACATACTGACGCACAGCATATTTATCAGCACATACAGGCATTAATTCATTATGATAATAAAGTTTTATCCAATTGAGTTTTTCATTATAAGTTTTCGGATTATCTAAATTAAGCTTGTATCCATGTTTTAAATAAAACATCAACTTCAATTCAGTCTTCGGACTCATTATATAGAGTATATTCATTGGAATTAATAATAAATTTTTAAATGTTTTATTCATATAAGTGCTCCCTTTTTTTATAACCATCAATCTCCTAAAGCTTTTAATTTCTCTATTTCATTCCCTGTTTTCAAGTGTTCATAAATTTTTGCATCCACTAAATATCTGTACCAAAACGAAGATAGAACATGATATATATAGCCTTGCCTTCCATCCAAGAAACCACCTCTAAAGATGTAATTGTATATAAACAACATCCATGCCCGTAAAAACATAGGTGTTTTGTAGTATATTCCATATTTCTTTTTTCTTTGTTTATAAATATCTTTATCATCAATAACTTGCTCTAACTTCCCATTTTCATATGCAATGAAATCCTGCATTTCCCTTGTTGCATACCAATTATATTTAGATACAAAGTTATCTAGGTCTTTAAAATCATAGTGCAAAAACTTTTCTTTTAGTGCAATGGCTCTTCCCGAAGACAGAATAGAATGAGCATCTCTTTTTCTATCTTCTATTCTCCCTATGCCATGCTTAAATACCATCATTTTTCTTTTCTTAGAACCTCCATGCTTTAAACATTTACCCATAAAATAGTACCATGCCTCTATAGTAAAACCATTTACATCATCATTGTCATGAAGAGCCATATTTATGCTTATCTCTTTACATAATTTTTCTGGAAATCTTTCATCAGCATCAATTCTGATTACCCATTTTATTTTAATATCTGTGTTGTCTAATGCCCAATTGAACTGTTTCGCATAATACTCAAATTCATGAAAATAAACGTCAGCCCCATATTTTTTTGCTAATTCCACTGTATTATCAGTGCTTCCACAATCGATAACCACAGCTCTATCGACAAAATCTCTTATTGAAAGCAGACACTCTACAATATTCCTGCTCTCATTTTTCGTCAATATAATAGCTGTTATATCTGCCATAATGCCCCTCCTAGTATTTCTAATACTAAACCATGAAAGTTGATTTTTAAATATTCTTTGATTTTAAAAACCATAAAAAGTCTGTATGGAAACATCTTAAACGAATATCTTCTTTATAGTTTCCATATTGGATAATTTTCTTTATAAAAGTATAATCGAATATCTGTTTTGTATATTAATTCCAGCTAGATAGCATGTTTTGATGTGTTACCCACATCCAATGTATATCCCATAAATAAACCTTTTCCACTTATTATCTTTTTTAAAAATTATCGCTTATCTTTTGTAATATTTCATTTAACTTGCTACTATCAAATCTCATAGGAAATATAATTTTATAAGCAGTAAACTTTAAAAATAAATTTGTACAAAATACTATATTAACAGAAATATGCATAAGTCTTTTTAACCATTTAGGGATTCTAAAAACCATAGTGGCTAATCCATTATCTTTATCTACTTTTATTAGCTCTTTTGTATTATATCTCTTAGCATCACATACATTAACAATTCCTCTAAGGGTTCCTGGAGACTTAATCCATTCTAAAATTATATTTACTGCATTCTTAGAATAAAGGAATTCATATTCCATCCCATCTCCAATTAAATAACAAAGCTTAGGATAAGATATATAGTATCGTCTATGCATATCGTGATGATCACCCTCCGTATAAATTGGAGCAAATCTAGCTATCAAATATGGATGCTTATCTAATCCAATAAGACTCTTTTCCGCTAAATACTTTGATCTACCATAAGGACCAATCGGCTTAGGCTCAGTATTCTCATTAATTACTCCATTTGTAATGCCATAAACATCTACTGTGCTGGAAAAAAATATTGGTATCTTTGCTGATATTGCACATTCAAAAACTTGACGACTCATCATGGTATTCACTCTATAATATCTACTCCAAGAAATATTTCTCCCTTTAAAAGCATGAGCAATAGCAGCTAAATGAATTACATGCGAGAATTCATTGTCTCTAAATATTTTTTCTAGTTCTGTGCTTCTTGTTAAGTCAGCAGAAATATATTTAAACATCTCATGTTGACATTTGCTATCTTTACCAGTTGAAATTCCAGTAACACTATAACCCTCATTTAAAAGAGCCTCTACAACTTGTTGTCCTACTAATCCATTGTTACCTGTAACTAAAACACTTTTCATTGATTAATTCTCGCTTTCATATCCTGCTCAAGAGTACGAAACTCAGAACCCATAGCTTTTAAAAGCTTAATGACTTTCTTGATTTTTTTTATATTAGTCTTTCTACCTACTAATATCTGGAAACGATTCTTTAAGCCTAATTCCTTAGGTAGAGGAAGTTTCATTTTTGTCAATTCAAAAGGATGTAGATAAATTAAAAAGTTATTTTTCTGTTTCGCATACTTTTTAATAAGAATGAGTAATATCCAGAAGGGAAATAATCGTAAATACCCTCCTCCAGATATAGGTAAGCTATATTTCCCTATTTCTAAAGTAGGTATTTCATATTCAAAAAAGTTACCTTTTCTGTATACAAGGTCATCAACTTTATCAAATCCAGTCAAATCTAGATTTCTATAAAGCGGATGCTGCTCAAACTTAATATAGCTACTGTCATAGTTATAACCAAGTTTAGTTACAATATCCAATTTATCCCGTTCCATAGAAAAACACGAAGCACGGTATCCATTTACCATGCATTTAGCAGCTTGCTCTATTTTTTCTTTTGCTTTTGCAACCTCACTTGTAAACAGCTCTGTATTTTTTTTATATAATAACTCATGATCAAGCCCATGACATCCAATAGAATGTCCTCTTCTTACGATTTCTCTTAAAATATCTGTATTCTTCTCCATAACATCTGCTACTACAAAGAATGTTGCTTTAATCTGAAACTCATCTAGCAAATCTAAGAAGTCAATTATTTCTGGTATAACTTCTACACTTTTATCAGGGTTATATTCCTTTAGATATTCAAGGTCATACCATTCTTCTATATCAACTGTTATATATGCATACTTCATTTAAGATATCCCCCTTAGTTTCTATACAACTTTCCCAAATACATAGCTTCGCCCAATCACATAATTTCCATTATGCTACCATCAGGCTTACTATAACCTCTTAATCTTTCTATGGGGCCGAAACACCCAAAGCATGATTCAGATTTTGTCCACTAATTCGATACCAAGCTCTACTATTCTTTCTTCATTCATAAAGCTAAGACTCACTTTTGCTCTACCTTTTCTAAAATCTGCTTTTATTATCTGACCTTCCAATCCTACTAAAGGTCCTGCAATTATTTTTATACTATCATTTTGTTTATACAATGTAGAAATTCCTATGTTATTATCCTGATTATCTAAAAGTATCTTTAATACCTTTAGTTCTTTTTCATCTACTGTTAAAACCTCATCTTGATTTGAAAGTATTTTTATTATTCCAGGTATTTTTTTTAATTTATAATAAAGCTCTATATTCATGATACCTTTTATCAAAACATAGCCTGGAAACAACTTTCTTTTTACAATATGCCATTCACCATTTTTTCTTTCTCGAAGCTCTCTTGTTGGAACAATGAATTGATAACCGTGTCCAACTTCTTTTTCAAGGGTTTTTCTCACTTTTTCTTCATGGCTTGTAATGACAAATAATACATACCAGCATTCTTTTTCTTGTAGATACAAATATAGTCTCTCCTTTGGTTACTAATTAGTTGGGTAAAAAAATAGGTATTCATGATGTATGATTACTCCATTTTCAACCCTTTGTTAGTATTTTTGTCGCAATATTTGAAGAAAGTCCCCCCTCATCAAATAAACGAGATCAAATAACATGATTATATACATTCAGTGAATTTCCAAATTTTTATGACATGAATTTCGTCTATCGGTTTATCACGACAGGCTACAATCATGCATTAGTGTATATTTTGATATAACGTATCATATATCCATTTTACAATTTTTGAAGTTACCAGTACTATAAAACGAATTTATCTGCTTAACTTACATCCAATTACCTTTTCCTTTTTTCCATCTCTGGACTTAGTTTTTTTATCGCTTGCAGAGAGTAAGTAAAGAATGGCCAAGGATCTTTAATTGAAAATATTTGATCTGTGGTATTCTTAAAATTAAACCAAGAAGGCTTACTCTTAAACCTATTGGTTGATTGAAAAAACCACAACACGTCTGTATGCATATATCTCAGTCGAACATCCAGCTTGTAGTCATTATATTTTGTAACTTCCTTACCTGTTTCAAATTCTATAATCTGTCTAGCAAAATCTACTCCTGACGCAAAACACACTTTTACACTGGCAGTAATTCTAGGATTTATCTCCATCACCTTAGCCTTACCATCTCTTGGGTCTTGAATTAAATCTACATCTCCATAACCCTTCCATCCAATAGCTTTTAGCAAGTTTCTACTACTTTCAACAATATCCGGTCTATCTACAGAAGCACTACAGCATGTTGAACCACCATCTATGGGGTACCACCTTGTTTTATCAAATACAACTGCACTTTTCACCTCACCATTTTTATCTATAAATAACTCTGCTTTATATTGAATATCTGTCTGAGGTATATATTCTTGTACAAGCATTTTCCCATGTTTTGCAACAGAACTATCAAATATTTTTCGTAATTGTTCTTCATTATTTATACAATGAAAGCCTATCGATCCATATCCTGTTCTTGGCTTAATAATAAATGGGTATTCAATATTTGAATTTATAATATCATCGATTGATTCAACATCTTTTAAAGTATATGGACAAGGAATATTGTTTCCCATACACGTTAACATTGTATTTTGTTTGTCACTCGCCATTTGGAATACATCCCAATCGTTAGTTGCCATAGCAGCATATTTTGATAATTCACTTTTGTTTTTAGATAGAAGCATTGCAGAAAAGTCTGTTAATGGAATAACAACATCATATTTATTCTTTTTAAGGACTTCAAGTAATGCATCCAATGATTTTTGAGCATCGTTTCTATCCCAGAATGCGATTAATTTCTTATCGGGATATCGTGAAGCATAGCCCATGTCCAATTTGCTTTTATTATAAGTAGTAACATGACAGTCTAAATTGTATAATGCCTTCATTAGAGGCATTACCTGTCTTGCAAACCCTTCAAGTATCAAAACACGAACTCCTGCTAAGTCGCCATTTTTATTATTAGGCATATTCAAAACACCGCCTATTCATATTTCTTAATCCATAAATATAAAAACCAATCTATTTGCAGCTTCCAATCCTATAGGAAAAAGCATAATGCCATATTGAAGAATTAGAGAAAAAATATCCTTTTCTCTTTTAAATATTTCCCCTATATTCACTGATTTTATCTTTTTCAAACTGGCAAATTTATCTTTCACGTTTATACCGCCTTCAACCCCAGTACTTACATATTCAGCCTCTCCTTTACTTAAATCACCATTCCTTCGTTCAATTTAAACTTTTCTTGCAAAACAGTTCCTGATCTAACACAACTCCCAGCCCCAATATAACTCATATTCTCTATCCTACACATACTTCTGACAACTGCCCACTACATACATGAACTCCATTTTCAACTATACAATCATGATCAACACAGCTATTTACATTAACAATGCATCCTTTTCCAATACTAGCATTTGTATTAATAACAGCTCCTGCAAATATTACTGTTCCATCTTTAATAAAGCTGTATTTACTTACTGATGCTTTAGGATGAATAATTACCGGAATTTTATATTCTACCTTTACCCTACCATGCCCACCCGCACCAATTATCAACAAATCACTCATTTTTAATTAATCACCTCAATTTTATGATAAAAACTCTTCAGAACTACTCTTTTTGTTTCCACCTTCAAGAATTCCCTCTGCTTTTAAAACTTTAAATACCGTTCTAAATAATATTTTGATATCTAAACTCAATGATTTATTATTCAAATAATATCTATCAAGTTCTGTCTTTTCATTATCATCATTACTATCTCGTCCATTAATCTGAGCCCACCCAGTGACCCCTGGAAGTAATACCTGAACTCCTGCCATTGTTCTCATTTCCTTAAGTTCATACTGATTATATAGAGCAGGTCTTGGTCCCACAAAAGTCATATTTCCTTTGAGAATATTAATTAATTGTGGAAGTTCATCAAGACTAGTTTTTCTTAAAATTTTTCCAAATGAAGTTACATAACTTTTGGAATTATCAAGTTTATCAGTCGCTACATTTGGAGTTCCAATTTTCATTGTCCTAAATTTATACAATTTAAATAATTCATTATTTTTACCTATTCTCATTTGAGTAAAAAATACTCGTCCTTTTGAATTTAGGTTTATTATTATTCCTACAATCAAAAGTAATGGCGATAATAACACTAATAATAATAAACTACATATGATATCCAAAATTCTTCTCATAATACCCCCCTAAAATATTATTTAATTACTCAGTTAAATTGGCATCATCCGTTTCCTTAATCCTCTACTGTATTTTACCCAAATCACTAGGTGCTGTTTTTTTATACCGAATCTCTATCCTCTACTTTATTCCCTTCTTTTTTCATTTATAACCAACTCATAATTTTAATTTTTTTAAAAATAAAGACATAAAATTCACTACTATTGGAGCAAATCCTATCCCTTTAATATATAATTTAAAAAATTGTAATATATTACTACACAATGGAAGAAACATAAATATGATATAAGTTGTTTATTATCGCTAAAGAAAGCTATTTAAACATTCTCAAACTGCCAAGCATCCCGGCACATTTCTACAATATCACGTTTGGCCGTCCAACCGAGTTCCCTCTCAGCTTTAGAAGTATCTGCATAACACTCAGCGATATCTCCGAGTCTCGCCTCTACTATTTCATAAGGTACTTTAATACCATTTGCCTCTTCAAAAGCCTTCACTAATTGTAGAACTGAAGTACCTTTTCCTGTACCTAAATTATATATATGTGTACCTTTAGTTAGATTATTTAATGCTGCAACATGTCCTTCAGCCAGATCCATCACGTGGATATAATCACGAACTCCTGTGCCATCCACTGTTGGATAATCATTTCCAAAAATACTCAATTTATTAAGCTGTCCTTTTACTACTTTAGTGATATAAGGCATTAAATTATTATGAATACCATTAGGTGATTCCCCAATTAATCCACTCTCATGAGCTCCCACAGGATTGAAATATCTAAGTAATGCTACAGACCAATCTGGATTTGCTTTAGCTATATCAGTTAGAATCCTCTCACTTATAGCTTTAGTTTCTCCATATGGGTTTGTGGTTGGTAAAAGTTTCATGGACTCTACAAATGGAACGGTGTTTTCTCCATACACTGTAGCTGATGAACTAAAAACAAATTTTTTAACACCATACTTTACGCAGAATTTTGATAATATCATTGTGGAAACTAAGTTATTATAATAGTATTCCAAAGGCTTTTCCACAGATTCTCCTACTGCTTTGAGTCCAGCAAAATGAATGATGCCATTTATTTTGTGATTTGAAAATATTGTATCCACAGCTGCTTCATCAGTCACATCTATCTGGTAGAAAGTAATATCTTTATTCGTTATTTTTTTTACTCTATCTATAATTTCAGCTTTACTGTTGCAAAGATTATCTGCAACAATCACTGTATGCCCTTCTTTTATTAAAGCCACGCAAGTATGTGAACCTATATATCCTGCACCACCAGTTACTAGTATGTTCATTGATATATCTCCTAACTATATTTCTTTCTGATTTACTAACAATCCCTAAGTTACTCTTTTAAATGTCTATGTTAATATATATTAGTCATCTATTTTTTATATTCTTAGTCATTGATATATTACAAAAATCATTTGTAATCAGATATAAACGCTCAATAAACTTGCTTGGTTAACACCAGTACTGACAATAGTTGTCTCAGTAATTGCATCACAGCGTACATTTTCAGCTAAGTTCCTTTAACGACGAAAAAACTACTGAAATTTATACTTATAAATTTTAGTAGTTCTCATTCCTGGCTGCGCCAAGTTTTTTTATTTCTATTCTTTTCTAACCTTATTTCATTTACATATTTACCCAGGGGTCTGACCCTAATATTTAAGATTAAAAAATTCAACGGGCACATTATGCAGTGCTGCTATTTGTTCTAGGCTATAACCCGGATATTCACTTAATAATTCATCAGGAATAAGTAGTTCCGCAGCAAAAATATTAGCTTCACGTTCAAATTTATCTTTTACACAAAAGGTATGTTTTTGAAGAAATACTATATTCAATTTACAGTGAAGTATAGCATGTCCAAGTTCATGGCTACATACTATTTTTTTATTTATATAATCTAATCTATTATGGATATGTATAATTTTAATCTTAGGGGCTGCCTGATAGAAGCCTCTAATACGTGGACCTAAGTCATCATACATAATCTTTATCTTTAAGTATTCTGCTAATTCGAAAGGATCATTTGTTTTATATTTTTTCATCAGAAGTTGCGCAACATTTCGTACATGCTCCAAGTTAAAACCTCCAAACTAAAATATTAATCTGTATTATTTTTATATTTTTTAGGTGTGTACTTCTTTTTATTAGAAATTTTGGCATACTCCAGACCAGCTCTTATGGATCTTGCTAAAATCTCAAGATCTTCTTCATCTAATATATCCCCATTTAGCATTATTGCATCCTGGGACTTAATCATATCTAATGTGCGATTTAGTAACTTACCAATATCTCGTTCATTGCTCTGGGTTAAACTAGGTATATATTGCTCACTTAATCCATCACTTCGCAGATCCGTTCTACCTAATAAATAGTCCATAGAAACCTGAAAAAAATCAGCGAAGGCTTGCAATGCAGGATTTTCAGGCACCTGAGCATTTTTTTCATATCTAGATATTGAACTTTTGTTTATAGAAAAATTCTGAGCAAGTTTGTCCTGAGTTAATCCTTTTTCCATTCTTAATTTCTTAAAACGTTCACCAAAGGTTGCCATAAAAATCACCATCCTATATTTATTATCTCATAAATTAAGCCAAATGTAATTATATGTTACATAAATAAAATAAATTATATTTTTCTATTGACAAGTTGTGTTTAAAACAATAAAATGTAATAAAGATATAGTGTAAAAATAATACAAATAAGTAATATAAATATATAATGTTAGAGCTTAATCCTTACTTATAGTAATTTATTTACGAATAATATTGTTTTCACTACATTATAATACGTTCACTGTAAAGCACAGTGAATATTTTTTGAAAAATAAGTTGTTTTAAAAACATCATAACATGAAATTATAACGTATATCAAGGGAGGAATTAAAAATGGCAAAATACAGACAGCTTCATACAGAATTTTGGAGTGATAGCTTTGTGCTAGAACTTACTCCTGAAGAAAAATATTTTTATTTGTATCTTATGACAAATACCAAGACAACGCAGTGTGGAATATATGAAATATCTAAAAAAACTATTGAGACAGATACTGGATATAACAGAGAAACTGTAGAAAAGCTAATTAAAAGATTCTGTGACTATAAAAAGATTTTATATTGTGAGGATACACGAGAGCTCATGGTTATAAATTGGATAAAATATAACGTTCCTAACAATCTCAACACTATAAAATGTGTACAACGAGAAATAGACAAGGTTAAGCATAGTGATTTTGTTAAAATACTATTTAACAAATGTCAGTGGTTAGGGATGGATGTAGATAAGATTTTTGAGAACTATATAATAGAAGAAACTTTTGATAATGCACCTGCGAATGATAAAGCTTCTGTGCCTTGCTCATTTGAAAAAGTGGACAAGTCTCCACTAAATTCACTTTAGAAAAAAGCTATGAAGAAATTCAAGAAATAAGTGGATTAAAAATTAATAATCCTATTAGTAGGGGCTTGCAAGGGGCTTATAAGGGGCTAGGCAGTAATAGAATAAGAAGTAATAAAGAAGAAGTAATAAGTAATAAACAAAAAGCAATAAATAAAGAAGAAGAAGAAGAAGAAGTAATAAGTAAAACTGATGTAGTGATTAAATATGAAGATTTTTCTGCTGCTGATTCTGCTGAGGGGTTTAAAAATACAATCAAAATATTCCAAGAAAATATACATGCTATCACCCCACTAGAATATGAAAAAATATTAGAATTTACAAAGCATGTAACTAACGAAGTTATTATTATGGCAATAGAGGAGGCTGTAAATTATAACGCTAAGACCATGAAATATATTAGTAAAATACTCAATAGCTGGATTAGTAACGGCATAAAGACCGCTGATGAGGTAAGGGCATATCAAAAAAAGTGGACTGATAAAAAGACAAGCAACTTAAGTCAGAATGTTAAAAAGGGCGGTTTTTGTGACTATGAGCAAAGAACTTATGATTTTGATGCCCTGGAAAAAAAGTTATTAGGCTATGAGGATACTGAGGATTTAGAATAAAATAAATAAAAAGGATTGGTGTATTTTATTATGGAAAAATTAGTTGAAAGGGCTAAAACTAAAGAGAATAGGGCTGCAGAAGAAATTATAGAAAAATTCAAATATCTCATATTTAAGGAGGCGTCAAGGTATCACGTTCCAGGTTTTGAGCTAGAAGATTTGGTGCAGCATGGATACCTTTCCGTTTTGAAAGCCATAGCTATGTACAAGCTAGGTAGCAATAGCTTTAACGGCTACTGCATAAATGCCATAAGAATGAATTTCAAAGCTCTTCTAAAAGGTCAGATAAAACATTTCAGAGAGGTGCCAAACAATGAAATGCTAGATTTTGATACTTTTGGAGATTATGAATTTACCTTAGAGGATGAAGTAATAGCTTACGATGAAGTTAAAAAGCTATATGTAGCTCTTGATAAACTAGATCCTTTAGAGCGTGATATT
Organism: Clostridium sp.; assembly: GCF_050717535.1. Taxonomy (GTDB): domain Bacteria; phylum Bacillota; class Clostridia; order Clostridiales; family Clostridiaceae; genus Clostridium_AD. The sequence continues at coordinate 73,754 of NZ_JBOITM010000082.1, forward strand.
TTAGAGCGGTATTATGTTTTGGACCAATCTCTAGGAGAAATAGCCTGTGATAGCGATAAAAGCTACCATCAATTTGCAAGAATAAAGAGAAAAGCCCTAGAAAAACTTAGATCACTTATGTAAATTCATATATTTCTAAAAAAGTCCGCACAAAACTTCTAAGGTGCATATATATTCAATGAAAACAAAATGAAAGGGGTGATTAACATGGCAGTTAAATCAACAAAGGTAGCCAGTGTGTTAAAACTTACTATGAAGGTAGGCGTTGACATCAAAGGTAAAGACAAGTATGCAACAAAAAGACTAACCAATTTAAAAGTTGCTGCACTAGACGAAGACATATTTGCAGTAGGACAAGCTATCTCTAACATTAAAACTTATCCATTATTCGGACTAGACAGAGAGGATCAATTCAGCTTAGTTAACGAATAGATGTTAACAGAAAATCAAAGCCCAGAATTCAAAACCCTTGAGTCAAATAATTAAAAGGAGGTAACGTGATATGCTTAAATTAACTATGAGATTTTTAACATCTACAGAAGGTAAGTATTTTACTTTAACTGTAGATGACATTAAAGCTGATGGAGATGGTGTTTCAACCGTGACAGAAGCTGAGGTCAATGCGCTTATGGATTTAGTCATTGCAAAGAACATTTTTGTATCAGCCAGTGGCAACTTAACTGGCAAGAAAGATGCAAAGATAATTGCTACTGATACTAGTATCGTTGATGTAGCTTAGTAATATAATGGTCCTTTGTAATAATTGATAGATAACTAAAATAATCAAAAGGAGATAGACCTCATATTTTACTATGAGTTCTACCTCTTTTTTGCCCAAAAATCAAAACTTTGACTATCTTCCAGTCGGAGATAAAGGAATTTATCCAATAAACTAGAATTGTTCGCTTTCCTATATCAGAGAATACCTTACATTCTTTTACAAGTGCCTGTCACCCTAGTGAGGAGGTTTGCCGACGAACTTGCCAGTTGATATAGAGTACAGAATTTTATTGACTAGACGGCAGACGAATTTAATAATGGCACATCCAGAAAAATATAAGTTTATGCCCAAAAATCAAAACTTTGACTATCTTCCAGTCGGAGATAAAGGAATTTATCCAATAAACACTAGAATTGTTCGCTTTCCTATATCAGAGAATACCTTACATTCTTTTACAAGTGCCTGTCACCCTAGTGAGGAGGTTTCCGACGAACTTGCCTCTGGTGTCATTATACATATGCTATCGCATAGATTCATCATTGAAAAATGATGATGATGAAGTTAATGGAGCGATACCAAATACAAAAGAAAAACACACCATTAAGAAAAAATCACAGGTTGGAAAAAGAATTTTAACAAGTGATGGAAGATTAGTTGAAAGACCAACTTATAAAACAATTTTTGGAGTGCTATCTTCATTAAAAGTTTTAGGGACCTTTCA
>NZ_JBOITM010000083.1:0-73823 GCF_050717535.1 Clostridium sp.
GTCAAGTACTTGCAAAACCAGGTTCAATACATCCACATGATAAATTTGTAGGTCAAGTATATGTACTTAAAAAAGAAGAAGGCGGAAGACATACACCATTCTTCGACGGATATAGACCACAATTTTATTTCAGAACAACTGATGTAACTGGTTCAATCAAATTACCAGATGGAATGGAAATGGTAATGCCAGGAGACCACATTGACATGAATGTAGAATTAATCACTCAAGTAGCAATGGATGAAGGATTAAGATTTGCAATCAGAGAAGGCGGAAGAACAGTAGGTTCAGGAGTTGTTACTTCAATAGTTAAATAGTAATTTCAATTTATTGTATTATCAATTGATTAAAATTTTAAGTAATAAAAGCTTTTATTATTAAGGAGAAGAGGACGCTCTTCTCCTTTAAAATACAATAAAATTAATACAAAACAAAAGGTATAAATTATTAATATAAAAATTATAAGATAATAGTGAAAAAATACTTGTCAAAGCAAATAAAGTGTTGTATACTTTAGTAGTTGTATTGTGGTAACAGCGATGAGGGAAGAGGTTGCCGGACTTCCGGGTTATTCTTCACCGAGCATGTCCTGATCTTGAATCGGGCGACGGGGTTCTTGTGGTTGTTTCATGTATTTATTGCATGCAACACCCGGAACAGTTTACAGAACATCCGCTGTTGCACGTAAGAAGTAGAGCGTGCGATGAAAAGGAGGGTATATTAATGATAAAACAAAAAATTAGAATCAGATTAAAGGCTTTTGATCATAACATACTAGATCAATCAGCTGAAAAAATCGTTCAGACAGCAAAAAGTACAGGAGCTAAAGTAGCTGGTCCAGTGCCACTGCCTACAGAAAAAGATGTAATTACAGTTTTAAAAGCCCCACACAAATATAAAGATTCAAGAGAACAATTCGAAATAAGAACTCATAAGAGACTAATAGATATAATTAGTCCTTCACCTAAAACTGTTGATGCTCTGATGAGACTCGACTTGCCAGCTGGTGTTGATATCGAAATAAAACTATAAGCGTACATAGAAGTGCGATAAGCGTATAAGTATAATTCACTATGCGCAAGTAATAGATAACTATTACTAACTATTATGATCACTGATGTGGTCCGCTAATAAGTAGGAGGTGTATTTTCATGAAAAAAGGAATAATGGGTAAAAAACTTGGTATGACTCAAATATTTGATGAAAATAGAAGAGTTGTTCCAGTAACAGTTGTTGAAGCAGGTCCATGTGTTGTTGTTCAAATTAAAACTATCGAAAATGATGGTTATAATGCAATAAAAGTGGGTTTTGGTGACATAAGAGAGAAATTAGTTAATAAACCAATGCAAGGACAATTTGCAAAAGCAGGAACATCTTTAAAAAGATTCGTAAAAGAATTTAGAATGGAAGATACAAGTGCTTATGTGGTAGGTCAAGAATTTAAAGCAGACATATTTGCTGCTGGAGATAAAATTGACGTATCAGGAATATCTAAGGGAAAAGGGTTCCAAGGTGTTATAAAGAGATGGAACGCAGCTTGTGGACCAATGAGCCATGGTTCTAAGTTTCATAGAGCCCCTGGATCAATGGGAGCATCTTCTGATCCATCAAAAACATTTAAAAACAAACATATGCCAGGGCACATGGGTAATGTTAGTAGAACAGTAATAAACCTTGAAATAGTTAAAGTAATGGTTGAAAAAAACATTATACTAATTAAAGGCGGTATACCTGGTCCAAACAAAGGCACAGTTGTAATAAGAAATGCTGTTAAAGCGTAACTTTAAAGGAAAGGAGGATGCAGAATGCTTACATTAGATTTATTTAACAAACAAGCAGAAAAAGTTGGAGATATTCAATTGAATGAAAACATATTTGGAGTAGATATCAACACATATGCTATGCACCAAGTTGTAGTAGCACTACTTGCAAATAAAAGACAAGGAACTCAATCAGCTAAAACTAGAGCTGAAGTTCGAGGCGGTGGAATTAAGCCTTGGAGACAAAAGGGAACTGGTAGAGCAAGACAAGGTTCAATCAGAGCACCACAATGGATACATGGTGGTATAGTATTTGCTCCAAAGCCAAGAGATTACCGTATGTCTGTACCAAAGTCAATGAGAAGAGTTGCTTTTAAATCAGCTTTATCAGCGAAAGTTGCAGAAAATGAAATGATAGTTATAGACAGCTTAGAATTTGATTCACCAAAAACTAAAGCAATGATAGAGATTTTAAGCGCATTTGGTGCTAAGAAAACATTGATAGTTGTTGAAAAATCAAACGAAAATGTCTATAAATCAGCAAGAAACATACCAGGAGTTCAAGTATCTCCAGTAAACAATTTAAATGTTTATGACATACTTAAATATGAAAATTTCATAGTTACAAAGGATGCTGTATCTAAAATTGAGGAGGTGTATATATAATGAAGCTAACTAGCCATGATATTATAAGAAAACCAATAATTACTGAAAAGAGTATGGCTGTAATGGCTGATAAAAAATACACCTTTATAGTTGATATTCATGCCAATAAAACTCAGGTTAAAAAAGCAATAGAAGATGTATTTGGAGTCAAAGTTGAAAATGTAAGAACTTTAAGAAATATAGGTAAAACTAAGAGAGTTGGAGTTCACATTGGAAAACGTGCTGATTTCAAAAAAGCTATTGTTACTTTAACAACAGAAAGTAAGACAATTGAGTTTTTTGACGGAATGTAATTATTAAGCAGGTATTGGCAGAAGCCAGATAAGCGAGAAAGAAGGAGGGAAATCAAATGGCTATTAAGAAATTTAGACCGACCACACCTTCAAGAAGAAATATGACTATGTCTGATTTTAAAGAAATAACTACAGATAAGCCACTAAAATCACTTCTTGTAAGTACTAAGAGGTCAGGCGGTAGAAATAACCAAGGTAAGATAACTGTTCGTCACCGAGGTGGTGGAGCAAAACAAGCATACAGACTAATAGATTTCAAGAGAAGTAAAGATGGTATTCCAGCAAAGGTTTCTACAATTGAGTATGATCCAAATAGATCTGCTTACATAGCTCTTGTTGTTTATACTGATGGTGAAAAAAGATACATAATCGCTCCAGTTGGATTAAAAGTTGGAGATGTAATTGTATCAGGTGCTGATGCTGATATAAAAGTTGGAAATACACTTCCAATAAGTAATATTCCATTAGGATCTACAATTCATAATATTGAATTACAGGTTGGAAAAGGTGCTCAGCTTGTAAGATCTGCAGGTTCTTCAGCGCAACTTATGGCTAAAGAAGGAGAATATGCACAGGTAAGACTTCCAAGTGGAGAAGTAAGATATATTAGAGTAAACTGTAGAGCTACTATAGGAACAGTTTCTAATGTAACTCACGATATTGTTAACATAGGTAAAGCAGGGAGAAAAAGACATTTAGGCTTTAGACCTACAGTCAGAGGTTCTGTAATGAATCCAAACGATCATCCACATGGTGGTGGAGAAGGTAAGTCACCAGTTGGTCATGCTAGTCCAATGACTCCTTGGGGTAAACCAGCATTGGGATATAAAACTAGAAAAACTAAAAAATACTCTGACAAATATATTGTTAAGGGAAAAAATAGAAAATAGTTTTTTCTTTAATCTATGATTAAGTTTTATGAAGGGAGGCCACAAAAGTGAGTAGATCAGTTAAAAAAGGACCTTTTATACAAGAAGTTCTTTTAAAAAGAATAAATGAAATGAACAAAGCTGGCGAGAAAAAGGTTATAAAGACATGGTCAAGAGCTTCTACTATTTTTCCACAAATGATAGGGCATACTATTGCTGTTCATGATGGAAGAAAACACGTACCAGTTTATGTACTAGAAGATATGGTAGGACATAAATTAGGAGAATTCGCGTTAACTAGAACGTTCAAAGGACATATTGACAAGGAAAAAACAAGCAGAGTAAGATAGTGTCGGAAGGAGGAAACAATCAATGGAGGCTAAAGCTATAGCTAAATATGTGAGAACATCCTCAATGAAAATGGGAATTGTTCTTGATCTAATAAGAGGCAAAAATGTAAAAGAAGCTTTTTCTATATTACAATTTACTTCCAAAAATGCAGCTGATGTAGTAAACAAAGTACTTAAATCTGCTGTAGCAAATGCAGAAAATAACTTAAACTTAGATGTTAATAGATTATATGTTGCTAATGCCTATGCATGCCAAGGTCCAACACTTAAAAGATTTAGACCGCGTGCACAAGGAAGAGCATATAGAATAAGAAAAAGATCTAGCCATATAACTATAATAGTTACAGAAAGATTATAAGAAGGAGGGATATAACTTGGGACAAAAAGTAAATCCACACGGCTTTAGAGTTGGGGTAATAAAAGATTGGAATTCTAAATGGTATGCAGACAAAAAGAATTTCGCAGACAATCTTGTTGAAGATTATAAGATTAGAGAATTCTTAAAAGGCAAACTTTATACAGCTGGAATTTCTAAAATTGAAATTGAAAGAGCTGCAAAAAGAGTTAAAATTAACATACACACTGCTAAACCAGGAATGGTTATTGGTAGAGGTGGCTCTGGAATTGAAGTTATAAAACAAGATATGAAAAAGCTTGTAGCTGATAAAAATGTTTTAATTAACATTGTAGAAGTAAAACAAGCTGAGAATAATGCTCAGTTAATGTCAGAAAACATTGCTTCTCAATTAGAAAAGAGAATTTCTTTTAGAAGAGCTATGAAACAGACTATTCAAAGAGCTATGAGAACTGGTGTTAAGGGAGTAAAAACTGCTTGTGCAGGAAGACTTGGCGGAGCAGAAATAGCTAGAACAGAACACTATCATGAAGGTACAATTCCATGTCAAACATTGAGAGCTGATATAGATTATGGATTTGCAGAAGCAAATACTGTTTATGGTAAAATCGGCGTAAAAGTTTGGGTTTATAGAGGTGAAGTTCTTCCTACAAAGAAAATCGTTAAGGAAGAAGTAAGCGCATAGAAGTGTAAGGAAGGAGGAATAAAATATGTTAATGCCTAAGAGAACTAAACATCGTAAAGTTCATCGCGGTAAAATGCGAGGAAAAGCTACAAGAGGAAACTTTATTGCATACGGTGATTATGCATTACAAGCTATGGAATGTGGTTGGGTTAAAAGTAATCAAATTGAAGCTGCCAGAGTTGCTATCAATAGAGAAGTAAAAAGAGGCGGACAGGTTTGGATAAAAATCTTCCCTGATAAGCCAGTAACTGAAAAACCAGCTGAAACTCGTATGGGTTCAGGTAAAGGATCAGTAGAATATTGGGTAGCAGTTGTTAAGCCAGGCAGAGTTTTATTCGAAATTGCAGGAGTAACAGAAGAAGCAGCTAGAGAAGCAATGAGACTTGCTTCACACAAACTTCCAATTAAAACTAAGTTTGTATCTAGAAAAGATTTTGAGGAAATGGGTGGTGAACTCAATGAAGGCTAATGAATTAAATGAATTAAGACAAAGTAATCCTCAAGATTTGCAAGTGAAAATGTCTGATTTAAAGGCAGAATTATTTAACCTTAGGTTCCAGTTAGCTACAGGACAATTGGAGAACCCTATGAGAATAAAACAGGTTAAAAAATCTATAGCCCAAATTAAGACCATCCTTAGACAAGAAGAAATAAGGTCTTTAGAACAGTAAAACTGAAAGGAGGTTGCTCTTGTGGAAAGAAATAATAGAAAAACAAGAATTGGTAGAGTGGTTTCTGATAAAATGGATAAGACAGTAGTTGTTGCAATTGAAACAAAAGTTCGTCATCCATTATACGGAAAAATAATTAATAAAACAACAAAATTTAAAGCTCATGATGAAAATAATGAGGCGCAAATTAATGATAAAGTTTCAATTATGGAAACTAGACCATTATCCAAAGATAAAAGATGGAGAATTACTGGAATAGTTGAAAAGGCTAAATAATATTTCAGTTTATGAACTGAAAGGAGGGTATTTGAAATGATACAACAGCAATCTAAGTTAAAAGTTGCAGATAATTCTGGTGCAAAAGAGATTATGTGTATTAGAGTATTAGGTGGATCTCATAGAAAATGGGGAAATATTAGTGATACAATAGTTGCCAGCGTAAAAAGTGCAACACCAGGTGGAGTTGTTAAAAAGGGCGAAGTTGTTAAGGCTGTTATAGTTAGATCAGTAAAAGGTTTAAGAAGAGCAGATGGATCATATGTCAAATTTGATGATAATGCAGCTGTTATTATAAAAGATGATAAAACCCCAAAAGGTACCCGTATATTCGGACCTGTTGCTAGGGAGTTAAGAGATAAAGACTTCAGTAAGATCTTATCACTAGCGCCTGAAGTTTTATAAGATAGGAGGTGTCTAACATGGCAGTTAAAAAAGTGCACGTAAGAAAAAATGATTCAGTAATGGTTATTTCTGGTAAAGATAAAGGAAAAATAAGCGAAGTCTTAGCTGTATTTCCTAAAACTGGTAAGGTTTTAGTGAAAGATGTTAGCGTGGTTACAAAGCATCAAAAACCAAGCAAACAAAACATGCAAGGTGGAATAACTCATAGAGAAGCAGCTATAAATTCTGCAAAAGTTATGTTGTATTGCACAAAATGTAAGAACGTAACAAGAATTAGTAGTAAAATTCTTGATGATGGAACTAAGGTTAGAGTTTGCAAAAAATGTGGAGAAACATTTTAATTTCTGAAAGGAGGTTTAACATATGAGTTCAAGGCTACAAGAAAAATATCAAAACGAAGTAGTTCAAGCTTTAATGGAAAAATTCGGGTATAAAAACATTATGGAAGTACCAAGACTTGAAAAAATCGTTTTAAATATGGGAGTTGGCGAAGCTAAAGACAATTCTAAAGTTTTAGAATCTGCTGTTAGTGATATGCAAATTATAGCAGGCCAAAAGCCAGTTATTACAAAGGCAAAGAAATCTATAGCTAACTTCAAACTAAGAGAAAATACACCAATAGGTTGTAAAGTTACATTAAGAAAATCACAAATGTACGAATTTGCTGATAAATTAATGAATGTTGCATTACCTAGAGTTAGAGATTTTAGAGGAGCGTCTTCTAAAGCATTTGACGGCAGAGGAAACTATGCGATAGGTGTTAAAGAACAACTTATATTCCCTGAAATTGAATATGATAAAATTGATAAGATAAGAGGAATGGATATAATATTCGTTACTACTGCAAAGACAGACGAGGAAGCAAGAGAGCTATTAAGATTCCTTGGAATGCCATTTGCTCAATAATAAGGAGGGAAACATATGGCACGTAAGGCATTAATAGAAAAATGGAAAAAAGAACCTAAATTTTCAACTAGAGCTTATACAAGATGCAGACTATGTGGAAGACCACACTCTGTATTACAAAAATTTGGTATATGCCGTATCTGTTTTAGAGAACTTGCACACAAGGGAGAAATTCCTGGTTGCAGAAAAGCAAGTTGGTAATTAGAACATTCTAATGAAAGGAGGCACGAAAAATGGTTATGACTGACCCAATCGCAGATTTGCTAACACGTATAAGAAATGCAAATGTTGTTAAACATGAAATAGTAGAAGTACCTTCTTCAACTATAAAGAAGGAAATTGCAAATATAATGCTTCAAGAAGGATATCTTAAAAACATTGAAGAATATAACGATGGTGTTGTTCCTATGATGAGACTTGCAATGAAATACGGTCAAAACAAGGAAAGAGTTATCACTGGTCTTAAGAGAATATCTAAACCAGGACTAAGAGTATATTCTAAAAATGAGGATATTCCAAAGGTATTGAACGGATTAGGAGTTGCTATAATATCAACTTCAAAAGGACTAGTTGCAGATAGAGATGCTAGAAAATTAGGACTAGGCGGAGAAGTTATTTGTTATATTTGGTAGTATAATAATTCTAAGACATAACGAATTGGTTTGTTATGTACATAGTATTGATATATAGTTTAAGGAAAATCAAAAAAGTATGTACTCACAGTACATATGGAATAAATAATTCTAAATTGGTTAGTACTTAATAAGAATATAAAGGGCATAGCAATTAATAATTGTTAGGTGTCTAAAAACAAAACAGGAGGTGTAAGTATGTCAAGAATCGGAAGACTTCCAGTAGCTATACCTAATGGAGTAACTGTTACAGTTTCGGAAGCAAATGTTGTGTATGTTAAAGGACCAAAAGGCGAATTAACTCAAAACATGAGCACTAAAATGACTATAGCTATAGAAGACAATATTTTGGTAGTTACAAGACCAAGTGATGTAAAAGAGCATAGAGCTCTTCATGGACTTACAAGATCATTAATAAACAATATGATTATTGGCGTTACAGAAGGATACCAAAAAACTCTTGAGTTAGTTGGTGTTGGTTACAGAGCTCAATTAAAAGGACCTAAAATTACATTAAATCTTGGATATTCACATCCAGTAGAAATAGATGCAGTTGCAGGAATCCAATTTGAATTACCTGATGCTAATAAAATAATAGTAAAAGGTATTGATAAACAATTGGTTGGCGCTGTTGCAGCAAAAATAAGAGCTTGGAGAAAACCAGAACCTTACAAAGGCAAAGGAATTAGATATTCTGATGAAGTTGTTAGACGTAAGGAAGGTAAAACAGGGAAATAAAGTAGGAAGGAGTGATTGATTTGTTCAAGAAAGAAGATAGACAAAAGCAAAGAGTTAAGCGTCATCTTAGAGTACGTAGAAAAATTTCTGGTACAGCAGCAACACCTAGATTAGCTGTATATAGAAGTGCTAAGAACATATATGCTCAAGTAATAGACGATGTTGCTCAAATCACATTAGTTTCTGCTTCAAGCATAGATAAAGCTTTCGAACTAAAATTGGGAAGCAATAAAGAAGCAGCAAAATTAGTAGGAAAAATGATTGCTGAAAAAGCACTTGCAAAAGGAATAGAAGGAGTAGTATTCGACAGAGGTGGTTATGTATACCATGGTAGAGTACAAAACTTAGCTGAAGGCGCGCGTGAAGCGGGACTTAAATTCTAAGAAAAGGAGGGAAACACATGAAAATAGATCCTAGCACATTAGATCTTAAGGAAAAAGTAGTTAATATAAACAGAGTTGCTAAGGTTGTTAAAGGTGGAAGAAACTTCAGATTCAGCGCACTAGTTGTTGTTGGAGACGAAAACGGACACGTTGGCGTTGGAATGGGTAAATCTGTAGAAATTCCAGAAGCAATTAGAAAAGGAATAGAAGATGCTAAGAAGAATTTAGTAACAGTAGCTATGGTTGGAACAACAATTCCTCATACTATTGATGGTAAATTCGGAACTTCAGTTATACACATAATGCCTGGTGCAGAAGGTACAGGAGTTCTAGCTGGCGGACCAGTTAGAGCAGTTCTAGAATTATCAGGATTAAAAGATGTTAGAGCTAAATCTTTAGGCTCTAGTAATGCAAGAAATGTAGTTAATGCTACTATTGATGGTTTAGCAAGACTAAGAACAGCAGAAGATGTTGCTAAATTAAGAGGAAAGACTGTAGAAGAAATATTAAGATAGGAGGGGAAAACCTTGGCTAAAGTTAAACTAACATTGGTTAAGAGTTTAATAGGTAGAAAAAAAGAACATATTGCTACTTGTAAAGCTTTGGGATTAAGAAAAATAAGACAAAATGTTGAGCACGAGGAAACTCCTCAAATCAGAGGTATGATTAATAAAGTTATATATCTAGTAAAAGTAGAAGAAGTTTAAAACGAGGAGGTGTTTACATGAAACTTCAAGATTTAAGACCTGCAGAAGGATCAAAAAAATCTCGTAAAAGACTTGGTAGAGGTACAGCTACTGGTTGGGGTAAAACTGCGGGAAGAGGTCAAGACGGACAAAACTCTAGATCAGGTGGAGGAACAAGACCAGGATTTGAAGGAGGTCAAATGCCTTTATACAGAAGGTTGCCTAAAAGAGGGTTTACTAATATTTTTGCAAAAGAATATGCTTGTATAAATGTAGATAGACTTAATATCTTTGAAAATGGTACAGTAGTCACACCAGAATTGCTATTAGAGAGAAAAGTAATAAAAAAATTATATAATGGTGTAAAAATACTTGGTAACGGTAATTTAGAAAAGAGTTTAACTATAAGTGCAACAAAATTCTCTAAAGCAGCAGCTGAGAAAATTGAGGCAGCTGGAGGAAAAGTTGAGGTGATATAGATGTTATCAACCCTACGTAATGCCTGGAAAATCCCTGATTTAAGAAAACGTATGATATTCACACTGCTTATGGTTGCAATTATTAGAATGGGTATATTCATTCCTGTTCCTGGGGTAGATGCTAGTAAACTTTTAACTTTAACTGCTAATGGAGGCACATTATTTAGTTTTTATGATATGCTTTCAGGTGGTGCGTTTGGTAAGTTTAGTATTTTTGCCATGGGTGTTGGTCCATACATAAATGCATCAATCATAATGCAGTTACTTGTAATAGCAATTCCTTACTTAGAGCAACTTTCTAAAGAGGGTCTTGAAGGACGCAAGAAGATACAGGATTATACTAGATATGCTTCAATAGTACTTGGAGCATTGCAAGCCTTTGGTATGTATGCAATTATTTCAGGTACTGGAGCATTCGCAAGTAATTCTAGTTTGACTATATTTATGGTGATACTAACGATGACAACTGCATCAACATTTTTGGTGTGGATAGGGGAACAAATCACTGGCAAAGGTATCGGAAATGGTGTTTCATTAATAATATTTATTAATATTATATCATCGTTACCTTCACTAGCATATAAAATTGCTGGACTCCAGACGGCAGGAACTGTAAATTTTGTAGAGGTTATAATGTTTATTGTAGTAGCTGTAGCATTATTAGTAGCAGTAGTAATAGCAAGTTTAGCTGAAAGAAGAATTCCTGTACAGTATGCTGGTAAATCAGTTGGAAACAAAACCTTTAAAGGACAATCAACACATATTCCAATCAATGTAAATGGTTCTGGGGTTATCGGTATAATTTTTGCAATGTCAGTAATGACATTTCCAGAAACAATAGCGCAACTTAAACCGACATCTGCAATTGCCAAATTCATTACAGGAAGTCCTTGGAGCATTTTTGAAAGAAACAGTTGGAAATATGCCACGGTATATTTTGTGTTAGTAGTGTTTTTTACATGGTTCTATACTCAGGTAACATTTAAACCGGATGAAATGGCTGAAAATATGCATAAATCATCAGGCTTTATACCAGGTATTAGACCGGGAGAGAATACAGCGACATATATCGATATGGTATTGACTAAGATTTCGATACTTGGAGGAACTTTTGCGGCTGTTATAGCAATATTCCCTATTATTATAGAGGGATATACTCACTTTAAGGGAGTATACTTTGGTGGGACAATGTTAATGATTATGGTAAATGTTGCTATTGAGACATTGAGGCAACTTGAATCACAATTAGTAATGCGTCATTACCAAGGATTCCTTAGATAAATTATTACCAGGAGATGATACTATGAGAATAATCTTGTTAGGTCCTCCGGGAGCCGGAAAAGGAACGCAAGCAAAATCAATAAGTAATAAATTCTCCATACCACATATATCAACAGGGGATATATTCAGAAAAAATATTTCAGAAAAAACCCCTCTTGGAATCGAAGCTAAGAAACATATTGATAAGGGGCATTTAGTTCCTGATGGATTGACTATAGATATAATCAAGGATAGATTAGATAATGAAGATTGCATAAATGGATTTTTATTAGACGGTTATCCAAGAACAGTTAAACAAGCAGAAGCCTTAGAAACACTGTTAGAAGAAAAAGGTGACTGTCTTGATACAGCATTATTAATAAAGGTTCCTAGAGATTTTATTCTCAATAGAATGACTGGTAGAAGAGTTTGTCTTAACTGTGGTGCTAGTTATCATATTAAATTTAATCCACCACAAACTGATGGGAAATGTAATGTGTGCGGATCAGCTCTTGTACAAAGAGCTGATGACAATAAGGACACCGTAAGTGAACGGTTAGACATATATGATGCTCAAACTCAGCCGCTTATAAAGTACTACGGGAACAAAAACTTATTATCAGAAGTTGATGGAACACAAGCAATTAATAGTGTATTTGAAAGTATCTGTGGTATATTAGAAGAGATAGAAAAGTGATTAACATAAAAAGTGATATGGAAATTCAATATATGAGAAATGCAGGTAAAGTAGTTGCGCAAATTCTTGCATTAATTGAATCAGTAATAAAACCTGGAATAACCACTGCAGACATAGATAAATTAGCTGAAGAGTTCATAATAAAGCAGGATGCTAAACCATCTTTTAAAGGTTATTGTGGGTATCCAGTTTCCATATGTACATCTGTTAATGATGAAGTGGTTCATGGAATTCCAAATAACCGGATTTTACTTGAGGGAAATATAATTAGCATAGATTGTGGTGTCATATTAAATGGCTATCATGAAGATGCTGCTATAGAAAATGGTCCTGAAATATTAACTTTGAACTAATAGAGGTGAATGATTTGGACGAAAATAGCCTTTTAGGTAAGGTAGTACATTCTAAAGCGGGAAGAGATATGCACAAAAAATTTATTGTGGTAGGTATACTTAATAAGGAATATGTGTATATTTCTGATGGAGATTTAAGAAAGATTGAAAAACCTAAAAAAAAGAAGGTTAAGCATCTGGATTTTACAGGCATTGTAGCTGAGGAAATTAGAGATTTAACTTTATCTAAAAAAGAGGTTACAAATTCAAAAATTAAAATATTTTTGCAATCTGCAGATATTGGTAAGGAGGTTTGATTACCTTATGTCAAAAGATGATATAATAGAAATGCAAGGTGTAGTATTAGAAACTTTGCCCAATGCAATGTTTCAAGTTGAGCTTGAGAGTGGACATAAAATATTAGCTCATATTTCAGGTAAATTAAGAATGAATTTTATACGAATACTACCAGGTGATAAAGTTACAGTAGAACTTTCTCCATATGATTTGACTCGTGGGAGAATAACTTGGAGAGATAAGTAATAAGGAGGGTTTGCTATGAAAGTAAGACCATCAGTTAAACCTATGTGCGAAAAATGTAAGGTTATTAAAAGAAAAGGACGAGTAATGGTTATCTGTGAAAATCCTAAGCATAAACAAAAACAAGGTTAATGGGTTTTATTACAAATAGATGTTAATTATTAAATGTAAAGATTAATATATTATTAATAAATCACATTAAGTCGTTTTATATGATATAGGTGTGATAAGATTGTAACAACAAGTATCTAGGAGGTGTAAACAGTAAATGGCAAGAATAGCAGGTATTGACCTACCAAGAGAAAAGAGAGTTGAAATAGCTTTAACATATATATTTGGTATTGGACTTTCTAAATCACAAGGAATAGTAAAAGAAACAGGAGTGAATCCTGATACTAGAGTTAAAGACTTAACTGAAGAAGAAGTTAATGAACTTAGAACATACATCACTAAAAACTTTATAATTGAGGGTGACTTAAGAAGAAGAGTTGCGTTAGATATAAAAAGGTTGATGGAAGTTGGATGTTATAGAGGAATAAGACATAGAAAAGGTCTTCCAGTAAGAGGACAAAAGACTAAAACTAATGCTAGAACAAGAAAAGGCCCTAAGAAAACAATGGCGGGCAAAAAGAAATAGTTAGGAGGGAATACAATGGCTCAAAAAGTTAAGAGAAGTAGAAGAAAAAAAGAGAAGAAAAATATTGAGCACGGTTGTGCACATATAAAGTCTACTTTTAATAATTCTATAGTTACACTTACAGATGTAGCGGGAAATGCTTTATCTTGGTCTAGTGCAGGCGGATTAGGCTTTAGAGGATCAAGAAAGAGTACTCCTTTTGCAGCTCAAATGGCAGCAGAAGCTGCTACAAAAGCAGCTATGGAGCACGGTTTAAAGAGTGTAGATGTATTCGTTAAAGGACCAGGAGCAGGTAGAGAAGCGGCAATTAGATCACTTCAAGCGGCTGGATTAGAGATTACTTTAATCAAAGACGTTACTCCAATTCCACATAACGGATGTAGACCACCAAAAAGAAGAAGAGTCTAGTTATTAAGATTAAGGTAAACAGACGTATAGTAAACAGGAGGTGTAATTTGAATGGCAAGATATACTGGAGCTACTTGTAGGCTTTGCAGAAGAGAAGGTATGAAGCTAAACCTTAAGGGTGATAGATGCTTTACAGATAAATGTGCATTTGCAAGAAGAGGCTATGCACCGGGACAACACGGACAAAGCAAGAAAAAAATGTCTAATTATGGATTACAATTAAGAGAAAAACAAAAGGCTAAGAGAATATACGGAATACTTGAGAGCCAATTTAGAAGATACTATGATAAGGCTGATAAGCTAAGAGGCATAACAGGTGAAAACCTATTAAGACTTCTAGAAGTAAGACTTGATAACGTAGTTTATAGATTAGGTTACGGTAATTCAAGACAAGAAGCTAGACAACTAGTAACTCACGGACATTTCTTAGTAAACGGTAAAAAGGTAGATATCCCTTCATACAGCTTAACTGCAAATGAAGTAATATCACCATGTGAAAAGAGTAGAGCTACTGAGAAATTTAAAGTATTTGCTGAGAATCCTAAAACTTTACCAAGTTGGTTAGCAGCTGATACAGAGAAATTTGAAGGAAAAGTTTTAGCACTACCAACTAGAGAAGATATAGATGTTCCTGTTAACGAGACGTTAATCGTCGAGTTATACAGCAAATAGGCATTAATATAGAATCAGTTGCCCTCATAATAAGTTGCCAATTAAAAAAAAGGAGGGTTTTAGTATGTTAGAAATAGAAAAGCCAAAAATAGAATGTGTAGAGACTGCTGACGATGATTCATATGGTAAATTCATAATTGAACCATTAGAAAGAGGTTATGGTATAACACTAGGTAATGCATTGAGAAGGATTCTTCTTTCTTCATTACCTGGAGTTGCTACAAGTGCAGTTAAAATTGATACAGTACTTCATGAATTTTCTACAGTTAAAGGTGTTAAAGAAGATGTTACAGAATTAATTCTAAACATCAAAAGCTTAGCACTTAAAATGAATGGAGAAGGACCTAGAACAGTCTACATTGATGCTAAAGGCCCGGGAGTAGTTACTGGAGCAGATATTAAAACTGATGGTGATATAGAGGTTGTTAACGATGATTTACATATAGCAACATTGGATGATGGTGCTAAACTATATATGGAATTGACTGTTAACAAGGGTAGAGGATATGTGTCTCAAGCTAAAAATAAGACAGATGAATTACCTATAGCTACAATACCAGTAGATTCAATCTATACTCCAGTTAAAAGAGTTAATTTTGCTGTAGAAAACACTAGAGTAGGCCAGATTACTGATTATGATAAATTAACTATTGAAATCTGGACTAATGGAACCATTAGACCAGACGAAGCTATTGGTTTATCAGCTAAAATACTTATTGAACACTTTAAGTTATTTATGACATTAACAGATCATGCTGATAATGTTGAAATAATGGTTGAAAAAGAAGAAGATAAGAAAGAAAAAGTTCTTGAAATGACTATAGAAGAATTAGACCTTTCTGTTAGAAGCTATAATTGCTTAAAAAGAGCTGGTATCAATACAGTTCAAGAATTAACAGAGAGATCAATGGATGATATGATGAAGGTCAGGAATTTGGGTAAGAAATCACTCGAAGAAGTTGAACAGAAACTTCAAGCATTGAGCTTGAACTTGAAGCTAAGCGAGGAGTAAGGAGGAAAACATATGGCAATGTATCGTAAATTAGGACGTTCTACTGATCAAAGAATCGCAATGTTTAGAAGTCTTGCAACTAATTTGTTGAAGTACGGAAAAATTGAGACTACAGTTACTAGAGCAAAAGAAACTAGAAAATTTGCTGAAAGAATGATAACTCTTGGAAAAAGAGGAGATCTTCATGCTAGAAGACAAGCACTTTCATTCATTACTGAAGAAAGCGTAGTTAAAGATTTGTTTGACAATATTGCACCTAAATATGCTGAGAGAAACGGCGGATATACTAGGATCATGAAAATGGGTCCAAGAAGAGGCGACGCAGCAGAGATGAGTATAATAGAATTAGTATAGTTTGAACAAAGGGGATTAAGTTAAATCAAACTTAGTCCCCATTTTCTTATAAATATTTATAGATGTAGGGAGTGACACTTATGGGTGAAAAAATGGTTGTATGTAATGATCTTGTTTATAAGTACCCTCAAAGTGAAGATGAGCAGCCTAAAGTAGCCATAGATGGACTGAATTTAGAGGTTAACAAGGGTGAGTTTTTAGTAGTACTTGGCCATAATGGTTCAGGGAAATCAACTTTTGCTAAACATATAAATGCACTATTAATACCTACTGATGGTCAAATGTATGTAGATGGATTACAAACATCCCTAGAGTGCAATTTATGGGACATTAGGAAGGTAGCTGGAATGGTATTTCAAAATCCAGATAACCAAATTGTTGCAACTATTGTAGAGGAAGATGTAGCATTTGGTCCTGAAAATTTAGGACTAGATCCTAAAGAGATAAGAAAAAGAGTGGATGATTCATTAAAAAATGTTGGAATGTATGAATATAGGAAACATGCTCCACACTTACTTTCTGGAGGCCAAAAACAAAGAGTAGCTATTGCTGGTATTCTTGCTATGATGCCAAAGTGTATTGTTTTTGATGAGCCTACAGCAATGTTAGATCCATTTGGGAGAAAAGAAGTTATGCGAACCATAAAAGAAATAAACAAAAAATATGGTATAACAATAATTTTAATAACTCATAACATGGAAGAAGCAGTAGAAGCGGATAGAATTGTGGTTATGGATAATGGTAAGATTGTAATGAATGGGATACCTAGAGAAATATTTAGAAATGTTGCTACTATGAAAAAGATAGGGCTTGACGTTCCACAAGTAACAGAACTTGCCTATGAGCTTAAACAAAATGGTATTAATATAGCATCAGATATATTAACTATAAATGAGATGGTGAATGCATTATGTCAATTAAAATAGAGAATTTAACACATATATATATGCCAAAAACTCCTTTTGAAAAAAAAGCTTTAGATAATGTATCTGTAGAAATAGTGCAGGGAGAATTTGTAGCACTCATTGGGCATACTGGCTCAGGAAAATCCACATTAATACAACATATAAATGGACTTCTAAAACCAACGTCAGGGAGTCTATTAATAGACGACATAGATATAACAAAGAAAAATGTGAAACTTACAAACATACGAAAAAAAGTTGGACTCGTGTTTCAGTATCCTGAATATCAACTTTTTGAAGAAACTATCGAAAAAGACATTGCCTTTGGTCCACAAAATCTAGGCCTAGATAATGATGAAATAAATAAACGAGTCCGTAGAGCTATGAAAATTGTTGGACTGGATTATGAAGAGTATAAGGATAAATCACCTTTTGAAATAAGTGGTGGTCAAAAGAGAAGAGTAGCGATTGCTGGTGTAGTGGCTATGGAACCAAGTGTTTTAATTCTAGATGAACCAACTGCAGGTCTTGACCCAAAAGGAAGAGATGATATTTTAAACAAAATTGTTGAGCTATACAAAGAAAACAATATCACTATAATTTTAGTATCTCATAGCATGGAAGATGTGGCTAAGGTTGCAAATAGAATTATAGTAATGGATAGTGGAACTTGTATTTTAGACGGAACTCCAGAGAAAATATTCAAAGAAATAGAGATATTAGAAAGTGTAGGGCTTGCAGTACCTCAGGTTACATATTTAATTCGAGAACTGCGCAGAAAAGGATTCCCAATATCTGAGGATATATTTACTATAGAAAAAGCTAAACAAGAATTGCTTAGAGTATTAAAAAAGCAGTAGTTTAAAATTTTGTCTTAATAAGATTTTTTGTATAAAGCAGTAATGTGTGATTCTTGAAACACATTGGAGGAATTTGTATGATCAAAGATATTACAATAGGTCAATATATACCAGGAGATTCATTTGTACATAAACTAGATCCAAGATTTAAAATATTAATATCTCTTTTATTTATTGTTAACTTATTTTTAGTGAATAATTTTGAGGGCTATTTATTTGTAATCATATTTTTATTAGCCACAATTTTAATATCTAAATTGTCATTTAAGTATATTTACAGTGGATTAAAGCCAATTTTAATATTACTACTTATTACTGCAGTATTAAATATTTTTATGACTACTGGAAAGCAGCCGGCAATTTTTCACTGGGGATTTATAAATGTATATAAAGAAGGTTTAACGATTGCAGCCTTTATGATAGTTAGGTTAGTTTTCTTAATTATGGGAACATCAATACTAACCCTTACAACGTCACCTATAGAGTTAACAGATGGCATAGAGAATCTTCTAAACCCATTTAAAAGAATAGGTGTGCCAGCTCACGAACTAGCCATGATGATGACTATTGCATTAAGGTTTATTCCTACACTTATGGATGAAACTGATAAAATCATGAAAGCACAAATGGCAAGAGGTGCTGATTTTGAGTCAGGAAATTTAGTGCGTAGAGCAAAAAGTTTAATTCCTATTTTAGTACCATTATTTATAAGTTCTTTTAGACGAGCTGATGAACTAGCAATGGCTATGGAATCAAGATGTTATAAAGGTGGAGAAGGAAGAACTAGGATGAAACAATTAAGGGTAACTAGAAAAGATTATATTGCAAGTTTTGCTTTTACACTTCTATTTGTTGTTACTATTATTAGCAGAACATAATTTTTTGCTAAAGTTATAAATAGAAAAGGGTGTGAAGTGATGAGAAATATAAAGATTATGATAGAATACGATGGTACAAATTATGCTGGATGGCAAAGGCAAAAGAATATAATGACTATTCAAGAAAAAGTAGAGACTGCTATTGAAGCTATTACTGGTGAAAAAACTCATATTACAGGTGCTAGTAGAACAGATGCTGGAGTTCATGCAAAAGGATATGTTGGCAACTTTTATACTGATAGTAAAATATCTGTGGAAAAGTTTACCGGAGCTATTAATAGCAAACTACCACTAGATATTGTAATCCTACATTCATTTGAGATGCCCTGTGAGTTTCATTCAAGGTATAATAGTATTGGAAAACTTTATAGCTATACTATACTAAATAGGTATGAGTCTGTTGCAGTAGGGCGTAATTATATATACCATCACAAGAGAATATTAGACATAGATGCTATGAAAGAAGCTGCAGGGTATTTTATAGGTACTCATGACTTTTCTGCATTTAAGAATTTAGGCAGCTCCGTAAAAACCTCTGTAAGAACTATTTTTAGATTAGATATCATAAAGAGTAAAGACATAATAAAAGTATATATTGCAGCTGATGGATTTCTTTATAATATGGTTAGAATAATAGTGGGAGCACTAATTAGAGTTGGAGAAGGAAAAATTAAACCCAATGAAATAGAAAATATAATCAATTCAAAAGATAGGGCAAGGGCTGGAAAATCTGCTCCACCCGGTGGATTATGCTTGGAAGAAGTTTTTTATTAAAATAAAACTCGAATAATAACAATATCTTGTGTAAAAACATTGACACACCCGGTAGAATGTATTATACTTATTAATGTTTGAATATATTATCGTGTAATGAGATCCACTAGCCCCGGATCTTTAGCATAGAAATTAAATTGTTAAAAGTTCAGGGAGGGAAAATAATGAAATCAAAATCATTTATAGCAAAACCACTAGAAGTCGAAAGAAAATGGTTCGTTGTCGACGTAGAAGGAAAAGTTTTAGGAAGAGCAGCTAGCCAAATAGCTTCAATATTAAGAGGAAAACATAAACCAACATTTACACCACATGTTGATACAGGTGACTTTGTAATTGTAATAAATGCTGATAAGATCGTTTTAACTGGTAAGAAATTAGACCAAAAAATGTTAAGACATCACTCTTTTTATCCAGGTGGATTAAAAGAAGTTCCATATAGAGTAGCAATGGTTAAAAAACCTGAGTTTATTTTTGAAGAGGCAGTAAGAAGAATGCTTCCAAAGGGACCATTAGGTCGTCAAACAATTAAAAAAATGACTGTTTACAGAGGACCAGAACATAAGAACCAGGCACAAAACCCAGAAACATTAGTGCTTAAATACTAATCAGGTTAGGAGGGAGTAAATATAATGGCAAAAGTGCAATATATAGGAACAGGAAGAAGAAAGAAATCAGTTGCGAGAGTTAGACTTGTACCTGGCGAAGGTAAAATTGTTATAAATAAAAGAGCAATAGAAAATTATTTCGGATTAGAAACTTTAATGCTTATAGTTAACCAACCACTAGTGTTAACTGGAACTAAAGATAAATTCGATATATTAGTAAATGTACACGGCGGTGGATATACAGGTCAAGCCGGAGCAATAAGACACGGAATTTCTAGATCACTTTTAAAAGCTGACGAAACTTTAAGACCAGAGCTTAAAAAAGCAGGTTTTTTAACAAGAGATCCAAGAATGAAGGAAAGAAAGAAATATGGTCTTAAAAAAGCAAGAAAAGCATCTCAGTTTTCAAAGAGATAAGATTATTGCAATCAAGAGAGAATATACACTTATTAATAAGTGCATATTCTCTTCTTTACTTTAAAGGAATTTATAGAGTTATTAGTACATAAATTGAAATATATTAATATAATTAAAAAGTAAATATTATTTATGTTATGTTTGTGTTAAATTTATTAAAGTTTGTGTTAAATATGTTATCAATTACCTAACATATAGTCTGATTTATAGTATTATTTATATGAGTGATTAAAATACTAAGGACACCTAAAAATATGGAGGGATCTAATGAATGTTGTAAATATGGTAATCGGCCTTTTTGGAGGACTTGGATTATTTTTATATGGAATGAAAATGATGGGCGATGGACTCGCAAATACTTCTGGTGAAAAGCTTAAAAAGATATTTGAAAAAATAACATCTAATCCAATAAAGGGAGTGGCTACCGGAGCTGCCATAACCGCGGTTATACAAAGTAGCAGCGCTACCACTGTAATGGTAGTAGGTTTCGTTAATGCAGGCCTTATGAACCTATATCAAGCGGCTGCAGTAATTATGGGAGCTAATATTGGAACTACTATAACTGCTCAATTAATCGCCTTTAAACTGGATAATATAATACCAATATTTTTAGGCATAGGTTCTTTAACAATAATATTTTCAAAAGGCAAAAAAGGTAAAGAAATAGGAAATATTATATTAGGCTTTGGTATTCTTTTTTTAGGAATGGAATTAATGAAGAATACTATGTCTCCACTAGCTAAATCCCCCGCTTTTGCAACTTTAATAATGAGACTCGAAGGGAATACTTTTTTAGGAATTTTAACAGGTGCATTGATGACAGCAGTAATACAAAGTTCATCTGCATCTACGGGTATTTTAGTGGCTTTAGCTTCTACAGGGGCGTTGCCTCTTGGAGCGGCGGTTCCAATTCTATTTGGTAATAATATAGGTACATGTATAACAGCTCTATTATCAAGTATAGGGACCTCTAAGACAGCAAAAAAAGCAGCGTTAATACATCTATTTTTCAATTTGTTTGGTACGTTGATTTTCATTCCATTAATAAATCCACTAATACAAGTTGTACAAAGTATGTCACCAAGTGGAAATATGGATATAACAAGGCAAATTGCAAATGCACATACTATATTTAATATATCAAACACAATAATTATGGTGCCATTTATAAAATATCTTGTAGCACTTGTTAACAAGATAATACCTGGAGACGATGAAGTTCAAACAATAGATGTTAAGTATATAGATGATAGATTGCTAGAGACACCAGTTATTGCAGTTGGGCAAACTAAAAAAGAAGTTGTTAGAATGGCCAATTTAGCAAAAGATAATGTGCAGCTTGCTATGGAGTGCTTTATTACTGATAATGAAAATAGTATAAAAAATGTCTATGATACTGAAAAATTAATAAATTTACTTGAAGATGAAATTACATCATATTTAGTGAAACTTTCTTCTACGCAATTATCAGAAAAGCAAACTAAAATAGTAACTTCTATGTTTAATGTAGTAAATGACATAGAGCGTATAGGAGATCATGCTGAAAATTTAGTAGATATTACTAGTGAAAAGATTCAAAAGAATTTATATTTTTCTAAAGATGCGTTGCAGGAATTAGATGGAATGTATAAATACATAGTTCACGCGTTAGAGATTAGTATTGAGAGTTTTGAAAATAATGATATTATAAAAGCGGAATCTATTAGGGCAATAGAAAATAGAATAGATAGCTTAGAAAGAGAATTAAGATTATCGCATATAAGAAGATTAAATAACGGAGTATGTGGAGCTACAGTTGGTACTATGTTTTTAGATATGATTAGTAATTTTGAACGAATAGGAGATCATGCAACTAATATTGCTGAAGTAGTAATAAAATAAAAGCAATAAATATGCAAAAGAAAGCAACTGCTAAAATTTTTAGTGGGTGTTTTTTATTTTAACCACATTTTTAAGTCAAAAATACTAAATCTTCTACAAGTTGAATAAAATTAAGGACAGGAATAAATAAAAGGGTGGGTGTGTTGAAATATAGGAACAATAAGTTAATAGCTATAGTTATAGTAATCACAATAGCCATGGTGAGTTTTATGGGTATAAATCTAAGATTTGTAAAAGAAACTATGAACAATGAAAAATTACAAAGTGGAAGTAGAATAATACTTATTGATGCTGGTCATGGAGGAATGGATGGCGGAACAAGTTCTAAAAATGGTACGGTGGAAAAGAACATTAATTTAAGTATAGCAATAAAGCTTAAAGATAATCTTCAAAATGCAGGCTATCAGGTTGTGATGACAAGAGAAGAGGATACAGGGATTTATTCAACTGATGGTACTATAAGAGAAAGGTATAAGGAGGATTTAAAAAATAGATACGATTTAAAGAAATCTAGTAATTGTAATATGTTCATCAGTATTCATTTGAATTATTTTACTCAAAGTAAATATTATGGAGCTCAAGTTTGGTACTCGAATTATAAGGATAGTCTAAATTTTGCCAGTATAATTCAGAAAAATTTTAGGATTGATATAGACCCAAGTAATAATAGAGTGCAAAAGCCTGCTAAAAATTCTTACAAGGTATTAAGAGAGAATGATAATATGCCAAGTGTTATAGTGGAATGTGGATTTTTATCAAACTATGAAGAAGAACAAAAATTAAAGTCCATTGATTATCAAGAAAAAATTGCAAAGTCTATAAGCAAATCTGTAGATGAGTTTTTTAAAAGTTCCTCCGTAGAATAAATAATGGTAACTGAGTAACTTTAGTTCAATATAATTATATTAATATTTAATGAGTTATTAAGATAAAAAGAGACATATTATTCTATGAATATGTCTCTTTTACATGCAATTGGACCTTTTATAGTAAGTCCAATATGAATTTAGGAACACGTCAGTACTAAAGGCTGATTTCATTACTAATCGTATGATTAAGAACAGTTTTTATCAATGAAAATCCAGTGCCATAATCTTCAGAGGAAGTTAGGGTTTGCTCATTTAAAATGCTATCATTAATATAAGAAATATGTGTGATAGCCCTAAATATAAATGTTGAAAGAGCTAATATCAAAACAGTACTTAAAATGTATATAACAAAAGAAAACTCATTTTTGGTCACAAAGGTCCTCCTTATTATTTATATATATTATAATAATGCTAAAATTGGAAAAATATAACCATAATTATGAAACCCTTATCAACTAAACGGTGAAAACCTTATCATTAATATGTGAAATCAGTACTAAATGTAAGACTAAGCTAGTTCATGAAAGCTAGTCACTTTAGAACACGAAATACAACACTAAAGACTGATAATTCAATCATTGAAATGGACTAGTCCATATGATATCATAAAGGTATCGGTGGATTAGTCCATTAATCCAATATGCTTTGGGAGGGATTTTTATCGATATTGAAGTAAATAAAAAAAATGGAGTACCACTTTATATTCAAGTAAAAAAACAAATCATGGATGAGATAAAAAAAGGATCTCTCAAGGTTGGAACGAAGATGCCTACAGAAAGAGAATTATCTCAAAGAATATGTGTAAGCAGAAATACAATAAGTACTGCATATAATGACCTAGAACAAGATGGGGCAC
Source organism: Clostridium sp. (assembly GCF_050717535.1). Lineage (GTDB taxonomy): Bacteria > Bacillota > Clostridia > Clostridiales > Clostridiaceae > Clostridium_AD. The sequence goes on from NZ_JBOITM010000083.1 coordinate 24,112, forward strand.
TTAAATCCTATCAGGGAAGGGGAACTTTTGTAGTTGAAGAAGCTATTTCTTGGGAAAGTCTAGACATTAAAAATAAGATAATGAAATTCGTGGACCTTGGACTAGAGGAAGCTTTAGAAATTGGAATGAAACCAGAAGAATTTTTAGATTTAGTAAATCAAAGAGTAAATGAAAAAAAACAGATAATGGACAAAATCATAGTAATATACGTAGAGTGCAATATTGAACAAGCTAAAGTGTTTAGTAAGCAGCTTAGTAGGAATAGTAACATGAATGTAATGTACTTAACTACAAGCGATTTAAAAAAGATGGACAAGGATACTAGAGATAAGATTGAAAGTGCTGAGTTTATAATAACTACCTTTAATCACATCAATGAAGTTACTGATCTTACCATTGGACTTGATAAAGAAATTCTAGGAGTTGCTATAACTCCGAATTTAGAACCAATAGTTAAGATTGCTAGGTATAGTATAAATACAAAATTTGGGTTTATATGTATATCTGAGGAATTTATATTTAAAATTAAGGGAGCTTTAGAAAAAGCAGGTTTGTGTGAAGCTGATATAAACTATTCTAATACTACTGATTCAAAAGAACTCCAGGATATAATTGAGAAATCAGATGTGATGATAGTATCTCCGGGTAGATATAAAGATGTTAAAAGTGCAAACTCGAAAAACAAAGAGATAATAGAATTTCTATATAGTCTAGACGAGGGTTCAGTAAAAGCACTTAAGTCAAAGATTATTGAAATAAAGTTCAAAAAATAATGTATTTTAAAATGATGTGCTAATAAATTATTTGGGAGGCTTTTAAAAAATGGAAAAAAAGACTTTAATTTTAGGAGTAATAGGGTCAGATTGTCATGCTGTTGGCAATAAAATATTAGATTATGCGCTAACAGAAGCGGGATTTAATGTTATAAACATAGGGGTGCTTTCTCCACAAGAGGATTTTATAAATGCAGCTGTTGAAACTAATGCAGATGTAATAATAGTATCTTCTCTTTATGGACAGGGAGAAATCGATTGCAGGGGTATGAGAGAAAAATGTGATGAAGCGGGATTAGATGGAATACCGTTATTCGTAGGTGGAAACATAGTTGTAGGAAAACAAAATTGGGCCGACGTTCACAAAAGATTTACTGAAATGGGATTTAATAAGGTTTACCCACCAAATACATCACTAGAAACAACAATACATGATTTAAAAGAAGTATTAGGCCTATTATAGAATAGGATTATAAAATCAATAGGAGTGATATAAGTGGATGCATATTTACTTGTAGATTTTGGAAGTACATATACTAAACTAACTGTTGTGGATATAGAAAAAGAAGAAATAATTGCAACAGCTAAAGACATAACTACAATAGAAGATAATATAATGATAGGCTATGACAAGGCTTATTCAAAAATAGAAGGCATTATAAAAGAAAAGGATGTTAATTTCGTTAATAAGTTAGCATGTTCCTCAGCTGCGGGTGGTCTTAAAATGATAGCTATTGGTCTGGTGCCAGATTTAACTGCAGAGGCTGCCAAAAGAGCGGCACTTGGAGCTGGAGCTAGAGTGTTAAAAGTATATAGCTATGAATTAACACTTACTGAAATTGAAGAAATTAAAAATTCGAATTTGGACATAATACTTCTTGCAGGTGGAACTGATGGTGGTAACAAACAATGTGTTATACACAATGCAAAAATGTTAGCTGAAAATGAAGTTAAATTACCAATAGTAGTGGCTGGAAATAAAGTGGCAAGCGATGAGATAAGAGAAATATTTACTAAGGCTAAGATGTACTTTACTATTACAAGTAATGTAATGCCACAGTTAAGTAAGCTAAATGTAGAGCCTGCTCGCGAAGAAATTAGAAAAGTATTTATGGATAAAATCGTAGATGCTAAGGGACTCAGCAATGCAGAAGAGTTAGTAAAAGGTATCTTAATGCCAACACCAGCAGCAGTTCTAAAGGCTGCAAGGACATTAAGTGAAGGCAGTGATGAAGAAAGTGGTCTAGGAGATTTAGTAGTTATAGATATTGGTGGCGCAACCACCGATGTACATTCTATAGCAGACGGAGAACCTACAAAAGCTGGGGTTACCGTAAAGGGTCTTGAAGAACCATTTGCTAAAAGAACTGTTGAAGGTGATCTTGGAATGAGATATTCGGCAGTTTCATTAAGAGAAGCAGCTGGTAGCAGAAAATTGAGAAAGTATCTAGGTGACACGACGCGAAAAATTGATATTGATGCAAATTGTAAATATAGAATAGAACATATAAAGATGGTTCCTATGACTAAGGAAGAAATAGATTTTGATGAGGCTATGGCAAAAGTGGCCACAGAGTTATCAATGGAAAGACATGTAGGCACCATCGAACACACACTTACTCCAATGGGAGCTATGTATACTCAAATAGGGAAAGACCTTATGGATGTAAAGTTTGTTATAGGTACAGGTGGAGTATTAGTCCATAGTGAAAATCCACAAGATATTTTAAGTGCAGGAGCTTTTAATGAGGAGAATCCAATATATTTGAAACCACATAATGCAAAGTATTTGCTTGATAAAACTTATATATTATCTGCTATGGGATTGCTTTCACAAGATTATCCAGATAAGGCTGTTAGAATCATGAAAAAATATTTAGTGCAAGTATAATTATTAGGAGGGATTTTAGTGGAATTAAGAAATAAGAAATGGACAGACGAAGAGTTCTTTGAAATTAGAAAAGAAGTATTAAACCAGTGGCCAACAGGTAAAGAGGTAGATTTAAAAGAAGCTATAGAATACAATAAGAAAATTCCTGATCATAAAAATTTTGCAAAGAAATTAGTAAAAGCTAAAGAAGCAGGTATAACACTAGCACAACCAAGAGCAGGTGTGGCATTAATTGACAAGCACATCGAACTTCTAAACTTCTTAGAAAAAGAGGGTGGCGCTGATTTACTGCCAACAACAATAGATAGTTATACAAGGTTAAATAGATATGATGCATGTGAAATAGGAATAAAGGACAGTATAACTGAAGGAAGATCATTGTTAAATGGATTTCCAGCAGTAAATCATGGAGTTAAAGGTTGTAGACAAGTATTCGAAGCAGTAAATATTCCATTAGAAGCAAGACATGGTACACCCGATGCAAGACTACTTGCTGAAATAACTCATGCTTCAGGTTGGACTTCAAATGAAGGCGGCGGAATTTCTTACAATATTCCTTATGCTAAAAATGCAAGTTTGAAAAAATCAATGTTAGATTGGCAATATTGTGATAGACTTGTTGGTTATTATGAAGAACAAGGAATATCAATAAATAGAGAACCTTTTGGACCATTAACAGGAACCTTAGTTCCACCTAGTACATCAAATGCAATTGCAATAATAGAAACATTAGTTGCAGTTGAACAAGGAGTTAAAAACGTTACAGTTGGATATGGTCAGTGTGGTAACTTAATACAAGACGTAGCAGCTATAAGAGCTCTAGAGGAACAGTGCCAAGAATATTTAACAGCTAATGGATACAATGATGTATATTTAACAACAGTAATGCATGAATGGATGGGAGGATTCCCAGAAGATGAGGCAAAAGCTTTTGGAGTTATAGCAACAGGAGCTGCAGCAGCTGCACTTGCAGGAGCAACAAAAGTAATAGTTAAAACTCCTCATGAAGCTGTAGGAATTCCTACTAAAGAAGCTAATGCTATGGGAATAAGGGCTACAAAAATGACTTTGAACTTATTAAGTGGTCAAAGAATGGCTATGTCTCCAGAATTAAAAACTGAAATTGAAATAATAAAAGCAGAAACGAAATGTATGGTAGATATGATTTATAAAGTTGGAAAAGGTGATTTAGCTGTAGGAGTTATTAAAGGCTTTGAAATGGGAATTATTGATGTACCATTTGCACCAAGTAAATTCAATGCTGGTAAAATGATGCCTGCAAGAGATAATAATGGAGCAATTAGATACTTTAAATTCGGTAATCTACCATTAACACAAGAATTGAAAGATTTTAATAGTAAAAAGTTGGAAGAAAGAGCGAAGTTTGAAAATAGAGATGTATCCTTCCAAATGACAATAGATGATATATTCGCAGTAGGAAAAGGTGTATTAATAGGAAGACCAGAAAAAAAATAAATAAAAATGTTTTTATTAGATTCAAAAATATATAGAAGGATAGGTGTATATTATGAAAATTATTGATGTATTATGTTCAACAGGAAGAACAGGATTTTATTTTGACGACCAAAGAGCTATAAAAGCTGGAGCAGGACATGATGGTTTTACATATGTAGGAGAACCAGTAACAGAAGGATTTACATCCATTAGACAAGCAGGAGAATCAATATCAGTAATGATTATACTTGAAGATGGTCAAGTAGCTTACGGAGATTGTGCAGCTGTACAATATTCAGGAGCTGGTGGAAGAGATCCATTATTCCTTTCAAAAGATTTTATCCCAATTATAGAAAAAGAAATAGCACCAAAATTAATAGGTAGAGAATTAAATAACTTTAAAGAAATGGCAGAAGAGTTTGACCACATGTTAGTTAATGGTAAAAGACTTCATACAGCTATAAGATACGGAGTAACACAAGCTATTCTAGATGCTGTAGCAAAAGCTAAAAAAGTAACTATGGCAGAAATCGTTCGTGATGAATACAAAACTGGAGTAGATATTAAGAGAATTGCTATATTTACACAATCAGGTGATGATAGATACAATAGCTCAGATAAAATGATAATTAAAGGTGCAGACGTAATGCCTCACGCACTAATAAACAATGTAGAAGAAAAATTAGGACTTAAGGGTGAGAAATTACTTGCTTATGTTCAATGGTTAAGTGCTAGAGTATTAAAACTCCGAACTGATAAAAACTATAACCCAATATTCCACATAGATGTATATGGAACAATAGGAGTTGCTTTTAACAATGATATAAAAGCTCAAGCAGACTATATAGCAACACTTGAAGAAGCTGCTAAACCATTTGCTTTGAGAATTGAAGGACCAATGGATGTTGAGCATAGAGAAAGACAAGTTGAAGCACTAGCTGCATTAACTGCTGAACTTGATAATAGAAAAATCAATGTTGAACTAGTTGCAGACGAATGGTGTAACACATATGAAGACGTAGTATTGTTTGCAGATAAGAAAGCAGGCCATATGCTTCAAATAAAAACACCAGACTTAGGTGGAGTTAACAACATAATTGAATCAATACTATACTGCAAGAAAATGGGCCGTGGAGCATACTGTGGTGGAACATGTAATGAAACTAACAGATCAGCAGAAGTTTGCACAAACATAGCTATTGCTTGTGGAGCAGACCAATGTCTTGCTAAACCAGGTATGGGTGTAGATGAAGGATACATGATAGTTAATAATGAAATGAATAGAGTTGTAGCTCTAGTTAATAGAAAAAAATAATTAAATATAAATTTGGGAAAATTACTTAGATAGGCGGTTTATATAAACTGCCTTTTCCCATATTAAAATATTTACTTAAAAAGGAGTCAACGAATGAAGGAAATAAATGTAGCAGAAATAACAAAAACCATAAAAAAACTATGTATAGATGCTAATTACTACCTCTCTGATGATATGAGAGATCAATTAAAAAAGGCTAAAGAAAAGGAAACTTGGGATATAGCAAAAGGCATTTTAGATAAGATTTTGATAAATGCAGATATAGCTAAAAATGAAAAAATGCCAATGTGCCAAGATACTGGTATGACTTGTGTGTTCATAGAACTAGGCCAAGAGGTTCATATAATAGGTGGCGGGCTTGAAAGTGCTATCAATAAAGGTGTAGCGCAGGGTTATGAAGAGGGATTTCTAAGGAAGTCAGTAGTTAGTGATCCAATTCAAAGGGTAAATACAAAGGATAACACTCCAGCAGTTATATATTATGATATAGTGCCAGGAGATAAATTAAAAATAACTGTAGCTCCAAAGGGATTTGGGTCAGAAAATATGAGCCAAATTAAAATGCTCAAACCTTCAGATGGACTTCAAGGGGTTAAAGAATTTATCATAAAAGTAGTAAAAGAAGCTGGTCCTAATCCATGTCCACCTATAGTGGTAGGAATAGGTATAGGCGGGACTTTTGACAAGGCAGCAAATCTTGCTAAAAAAGCAGCAGTTAGACCTACTGATAAGCCAAACGCAAATCCATACTATGAAAATCTTGAAAAAGAGCTTAAAGAGGAAATAAATAAGCTAGGCATAGGACCTCAAGGTTTTGGGGGAAAAACTACTGCTTTAGCTGTTAATATTGAAACTTATCCAACTCACATAGCAGGTCTACCAGTGGCAGTAAACATAAATTGTCATGCTGCAAGACATGCTAGTGCAGAGCTTTAAGGATAAGGGAGGAGAATATTATGGAGAAAAGAATAACTACGCCACTTACGATAGATAAAGTTAAAGATTTAAAAGCTGGAGACAGTGTACTGTTATCAGGTGTAATATATACAGCTAGAGATGCAGCTCATAAAAGACTAGTTGATCTTATAGATAAGGGAGAAAAACTTCCAATAGATGTTAAAGATGCAGTTATATATTATGTAGGACCAACTCCTGCAAAACCTGGAAATGCATTGGGATCAGCAGGTCCAACTACTAGTTATAGAATGGATGCTTACACACCACAACTTTTAGATAAGGGTTTAAAGGGAATGATAGGTAAAGGACTCAGATCAGAAGAAGTTGTAGATTCCATGATTAAAAATGGTGCTGTATATTTTGCAGCTATTGGTGGTACGGGAGCTTTAATTGGCAAATGTGTAAAAAAGGCAGAAATAGTAACTTATGAGGATTTAGGCTCTGAAGCTATAAGAAGACTTGAAGTAGAGGATTTACCTATAGTTGTAGTAATAGATAGTCAAGGTAACGACCTATACAAGCAAGGTCAAAGTGCTTATTTAGAAAGTGTAAAATAAATATAACTTAAAGTAGAGCGAGAGGTGATACCATGGAAATAAATAAACCAGCCAAAGCAGGAACAATGGAATCTAACGATATATATGTAATGATTATGCCTAGCCCTAAGGGTGGTATTGAAATTAATCTTCAGAGTATTGTTATGAAACAGTTTGGTGAAGAAATAGAAAAAGTAATACGTAATACTCTTAAGGAATTAGGAGTTGAGAGTATTATAGTAAATGCTCAAGATAAAGGTGCATTAAATTATACAATAAAAGCTAGAATAGAAACTGCTACAAAAAGAGCTCAATAAGAGGTGATTAATATGAAAAAGTTGAGAAGAACTATGCTTTTTATGCCAGGTAATAATCCGGGAATGCTTCAAAATGCAGGCATATTAGGTGCAGACTCAATTATATTAGATTTAGAGGATGCTGTAAGTCTAACAGAAAAAGACAGTGCTAGAATTTTGGTAAGCGAAGCTATAAAAAATGTAGATTATGGCAATGTAGAAGTAGTAGTAAGGGTAAATCCATTTACTACGGAATTTGCAAAAAAAGATATTGATGTAATAGCAAGAGTTAAACCAGATACACTAATGATACCAAAAGCTACAGAAGAAGAACTTATAGCTATAGACAAAATACTTACAAAGATTGAAAGTGAAGAAGGATTTGATGCGAAAAGTATAAAATTAATTCCTTTAGTAGAAACAGCCTATGGTCTTGAAAATGTTTATAGCATAATAAAATCTTGTGACAGAATAGTAGCTATTTTACTTGGAGGAGAAGATTTAACTTCAGATTTGGGTATTGTGAGAACAAAGCCAGGAGAAGAAATTTTCTATGCAAGAAATAAAGTAGCTGTTGCCTGCAGGGCAATGAAGGTGGACTCTATAGACACTCCATTTACAGATACCAATGATTTTGATGGATTAGCAATAGACACTAGGAAAGCTAAAAGTTTAGGATTTACAGGAAAAGCTGCAATAAGTCCAAAACATATTGATACTATTCATTCTGTATATGCTCCAAGTCTAAAGGAAATAAAACATGCCCAAAGGGTACTCGAGACTATGGAAGAAGCAGAAAGAGAAGGAAAAGGAGTATTTTCTCTAGATGGTAAAATGGTAGATGCTCCAGTTATAAATAGAGCTAAAAACACAGTAGAACTAGCAAGAGTTTTAGGTCTTATCTAAAAGCTTATTAGAAGCTACTTTAGTGTATTAGTTAATTGAGGTGATAATAATGAAAAATGTATTAGGTAGAGAAATACCTGAATATATAGAAGGTTATGGAAAAGTAATCCCTTATGAAGGTGCATTTAAACATGCCGGTATTAAGGTGAAAAAAGAAGTAAAATTAAACTGCGTAACTCCAAATGACAAAAAAGTTTTAAGTAGTATTGAGGAAGTTTTAGACAAGGTAGAGTTAAAAGATGGCATGACAATTTCATTTCATCATCATTTAAGAAATGGCGATCATGTACTTAATTTAGTTGTTGCTGCTATTGCTGCTAGAGGAATAAAAAATATTACATTAGCGGCAAGTTCATTATTCCCAAACAATGTGCCTTTAATTGAGCACATAAAAAATGGTGTGATTACTAAAATATTCACTAATTATATGTCCGGTCCAGTAGCGCAAGAAATTTCTAGAGGAATATTAAAAACTCCAGTAATAATGCATACCCATGGTGGACGTGCTAGAGCAATCGAAAGTGGAGATTTGCACATAGATGTAGCTTTCATTGCAGCACCTACAGCGGATACTTATGGAAATGTTAATGGATTGTATGGAAAATCAGCATGTGGTGCTCTAGGTTATGCAGTAGCAGATGCCGAGTGTGCAGACAAGGTAGTAGCAATAACGGATAATTTAGTACCATATCCAGCTTGCCCTATTGAAATTAGTCAGATATATATAGATTATGTTGTAGAGGTGGATTCTATTGGTGATCCAGCTGGAATAGTATCAGGAACTACAAAAATTACTAACGATCCAGTGGGACTTAAAATAGCTAAAATGGCTAACCAAGTTATGGTGGCTACCGGTCTTGTTGTGAACGAAATGTCATTTCAAACAGGTGCAGGCGGAACTTCACTAGCTGTAGCTGCAGAACTTAAGAAATACATGAAAGAAAATGAGATAGTGGGAAGCTTTGCATCAGGTGGAATAACTGGATATCTTGTAGATATGTTTAAAGAAGGATTGTTTAAATCCTTATTTGATGTACAGTGTTTTGATTTAGAGGCAATTCAGTCCTATGTAAGTTCACATAAGCATCAGAGAATGTCTGCTTCTATGTACGGAAACCCAGATAACAAAGGCGCGGTTGTAAACAACCTAGACATAGTTATCTTAGGTGCTACAGAAATAGACACAAACTTTAATGTTAATGTAACCACTGGTTCAGATGGCGCTATTATGGGCGGGTCTGGAGGACATAGTGACACAGCAGCAGGAGCTAAGCTTACAATAATTGTTACGCAATTAATGAAGGCAAGACTTCCAATTATAGTTGACAGTGTAACTACAGTAACAACTCCAGGTGAAAGCATTGATGTTATTGTAACAGAAAGAGGAATAGCAGTTAATCCAAGAAGAACAGATATAATAGAGAAATTAAAGAAAACCAATCTTCCTATAATGACAATTGAGAAGCTTAAAGCAATAGCTGAAAAGATGACAGGTAAACCAAAAGCTATTGAATTATCAGATGAAATAGTTGCAGTTATAGAATATAGAGATGGATCAGTAATTGATGTGGTTAGAAAACCTCTATAATACATAAAATAAAGCTGGAATTAATAATTTCCAGCTTTATTTTATTTCATATTATTATTTTCTAGTAAAACTAGATATATTGGCTTTTTATATATAATAAACATATAATATATTTAAATATAGTGTTGTTAATTGCACCATCGAAGATGATGATTTAACGACGTTTTAGCACTATCGGTGATGATTTAATGAGGAGGAATTTTTATGTGCGGAATTGTAGCCCAGAAAATTAATCTATTGGATAAAGATGCAGTAAAAGAAGTAAGAGATTTTTTACAAACCTTTCAGCTATTACTTGATGATAACGTTGATTATACTATAGTTGTTAGGCAAAATGAAGAAATTAAAGCCACCTGCTCTAAGGCGAAAAATGTGTTTAAATGTTTTGCGGTTTCAGAGGATTTAAGAGGAACTGGTGTAGCAGCTATTCTTATGGGAGCAGTATCAGATAGGTTATTTGAGGAAGGAATTTATCATAGTTTTATATTTACTAAGGTAGCAAATATAGATATATTCACCTCACTTGGGTACAATCTTATCTATAAAATAGAAAATGTGGCTCTACTTGAAAGTGGAATATATGATATAGAAAAGTATTTGGAAGATTTGAAAAAAATATATAATATAGATGGAATTACTAAAAAGTCAGCAATAGTTATGAATTGCAATCCATTTACTTTAGGGCATAAGTATTTAATAGAAGAAGCTGCATCACAAAGTGAAGAGGTACTGGTATTTATAGTTGAAGAAGATAAATCCTCGTTCCCATTTATTAATAGATATAATATGGTTAAAGAAGGTGTTTCACATTTACCTAATGTGAGGGTGATTAAAGGTGGAGAATACATCATTTCCGAGGCTACCTTCCCAACATATTTTTTAAGGAAAAAAGATGAAATACTAAAGGCTTATACTACACTCGATGCGTCTATTTTTGGGAAATATTTTTGTCAAACTCTAAATATAACTAAAAGATTTATAGGAGAGGAACCATATTGTCAGGTTACAAATGCTTATAATGATGCTTTGAAGGATATTTTACCGAGTTTTGGAGTAGAAGTTGTAGAGGTAAAAAGAAAGGCTTTTATGGATGATATTATTAGCGCGTCGAAGGTGAGAAAATTAATAGTTGAAGGAAAAATATCAGATATTCAGAAGCTTGTTCCGAGTTCAACTTGGAAATTTTTAAATACTTTAGCAGGAAAGGAGATAATGGGGCGGATCAAAGTAAGTGATTCTCCACATTAATATGATATGTATACAGCAGAAGATATATTTCTAGAAAGAGAAAGAAGAGTTGAGTTTCAAGAAAAACTATTAGAAAAATATAAAATGTCAATACTGGTTATAAGGGTTAACTATCCTGGAATAAATAAGGATAACCATTTTTCACAACAAATAACTATCATTATAGAGCAAATACTTAGTGAAATATTTTCTTATTCTATTCATTATAAAATAATGACTACTACTGCGGAAGGTCCTATTGTGATTATGGCTATAAACAAAACAGCAATAGAAATAAAATCAATAACACTTGATATTGAGGATAAACATATTTTAGGAAGATGTGTAGACATAGATGTATATGATGAAAATGGTAGGGGTATTGGTCGAGAAAATTTTGGACTTGGCATGAGAAAATGTTTTATTTGTGATGATATAGCTCATAATTGTGTAAGAAGTAAAAAACATAGCAAAGATGAAATTGAAGGATTTATAAAAAATAGATATTCGGAATATATGGAGAAATTTTATGGAAAATAAATATTTAATATCAAAGGTTGCGTTTAGTATAGCCTCCTATGCAATTGAAGCAATGCTATGCGAAGTGGCTTCATATCCATCACCGGGCCTCGTGTCTTCTATATCCAAAGGAGCTCATGTGGATATGGACCATTACTTATTTATTAAAAGCACATCTATCTTAAGCAAGTACATGGTGTTATTTGCGCAGGAAGGATATTCAAATAGAACTCCTAAAGAAATATTTGTAGCTATTCGAAATATAGGAATAGAAGCCGAGTGTGAAATGTTCAAGGGCACCAAAGGTGTCAACACACATAAAGGTATGATTTTTCTTTTAGGGATAAGTTGTGCAGCTGTTACAAAAGCAATCTATGATAAAGTGGATTTTAGTGAAATTAAAAATATAATAAAGCAAATGACTAAAGGGCTTGTTCAGAATGAACTATGCTATATGGATAAAGATAAAGCCAAAAGCTATGGTGAAAAATTGTTTGTAAAATACAATGTACAGGGGATAAGAGGTCAAGTAGAGAGCGGCATCCCCCTAGTATTTGATTATGCTCTTCCAGTATATAAAGAAAATAAAACTTTATCATTAAATGATAGGTTAATACATACGCTTATTTCCATCATGCAATATTGTGAGGATTCTAATGTTCTTCACAGACATTCAATGGATATGCTAAAACAAGTACAGAAAAAGGCAAAACATATAATAACACTTGGCGGAATGTCTACAAATGTAGGAAAAGTATCAATAGAAGAATTGGATGTTGAATTTATAAAAAGAAATATAAGTCCGGGGGGATCTGCAGACCTACTCGCTGTAACTGTATTTTTTAATTCTGTAGAGGAATATTTTAATAAAAATTTAGTTATGCACAGCATGGGTAATGCTTTATAAACAAGTGTGTATAATTTTTGTGGATAAACTAGTTTTGAAATTCAGATTGTGGATAACCTCAGTAAAAAGAAATTAACATATACTATTATTTTATACAAGTGTATCCATCCATTTTCTAATGGACGGATACACTTGTTCCATATGGAATATTAGTATATATATATTTAGCATCATCAATAGCAAGTCTTATGCAACCATGGGATAGTGGAGTTCCCAGTCTACCATCTTGAATATTTTCATTATTATCAAGCAGTACCGTGTGAAATAAGTAATTACCATAAAATCTTGTATAGTAATTGCAAATAGTATTTGACCCAGCTCTAAACATTGGTCCTTTATCTTTAATTATAAAATTACCTTTTACAGTAGGGGTAGAGGATTTTCCAGAAGAACACATAAAAGACTTATCTAAAATCCATTTTTCCTCGGATTTTGTGAAAATATTTACTCTTTGTTTTGATAAATCAACTTGAACATAGAAATTTGTGCCACTAGTAGCCTTTATTGAATTTATAGAAGACTCCAATTGCTTAACAGATTTATAATTGTTTAACGCAATATTTGCAGTACTGTTTTTATTATTAGAAAATACTGGTTTAACAGTATTAAATTCTGTGTTTTCAAGGGGTGGTATAATTAGCTTCTCAAGAGTTTTTATACCAACCGCCCCGTCAATATCTAGTCTGCATTTATATTGAAAATTTAATATGGCATCATAAGTAAGTGCCCTAAATAAGCCATCTGATTCGAGCTTATATCCATATGCATTTAATCTAAGTTGTATATACTTTCTCCCTGTCACTTTTATTTATTTCAAACGTATATTAAGTAGATTCAAAATCCATCCTAATGGGGGAATGAAAGTGCAGGAAGATTTAAATTTAATTGAAAGCATATTGGACGGAAATGTTGATAGCTTTAATATATTAGTTAACAAATATGAACTTACAGTTTTAAGGTTCATTTACAACATGATAAAGGATAAAGAAGCCTCAGAGGATATAACTCAAGAAGTATTTATTACGGTCTATAATAAACTTTACCTTTATGATAAAAATCATAAATTTTCAAATTGGCTACTGCAAATTTCAAAAAATAAATGTATTGATTATATAAGAAAATATAAAAGGGTGTATGAATCAAACATAGAGGATATAACAAATATTATGTCAAAAGAAATGTCGCCAGAACAAGTAGCAGAATTTAAAGAAACTAAAGAAACTATAGAATCTTATCTAAATTGTTTAAATGAAATAGATAGGCAAATACTAATTATAAAATATTCACAAAACATTACATTTTATGATTTAGCGCAAATTTTAGAAATGACAGAGTCTAATGTAAAGCGGAGATACTATAGTAGCAGAGAAAAATTTAAAACTTTTATATCTCAAAAGGAAAAGGGGTGTAAAGAATGAATTGTAATATGTTTAAAGACAGATTAGATGATTATGTACTAGGAAATATTTCTAATGATTTAAAATTTGCATTAGAAAAACACATGGAAGGATGCGAAAGTTGTAGAAGGCTATATGAGAAAGAAGTTAAAATGGATAGAGATTTTAAAATTATTTTATCAATAGATGGGATAGATTTTAACAGTTCAAGGGCTAGTATAATTAAGTCTATAGACAAAAATAGATATAGTAAAAAGACTTCAAATAAAGTTTTATACAACTTTAGAAAATATAAAAATAAATATATATCTTATGCAGTGGCAGTTATAGCTATGATAGTATTCATTCCAATTATGCTAAAGGGTTATCCTGGAGTTAGCTATAAGAGTGAAACCTCTGATAAAAGCACAGCCATGGATAGGTCAAGCCAGCAAGAACTTATTAAAAGCAGTGAAAATAATGCTGCGGGTAGTTCCAAGAAAAGTTTAGCAATGGATAAAACCGATAAAGGAAGTGTAGCCTCAAAGAGTGTGGCATTACAGAATGGAACATTACAATTTAAAAAAACTACAATTGCAAAACTGCCTTTATTAAGTTATGAACTTAAGTGGAAAACCTCTCCAGATGGGAAAAGTTCTGCTGCTATAGATATAAGTCCAGTGAAGGACGTAGATTTTGGTATACATTTACTATACATTAAAAATATAAATACCAATGAAATAGTAAAATATGAAGTTATTAATAATGATAGGCAATTCACACCGAGAAATATACAATGGTGGGATAATGAGCATTTAATAATAGTAGCTGGTTTGGGATACGGCACTGTAGCCTTCGGATCAGAAGTTTATAGTTTAAATGTTAATACTAGTGAACTTTCAACCTTGTATCAGGAAAATGATAAAAAACGTCAAATGTTGGAGTTTGAAAAGGTGGGGCAGGATTTAATATTCCAATTGATAATCTATAATGATGATACCCTTAATGCATTTCATAAGGGTACAGGCAAGATGACATTATCACAATTAGACAAACCATCAGAAATGAAAATTATAAGTGAAGAGAAAAAATAAGGTTATGAGTAGTAAAGTATGCAATTTATTCTTTTTCGTGTTTTTTAAACTTAAAGACGGGAGGGAGAGTATATATTACGTAAGATGCATTCGAACAAGCTTTAGTAATTCTTAACTAATTTTAATGAAAGATGCGTATAGAAAAGTGCGTGTTTGAGCGTTATCGAGTTTGCACTTTTTAGCATCTTTCATTAAAATTTGTTTAGAATTACTTAGCGCAGAGAGATGCATCTGTAGTAATATATACTTTTTCTATTTTTCTAGTGGTATAATTAGAATACTCATAAATATAGGAAACTAAAGGTGAAACTATGGATAAATCAGGGAAAACATATGTAAAAGCTATGAACAAATATAATGATGGATATATAGACAAATCATTAGCTCTTTGTGAAAAAAGTATTTCTTTAAATGTTACAAATGCTGCAGCTTTAAACTTAAAGGGGATTTTATATTATCTAAAAGGCGATTTGGAAAATGCAAAAAGAACGTGGAATATAAATTATAAAAGAAATAATGATAAAATATCAAAAAAATATATGAAGGATAGCCTACATGATGTGGAAAAACTAAAGCTGTATGCTAGTTCCCTGGAGTTAGTAAAGGCTTTTAATATATCAGCTGCTCTAGAAATTCTAAATCAGTGTAAAAATAGCGACTTTAATTTTATAAATGTAAATAACCTTATTAGCCTTTGTTATATAAAACAAGGAGAATATGATAAAGCACTATCTCATATAGAGAAAGTTTTAAAAACCGATAAAAAAAATACTGAAGCTATTATGAATAAAAAAACATTAATTAATTATGGTAACTTAAAGCGGGAAATAAACTATAAGAAAATATTTATAGGCTGTGCTGGTGTACTTGTAATAATATCATTGATATTATTAAGTAAGGGATATATATATAAATTAAAAAATATTTCAACAATGGGTACAAATAAAATTGAAAAAAGCACTGAATTAGTAAGGCGTGGTTCAAGTGTGAGCATAGAGAAATCCACAGAGAAAAAACCTATAGAAAATAAAACCATAGATATACCGAAATTTCCAAAAGAGTTACTTGCAGAAAGCATAAAGAATAATAACATGGAGCAAATAGTTGGATATTTGAATGAATGGAGCAAGGTTGATTTGGATATGAATGATAAATTACTTATGGTAAAAGGCGAAGAATTAATTAAAAGTAATGGAATAGTATACTTTTATGAAAAAGGTATAGAGAATATGGAAGATAAAAAGTATACAGAAGCTGAAAAATATTTTTTATACGGATTACCTTACTCCAAAGATAATTATCTTAATGAACATATCATCTATATGTTAGCTGTAAGTTACAAATCTAGTTCTGATTTTGAAAAAGCTAGTAAATACTACAAAGATTATTTAAAACAATTTTCTAAGGGAAGTTATACCGAGGAAGTTTTATATAATTTAATTCTTATAAATAAAGATTTAGATAAAAACAAAGCAGTTGGGTATGCAGAAAGATTAGTAGAACGATTTCCAAACTCACAATACTATAACACTATAGTTAAGAATATATTAAAATAGCCAAAGGCATTTTTATATTTTTGTTTGGATATACTACTAATAGTACATTATATAAAGTCATGCAACAGAAATCTACAATTTGAAAGTTGTAAAAAAGCCAAGTTTTAACAAATAATTAATAAAATATTATTGACTAGTCACATAATAAGGTATACAATAATAGTATAGAGTATACCCCAATAGGGTATAAAAATTGGAGGTAATAAATATGATTAAGGAAATTAATGATAAAAATTTTAATGAAGAAATTACGAATTCTAATAGCATAGTTGTAGTTGATTTTTGGGCACCTTGGTGTGGACCTTGTAAAATGCTAAGTCCAGTAATTGAAGAATTAGCAAAGGAAATGGGGAAAGAAGTTAAATTTGCAAAAGTAAATGTAGATGAAAACCCATTGATATCATCAAAATATAGAATTGCAAGTATTCCAACAGTTATGGTATTTAGTAAAGATGCAGTAAAAGAGACTATGGTGGGATTTAGACCTAAAGCGGACATAAAGAAAATAATTCAAAGACATTTATAAAATTAGCTAGAAGTATTTTGGAGATATATTATTTAAATTTTTATAATTTAAATAGATATCTCCATTTTACCTATGACAGGATAAAAAAGGAGAAAGATAATGGGAGAAAGATATGATATAGCTATAATTGGAACGGGTCCAGCAGGCCTTGAAGCAGCTATTAATTCCAAAATTAGAAATAAAAATATAATAATTTTCGGAAGTTCGAATCTAAGTCCAAAATTAGTAAAAGCACCTAAGGTAAATAATTTTTTAGGGTTTTATAATGTAACAGGGAAAGAACTTAAAAATCAGTTTGCAGCGCATATTTCAGCTATGGGAATAGGTATAGTAAATGAGAAAATCAATAACGTTTATGCTATGGGAGATTATTTTGCACTGATGGTTAACGATAAAATTTATGAGGCTAAATCAATAGTTTTAGCTACTGGCATAGAATATTCGAAACCAATAAAAGGTGAAGAAAAATTTTTAGGAAAGGGTGTAGGATACTGTGCTACTTGTGATGCTCCATTATATAAAGGCAAAATAGTTGTTATAGTTGGGTACAACAAAGAAAGTGAAGAAGAAGCTAATTACGTAAGTGAGTTAAGCAGTAAAACATATTATATTCCTATGTACAAAGGGGAATATAAATTAAATCCTAATGTAGAGATAATTAGCCGTAAACCAATGGAAATAGTTGGTGGTGATAGGGTAACTAAGATTATTTTAGATGTAGGGGAAATAATCACAGATGGAATTTTCATGCTAAGGGATAGTTTATCTCCAAGTCAATTAGTACCAGGTCTTCAAATAGAAGAAGGCCATATAAAAGTAGATAGGAATATGAAAACAAATATAGAGGGATGTTATGCTGCAGGGGACTGTACTGGAAAGCCATATCAATATATGAAGGCTGCTGGTGAGGGCTTGGTAGCTGCATTAAGTGCAGTTAACTATTTAGATAAGGCAAATGAAAAAAAATAAAAACAGGTAGCTAATTTTAGATAGCTACCTGGACTGTAGTGTATTTTTATACTACAGTTTTTTTTATTTAACTACGAAAAAAACGTGATTTCCAATAGCTTTTATATTGGACTTTTTTACATCCTTCATCCACTTAGAAGTGGATATTTCAGGATTATAAAAGAAAACAGCTTTACCAGTAGGATCTTTACCTTTTAATGCATCTAATACTGCAGTGTAACTAGCGGAATCAGGAATAATATCCGATTTGCCATTGTGGATTACCTTGCCCCTTCTAACACAAGAAAAAGCATTCTTTTGATTAATAACACCGGAAATAGATTTCGGGAAAGCTCCATCTCTAGCACGATTTAGTATAACGGATGCTACTGCAAGTTTGCCACTATTAGGTTCACCACAACTCTCGGCATATACAACCTGAGACATTAAATAAATATCTTGATCAGTAACATAAATAGCGGTATTGCTCTGATTAAACACTGCAACTGCGGCTATTTTCTCGTTATATAAATCATTAACCTCTAAATCTAGTGAATATAGAGATTTTCCATTTACGCACAAGCTAGGTAATACTAAAAATAACGTTAGAATACAACTTAAAAAACACGGGTTTTTTATTTTCATAATATCTTCTCCCTTTGCCTACGGAGTTAGCTGACGGGTTCGGAAAAGGTTTAACCTACACAAATTGTGATTCACCCCAAATGCTTGGTTCCTCCGCGTTTTTTTACTTTTTACTTAGGCTTTTAATAGTATTTCCTGTAGTGTAAAAATAATACGCTATTTTTTCAATTGAGTAAAAACTTTAACAAATCTATTATAGAAATTCTCTAGCTCATTAAATTTTATATTAGAAGAATCATATAAAGCATCTAATACTGATGGAGCTACTGCTACACTTAGGGCTTGAATCTTTTCGCTTGTCAAAGCAAGTTTGAAATCCCTTAAATAATTTTCGTACATATCTAATAATGGCCTGAAGGCTTCGTAAGTAGGGAGAGTAGAAGCTGGTATAGACAAGTTTTTAAAATCAGTTTGTATCTTGCTTAATTTTGTAAAGTTATTATCTACCAGTAACAAAAGTTCATCATAAGACATACTTTTTTTTCTTACCTTAAGGACATATGAGGAATAATTGATTTTAACATCTAAAAAGTTTTTGGATAGATCATCAATTTTACTGATAAACTCTTGATTTTGCTGTGATTTAATATCGTCTTCTCTTTTCATTCTTAATGATTTATAACTGTCATTAAGCACGTTATCTATAAATGATAAAGTAGTTGGGGGTAAGTCTATTCTAATATTCTTAATATTTATTGTGGAGTAAAAATTCATACAATCATTTCTATAAGTTTTAAGATTGGTACTAAATTCAGCTACATCAGGCCCAGATGGATTATTTAAAATTGCTAGTGCTTGCCTATATATCAATATGTTATTATCTAAGCCTGATTTTAGATTCTCATGGTCCTCTCTATATTTTGCAGAAGGTTGTGAATTTGATAAATCATATCTGAATGTGGATAAATTTTTAATAATATTAGGTAATTGGTCTTTGGCATATTTAACATCTATGGTTTGGAGACTATTAAATTGTGCTATATTTTTATTAACTTCATTAATGTGGTTAATATTAGTTAGTAATATGGTTTCATAGGAGCCATATGCCTTATTTATTGATGAATAGTAGGTAGCTAAAAAAATGCCTATAGAGCCCATTATTACCGATAAAAAAAGTATAGTTTTAAATGTTGTTTTTTCACTTTTAGTGTTTACAATGTTTTTATCCTCACTCAAAATATTCACTCCCTTATTATCTGTCTTATACTATTATGTGCTTATATTCTTATATTATCATAATATACAAATTATTCTAACAAAATTATTTTAGCAAATTATGAAATTACAGTCTTTATCTTTTAAAAGTATTATATACTAATTGGAGTGACTTAAGAATATAAGTTGGCTTATTAAAATAAAATTAACTTATAATTTATATTAATAAGCCAAATCATGGTGTATAATTAAAGATAGTAGTTTTAGTGGGGAGGTGGAAGCTTTATGGAGATATTTAAGTTAATGTTAAGTACAATTAAAAATATGAGTTTCTTTTCGGTTTTAGATATATTAGTGGTGGCATATATATTTTTCAAAATCTATATGTTAATGAAAGAAACAAGAGCTGAGCAATTATTCAAGGGAATTATTCTTATTTTTGTACTTATTCCAATAAGCCAATTGCTTAATTTAACAGTGTTATATTTTATTTTAAATAAGACAATAACAATCGGTGTTTTGAGTATTATTATAATTTTTCAACCAGAAATAAGAAGAGCATTAGAGCACCTGGGAAGGTCAGCCTTTACGGATAAGCATATATTTGAAAATGAAGAGACTATGGAGATAGTTATTACTGAAATTGTTAATGCTGTTGAAAACTTATCAAAAAGTAAAACAGGAGCATTAATAGTAATAGAACAAAAGACAGGTATCGGAGAAATAATTAAAACAGGAACCACTATAGATGCAGTAATATCTGGTGCGCTTTTAGAAAATATATTTGTAGTTAACACTCCACTTCATGATGGGGCCACAGTAATAAGAAATGGTAGGATAATAGCTGCAGGATGTTTTCTGCCCCTAACAAATAATGATAAAATAAGTAAAAAACTAGGTACACGGCATCGAGCGGCCATAGGAATAACTGAGACATCAGATGCGCTAACAATAATAGTATCAGAGGAAACTGGTAATATATCTTTAGCGGTTAATGGAAGATTAGTAAGAAACTACGACAAGGATAAGCTTAAGAAAATACTTGTTCAAATAATAAAAAATAGACAGAGCAAAAAAATAACTTTAAAGGAGAGAGTGAAGTCATGGATAAAGACGGAAAACAACAATTTATAATTAAAATTTGCTGTGTGATAGCTGCCTTTGCACTATGGCTTTTTATAACAAGTACAGAAAATCCAGTGACTGCATTTAAAATTAAAGGTATACCTGTACAACTTGTAAATAGTGATATACTAACTCGTTCAGATCTTGTTTTAGTGCCAGGGCAAGATTTAACTACAAGTTTAAATATTAAAGGAGCTAATACTAGCATGCTTCTAAATGCAAAAGCAGAGGATTTTACTGTAGTAGTAGATTTAAGTCAATATGCGCTTAAAAAAGGTGAACAAAAAATACCTATACAAATAAGGAAAAGTCCTGATAATATAAGTGTTTTAAATAGTGATAGTCTTTTTATAAACATAAATTTAGACGAACGTATTGAAGCTAAATTACCTATAGATGTAAATGTAAGTGGAAAACCCAAAGAAGGCTTTTATGCATCAACAGCAAAATTATCACAAGAGTCTGCTACTGTAGTAGGTGGATCAAACTTTGTGAATGTAGTAAAAGAGTTATTAGTAGAGGTGAATATAGATGGCCAAGAATCAGATCTAGTTAAAAGCTATAAGCTTAAACCAGTAGATGCAGCAGGAAAAGAAGTAAAAGAAGTCACTGTAAACCCATCTAATATGAATGTCAATATTCCTATAAGAAAAACTAAATCTGTAGGAGTAAAAGTAAAAACTATAGGCAATTTACCTAATGATTTTACTTTATCAAGTATAAGTGTGTTACCGGAACAGTTAGATGTAACTGGAAACACAACTGAGCTTGATCAACTAGAAAATTTAAATACAGAGGCTATTGATTTAAGCAAAATAAGTAAAACTACTACAATGAGCGCAAGGGTAGTAATTCCAGACGGATTAAGTTTAGTTAATAATACTACAGATGGAATAGTAAAGGTTAAAATTACTCTAAATAAAGTAGTACAAAAGAATCTAAGTTTAGATATCAAATATGTTAATTTAGATGAAAAATACGATGCTAAGTTAGAAAAAGTTAAACAAGAACTAGTTATTTCAGGTACTGAAGCGCTTATAGATTCACTTGATTTAAAAAAGTTTAGTGCTTCAGTAGATTTAGCAAATTTAGTAGAAGGTGAGCATACAGTTAAAGTATCAGTACCTATGCCAGAGGGTATAAATTTAATATCTGGAGTTCCAGATAAAATCTTAGTAACTATAACTAAAAAACAAACGGGGGTAACTACCAGTAATGGCAATTAAAATAAACAACTTAGGATTAGATATAGAGGAAGATATAGAGGATATAAAAATAAAGGCAGCAAGAAAAATGAAGGTTTCTGAAAGCGAAATAAAGATTTTTAGAATAGCTAAAGAATCCATAGATGCTAGGAAAAAAAATAATATTAAGTTTAATTATTCTGTTCTTGTGGAAATGGATGACGAAATGAAAATCGTTGCTAGGGCAAATGATAAGGATGTTAAACTTGAAGAAGTTAGATATGATTCTGAGTTCGAATTTGGCAGTAAAGAGATGAAGCATAGGCCTATAATAGTAGGAATGGGACCAGCAGGAATGTTTGCGGGTCTTCTTATGGCACAAAAGGGGTATAAGCCACTGATTATAGAAAGAGGGGAAAATGTAGAACGTAGGACAAATAGTATTGTTAAGTTTTGGACCAGGGCAGTTTTAAATACAGAGTCTAATGTCCAATTTGGTGAGGGTGGTGCAGGAACTTTTTCAGATGGAAAGTTAACCACAAGAATAAAGGACACTAGATGTGATTACGTATTAGAAGAATTTGTGAAAGCTGGCGCTCCAGAGGAAATATTATATATGGGTAAGCCTCACATAGGTACAGATATACTTAAATCAGTGGTGAAAAACATTAGAGAAACCATTATAAGTCTAGGCGGGGAAGTAAAATTTAACAGTAAACTTTCCGATATAATAATTAAAGATAAAAAGATAAGAAGCATAATAGTAAATGGAGAAGAAATACCTTGTGATAACTTAATATTAGCTCCAGGACATAGTTCTCGGGATACCTATGAAATGTTATATGAAAAGGGAATATTTATGTCTAGTAAGCCTTTTGCTGTAGGAGTTAGAATAGAACATCCCCAAGCTATGATTGACGAAAATCAATATGGGAAATATGCCAGTCATCCAAGATTAAAGGGAGCTGATTATAAGCTTACTTATACAAGTGAAAAATCTGGGAGATCGGTATATAGTTTTTGTATGTGCCCAGGTGGAGAAGTAGTAGCCGCAGCTTCAGAAAAGGGATGCCTTGCAATAAATGGTATGAGCAGTTATAACAGAAATAAAACAAATGGTAATTCAGCTATAGTTGTATCAGTAGGACCTAAAGATTTTGCATCAGATAGTCCACTGGCTGGTATAGAGTTTCAAAGACATTACGAATCCTTAGCATACACACTGGGAGGGGCAAATTATAATGCACCGGTACAATTAGTAGGAGACTTCTTAAAGGGTACTACTAGCAGTGAATTAGGGGGTGTAAAACCAAGTTATACACCAGGATACAAATTTGCTGATCTTACTAAGTGTTTGCCAAGTTTTGTAACTGACACTATAAGAGAGGCATTGCCTAAATTTGAACATAAAATAAAAGGCTTTGCAAGAGAAGATGGAGTTATGACTGGGATTGAAACAAGAACATCAGCGCCACTTAGAATTGATAGGAATGAAAAACTTCAAAGTATATCTTTAGAAGGGCTATATCCAGCAGGTGAAGGTGCAGGATATGCAGGTGGAATAGTATCTGCAGCTGTGGATGGTTTAAAAGTGGCAGAAAACATAATGAAAGAATGGAAGCAATTATAATAAATTTTTATAACCCTTGAATTTCATCTATGAAATTTGTTAAAATGAATGTAGCAACGGAAACTCATATTTACAAGATAGTAGTATATTTATATAATTAGTATATTTACATAATAAATAATGAGTAGTTGCTATTATTACATAGGCAAATAAGGGGAGGTGTTTAAATGAAAACCAAAGGATATATTTTAGCAATAAATCCCGGGTCTACATCAACTAAACTGTCAATTTTCGAAGGCGAAAATTGTGTAGTTACATCTAATTTGACCCATAGCTATGATGAAATCAAGAAATTTGATAAGATTTATGACCAAAAGGATATGAGAACCAATTTGATTCTACAGTGGTTAGAGAAAGAAGGCATAGCCCTTGAAGATTTAATTGCAGTAGTTGGCAGAGGTGGGTTATTAAGACCAATGCCTGGTGGTACATATGAAATTACACCGAAAATGCTAGAGGATTTAAAAATAGGATATCAAGCAGAGCATGCTTCTAACCTAGGTGGAGTAATAGCATTTAAGATCGCAAACAAAATTAACATACCATCATTTATAGTAGATCCTGTTGCAGTGGATGAGATAATAGATGTAGCGAGAATATCGGGGCTTCCAGAAATCCCAAGACGCTCACTAGTTCATGCATTGAATATAAAAGCTGTAATAAGAAGGATTTGTACTAAATTACATAAAGATTTTAATAATAGCACTTATGTCGTTGCGCATATTGGTGGAGGTATTTCTGTGTCTCCAGTTAAAAATGGAAGAATTTTAGATGTTAACAACGCCAATGAAGAAGGACCTTTTTCCCCAGAAAGAACTGGTGGACTTCCAGCAGGAGATTTAGTAGCACTAGCTTTTAGTGGAAAGTATACGCTTCCACAGCTAAAGAAAAAATTAACCGGTGAGGGGGGGCTTGCAGCTTATCTAAACACTAACGATGGAAGAATCGTTGACAAGATGATAGACGATGGCGATGAGAGAGCAGAATTAATTTTAAAAGCTATGGCATATCAAATCGCTAAGGAAATTGGGGCCATGGCAACAGTAGTTTCTGGGCAAATTGATGCTGTAATTCTTACAGGAGGACTTGTCTACAATAAGAGACTTACTGCTTGGATAAGTGAAATGGTGAGCTTTATAGCTCCCGTTGAATTAGTACCAGGGGAAGATGAAATGTTAGCTTTGGCACAGGGAGCTCTAAGAATATTAAATGGAGAAGAAAAAGCTAAAATATATGAAGAAGAAACAAAGTAAAAAAAATATGAAATAGATTAGAAGGAGTGTACTCAAATGATTAAAACTTTTAATGAAGTATTAAAAACCGCAAAAATGCAAGGTATGAAAACTGTAGCAGTAGCTGTAGCACAAGACGCACCAGTTCTTGAGGCAATACAAGACGCTAAGAAAAATGGTATAGCAAATGCAATACTAGTAGGAGATAAAGAAAAAATAATTTCTATTGCAAGTAAAATAGGTATGAACATAGAAGATTTCGAAATTATAGATGAGAAAAATGATAAAAAAGCATCTATGACTGCAGTTTCACTTGTATCATCAGGAAAAGCTGATATGCTTATGAAGGGACTAGTAGATACGGCTACATTCTTAAGAGCTGTATTAAACAAAGAAGTAGGTCTTAGAACTGGAAAGCAAATGTCTCACGTAGCAGTATTTGAAATACCTGGCTATGATAGATTAATATTTTTAACAGATGCTGCTTTTAATATGTATCCAGAATTAAAAGAAAAAATAGATATAATAAAAAATTCCGTACAAGTAGCAAAAGCTTGCGGTATTGATCTTCCTAAAGTTGCAGCAGTTTGCGCGGTAGAAGTAGTAAACCAAAGTATGCCAGCAACACTTGATGCAGCTATGCTCTCAAAAATGAATGAAAGAGGCCAAATAAAAGGATGTATTGTTGATGGACCTCTAGCCCTAGATAATGCATTATCCGAAACAGCTGCAAAACATAAAAACCTACAAGGACCAGTAGCCGGTAAAGCAGATATTCTTTTAATGGCTAATATTGAAGCTGGGAATGCTATGTATAAATGTTTAACTTATACTACTGAGGCTAAGAATGGTGGACTCTTAGTAGGAACTTCTGCTCCAGTTATATTAACTTCTAGAGCAGATACTCCAGAAACAAAATTAAATTCTATAGCACTTGCAGCATTAGTTGCAGAGTATAGCAAATAAGATTACTAATTGTTAGGCTGCATCTGCAACTATTAACCTAACCGAAAGGGTTTTGCAGAATATAATAAATAATTTTAAAAGACTAAGGAGGAAATATATGACACATAAATTGTTAATAATTAATCCAGGTTCAACTTCAACTAAAATAGGTGTATACGAGGATGAAAATCAAATTTTAGAAGTGACTTTAAGACATTCATCAGAAGAAATAGCTAAATTTGAAGATATATTTGACCAACTTAATTTCAGAAAAGATGTTATATTAAATGTACTTAAAGAAAAGAATTTTGATATAAATACACTAGATGCCATAGTAGGCAGAGGTGGACTTCTAAAACCTATCGAAGGTGGAACTTATGCTGTAAATGATGCTATGCTCAATGATTTGAAAATTGGGGTACAAGGCCAGCATGCATCTAATTTAGGTGGAATAATTGCAAATGAAATAGGAAAATCGTTAGATATACCAGCATTTATAGTTGATCCAGTAGTTGTGGATGAAATGGAGGATGTAGCTAGGATATCAGGACTTCCAGAACTAGAACGAAAGAGTATTTTTCATGCACTAAATCAAAAGGCAGTAGCTAAAAGATATGCAAAAGAAATTGGTAAAAAATATGAAGAAATCAATTTAATAGTAGCACACATGGGTGGAGGAGTTTCAGTAGGAGCTCACAAGGCTGGAAGAATTATTGATGTTAATAATGCATTAGATGGAGATGGCCCATTCTCACCAGAAAGAGCTGGAGGATTACCAGTTGGTGATTTATCTAAAATGTGCTTTAGTGGAAAATACACTATTGAGGATATAAGGAAAATGATAAATGGAAAAGGTGGCTTTGTTGCTTACCTTAACACCAATGATGCTAGAGAAGTAATAGCTAAAGTAGAAGCTGGCGATAAAGAAGCTAAATTAGTTTTTGATGCTATGTCCTATCAAGTAGCTAAAGAAATTGGTAAATGTGCAGCAGTTTTAGCAGGTAAAGTGGATGCTATAATTTTAACTGGTGGAATAGCTTATGGTAAAGAAACGGTTGAGTATATAAAAGAAAGAGTAGCATTCATTGCAAAGGTTGTAGTTTATCCAGGTGAAGATGAACTATTAGCACTAGCAGAAGGCGGACTTAGAGTGTTAAACGGTGAAGAAAAGGCAAAAGAATATAAATAATAAACTGTAGTAATTATAGTAATTATAGTAATTATAGTAACAAGGCACATTCAAATAAATGATAAGTAGTATACTATTTATTTGAATGTGCCTAAACTTTTTTAATAATTTAATAAAATAAGCAATTTTAAAGGGGAGTGAGTGAAATGAGTAGAATTAGGGTATTTACAGGTCACTTTGGTTCAGGAAAGACAGAAATAGCAATAAATTATGCAGTAAATCTTGCAAAACAAGGAAAGAAAGTTGCAATAGCTGATTTAGATATAGTAAATCCTTATTTCTGTGTAAGAGACGTTAGAAAACAACTAGAGGAATACGGAATAAGAGTTATAGCATCAAATCCAGAACTAGTTAACGCAGAACTAATGGTAGTTCCAGCAGAAATAATAGCTATATTTAACGATAAAAGCTATGAAGTTGTAGTAGATGTAGGTGGAGACGATTTAGGTTCAATAGCCCTTGGTCAGTACAATAGGTTTTTCGTGGAAGAGCCCTACGATATGTACTTTGTTATAAATACAAATAGACCATTCACATCAAATGCTGGGGATGTTGTGGAATACTTTAAAGCAATAGAAAGAGCCTCAAGACTCAAGATAACACATTTAATCTCCAATACTAATTTATCTTACGAAACACTGCCACAACATATAATAGATGGAGATAAAATAGTGGCTAAACTATCTGAAGAATTAAATATACCCCATGCATATACGGTTTGCAGAAAAGATTTAGTTCCCGAAATGACTGGAAAATTGCAAGGAGATATATTTGGGATAGATATACATATGTTACCGCCTTGGAGATAGCAAGAATATAATTAAAATATTAACAATATTGACAGTTGAACATTCACGGGGTAAAATTAATAAGTAAACGTTTAAATTTTATAAAATAGTATTTTAAGGAGGTTTAAACATGCCAAGAGTAACTTTTAGAGAAGACAGATGTAAAGGGTGTGGACTTTGTATAACAGCATGCCCTAAGAAAATCATAAGTTTTTCGGATAAATTAAATATAAAAGGATATCATCCTGCAGGAGTAACGCAGGAAAAGATGAAGGAATGTATTGGATGTGCATCTTGCGGAAAAATGTGTCCTGATTGTGTAATAACAGTTGAAAAGTAAAGAATAGGAGGATGAACTTATGGGAGAAAAAGTGTTAATGAAAGGTAACGAGGCCATTGGAGAAGCAGCTATAAGAGCAAATTGCAAATGCTTTTTTGGATATCCAATAACACCTCAAACAGAAATATCTGCATATTTATCAAGAAAAATGCCTAAGATTGATAGGATTTTCTTACAAGCAGAAAGCGAAATTGCTGCTATAAACATGGTTTATGGAGCAGCTGGTACAGGAGTAAGATGCATGACATCTTCAAGTTCACCAGGAATAAGCTTGAAAGCAGAAGGAATATCCTATATAGCAGGAGCAGAACTTCCATGTGTCATTGTAAATATAGTTAGAGGTGGTCCAGGACTTGGTAGTATTCAACCAGCTCAATCAGATTACTTCCAAGCAACTAAAGGTGGATCACATGGTGATTTTAACATGCCAGTATATGCACCAGCATCAATACAAGAAATGGTAGATTTAGTTCAAGATGCTTTTGATACTGCAGATATGTATAGAACTCCTGTAATGGTTATGGGAGACGGAATGCTTGGACAAATGATGGAACCTGTTGAGTTTAAAGAAAGAACACCAAAATTATTACCAGAAAAAACTTGGGCTGCTAGTGGGTTAAAAGGGAGAAAAAAACATAATGTAATAAATTCTCTTTATTTAAAATCAGAAGACCTAGAACAACACAATTTAAAACTACAAGAAAAGTTTAAACAAATAACGAAAAATGAAACAAGATATGAAATGTACAATTGTGATGGTGAGAGCGATTTAATAATGGTTGCATATGGAACAACATCGAGAATATGTAAAAATGTTGTTAAAATGGCAGAAAAAGAAGGCATAAAATTAGGATTAATAAGACCAATTACACTATGGCCTTTCCCACTAGAAGCTTTTGAAAAAACTATAGGTAGCACAAAACTTGGATATATATCAGTGGAAATGAGTTGTGGACAAATGGTTGAAGATGTTAGACTTTCAGTTGAAGGAAGAAAACCAGTATATTTTTATGGTAGAACAGGTGGAATGGTTCCTCATCCTGAAGATATATTAAGTAAAGTTAAAGAAATAGTAGGAGGCGGTAAATAATGGCAATAGTATTTAAACCAACTATAGGATTATTAGACGTTCCTACACATTATTGTCCTGGATGTACTCATGGATTGATTCATAGATTAGTAGCAGAAGTACTTGAAGAGTTAGATATAATAGATAAAACTATAGGGGTAGCTCCAGTTGGATGTTCTGTTTTAGCATATGACTATTTTGCCTGTGATATGTTTGAAGCAGCACATGGAAGAGCACCAGCAGTTGCTACAGGAATTAAAAGATCTAATCCAGATGCAGTGGTATTTACATACCAAGGAGATGGAGATCTTGCAGCAATAGGTACCGCTGAAATAGTACATGCGGCGACTCGTGGAGAAAACATTGTTACTATCTTCGTAAATAACTGTATTTACGGTATGACGGGTGGACAAATGGCTCCGACTACACTTCCAGGTCAAGTAACAGAAACTACACCTTATGGAAGAGATGTAAAGATTCAAGGATACCCAATTAGAGTATCAGAAATGATATCAACTCTGGCAGGTGCTTGTTATGTAGAAAGAGTAGCTGTAGATAATGTTCCTAATGTTAATAAAGCTAAAAAAGCTATAAAGAAAGCTTTCCAAAATGCAATTGATGGGAAAGGGTTCTCAATGGTGGAAGTATTATCAATATGCCCAACTAACTGGGGATTATCACCTCAGGAGTCAATGGAATGGCTACGAGATAATATGATGCCATTTTATACTCTTGGAGTTAAAAAAGATACAACTGGGGAGGTTGAATAGTATGGCATCTCAAGAAATTATATTTGCAGGATTTGGTGGTCAAGGTACACTTTCAATGGGAAAATTTTTAGCATATGCAGGAATGGATGCCAATATGAACGTTTCGTGGCTTCCATCTTATGGACCAGAAATGCGTGGAGGTACTGCTAACTGCTCAGTTATACTTTCTGATGAGCTAGTTGGTTCACCAATAATCAATGATGCAAACACATTGGTAGTTATGAATAGACCTTCTCTTGATAAGTTTGAAACTACCTTAGTTAAAGGTGGACTATTAATAATGGATTCTGACCTTGTAGATAGAATGCCTACTAGAAATGATATAGAAGTAATATGTGTTCCAGCTCAAACAGAAGCTATGAAAATTGGAAGCAAGCAGATTGCTAACATGGTACTTTTAGGAGCTTTAGTAAAGAGAACGGGAATAGTAACTATGGAAGGATTAGTAGAGGCTTTAAAAGCTCATGGTAAAGAAAGATTTTTCGAGATAAACAAAAAAGCGCTTGAAATAGGAGCTTCATATATCAAGTAGGAAAGAAAAAAGTATCTATTACTACAACTTCAGTTCGCTTTGCTAAGGAATTCTAAACAAATTTTATTGAAAGATGCTAAAAATTACAAACTCGCTTCCCCTTAGTATTCCTCATGGGCACACAACAATTCTCAATTGTTGTGTGCTCAAACATGTAATTTTCTTAACGCATATTTCATTAAAGTTAGTTGTGAATTACTAAGGCTTGCTCTCATGAAGTTTGCGTAATAGATACTTTTTATGCTACTTGATATATGAAGCTCTATTAAAACAGTAAGGATAAGGAACATCGAGAACATCAAGAAAAGGCTGCTGGTAAACCAGTAGCCTTTTCTTGTGATGAGGTCCGAGTAAAAGAAAAATGTGAATTGAGTACAATTACATAATATTTTCATTTTATCAATCGCATTAATATGCGATTAAACCAATAAAAGAAAATTCCATATAATAATCCTACAATTGTGATGACAGCCAACCAAATTGCGTTATTTAATAAACCGATACTTAAAAATTGCTGAAAATTTATAAGTATTACTAATAAGCCAACAGCTAAGCCTCCAAAGGTAGAGAACATTAGATTTTTAATAAAAAGTTTATTAGCTGAACAAAATAGTTTGGGCAGAAATACTTTTAGATATAAAAATTGGATACCATCAAGAAAAGCAGTTAAAAGAACAAGCCAAAGAAATCCAATTGGTGGTGGTTTGTCTGCTCCTAGAAGAAATATGATTGTCCAACCAAAGAAAAATGAAAATTCATTTATATACATGATTTTTTTGTATGAAAATTTATCCATTGAAACAATTCTCCTTAAATACACTATTGGGATAAATATAATATGACAGTAACCTTAATTCAATCATATCATTAATATTAGAAACTGGATATGAAAAATCTAAAGTATTATTTTATAGCAAAACATATCATTGTTAATGACATAATTTACGTCAAATTATTAGCTTTTTTAGTTGAAGGAAATGAGATATATCTCCAAAACACAAATGCAAAAATAGTAAGAGGAAACCACATCACTATAGGTTAAATTAATCACAATATTTCAAGATAGACATATAATATATGTATTAACAATATTAATATATATATTAATATAATAAATATATATTAAAAAATAATTAATATAATCAATTTATATATTGACTATATTAATTATTGGCAATATAATAGTATAGAGGAAGAAGGTGCTAAAATTGGCTTATAAAATATTGTGTAAATGTCCAGTTTGTAGTTCGAAATTAAAAGTAACTAGGCTTAAATGTGATGAATGTGACACTACTGTTGAAAATCAATTTGAATTATCAAAATTTGATTATTTGAATAGTGAGCAGCTATATTTCATTGAAGTATTCTTAAAATCTAGAGGGAATATTAAGGACGTGGAAAAAGAACTTGGAATATCATATCCAACAGTTAGAGCAAAGCTAGACGAGGTTATTATTGCACTTGGGTATACTGTTTTAAAGCAAAAACCTTCTGTTGATAAAAAGGATGTAGTAGATATGTTAGAAAAAGGTGAAATAACTGCTGACGAAGCATTAATAATGTTAAATGGAAAGTAACTAATCTGTAAAAAGAGAGTTTGAGCTATAAAAAGGGGGTTTATATAATGAATGATGAAATCTCAAGAATATTAAAAATGGTTGAAGAAGGTAAAATTGATTCGAAAAAAGCTATGCAGCTTATAGAAGCGCTAAAGGGAGAAAGTAAAGAATTTGTTACTTTAGAAAAATCACCATTAAAAAACAATAGTCAAAGTAACAGTAAATTTAAAGTAAAAATGCTCAGAATAAAAGTAAGGTCTAAAGAGAATGATATTGTTAATATTAACCTACCGCTGGCATTTGTAAGTGGTATGATAAAAACCTTTGGAAAAATTCCCAATGTTAATGTTAATGGTATGAGTGACATAGATATGGATGCTATGACGCAAACTATATTAGAGGCCATAGATGGCGGTGTAGGTGGTAAGATTGTTGATATAAAAACTGGAGATGGAGATGTGGTAGAGGTTGTTATAGAATAGATCTAGAATTTTAGAGGTGCAAAATGGGGATTTATATTAAAACAGAAGAAGGTAGAAAACTAAGAATTTCAAGAGTGAAATATTTTATAATTCCACTAGTAATCCGAAAAAAATAATCCAAAATGGGTTATTTTTTTTAGTTAAATTATACATATATAGCAGGGCTTTTTTACAAGTAGTTATTATTGTAGTATAATGCAAACTAGTTTATAATTAAATTGTATCTATTTATACTGTAGATTTAATTGAATTATTTAGTTGGATTAATGCGCGTCAACTGCCAGCTACCCTAAAGGGATAGTGGTTTTACACTTAAATTTATAAAAAATTAAGAAAGAGGTAGAAAATATGAGTAGAATATTCGGAACAGATGGAGTACGAGGTATAGCAAATACAGAATTAACGAGTGCACTTGCATATAATTTAGGAAGAGCTGGAGCTTTTGTATTAACAGACTCAGCTCACAAACCTAAAATTATAGTAGGAATGGATACAAGAGTGTCAGGGGATATGTTAGAATCAGCACTAGTTGCAGGAATTTTATCTGTAGGAGCTGAGGCAATATGTCTTGGAGTTGTTCCTACACCAGCGGTAGCATATTTAACTAGAAAATATGGAGCAGATGCAGGGGTTGTTATTTCAGCTTCTCATAACCCAGTAGAATATAATGGAATAAAGTTTTTTGATAGAAAGGGTTTCAAATTATCTGATGAATTAGAGGATACAATACAAGCAGTTATTGAAGGTGATTTTAAAGAAGTACCCTCACCAATAGCTGGAGATTTAGGTAAAAAAACAGTTAAGCTAAACGGCATTGAGGATTATATAGAATTTGCTAAATCAACTATTGCAGGAGATTTAAAAGGACTTAAAATAGCATTAGATTGTGCTAATGGGGCTTCTTACATTACTTCAGTAAAAGCTATACGATCACTTGGTGCAGAAGTTTTAGTTATTAACAATGATCCAGATGGTGTAAATATAAACAAAGACTGTGGATCTACCCATCCAGAACACTTAATGGCCTTTGTTAAAGAAAATCATTGTAACTTAGGATTAGCTTTTGATGGTGATGCAGACAGATGTTTAGCTGTGGATGAAAAAGGAAACCTTATAAATGGAGACTTTATAATTGCTATTTGTGCTAAACACCTAAAGGACACAGGAAAATTAACTAAAGATACAGTAGTAGTAACAGTTATGAGCAATTTAGGCCTTGATATTGCAATGAAGCAGGAAAACATAACTACAGTGAAAACTAAAGTAGGAGATAGATATGTTCTTGAAAAAATGCAACAAGAAGGTTATAGCCTAGGCGGAGAGCAATCAGGTCATGTAATTTTCCTGGATTTTAATACAACAGGAGATGGACTTGTATCAGGACTTCAATTAGCCACCGTAATTAAAGAATCAGGAAAATCACTATCTGAGCTAGCATCAATGATGACAGAACTTCCACAAGTACTTGTTAATGCAATGGTGCCAAACGATAAAAATGACATCCATGAAACTGATAGCGAAATAGTGGAAGAAATTAAAAAAATAGAAAAAAGGTTAAATGGCTGTGGAAGAGTGCTTATTAGACCTTCAGGTACAGAACCTTTAGTGAGAGTAATGTTGGAGGGTAAAATTCAAAGTGAATTAAACGAAATGGCACATTCTCTTGCAAAATTAATCGAAGAGAAAGCAAACATGTAGATTCATTTGTATGTTTTAATTATACCGAAAGAAAGTAACAATTCAATGAATTTATTGTTAAAAGCATTGACGTTTAGGGTGTAAGATGAATATAATAAACTGAAAGCTTGTGAAAAGGTACATAAGCTTTCAGTTTATTTGATATTAAGGCAAAGGAGGATAGAGGTATTTTATGATTTTAAAGCGCCAGGACTCATTAGGAGTATTAGGAAGTTTGATGCACTGTGAGTTGACGAGGATGGGGAGTATCGAATCTTCGGCGGATGCCCCGCGGTAGCGCACTACCGTTAATGATTGATAAACGCGAAAAGTGATTTTCGTAACAATATCAATCTGGTGTTAAAACCTTTATAAATATTATAGCACCTTTAGGCGGTGAGCATTATCGTTAGGTTATGAGCAGTGTCTTTAGATGATAAATTAATTAGCATATTTCATTAGATTATTAAGTATGCTCAATTAATTTGTGCAAAATTTTAAATTAGAGAGGAAGATAAATATGTGCGGAATAGTTGGATATGTTGGAAAAAAACAAGCATCATCAATTTTAATAGAAGGTCTTAGAAAATTAGAATATAGAGGATACGATTCAGCAGGAGTCGCAATTATAGATAATGGGGTTTTAAATGTAACTAAATGCAAGGGAAGACTTGCAAATTTAGAAGCTCAATTATTAGAAGAACCACTTAAAGGAAATGTTGGAATAGGTCATACTAGGTGGGCTACTCATGGTAAACCATCAGATGAAAATTCTCACCCACATACTAATGAAAGTGGAACTATTAGTGTAGTTCATAATGGAATTATAGAGAATTATATCCATTTAAGAGAATGGTTAATTGCTAAGGGATATAAATTTACATCCGAAACTGATTCAGAAGTAATACCACACCTTATAGATTTTTACTATGATGGGGATATAGTTGATGCGGTTATGAAAACTGTTACTAAAATGGAAGGTAGCTATGCTATAGCAGTAGTTACAAGTAATGAACCAGATAAATTAGTGGCAGTAAGAAAAGATAGCCCGTTAATAGTAGGACTTGGCAAAGATGAATTTTATGTAGCTTCAGATATACCAGCAGTATTAAATCATACAAGAGAGGTATATTTATTAGAAGACAAGGAATTTGTTGTAATTTCTAATGATGGAATAAAACTTCTTGACGCAGAAGGCAAAACTATAAATAAAGAAATTTTCCATGTAACCTGGAATGCAGAAGCTGCTGAAAAAGGTGGATATGAGCATTTTATGTTAAAAGAAATCCATGAACAACCAAAGGCAATTAGAGACACTATGACTTCAAGAATAGTCTTAGGAGAACCAATTACACTTGATGATATAAATATAACTAAAGAGCAAATTAAAGATTTAAATAAAATATATATAGTAGCTTGCGGAACTGCATACAATGCAGGAGTTGTAGGTAAATACGTTATAGAAAAACTTGCAAGAATACCAGTTGAACTAGATATAGCTTCTGAGTTTAAATATAGAGATCCAATAATGGATAAAAACACACTTATGATAGTTATTAGTCAATCTGGAGAAACTGCAGACACTATGTCGGCCTTAAGGCTTGCAAAGTCAAAAGGTGCAAGAGTTATAGCAGTAACTAATGTTGTAGGTAGCGCAGCTTCAAGGGAAGCAGATGATGTACTATATACTTGGGCAGGACCTGAAATAGCAGTTGCATCTACTAAAGCTTATGTAACTCAGCTTATAGCAATGTATATAATAGCATTATTCTTTGCTCAGAACAAAGAAACATTAAGCATAGAAGAAATTGAAGAAATTAAAATAGCTATGATGGAACTTCCAGAAAAAGCAGAAGAAGTTTTGAAGAATAAAGAAACTGTGCAAAAATTCACAGCAAAAACTTACATGCACAAAGATATGTTCTTCATAGGACGTGGACTTGACTATGCAGTAGCACTGGAAGGTTCATTAAAGCTTAAAGAAATATCATATATTCATTCAGATGCTTATCCAGCAGGAGAGCTAAAACATGGTCCTATAGCGCTTATGGAAGAAGGAACTATAGTTATAGCACTAGCTACTCAAGAAGTAATATTTGATAAGATGGTAAGTAATATAAGAGAGCTAGCAACTAGAGGAGCAAAAGTATTTGCGTTTGCACCAGAAGGTCACACTGAAATTGAAAAATCAGTTCATTCTGTAACTTATATACCAAAAGTAATGGATATATTAGCGCCAGTAATTTCAGTAATTCCACTACAATTATTAGCTTACTATATGGCAATCCAAAAAGGTTGCGACGTTGATAAGCCAAGAAATTTGGCGAAATCTGTAACTGTGGAATAGGTTCCCCTGCTTGGTTACAGATGTTGTAGCTTTATAAAAGAGTTTGATTATTTATAAAAGAGTTTGATTATTTATAAAAAAGTTTGACCATTTATAAAAAAGATTGATTATTTATAAAAAAGTTTGATTGAAAGTATCTATTTTGGGCATGCTATGTTTGAGAATGTAGTATGACTAAGATTAAAACAAAACAATTTAAGATTAACTGCACATTCTCATTTAAGGTGAGAGTGTGCAGTTTTTTATTTTATAAATGGAGATGAATTGAATGGCTAAAAGAAAAAGAAACTTAAATATACCTAAAATGATTAAAGAAGGAAGAGGTACAGGAAAAGGCGAGAAATATAAGCCTTGGATTAAAATTCAAGATGTAGCATCTTTGGGAAGAGCAAGTAGGATTAAGGGAATAAAGACCGGAAGGCAACATGAATTTTTATCAGATATGAAAAGAAATTATTTCTATTTTTTAGAGTACTCAGACAAAGTTTATGATATAAGAGAGCAGTTTCCACTGCTTCCGATTGAAGATACAATGCTTATTGCCAAAGAATTAGGAATAGAGCATCCCCAAAATCCTGAAACAGAAGAGTTTGTTGTTATGACTACAGATTTTTTAATATCTATGAATTATAACGATAAATTTTATGAAGTAGCTAGAACAATAAAATGCAAGGACGATCTTATGAATAAAAGAATGTTAGAAAAATTTGAGATTGAAAAACAGTATTGGGAAAAGAGAGGCATTAATTGGGGCATAGTTATTGATGAAGAAATGGATAAGGTTATAGCAAACAATATAAGTTTAGTTCATGGTTATAAAGAAATAGGAACAATAGATAGTTTTAATGATGTTGCAGCAAGTGAATTAAAGGACTTGGTATTTGAATTTATAAAAAGAATAATTGATAATCCTAAAACAATGAGAGCTATATGTAACGAGTTCGATAGTGATATGTGTTTAGAGAAAGGGAGTAGTCTTTGCATATTTAAATACATAGTAATAAATAAAATTATTCAAATAGATATAACACAAAAAATTGATATTAATAAAAACATACCTAGTATAAGCATCATAGAAAAATCAATGGAAAAGGTGGAAGCGATATGATATCCATTACTTCGGTTTTTAAATATGTGGATGGTGAAAATGCTGAAAGAATAAGGATTATTAATATTATCGACTCTTATGTGTACCTAGTAAACATTGACGCAGTAACATCAATGCCTAGAAAGGAATTATTAGAAACTATTAAAGAAGAAATTGAGGGAGAAAAACTAATAGCTATCAAAGATCCATTTTCAAGAATAATCAATGAAAACCAGCTATCCGAACTTCAAATAAATAAAAGAAATGCAGCTTGGGAGTTTATTGAAACTTATTGGGAAGCAAACAAATATGAACTCTTAGAGAAAAATCATAGACAAAGTAAACTTATGGAAATAGCTAATATTTCAGGGATGAATTTGGTGAAAGTTAAAAGACTATTTAGTAGGTATTGGCAAAGAGGTATGAATAAAAATGCTTTATTACCCGATTATATAAATTCTGGAGGAAAAGGAAAAGAAAAAAAACTATCTGATTTAAAAA
This sequence comes from Clostridium sp., assembly GCF_050717535.1. Lineage (GTDB taxonomy): Bacteria > Bacillota > Clostridia > Clostridiales > Clostridiaceae > Clostridium_AD. The sequence continues at coordinate 62,239 of NZ_JBOITM010000083.1, forward strand.
TAGGAAAACCAGCAAGGGTAGATTATTCAGGAAATACCATAGAAGGAATTAACATAACTAATGATGTGAAAAAGCACATCCAATTTGTCCTAAATAAGTATTACAGAAATAATAAAAAGATATCTTTAAAAGAAACATACACTCTAATGCTTAGAGATTTCTATTCGGATGTATACAGAGAAAATAATGAAATCAGACATATGGTTTGGGATAATGAAAGAATACCTAAATACAATCAATTTTATTATTGGTTTAAGAAGTTCGAAGACGTTAAAAAGGATATTGTGCTTAGAGAAAGTGAAAAAGAGTTCAATTTAAAGCATAGACCATTACTAAGTAATTCTACAATTGAAACAGATGGTCCTGGAACAAGATTTCAAATTGATGCAACCATAGCTGATGTATATTTAGTAAGTTCTTTAAATGCAAAAAGGATTATAGGTAGGCCAATTGTGTATGCGATAATAGATGTATATTCCAGATTAATTACTGGGATTTACGTTGGACTAGAAGGACCATCTTGGCTTGGAGCTATGATGGCGTTAGATAATATGGTTGCTGATAAGGTTGAGTTTTGCATGCGATATGGAATAGAAATAACTGAAGGTGAGTGGCCTTCTAAACATTTGCCTGATATTATAATAGCTGATAGAGGTGAATTTGAAGGGTACTCTCCTGAAAATTTAATTAATAATTTGAATATAAAAATAGAAAATACTTCGCCGTATCGTGGCGATTTAAAAGGCATAGTTGAAAGAAGTTTTAGAACTTTAAATACTAAAGTAAAGCATAAAACTCCTGGGGCTATACAAAAGGAATTTAGAAAAAGAGGGGATAAAGACTATAGATTAGACTCATGTTTAACCCTTGAAGAGTTCACAAGGTTATACATAAATATTGTCTTGCATCATAATAAAAGCCTTATAGAAAAATATCCCCTTGAAAAAGAAATGCTAGAAGATGAAATATTGCCTATACCAATTCAACTTTGGAATTGGGGGTGTACACAAACATTAAACCCTGTCCCCAAATATTAAAGTCTGTCCAAAAACAATAAAGTTTGTCCAAATATATGAAGGAAATGCGGAGCCACACCCCGCACTCCTTCATTTTTTTATTCCCCCCCAAAAAAACCCCCACATTCCACCACAAAATCAGATTAAAAGCACGATAAATTCCCAGAAGAAATGATAAAAAAAAAGCGGAAGAAAAAACAGCCGAAGGCTTCCAAATAGAGAGATAAATAGATTAAAGCGTGAGATGAAATGTGACTAAAACCCTGAAAACATAATAAGGTTACGAGTGAAATTGTCCACATTATACCTGCAAAAATGGGTTTATTGTGGATAGTTTATTGTCTGGACGCAACTTATCCACAAAGCCACACTCCCCCATCACATCAGTCTCTGGAACGGGTTACCGTTCCTTTTCTCATTTCTTATCTCATTTTAAAAGAAAAAAATCAGAATAAAAATATTCCCCAAAGGATTAAAAAATTGATTGAAAGATTGATTGAAAGGATTGATTAAAAAGATAGATCAAAAGATTGATTTGAAGAGGATTGATGAAGGAGTATTGATCAGAAAATAGAGTTAAAATTGAGATGATTGAGGGAAAAAGATTGATTTTTAGATTTATGGAATGGTCGCCAGACCTTTTTGGGAGGAGAGGAAGTAAATAGAATTTAGATGAAGAATATGAAGGAAGGGCTGATAAAATGCAAGAAAAAGGACAGACTTTAATATTCGTAATTGAGTGTAATTTAGGAGTATTTTAGGAGAATTAAGTGGAGAAAAGGCGTGATTTTGGGACAGACTTTAATATTTGTGGGAGAAATTGGGTTGAGGGTTGAAATGGGTGGGAGGGGTTGTGGGGAAAGGGTTGAGAGGGGTTGGAGTGGTGGGGGATTTGGGACAGACTCTGATGTTTGTTTACAAAGTAGGAGTTATAAATCTTATGAATTATAATTAAAGGGTAAATAGGGACAATGAGAATTTTAGAGATGTTTGATATATCAATTATTAACTCGTGATTTTAAAAATGTTAAGCTCAGAAGTGAGGATTTAAATAAGACTATTATGTTTACATAAATAGAAAAAATATGAAATATGGTGTAATATATTAGTAGAAAGTAATTTACTTTAAGAAAGGATGATATTATGTGGTCTGATAGTGTCTCAGAAATAGATATGCTCTCATATGAGCCATATGCTCAATTAATTTATGATATATCAACAAATGGAAGGATGAATCCATTAACAATTGGATTACTTGGCAGTTGGGGAAGTGGTAAATCCACACTTTTGAATTTAGTTAATGAAAAAATTGAGGAAGCTACAGATAAAAAGGTTGTTTCTATAATGGTTAATGCTTGGATGTTTGAAGGATATGATGATGCAAAAACTGCTTTAATGGATTCTATTTTAAGAGCTATAGATGATAATAAAAAGGTTTCGGAAGAGTGTAAACAAGGACTGGGTAGATTAATAAAGAAAGTAGATTGGATAAGAGTAGGAAGTGCTTTAGCAAAGAAGGGGCTTCCTTTAGCTCTAAGTTTAGCAACTGGAAATCCAATGCCTACAATATTAAGTTCTATTGAAAGCATAAGAAATATTGATTTTACTAAGGAAGAAGATATTGAAAAGATTGGGGGAAATATATCCAAGCTTAAAGAGTTTTTGAAGGATGATAATGATGCAGATAAAGAAAGTATAGTGGAAAATATAAGGACATTTAGAAAAGAATTTGAGGATTTGATAACAGATAAAAAATCCAATATTGATAACCTAATTATTATAATTGATGACTTGGATAGATGTAGTCCTGAGAGAATATTAGAGACCTTAGAGGCCGTAAAACTATTTTTATCAGTAAAGAAAACTACTTTTATTATTGCTATGGATGAAGATGTAATTAGATACTCAGTTAAAAAGAAATATCCACAATTATCTCAAGGAGATGAAATTGATGTTTCTAAGGACTATATAGAAAAAATAGTGCAATTGCCAATAAAATTACCTGAACTCTCTGATATAGATATGAAAAACTATATGTTGTTATTAATATGTGAGATGTATTTAAAAAAAGAAAGTTTAGTTATATTGCTACAAGAATTAAAATCGGAAGGATTGTTTACTAAAGGTGAAATAATAAGTTCTGTTGACATTAAAAGTAAACTGAAAAAAGCTAATGAAAACTATAAGGAATGTATCGAGGATGAGTACAAGTTAGAAGATTTTGAAAATCAACTTGATATTTTCAGTAAAATAGGCGATATTGTATCAGTTACTTTAAAGGGAAATCCAAGACAAGCTAAGCGATTTTTAAATACATTCTATGTTAGAAAAAAATTGGCTGATATACAAAAACTAAACTTAAAATTAGCTGTGTTAGCTAAGTTAATGGTGTTGGAGTATGTTGATTTAAACCTTTTTAAACAATTATACAAATGGCAATTTGAAAATGGGGGATTAGCTGTTGAATTAAAGGAAATAGAAAATTCTATTTTAAATGGCGAAAAAATTCTAAAGGTAGAATATAATCCATGGGAAAAGGATGTAATTAAAAGATGGATATTTGCAGAACCAACAGGCCTATATAATTATGATTTAAGGCAGTATTTTTACTTAGCAAGAGAGTCAGTCAAAGATAAAAATATTTCTATGTTAGACTTAGGTCTTGAAGAGAGAAGAAAAATAAATGAAATTTGTAAGAAAGGATTAGATAACACTACCAGAAGTAGAAAGGTAAAAGAAATAAAGGAATATGCACCTAATAAAAAAGATGAGATAATAAAAGGGATTATTTCTAAATTCAATCAGGACCATACCGAATATTTTGAGGTGTTAATTAATGTCTATGAGTTTCATGAGGATTATAGAGGTAAAATAATTAAGGCATTTCAAAGTATAAGGAAAGGTGAACTGACCATAGCATTTATAAGTTTGCTTCAAGATATAGAGAAAATTAATCCTGAACAGATTGCCGAATTAAAAATATTTTATTTTGATAAAAAAATTACCAAAGAGACCTTGTGGAACAAAGTTTTAAATAAGTAGGAGGGATAAAATGGGGACTTCAAAGAGCTATTTACCACCAACTGGTAAGTTGTGGAGTGATACAAAGAGAGCTGTTACAGGAATGGCAAGAAATAATTTTCAAAGAGCTTCTATAGGAAAAGCAATGTTGAATTTTTCTAATGCCACGATGTCTTCTAATGGAGGAGGTAATGGATTTAACACATTTACCACAACAAGTGCAAAAACAATAGATTTTTTTAATATTGCAAAGGTGTATGGCTTTGATGAAGCATTAAATAGAGCTGGTATACAAGATTTGATTGGAAAAACTAATGAAGAAATATATATTGGTCTATTAGACTATTTTGCTGGTGATGGAGGTAGTCTTGATAAGAATATTGTTAGAGACAGTATGTCCGAATTATTAAAAGAGACTATGTTAGATGTAACAGAAGAGAAGGATTATGATGAAATAATTCAAAATATGGATATAAATAAATTTATAGTAGATTTTATTACATTATTCATACAAAAAAGTTTTCTTACAAACTTCTCTGAAAAAATAGAGGGATTGTGTAAGAGCTTAGATGAATATATCAAGGCAGAGAACACCATAAAGGATTTTATAAGAATAGAAATTGAAAGAAAGTATACATTTGAGGATTTAAGTAAAGTTGAATGGAAGAGTAGTCAAGGTAGAGATTTTATTAACAAAAAGTGCCAGGATGCTTTTGAAATATTTAAAATGTGGAAGGAGGATTTAGATGAAAATATGGATTAATAAACAAAATGAGGAAATGCCATCTAAACAATATGAAGAAGCACTGATTTTCAATATATTAGATAAGAGTAATAAATCTAACGTTAAAACTGATGTTGAAGAGTTATGGAAAATGTTTGGTTTGGAAAACTTGTCAAATATTAATGAAGATTTATTATTAATAGGAATTTCCTTGTTTTGTACTGATAAAAGGGTTTTTAGAAGTAAATTTGAAGATAGCTGGACAAGGGTTTTAGAGATGAATATTCCAGTTATTGAACTGGAAAAGTGGAATAGTGTTCAGAAGGAACTTGAATCAATGTTAGAATTTCTAAGTGGAGATATTTGGAGTATTGAATTTAGAAAAAGTAATGAGAGATTAAGAACTAATAATAGAAATTCAAAAATGGAAGAGATTAAAGTAAACAAATTTGATGCTGTTTCTTTATTTTCTGGAGGTTTAGATTCATTCTGTGGAGCATTAAAATTAATGGAAGAAGGGGTAAGAACCTGCTTTGTAGGGTTCAGGGAATACAATTTAGTATCAGAAGGTCAAATGGACTTGTTTAATGCAATAGATACATATTATTCAAAAATCAATAAAAAACCAATATTGTTTAGTGTTACACCGATGGCACCACTTGATATAGATGGCAAACCCATTTATACCAAAATAGAAAGTACGAGTAGAAGCAGGTCATTTTTATTTTTAACAGGAGCAATTTCAGTTGCATCAATGTTAGGGGAAAAAACCCCTGTTTTTATACCTGAAAACGGATTTATAGGAATAAATGTACCGTTAACAGACAGCAGGAATGGAAGTTGTAGTACAAGAACCACCCATGTGTATTTTATAAATTCTTTCAATGAAATACTCGATAAGTTAGGGATAGGCAATAAGATTAGTAACTTTTATTCCTTTAAAACTAAAGGGGAAATTGTTAAAGAGCATAAGGATAACCCTGTTTTCAAGCAGTATGCAAGGAAAACTATATCGTGCTCACATCCATGTCTATGTAGATATGATGGAATTAAACCACCTAAAAATTGTGGATATTGTTACCCTTGTTTAATTAGGAAAGCTTCATTGAATACAATTGGGCACAATAATGATGAATATAATCCTAAATATAAGCTAAGCAACACCTTTATATCAGAATTTAATGCGATTAATGGTAAAGCAAGTGATTTGAAGGCTTTATTATTAAGTGTAAAAAGATACTTAAATCATAAAGATGATAAAAATTATATTAAAAATTTGTTGTTAAAACATGGGAAACTGTCTTTTGAAGAGCTAAATAAATACGAAGAAGTTTACTTAAAGTCTATGGATGAAATATTGCAGATGTTTATTGAAGAAGACAAAAAAAATAATGGAGGATTGCTTAATTATTTAGGTTATAAAAAGGAAGGAAGATAAAAATGAATAACCTTGTAGATTTTCATATACATATAGATTATTATAAAGATTATCTTAAAATGTATAATTGGTTTAATAATAATAAAGTATATGCACTGTTTGTTACTAATCTCCCAGGTGTTTATGAAAGATGCTTGTCTACATTTAAAGATTCTAAATATGTGAAATTTGCTTTAGGGTTCAATCCACAACTTGCAGGAACAGAAAAATTCAGTAAACAGCTCTTTAATAGATATTTACATACAACAAAGTATATTGGAGAAGTGGGGTTGGATTTTTCAAAAAAATTCAATTCACATATGAATTTGCAAATAGAAATTTTTAATTATATTTGCAAGAAATCTGCTGAATTCAATAAAATATTATCAATACATTCAAGAAATGCAGAACAAGAAGTATTAAATATCCTCAAGATTAATAATATTAAATTTGCGGTATTTCATTGGTATACAGGGGATTTGAATTTAATTGATAAAATTATTGAAGAGGGATATTATTTTTCAGTTAATAGCTCAATGTTAAGAAATGAAAAGGGTAGAAATATTATAAGCAGGATACCTATTGAGAGGATACTTATTGAAACTGATGGCCCTTTTGGAAAGTTTAATAACAAGCCAGTTTCTCCTGAAAGTTTAGATGACATATATAGTTCCTTTGAACAGGTTCTTAATACCCGTGAACTCAGGAAAATAGTATTTAATAATTTAGAGACATTACTAAAATATCAGCAGGACAAAAATTAGTAGTAATACATGAACAGTTAATAAAATTTGATTTTTAAAACAGGAGGTGGCTATGGCTATATTCAACGAAGTATATAATAAATTGGTTGAAAAAGGACCAACTAAGGTAATATCAAGCAGAGGAACAGAATATAAAGTGGAAGCAAGAAATGGTAATATTATAGCTTTCCCAAAGTCAGGTAGATTAACAATACATGAGGATTGTTGGGGTAAGGCAATAACTTGCAGGGGACAAGAGCTGGGGGGATATATAGCGGGCCCTACTCAATCTATGATTGGTATAGTGATAATGTTTAAATTATTTGAACTGGAGGTCTTATTGTGGCATTAAGTTTTGAGGAAAAGAAAAATATATTAAATAAATATTCAAATTTAAGAAAAACAAATATAAAACCAGATAAAGTGAACTACTATTATGACCAAGCTAAAAGCAGGAGAAAAGTAATTGTAAGAGAATTGGTTAAGACAGGAAATGGGTATATTTATGTTGGATATTTAGATGAGTATAAGGGTAAAGCTGACGATAGAGGTTTTATAAATATAAACAAACATATTAATAATGAAAATGAGTTTAAAGTTTTAATAGATAAAGTAATAGCATCTTTTGAATAAAAGAAGAATGAAAGTGGGTAAAAGGTATGGTAGAGGGATTTGCACCAATAGTAGATGAAAACTGTGAAATATTAATTTTAGGTACTATGCCAAGTGTAGAGTCTTTAACGAAACAAGAATACTATGCGTTTGAGAGAAATCAATTTTGGAAAATTATATTTTCTATATTGGATGAAGAGATAGCTGTTGACTATGAATGTAAGAAAGCAATTTTATTGAATAATAAGATTGCTATTTGGGATGTACTAAAAAGTTGTGATAGAGAAAATAGTAGTGATTCTAACATTAAAAATCCTGTAGCAAATGATTTTAATTCTCTATTTATTAAGTATCCTAATTTAAAGGATATTTATTTTAATGGTAAAAAGGCAGAAGCCCTTTATAGAAAGTTAGTAGGTAATAATGTAAATAATGATGATTTAAGGCTATTCAATTTACCATCTACAAGCCCCGCTAATGCAGTGAAATTAGAAGCTAAGGTAAATGAATGGATACGAATACTATTACCACTTAAGGGGTGGATTAACACCGATATTTTAAGCATCAATGCTTGTGTTGGTGGATATGGTGGTGCGTCGTACCAAGTAGATATAGATATACCCAATAGGGTAGCCGATTATAAATATATGGAATTTGGGTATGAATTGACAGTTGAAAAAAAAATAAAACTTTTGCAACATAAATTAATAAAGTTTATATCTGGATTAGAAAAGAATAAAGTATTTAAATGGAAAAACTCTTATGAACCTTTACATCCAGTTTGTGATGGGACAAGTTGGAGTGTACATATCGTTACAAAGGACAAGAATTATTCTTTTGAAGGGAACAATGAATATCCAAAAGAATGGAGTAAATTTTGTAAAGATATTAGGTTATTAATTAATGAGGAGTTTTTTTAAGTTTATTATTTAAGTTAAACCAGTGAGATAAATATAATCTTACTGGTTTTTGTTATGTTAAAGCCCTTATTTAAGGTTGAAAATAATAAATTATGATAATAATAAACTAAAAGGATGTTGCAGTATTTTCCTGTTTTATATTAAATGTAGTAAATTCTATGTTTTTTCATATTTTTATAACTTTATTGTAGTATATTACGATTACTTTATATATAATATGGTATAAATATTAAATAAAAACAGGTGAAGTTGATATTTTCAAATGATAAGGGGGAATTTAAAATGACATGTAGTAACATAAGAAGGGTAACGATTAAAGTGTCCGTAAAAAATATTTCTGTGGAACTTCCAAGGGAAGCATATATTGAGTTTGATTCAGAGCATATGGTAGTAGGCAGGATTTCGTTAATACCTAAGGATGTAGTAAAAGAAATTGATAAAGTAGTTGCTTCTCTGAGAACTGCATTCTACAACTCTTTAATCGTAGATAGATTGGGGAATAAACCAATATATTATATGACAGATGAAATGATTATAGAATTTGAAAAGAAATTTAATGAGTTAAAGGTAGAATTTCAGAGACAAGCAAATGAAATTAATTCAAACTATGGTGTTTTTAAAGATGATTTAATAGAAAAAATGATTCCTTGTTTTAAAGAAAAAAGTGTTCAAGATGAAATAATAAAGCGTTTTAGAAAAGTTTTAGTTGCTCCAAATGAATTTTATGAAAAAACATTTTCTTTTTCATTTAATGTAGATAAAGAATGTAATTATAATAACAATAAATTTTTATTTTTATTGTTTAGGGAGAAAATACTTAGTGAAATGGAAGGTGTAGCAAGTAAACTTATTGAGACAGCTAATGTTGATGGAAAGTTAAATGTTAGAAGCCTTAGACGAATTGAAAAACTAATCAAAGACTCTAAAAATGCTAATGCAGATGGAGATAAAACTATAATTTCACTGATTGATACTTTTGAAAGTTTACAAACTTTAAATATTGAACAACCTAAAATTGCATATGAAAAAGTTAAGGAAATAAATAAAATAATATCACAGGAAATTACAAAAATACGTCATTGATTGAAAAAGCACAACTATATTGTGCTTTTTTCTATTTACCTATTAATTTTAATTTCTTTCTTGTTTAACTAAACTATAATTTAGAAAAATGGAATTAATATGGCAATATGCGGGGGTATATGTTTTAAATATAATGAAGCTTTATAAGATTATGGTCTTAGAGCAAGGGACATATAAAGAGGCTAACAGCCAAGCATTTCAAATATATATTTTATTGACTTGAATTATTTAAAATATATAATTAATTGACTAAAGAGAACATATAAAAATCTGTTGTTTATTGACAAATATTTACAATAAGTGACTTTTGTGCTATAATCTATTTTGTATAACCTGAATTAGAGGGGGAATGTAGAGTGAGAAAAAAGTATTTTGGAGCTACGGGGTACATTTCTGAACTTGCCTTATGATTGTACTTAGGATGCCTTGTAAAAGCAATAATATGAGGTTAGGAGATGATTATGTATTATAATCTAACATTACAACCAGACGGTCTAATATGTGTTTTGGAAGCCGAAAAATTACATGAGGGACTTATTAATTTATTCTTTAAGCTTACAGGGTACAATAGAGATAAAGAATTTGTGTTTAATGGTATGCTAACAGATTCACCGTTTCAAATGAATGATATAATGATTATTCCCTTAAAGGAAGTAACGGATATTTTTTCTTTTTTAGAAGATGATTTTTTGAAGGGTGATTTATACCAAGAGTTTAAAAATAAGATTGAGGAGATGTAAAAGAGTGGGTGGCAAAGTGAGAAGAAAATACAAAAAAACTATTAAAGTAATAAAATTAAATAAGTATGGGGAAAGCACTTGCTGTTATAAAAACAAAGCAAGTGCTTTTATTATTTTCAATAAAGTTTAGAAGTAAACATTATTGAATCAATCAGCAGTGCGGCCAAAGTATTAATCGGACAGATGCATGTGAGAAAACATAAAATAACAGGAGAGATTATTATGAATAGAAGAGAAAGATTAAAAATAATGGTAAATATTATATGTCGCATGGGAATAATTTTATCAAATGTCGGGTTATTTTTATGCAGTATATTAATGTTTAGAGGGATAATAACTAAACAGGGTGATATTATAATATTTTCAGTACAAGTTTTTATTATATTTATGATTACCTTACAATTAAGCAAATATTTTAAAAATTACTTAGATTAATAAGACAGTACCAAGTAAGAAGGAAGAAGAAACCAAAGTCATAAAAAAGTTTTATACTCTGAGAAATTCAGAGTATTTTTTATTACAATAAATTGAGGCATATTTAAGATGTTGATTATATATTTTTTAGAGAACAGAATAATATGGTTCGTTTGTCACATAGAAAAAAACATGCATTCATGATTTATGACCAATTTTAGGAAATAATGATATAATTAAATAAATTGCCTGTGTCGACCTGTATTTTATTACGTAATACTCTATTTAAAAGAAAGACAAAGAGATATGATAAAAAGCATATATAGTTAGTCTGCTAAAGACGATAAATATTGATAAGTTAGTAATTGATGGACCGACTTCTATTTTTTTTAGTTATGTTGGGGGCAAAAGTTCAAAATATTTGCATTATCCGCTCGAAGGGGATTTATTATTGTAACTACAAGAAACTTCATATTTAAACGTAAGGAATATCAGTAATTGATGTTTCTTTATTTTTAAAAAATAAAATCGGAATATAGTGTAACATAAATGGTAGTGGTTCGTTTATTAAGTGAAAGGGGTGAGACTTTTGTGAAAAATGATGAGTTTGAGATTTTATACAACAGATATAGTACAGAATTATATATTTACGCACTTTCCCTATGTAAAGACCATCATTTATCCCAAGACTTAGTAAGTGAAACCTTCTGCAAAGCCTTATTATCTATTGACATCAACCAGCATTATATTAAATTTTGGATGTTTAGAGTGTGTAAAAATCTATATTTAGACTATTTAAGGAAAAATAAATACTTACAGGATATTGATATAAATTTTAATAAACTATTAGTTGAAGAAAATGCATTAGAAAAAATCATATTAAGTGAAGAACGCA
>NZ_JBOITM010000084.1:0-71529 GCF_050717535.1 Clostridium sp.
ATAGCTCAGCTGGGAGAGCATCTGCCTTACAAGCAGAGGGTCACAGGTTCGAACCCTGTTGTTCCCACCATATATGGCCCAGTGGCTCAGTTGGTTAGAGTGCCGCCCTGTCACGGCGGAGGTCGAGGGTCCGAGTCCCTTCTGGGTCGCCATTTTTTTTTGCTGGCATGGCTCAACGGTAGAGCAGCTGACTTGTAATCAGCAGGTTGTAGGTTCAATTCCTATTGCCAGCTCCAAAAAAGTACTAAACATTTGTTTAGTACTTTTTTATTTTTTGAAAAATTACGTGTAAGAATAAATTTGCAACAGAAGAATTGAATAACATACTAAAAGTGGTATAATAAGTATTATAAAAATGATATATGGTAAAAGTAAATAATTGTTTAAAAGTAAGGGGGACAAAAATGTATAAAACAAACAAAAAAATTCTCAGTATGGTTGTTGGTGTACTTATGTTAATTAACCTCATTAGTACCATTTCACCAAAAACTGTTAATGCGGAGGTAACAGGCGACGAAGTAAAGATTACAATTTTAGGAACCTCAGATATTCATGGAAGATATATGCCATGGGATTACTCAATGGATGCGCAAAGCATGACAGGTAGTTTGACACAAATTTATACAAAAGTTAAATCAATTCGTAATGAAAATCCAAACACAATTTTAGTAGATGCTGGAGATTTAATTCAAGACAACTCTGCTGAACTTTTTAATAATTCGCCAAAGCACCCAGCTATGGTTGCACTGAATGAAATGGGTTACGATGTATGGAATATGGGTAATCATGAATTTAACTTTGGACTTGATGTGCTAAGTACTGTAACTAGACAGTTTAATGGAAAGGCTATTTCAGGAAATATTTATAAAGAGGATGGAAGTAGATTTGCTCCCGCATATACAATTATTGAAAAAGAAGGGGTCAAAATTGCTCTAATTGGTATGGATACTCCGTTAATTACTCAATTTGAAGCAGGAACTGATCATCTTAAAGGGCTTAAAGTAATGAAACCCATAGATGAAACTAAAAAGGTAATTAATGAACTAAAGGGAAAAGTTGATGCTATGGTAGGAGTTATGCATATGGGCATTGATAATGAGAATAATATTGCAGGTACTGGTGTACGTGATATTGCAAATGCTTGTCCAGAGTTAACAGCTATTATAGCAGGACACATGCATAAGCTTGTTAAACAAGAAACCATAAATGGAGTATTAATTACTGAACCTAACAAATATGGATCTGCTTTATCAAAAATAGATTTATCATTTAGGAAAGTTAATGGGAAAATTGAATTAGATAAAAAGTCTAGTGATGCTATAGTGATTGACAGTAGTGTTCAATCGGATAAAGGGCTTGAAAAGTCACTGGAAACATTTCATAATATTGCTCGTGCGGATGCAAATACAGTTGTTGGGCAGTTAAAGGGAATAGATCTTGTTCCAACGAATGAAATAGAGGGAATACCTCAGGTGCAGATAGGGCAAACACCACTAGCAGATTTCTTTCAACAAGTTATGCTTTATTACAGTAAAGCTGATGTAGTAGGTATGCAAATTGATAATGACAAAGCAAAGCTTAATGTTGGACCAATAAAGAAAAAGGATATTTCATATAATTATCAGTATGCAGCTGGAGAAATAACGGTATTTGAATTAACAGGAAAAGAGTTGAAGGAGTATATGGAGTGGTCTGCTGGTTATTTTAACTCAACGAGGCTTGGAGATGTTACTGTAAGTTTTAATAGTAAAAGGCGTGCATCAAAATATAGCACAAATGATATGTTTGGCGGAGTTAAATATGAAGTAGACCTTACAAATCAAGAAGGAAGCAGAATAGTAAATTTAAGACATATGAATGGAACTACAATAAAAAATGATGAAGTTCTGAAGCTTGGCATGAATGATTATAGAATGCAGGCATTAATAGGAAAAGGTGGAATATTTGAAGGAAAAATATTTAAGAAACTTTGGAGTTCAACAGATAAAACTGCTTTTGGTGAGGAACAAGGAACAATAAGAAATCTCGCAATTAAATATATAAAAGAAGTTAAAAAGGGTACTATAACATCAAGTGTTCAAGATAACTGGAGAATACTGGGTGTCGATACAACTTCATCGGAAAGAAAAGCTATAGTTAAACTTGTAAATTCAGGAATACTTGAGGTAGCAAAAACTGCTGATGGAAAATATACAAATATAGCATCAATAAATATTAAGGATGCTGTAACGATGGATGAAATAAGTCAGCTATGCAAGAAGGCAAATATAGAACCAGGGAAATTTACCGCTGGAACTAGTAAGGGTGAGTTCTACAATAAGCTAAATTCACTTGTTAATCCTGAGACGGTGATAGTTAAGCCAGAAAGACCAGCTCCAGTAAAGGAAAAAATAAATAAAACATACGGAGTAGTAACTTCATATGCTCTTAACGTTAGAAGTGGAGCTTCGGCAAAATCTAAGGTTATTGGATACGTTGCTAAAGGGGATAAACTTGAAGTGCTAGGAATGACAAACAAGTGGATTAAAATCGCCTATAAAGGCAAAGTAGGATATGTTTATAGTTCATATGTTAAGCTTTAATAGAAAATTAGTTTTTAGAAAGTAATAATTTCTAATTACGAATATAATATCTAAGGTCATTAAAATAAAAAAGCACATATTACATGAAATGCATTTAATAAGTCTTAGAATTAATTAAGACTAATGTATTTTCAGTAATATGTGTTTTTTTCTTAATGTACAAATTTTGATATTATTTTGGTTTACTCAAATTTTTCTTTATTCTTATATCCTCACAAAAGAATTTGCAAGCAGTAAAATTACCAAGTAATCTAGAGGTTATTCTTTCAGAATAGGTATTTGCTAAATTTCCAAGAGTTAAATTAGTAGATACTAGCATCTTCTTTTGTTTTAATAACTTTGTGTTAAGCAAATTAAACATTTCCATTTTAGTGAAATCTGAAATTTGTTCAGTACCTAAATCATCTATAATAAGTAGATCACAATTTATTAGTAGTTCCTCTAAAGAATTATCACCATTAAAGCGAATTTCTTTTAAACCCTTTATAAGTTCCTCAGCAGTCCTATATACTACAAAAGAGCCTTTGTCCATTAATTCCTTTGTAATGCAGTGAGAAAGAAAAGTTTTACCCGTCCCAGGACCTCCGTAGAACAACAAGTTTTCATCAGAGTTGTTGAAATCTTTTAAAAATTTCATAGATGTAGATAAAATCTTTTCCATATTCTTTTTTGGAGATTCTGATGCATGTTCACTTTTTCTAGAAGGATAGTAGTCTAATTTAAAATTATCGAAATTATGAGTTTTTAACATGCTTTTAAGTTCAGAGCCTGTGTAATAAACATCTATAACCTTTTGCTTAAAACAGGTACATTTAGTATTTCCAATAAAGCCTGTATCTTTACATTTGTTACATCTATAATGTAAATTCAAGTATTCCATATCAAAACCATTAGAAACTAATAGTTCAGATTTTTTAACTCTTAGATCTACTATTTTTTCTCGCAGATCATGTAAATATTGATCTCTATTAGTAATACTTTTTAAAGCGCTAATAGATAATTCGATACATAGCCGCCCTATTTTGTGATCAAGTTCAATAATTTCAGGATGAGTCTTTTCTATATGAATTTTTCTTTGCCTAAAGTATGATTCTTCTTCTTGTCTTATTTTATCATATAAATCTAATATTTTAGTTTGATATCCTTTAATCATTCTTATCCCATCCTAGCAATTTTTTTTCTAGCTCGTCAAAGTCATAGGCTCTTTGTTCATAATCATTGAAACTTCCTTTGGCAGGTTTTGCACCAGCAGTAACTCCTTTAGTAGAAAGTAGTCTTTTTTTATCTTTTTTCTCAATATCTTCTAAAGAGTTTATACCATCTTTAAACCAACTATTTAAAATGCCATCAATATATTTAAAATCAGCTCTGTTAAGTCTTGCAAAACAGATATCACAAGCTTTAAATATAATTTCTAAAGAAAATTTATAGACATTTATCCATTTGTCTAATATTTGCTCTTGAGGCTTCATTATTTCGGGGGCTTTTATTCCTAGGTAATTTAATATTTTCCTAATATTTATCCACTTATCCTCATGTTTTTTTATATAGGATTGGGCATCTTCAATATTTCTAATATTAGCATCATGCCATGCAATTGCTATGGTCTCAATGTATCTATAGTCAACTTTACCTTTTGATACACAATATTGAATTAAGAGAAGTATTAGCTCAGGAGGAAAACTATAATCCTTTTGCCAGCTTAAATACATTGTCATTTCTTTTGGTGAAAGGGGTTTAGCTAATAGTTTTTCAATATCTTGAAGCATACCTTTTATTGAAGAATTGGTTAATTCTTCAATAAGATTTATATTTTGAATATTTTCATCGGGGATATCTAATAAATCCAAGAATTCAATATTAAAGTTGCCCATATTATCAATAGGAGTCATTTTAATTAGGTTCTCATCATTCCAATAGTTCCAAGCATTAACAACATCTGTTTCTAGAAGTCCAAGAGTATTGGCTATAACTGAAGAGGTGGCACCTATTTCTCCACATGTACAATACTTTAAACCAAGAAGGTAAACTTTAACGAATTCTCCCCTAGCTCTTGGCATAAATTTATCTATAAAAATATTACTCACGGGAGTATATCTATAATTTTCATTTTTAAACATGAAAGTACTCATAAAGTCACTACCTTTCTTTTTATATTATAGAAATATGATTTTAAACTGTAAAATCGTAGGTTATCTATATCTGGCTTATTCATATAATTTACTTAATATAGTATACACAGTATATTAGTATATAGAAATTTCATTGTTCAACCTATAGTATACCATATAGTTAAACATAGAATTAAAAAAATATATTTCATTAATGTTTAAAATTAGATAAAAAGGGTATATTAAGTAAGTACCATAGGAGGTATGATAGTGAACATTTTAAAAAGAAACAAAAGCAAGGTAGCAGTGATATTGATAACATTAATACTTACAGCTACCATTATGTATTTCAATATTTATAGATTTAGTGGTTATAGTATTTCCATAGGAAATAATACTATAACATATGTAAAAAGTAAGAGTGAATTTAATAAAGCATATATGGAGTTAATTAAAGAAGTTAAATCGAGATATAGCAAGGTAATTACAAAAGAGGATTTCGCATTAAATAAAGTGAAAGTAGATGACATTGCTATGTTTATTAGTGGTGAGGATCTTAAAAAAACAATGTTTAAAAAATTCAACATAGTAGTAAATGCATTTGTAATAAAATCAGATAATAAAAAATTGGCATATGTGATGAATGATAAACAAGGTACAGAAATTTTGAATTCTCTAAAAGATTATTATTCTAAGGGATCAAAATTAAATGGTATTACTAAAGTGGAGATTTTAAATAAAATAAGTTATGAGGCTGTGGTGGTTAAAACCGGGAATCTATATGAAAATTCTGAAATTGTAAAAGCATTAATAGAGTATAACAATAGAGTACAAAAACCACTTATAACTATTAAGGTAATAGGTAACGTAAGTAAAGAACAAACCATATATGCTACTACGGTTATAAAATCTTCGAGTACTCTAATGAATGGTGTTAACAAAACCATTTGTGAGGGAAAAGACGGAATAAAAAAAGTTACTACGGAGGTAATAGTTGTAAATAAGACTATCTTATCTGAGAGGGTTTTACAGACGAAAATTATAACTCCGGCGCAAAGCAAAGAGATATTCGTGGGAAATTATAAACCAAAAGTAGATCAACTGACATATAAGAATAGCCCATCAAGAGGGAGGATAAGTTCAAACTTTGGTATGAGATGGGGAAAAATGCATAAGGGAATAGATATAGCAGCTAGCTATGGGGCTACAATAAGTGCCGTATTAGATGGAACAGTTAGTTATGCAGCTTGGGAGGACGGATATGGTAATGTAATAAAAATCAATGATGGTGATGGAATAGAAACTATCTATGCACATTGTAGTGTTATTACTGTGAAAAAGGGTGAAGTTGTAAAAACCAGCGAAAAAATAGGAGAAGTAGGAAGTACCGGTAACAGTACAGGACCTCATGTTCATTTTGAAGTAAGAAAAAATGGGGAGGCTATAAATCCTGAAAAATACATAAAGTAAAAATGTATGTATGAATAAAATAATGTTAACAGTAAAAAATATAATTTAAAGGATTTTAATAGAGAGCTTTATGCTCTTTTTATTTTTCATAAGAATTTATTAGGAAAAAAATATTTTAATATTTTGCGAGTATATATGCATTTATATATGGATAGTATAATATTTAAAAGGAGAGATAAGTGTATGCGTTTTAAGGGAAGAAAATTAGGTAACGAGGAGGACAATAACGAAGAAGGCGTTAAGGATATAGATGTATTAGATAGATATGTTAAAATTCAAGGAATGCACAGTAAGCTAGTAAATATACCTACAATAGTTACAGGGCTTAATGAAGATGGTACCATAAGAGAAGAAAAAATTGAGCCTTACGCATATGAGATAGTTGACCAAAACAAAGGATTTATAGATTAATAGTAAAAAGAATTACAGAGCATATAGCTTAGTTGTAAATTTTAGCTAGGTGCTCTGTTTTGTTTTGGTGTAAATTTAATACAAGATAAACCAGAGGATTGCTTTACAAGGATTGAAGGTAAATTCATAGATTTGAAACCATAAAATTTACAGCCCTTAGGGAATGCAGCATCCCAAGTTATATAGTAATACTGACATTTATAACAATTTATTTTTTCGTTAACCATAAAACACTCCTTTATTAAAAGTATATATATGAAAATAAAACACAGTAAATCAATTCAATAATAGCATATTTTAGTAAATAAAAAAATAGATATATGTTATTTAAAACTTATATCTATTATGGAACAAGGAAATTAAGCTAACCACCAAGGGTCACATCTTGGTCGTTATACCAAATTAAAGCCGCTGATAAATGTTCGGGTTTAAAATCAGGCCAAAAATCATCTATAACATAAAAATCAGAATATATGGATTGTAGCGGTAAAAATCCACTAAGACGCCTTCGTCCACCCCAACGAATAATTAAATCTACTCTAGAAATATCTTTAGTTTTTATGCAATCAACTATATTACTTCTTTTACTGCTTTTATTTTTGTTTAAATTACTTAGGTCCCATTCCCAACCATAGTTTACAAGAAAATTTAGTTTTATTCCACCCTTACCAAAGGTTTTTCGCGTGGTATAAGGAAGCAGTTCTTTTGGAAACATAGGTGAATCACTATTTCCAACAACTAATAAATCGGCATCTTGCGTACTTAAAAGTTTTACTGCATCAACGCAGGCTTTAACAAAAGCTTCTCTCTGAAGGGGAGGTCTTTTTGTATTATCAGTAGTAAAACCATAATAAGTTATTTCCTTTACTCCTAAACTTTTGCAAAGTTTATATAGTGATAAACCGGGATCTAATCCAAAAGTATATCCTTTATCTTTTGATAGTCCATTGTCTACACACCATCTTCTATTTCCATCGGGAATTACTCCAATATGATTTGGTATTCTCATCTCATCACCCTTTATTTATAATTTTTAATGTATATAAATCATAGTATCCCCATTATTACTATATTAATCCATGTTTTTTATTGAAAATCTATTATAGGTAAGTAATCAATGACTGTACTTTAAATATCGTTAAATTGCTTTCTGTAGCCGCACTTTCTGCATAATTCTTCAACAACTTCTCTTCTGGAAAAACCATTGTAAATGTTGTTAGCCCTTTGACTTTCAATTATTTCAGAAAAAGGAGTTTCATGAATATTGCCTAGGTTAATTACACCTTCTCCATCAAGGCAGCAAGGTATTACGGTACCATCAACTAATATGGCTGCTTGGTTTCTAAGACCGTAACAAAAACCGGGGCTATTGTCTTCTTGTACGGATAAATCTGGCCACTGAAATTCATGGTCTTGATTTAAATATACTTTATTACAAATCTTAATACCGTGACCTGGGTGTATTTCTTCTTCTATTTTATAAGGCAAATTAAAAGCCTTTTCAATTACAGACAGTAAATAACGATTTTTATTAGCCTGAAGATTTGTGGCATTATCTACATCGAGGTTCCATAACCTTAGGGAAAACAAAGTATCAGTTACATTAATGGCTTCTTTCACAAAGGAAATAATATTATTAATATATTCATCCTTATTAGATCCGCCTTCATTGCCATCAAAGCTGTGCAAAGAAAAATTAATTTGTCTTAAAGCGGGCTTTAAGATTATTTTTTTCCAAACTTTGTTTATTAGTGTTCCATTGGTGGTTATATTGACCTTAAAACCTTTTTCATAACTTAAATCTAAGAATTCATCTAATTTCGGATGTAAAAGTGGTTCGCCTTTAACATGAAAATATATATATTCTGTATGAGGTTTTATTTGATCTAGTATTTTGCTAAAGGTATCTAGGGTCATAAACTCAGGGGCCCTTTGTGTTTGTGGACAAAAGCTGCAGGAAAGATTACATACATTAGTAATTTCTATATAAAATTTTTTAAATCTTTTCATTTGACATACTCCAATCATAAATAAACTTTAGATGATTCACATTAAATATATAAATAGTATCCTACTGATTTTAACATAAAATCGTTATAGAATGTATTATATAGAAAATTCAACTATTATGCATTATAAGAAAATCAATATAACTTTTGATTTTAATAAGGCTCTAAATTTATATATGAATAATAATTTAGTATAAAGATAAAAATATATTTGAAATTCAAAAGGAGGAAGGAAATATGGCTTTATTAGGAAATCCATTTATTGCAAATGTACCTAGAAAAATGTCAAATGAGGAGTTAGCGCAAGCAATTCGTGTGGACATTTCTGGTGAACTTGAGGCTATAATAGGTTATGAAGCTCATGTAATGTCTACAGATGATGAAAGGGTTAAAAAGGTACTAAATCACATCGCAGATGAAGAAAGAAGACATGTTGGAGAATTGGAAGAAGTTTTATATATGTTATCTCCAAAGGACTCCCAGTTTATGGAGGAAGGTAAACAAAAAATTAAAGATCAAAAGGCTCAAAATTTTCAAAACCCAATGCAGTAGTTGGGTTTTAGCCATCCTTTTGGATGGCATTTTCACTTAACTTTGTGCCCACTTGACCCCGCTTTATAACTCTTTAAAAATAGATTGAAAAACTCATTTATTACTTGCGAACTTTCAAGTTCTCCATTTACTTTTAATACTTCAATTGCAACTTCTATTGTGCATAAATTACCATCTACTACACCTCTTCTTAAATTATAATTAGACTTAAAATTTGGCTCTAATGAAATGATTGGTAGTTTTTCTAGGTAAGCACTTTTTCTAAATATTTTTCGTGCTTCTTTCCATGTACCATCTATAATAATAAATGCAGGGATTTTTCCTGTATTCTTATATTCAACTTTACGGCTGGCTGTTTCATGTGTTTCTATAGGAAAAAGCAAGAAGGGCTCATATATTTCATTATCTAAATTTGCAATTAACTTTTCTGGTGATTTTGTTCTTTCCCAAAGAAAAATCTCTGTGGAATTTGGATTGACTAGTTTTAATATCCTTGCAGTATTAGATGGTCTGTAAAATTCTTTTTCTGTAGATAAAATCCAAATTTTTGCATGGGTTTTTATTTTAGGAGCTTTATCACAAAGGCAATTTATAATTGGTAAGCCACATGTGTTACAACTATCGTATAGACTTGTTATTTGTTTAACTTTGTAAACTGAATTCATATTTCCTCCTAAAACTTTTAGTTTTTTTGTACACGTAAATCTTCGACTTTAATAGCTTACATTTGAGATCCGTACCCTATTCTATTTACAAGCCCTTGTATTGATAATAAATTTTCTTTTTGTTTTTTAATTCCCATACAAACTTTGTTGGCCTTTAATTTTAACTTTGTACCATCTTCCAAAGTGAAATACAATTTCTTACCTATTCCAAACATCCAATTAGATACTTTTGTTGATTTAACATTTGACCTTGGTACAATGCTAAATCCATTTGGTTTGCCTGACATACTCAAACCTATTAGTACTAACTCATCTTCATTAAGACCTACAATATAAGATTTATTTGCCAATCCAGCCAAGCTACCAAGAAGCATTGTCTTGCTAAAGTTAGCAGTTATAACACAATAGAAATAATAGTAGGGTTTTAGCTTGTACCCTGTGTATTCAGATAACATTGCTTCAATTTTTTCATCATTTAACATATATAACTCCCCTTTGTGTTTTTTTAGTATTTAAATTTATTAAAAGGATTTTAGTTAAATCTATTAATTTGTAACCACTGTTTTGCAAAATCAACCCCTATTTTCAGAGGAAACAACTTACATTGGGCATTGCCAACATTACCAAGTGTTACGTTATTTGTTGCTTCGAATGCCTTGCCTATTTTCTCAAAATCATTATCTGAATTATAATCGAAATCTTCAAACCACTTCCAAATTCTTTTATTGTTTTCAATAATTGCCGCTCCCATTTTTGTTGTTGGCATTTTTTCATTTAGCGCTTCTGCAAGGTGAAAGCATGTGCAAGAATCAAATCCTACTCCCAGTAGAAGTACTTTTGCATTTAAATTATACATTTTACCTAAGGGAGATTCCATTCCAAATTGAGGTGTTAATTTATGATTATTTGTAATGGCTAATGCAAATTTGCCTTGTGCTGCAAAGGAAACCTGTGGGTGATTGGATCTATATACCTCAGGCAAAGTTCTAAATAATTCAGCAATACTACCCATGCCCCTAGTTTGTGTGAGATTTACATCAAAGGCTGGCATACTATTATATATTGGTTGTATCCATTCCTTAGGAACAGGTGGATTTTCCCATTCTGCTGGGTCTGAGATTGCTCCGCTATGGGCGGGCATTATCAATGTTCCATTCTCATTAAGAACTTTTCTAAGTGCAATTATAACTGATTGAGCAGCTCCACAAACCCAACCAATGCTGGATAGAGAAGAATGTACCAATAGAATATCGCAAGCTTCAACACCGAGATTTAATAAATCATTATGTATAGTATCCACTGTATACATATTTTGAGTTAATTGAATTACACTTTGTTCACTCAATATTATCATCCCCTTATTTTATTCTATATGTAGCTTGTCAATTTGTCTACGGATTGGCTAAATTGTCTAGCCATCTTTTAATACATCTTAACTCCGATGGCTCCTTATTCCAGACAACATAGCCATAAAGGGCATAAAATTAAAAATTAAAAATACATAGGGATTATTGTTTCCAGTTTCATTAAGGATAAAAAAGGAATATCCATTATACATAGTATAATGTTGCCATAATTGAGAATTTAACAAATGATTGCTTGGACCTATCCTATCCATAGTAAATGCGTTCGCCCAAAGCAATACTCCTAGTATCAATGTTAAGCTAACAGAAAATAAATTATTGTATACGGTTCCTTGATTAATTAAGTGTTTTCTTGCTAATAAATAGTATGAAATGACTGCTACAGCAATTGTAATAACTGCTACAAACATCATATTATAGTGATGGTTTCTTGCCGCTGCTTCAGATGCCCATTTTGCTTGTGCCATATTAAAGATTATAAATACAAACATGGAAATAATACTTACTATTATGTGTATTAATAATGATTTTAGATTATTTTTTACCAAGAAATTCCCCCCTAAGAAATAATAGTTAAGTTATAATTTAAAGAATTCTTACCATATTTTTGTAAGTGGTTCATATTTTCTATATTTCTTATCCAACCAAAGCAAAAAAATCTATAAACGTATTAATGCCAATAAAAATTTAAACATGTTAAAATATAAGCCCATAAGCCCTATACCAGCAATACTGCCAGTAATAAACCTTCTGAAATTTGTAGACTGCTTAATATTTAAAAATTGAATTAACCAATCGCAGAACATAATAAATAAAAATAAAAAACAAATATTTAATTTCAAAACTGTATTTGTTAAAAAGAATGGTATTGCAATAATTTGCCCAAGATAGACACCTGTACACCTTGCGCATACTGGAAATTGCATATCAAAGGAGCGAAAACTTCTTTCGGGCATCTGGTGACATCCACCTGCAGCTCCTAGCCTATAAAGAAATAGCCATGTCTTTTTAATATAATTTGGATAGTCAATGAATTTCATTAATCCATTACATGGCCACAATTAGCACAAACTCGTTTTATTTTACTTTTTCCCATACCGCAAAGTCCACATAATAAGCCCACCCATCCAAAGATTATGAATCCACAACAACCTTTTCCAGCCCCAAAACCTTTTGATTTAGATACTACTTGAATATTTTCACTACCACAATTAGGACATGCCATGACAAGTTCCCCCTTAAAATTCCATTTTATATAGAACTATTCTATAGATAGTCAAAAAATCCTTCATAATTCTCTAAAAGTTTTAAAATTGTATTAAAGAATATTGCTCATATTTTTGTTTGATTTTACCATAACCACTAGTAAATCGAACCCAATAAGTTGGGGCTTATAATATGGATACTATTAATAATTTAGATATGGAGCTAAAGGTGAGATCTTAAAAGCTGTTCAGTATGAAGAAGGTATAGAAGGCTTTACAAATAAAACAGAACATAACAATACTTAGATTCATAATATACATAATATATTTATATTATGGAGGGAATGCTTTGAAAAAATTAAATCCTCAAAGTTTAAGTGTTAATTTTGGAATTGGGGCAAATAAGACAGAACCAATTATTCCTAGAAAATATACCCTTACTCATTCAGATATTACGGGAGAGTTATTTTTAACTATTGCGGAAAAATATGATTATGAGAAAATCACCGATATGAGGGACGAGGTGCTAGCAGAATGGATTATGGCTAATGATGACTATGCCTTGATGGTTAATGTCATGGTAGATAATGAGAGGAATCCAGTAATGTCAGCTATTCGCAATGATATTTTTGTAAGAGAGCTCCCCTTAGCATTGGAGGCAATCATTTATGGCGATAGGGAGCTTTTAAAAACTAATTCATTTTTATACAAGACACCTATTTATGTGAAATTTAATTCTGATTATCCCGTGTTTAATCGTTTAGAACTATGGGGAACGTTGTCAGATTACAAGTAGAAATATTCGTCGTAGATTGTTAATATTACAAAGCGATAGGTGATGATTTAATTCATCATCCATATAGCATAGTTCAAAACTCCAGCAAAGGAGACCCAAACTATATAAGGGATCATAAGATAACCAGATGTCTTATCTATCCTATAAAACTCAAAACAAGTTAAAAGAATTAATACTAATAATAGAAGTAATTCTAAGAAAGCTATTGCATATAGCCTAAATCTAAAAAATATAATAGACCAAAGAAAGTTTAAAAATAACTGAGCACAATATAAAGTTAATGCTTTTGATACATCTTCTCCGGCTTTACCTTTCATCCAAATTCTATAAGCAGCTACAGCCATTAAAAAGAATAGAATTGTCCATACTACAGGAAAAACCCAGCCAGGGGGTGAAAAAGGTGGTTTATTGAAATTTGTATAATCACTAGAGGCGGTCATACTCAAAAGACCACTTAGTAAACCTACACCTTGTGCCAGTAGAATGCTAATAATAAGAGCAACAATGTTTTTTTCACCGTTTACCTTGAAAATATTAAACATATTTTATCATCCTTTCTAATAATATTTAAATAGAGTTAATAGCTAAAATAAAACATTTTAACTACATACTTTATAATATATTTATTTAGGAGCTATTATATACCGGTAATAACTAAGGAAGTTGTTTTTAGACTTGATGATTACTTAAATGAAATTCTTATTTTGCCGTATTTTTTGACATACTTCATTATGAGAATATATCAAATGATAACATCAAAAAGCATATACATGATGAAGGAAAGACTGTATTTCAAAGAATATAAGAACAAGTCCCCTTAATATAGTTGAAATTATTATAAACTATATTAAGGGGACTTTTATTTTTTAGAATTTTTTGAAGTGGGCCTAGCTGGTTTTACAGTTTTCCACCTTTTTAACTTATAAGTATTTCTTGTTAAAAATTTTGCCACGAATTTAGGAAGCTTCATTTCTATTATTTTATTAGTCACTATTTCTTTCATTTCAATCACAGTTATATCAGGTAAAGTAAATTCACCATTTTTATAGCAATGAAGGCAATACATTTCATTTAAGCTACCATCAGCTTCAGTTCCTGCATATTTTTCATCCTTATTTAAAGGCATTCCACAACTTTGACAATTGACATATTTCTTCATAATAGTTCACTCCCCATCTCTAATATATAAATTAAACTGTTAATCACATTTTAGCTTATAATATGTAACTTTAATATATAAATCTATAGGATTTTATGATTTATTAAAAAAGCTAGTTATCAAACCATCCTTTACGTTTAAACCATAAAAACATTTCTACTGCAATAATAGCCATAATCAATAAAATTATTAAATAACCATACTTCCAGGTAAGTTCAGGCATGATTTCAAAATTCATACCATAAACCCCTACTATAAATGTTAATGGTATAAATATACTTGATATAACAGTTAAAACCATCATATGTTTATTCATCCGAGATGAATTTACGGATAAGTAATTGTCACGCATATCCGAGGTTAGTTCCCTGTTAGAAGCTATCATATCCGACAGTTTAACTAAGTGATCATAAATATCAGAAAAATATAATTTATGCTCAAAAAAGCCTATTAACCTTTCGGAGTTTGTTATTCTATATAATAAGTCACGCATAGAATTTATGGTTCTGCGCATTTTTAACAAGTCGCTTCTTATATCAAAAACTTCATCTAGAAGGTTTCGAATATGTTTTCTTGAAACGTTATTTTCGATTTCATCTAATTTATCTTGAATTTTATTAATTGCGGGAAAGAAGTAATCAACTATATTATCTAATATTTTATGGGCAATATAAGAAGGTCCCTTATCCCAATTTTTATTATCTGTTTTTATATTTTTCCAAGCTTCATCTAGTTCATTTAATTCAGTAGTGTGATAAGAGACAATGTATTTATTGTCTACAAAAAGCGAGATTTCTACTGGAGCTAAAGTATTTTGATCTAGTGCGTTAAGCACAAAATAATTATAATTATCATAATAATCTAGTTTGGGGTTATTAAAAGAAAAAACACAATCTTCTATGGATAACTGATGAAAATGAAAATGGGTTGATAATAAGGATATTTCCTCTTCCGTAGGATTATTAAAATCCATCCAATACCACATTATGTTATCTTTTAATAGATCATCTAAAGGTAAATCACAAACCAGCTTTAAATCTTTTGTAATGGCTATTACGCGAATCAAATAAATCCATCCTTTCTATAGTGTTTTTAATTTCAATACAAATAATCTACATATTAAAAACTTAATATTTTTTGGTTATACGAAAATATGAACAATAATTATTTCATAACAATTTAATTATAATACAATAATTACTAAAAACAATTAAAATATGTACTAATAAATAATTTTCAAAACATAGTAAATACTAAGAAGTATGGAAAGATAAAACTTTATTTTAATTAATCTACTAAGATAGTTATAAAATACTTTTATCTTGACATATACTATAAAAATATATATACTTTGATTATCAAACTATTTGAAAATCAAAGTAAAGGGAGAGGATAATTATGAAGTTACCTCCTTTAAAAATTGGAGAATTAATAGCACGTGTTCCTATAATTCAAGGTGGTATGGGTGTGGGAGTATCTCTGTCCTCATTAGCATCAGCAGTTGCAAATGAAGGTGGAATTGGGATAATATCTACTGCTCAAATTGGGTATAGGGAAAAAGACTTTGGAACTGATGCAAAAGAGGCAAACAAAAGAGCATTAAGAAATGAAATTATAAAAGCTAGAGAGTTAAGTCCTAAAGGAATTATAGGAATAAATATTATGGTAGCTATGAATAACTATGAGGAATTAACAACAGTTGCTTTAGAAGAGGGCATAGATATAATAATATCTGGCGCAGGTCTTGCACTTAATCTACCTAAAATAGCTAAAGGATTCAAAACAAAACTTGCGCCTATAGTATCATCAGCAAAGGCAGCTACAGTTATATCGAAAATGTGGGATAGAAAAGATAAATGCGCCGCAGATTTAATTGTTGTAGAAGGGCCAGAAGCTGGAGGACATCTTGGGTTCTCTATGGAGTCACTTATAGAAAACAAAGCTCAAGACTTATTGGACATAGTCAAAGAAGTTATTGAAGCAATTAAGCCGTTTGAAGAGAAGTATAATAAAAAAATACCAGTAGTAGCTGCTGGTGGAGTATATACTGGAGCTGATATTGCAGAACTTATAAAAATCGGTGCTGCAGGAGTACAAATGGCTACTAGATTTGTTGCTACTGATGAATGTGATGCTAGTTTAGCATTTAAAATGGCATATATTAATTCAAAAAAAGAAGATATAAAGATAGTAAAAAGCCCTGTAGGCATGCCTGGAAGAGCTATTAATAATAATTTTATGAAGAGTGTTCAGGAAAATGGTTGTAAGGTAGATAAATGCTATTTATGCATTAAGGACTGTAATCCAAAACAAACCCCTTATTGTATTACAGAAGCGCTTATACAAGCGGTAAAAGGAAACTTAGATAAGGGACTTATTTTTGTAGGAAGCAACGCGGCCAAGGTAGAAAAGATTGTTTCTGTTAAAGAACTTATGAGTGAATTAGTAACAGAAGCAGAACTTGCTCTTTAACAGCACATATGCACAGAAGAATTAAATTTTCTTTAGATATTAAAACTTTAAATAAATGGTGATATTTTTATGTTTAAAGTAAAAATATTGACAAATAACTGGTATACAGATATACTTTGATTATCAAAGTATTTGAAAATCAAAGTATAGGAAATGGTGATAAACATGAGCAAATGTGTTGGAGTTGTCAATGAACTTCTAGTAGAAACCTTTAATGATATAATGCAAATAGAACAGAAGGCTCTTAAAGAAGGGGTACTTAATGATTTATCAATAACAGAAATTCATACTATTGATGCTATAGGAATGTACGAATTTAGAACTATGACACAAGTATCCCAAGATCTTAAAATAACTTTAGGCACTCTTACTACAGCTATAAGCAAACTTATGAAAAAGGGTTATGTAGATAGAAAAAGAGGCGAAGAAGATAGAAGATCAGTAATGATTGCTCTTACTAGAAAAGGAAAACTAGCCTATAGAATACATAACAAATTTCATTCAAATATGGTGCATGCAACTATAGATGGTCTTAATGATGAAGAAGAAGAGATATTAATAAAATCTCTTGAAAAATTAAACAATTTCTTCAAAGAAAAATACAAATTAGAAGGTTAATGAAAGGAGCGCTAAGTAATGAATGAGGTACAAATAATTGGTACAGGAAGTTATGCTCCTCTAAATATAATGACTAATAATCAGTTATCAGAAATTGTAGATACTTCTGATGAATGGATAATTTCAAGAACCGGCATCAAGCAAAGACATATATCACAAGGGGAGAACACTTCTGATTTAGCCACAAAAGCAGCATTAGAGGCATTAAAAGATGCTAATATTAAAGCTGAAGATATAGATTTAATAATCCTTGCAAGTACATCCCCAGATCAATTTGTTCCAGCTACTGCATGCATAGTTCAAGGGAATATAGGAGCTGTTAACGCTATGGCCTTTGATATATCAGCAGCATGCACAGGTTTTATATTTGCTCTTAATATAGCAATGCAATTCTTAAAAACTGGTAACCGTAAGCACGCATTAATAATAGGTGCAGAGGTATTATCAAAGATTGTTGATTGGACAGATAGAAATACTTGTATACTATTTGGGGATGGTGCAGGAGCAGCAGTACTTGAAGCAGGTAGTGTAAGAGGAATTATTTCCGTGGATTCAGCTTCAGAAGGACAAAAATCTCATTTTTTAACTTGTTCAACTGTAGATGTGAAAAATACTTTTACAAGTGGACATGAAGATTTTAAAGCTACAATAAGTATGGATGGCAAGGAAATCTTTAAGTTTGCAGTAAATACTATTGTAAAAAGTATAAATAAAATCTTAAATGATAATAATTATACTTTAGAAGATATTAAATATGTGGTTTGCCATCAAGCAAATTTCAGAATAATAGATTTTGTTGTAAAAAGATTGAAAGCTGACAAAGACAAGTTCTTTGTAAACTTAGATAAGTATGGAAATACTTCAGCAGCAAGTATAGCTATAGCATTAGACGAAATGAATAAAACAAATTTACTTACAGCTGGAGATAAAATTATACTTGTAGGCTTTGGTGGTGGATTAACCTACGGAGCTTCATTAATAGAATGGACAATTAACAAATAAAATATTAGGAGGAATTAATAATGGTATTTGAAAAAGTTAAAAAGGTAATAGTTGAACAATTAGGAATAGATGAGGTAGAGGTTACAATGGAGGCAAATTTTGCAGATGATTTAGGAGTAGATTCTCTTGAAATATTTGAAATTGTAATGTCACTTGAGGAAGCTTTTGAGATTGAAATACCAAATGAAGATATAGAAAATATTAATGATGTAAAAGGAATTGTTAAATATATAGAAGCAAAACTTAAATAATAGAAATTGTGGGTTAGATAATTATAGAGCTGAACTACTAAGTATAATAAAATTTAGTTTTTTTCAGTATGTTAAAAAGTATATATTACATTAAATGTAGTTCGGTAATATATACTTTTTTTCTATAATTATCTAGCCCTAACTATATGGTTTTAAGGAATCAAAGGAGGGGTAAAATGTTTAATTCTGTATTTTTTGAAGATTTAGGTATAAAGTATCCAATAATACAAGGTGGAATGGCTTGGGTTGCAGATAGTAGTTTGGCATCAGCAGTATCTAATGCAGGGGGCCTCGGTATTATAGCAGCAGCAAATGCGCCCACTGATTATATAAGAGATGAAATTAGAAAAGCAAAGAAGTTAACAGATAAACCTTTTGGTGTGAATATAATGCTACTAAGTGATAACGCAGAAGAAATTGCACATCTTGTATGCGAAGAAGGGGTTAAGGTAGTAACTACAGGGGCAGGTAATCCAGGAAAATACATGGATCTTTGGAAAGAACATGGGATTAAGGTAATACCAGTAGTAGCTTCTGTAGCATTGGCTAAGCGTATGGAGAGAGCTGGAGCAGATGCAGTCATTGCAGAAGGTTGTGAATCTGGAGGACATATAGGTGAACTTACTACTATGGCACTAGTTCCTCAAGTTGTTGATGGAGTTAATATTCCAGTAATTGCAGCAGGTGGCATAGGGGATGGGCGTGGCGTGGCAGCAGCATTTATGCTTGGAGTACAGGGAGTTCAAGTAGGAACAAGATTTTTAGTAGCAAATGAGTGTACAATTCATGAGAATTACAAAAAAAAGGTATTAGGAGCAAAGGACATAGATTCTGTGGTTACAGGAAGACCTACAGGCCACCCAGTTAGGGTTTTAAAAAATAAGTTATCAAGACAATTTCAGAAGCTTGAAAAGGAAAATGTATCAGTAGAGGTTTTAGAAGAACTTGGACGAGGATGTCTACAAAGGGCAGTTAAAGAAGGCGATATCGAGATGGGATCCGTTTTGGCAGGACAAATTGCAGGTCTTGTAAAGAAAGAACAAAGTTGCAAAGAAATTATAGAAGAGATGTTTACTCAGGCAGAGGAAACTATAAAAAAACTTAGATAAAAAATAATGATATTATTTCACATAGATGATAATAAGGGAGGAAAATTATGAGTAAAATTGCTTTTATTTTTCCAGGACAGGGAGCTCAATATATTGGAATGGGTAAGGAATTATTTGAGAATATAGAGGTTTGTAAAAATATATTTAAGATTGCAGATAAAGAGCTGGGTTTTGAATTAAGCAAACTTTGTTTCGAAGGAACACAAGAGGAACTAAATATTACGGAGAATACTCAACCGGCTATTTTAACTACTAGTATAGCAGCTCTTATGGCATTAGCTCAGCATGGTATAAAGTGCGATGTAACTGCAGGACTTAGTCTTGGAGAGTATTCAGCACTAGTTTGCAGTGGAGTTATGGATTTTGTGGATGCTGTAAAACTTGTTAAAAAGCGTGGGAAATTTATGCAAGAGGCAGTGCCAGTAGGAATAGGAACTATGGCAGCTATAATAGGCCTTACGACAGGTTGTGTTGAAGAAATTTGTAGTGAGGCTAGAACTTCTGGCATAGTAGAGATCTCTAATTTAAATTGCCCAGGGCAAATAGTAATTGCCGGGGAAATAGTTGCGGTAGAACATGCTTGCGCAGCAGCAATAGAAAAAGGTGCAAGAAAAGCAGTTATTTTACCAGTAAGTGCACCTTTTCATACTTCTATGTTAAAACCCGCAGCAGAAAAATTGGAAATTGAGCTTAAAAATATAAATCTTAAAGAAATGACTATTCCAGTAATGTCAAATGTAAACGGTGATTATGTAAAGAGTAAGGGCGATATAAAATCTAATTTAAAACTTCAAGTTATGAGTTCTGTTTTATGGGAAACAATTATAAGAAATATGATAAAGGATGGTGTTGATACCTTCGTAGAGATAGGACCAGGCAAGGTATTACGTGGCTTTATTAAAAATATAGATAGAAAACTTACAGTGGTGAATGTAGAAGATATGGCATCTTTAGACAAAGCTGTCTCCACATTAAATAAAGTAGTACAATTACATAAACAGTAGAATTACTTAAATTCCAAAATTCATTAATTAACAAAACTGTTTAATAAGCACAACTAATGAAGAGATAAAATCACTATAAACATGTAAAGGAGCACGGATATATGTTAAAGGGAAAAACAGCAGTAGTAACAGGAGCTAGTCGAGGCATTGGAAGAGCCATAGCAATAAAGCTAGCAAAACTTGGAGCAAATATAGTTGTTAATTATAGAAATAGTGTAGATGCGGTGCAGGAAGTAGTTAAAGAAATAGAAGCTTTTGGAGTTAAAGCACTAGCTGTTCAGGCTGATATAAGTAGTTATAGTGATGTAGAGTTTATGATGAAAAAATGTATTGAAGAATTCGGAAGTTTAGATATTCTAGTTAATAATGCTGGCATAACAAAAGATGGGCTTTTAATGAGAATGAAGGAAGAGGACTTTGATAGTGTTATAGATATTAATCTAAAGGGTGCTTTTAATTGCACAAGGCATGTATCATCCATAATGCTTAAACAAAGAAGTGGGAGAATAATAAATATATCCTCAGTGTCTGGACTTACAGGTAATGCTGGCCAAGTAAATTACTGCGCTGCTAAGGCAGGAGTAATAGGAATGACTAAGGCTGTGGCTAGAGAATTTGGGGGTCGCGGAGTTACTTGTAATGCAGTAGCACCAGGATATATTCAAACAGACATGACTGTGGCTTTGCCTGCGAAAGTAGTGGATGTTATAATGAGCACTATTCCACTAAAGAGACTTGGCATGCCTGAAGATGTAGCAAATGCAGTAGCATTTTTAGCCTCAGAGGAAGCGGCGTATATAACAGGTCAGGTTATAAATGTAGATGGCGGAATGGTAATGCAGTAGAAAAGACGGTTAATATAGCACTTATAGGTGATATTAAAGGAGGTTTCATTTTATGAAAAATAGAGTTGTTATAACAGGAATGGGAGCAGTTACTCCTATAGGAAATGATGTAGTTAATTTTTGGGATAATGTAAAACTAGGCACTTGTGGCATAGATATAATTAAGTCTTTTGATATTTCAGAATACAAATGTAAAATGGGTGCAGAGGTCAAAGACTTTGATGTAACAGTTGCACTTGGCATTAGAGAAGCTAGAAAAATGGATAAATATTGTCAATATGCAATGGTGGCTGCTGATGAAGCAGTTAAAAATTCTGGACTTGACCTACAAGCTATAGATAGTGAAAAATTAGCAGTAATAGTTGGATCAGGAATAGGTGGAATTGGAACTATTGAGAAAGAGCATGCAAAGCTTATGGAAAAAGGGCCGAGCAGAGTATCTCCATATTTAATACCTATGATAATAGGCAATATGGCAGCTGGAAACATTGCAATAAAGTATGGTGCTAAAGGTATGTGCTCAAGTGTAGTTACGGCTTGCGCCACAGGAACTAATGCAATAGGAGATGCTTTTCACCTCATTCAAGATGGAAGAGCAGACATAATAATAGCTGGAGGGGCAGAAGGGTCAATAACACCACTTGCACTGGCGGGATTTACCTCTTTAACAGCTTTAACTAAAAGTGAAGATCCACTAAGAGCATCTATTCCTTTTGATAAAGAAAGGTCTGGTTTTGTTATGGGAGAGGGCGCAGGTATAGTTATACTTGAATCTTTAGAGCATGCAAAAAAAAGAAATGCAAAAATATATGCTGAGATGAAGGGTTATGGTGCAACTTGTGATGCCTATCATATTACTTCACCATCACCAGATGGCGATGGTGCAGCAAGAGCAATGATAATGGCGCTTAAAGATGCAGATGTTAAGCCTTGCGAAGTATCATATATCAATGCACATGGAACAAGTACTCCATACAATGACAAGTTTGAAACTGTAGCTATAAAATCTGCCTTTGGAGAATCTGCATATAAAATACCTATAAGTTCAACAAAATCTATGACTGGACACCTACTTGGAGCATCAGGAGCAATAGAAGCCATAGTATGTATAAAAGCCTTAGAAGAAGGTTTTATACCAGCAACTATAGGATATAGTGTTCCAGATGAAGATTGTGATTTAGATTACGTTCCAAACATTGGAAGAGAGCAGCAGCTTAAATATACAATGTCAAATTCACTAGGATTTGGTGGTCACAATGCTTCAATATTATTTGAAAAATGGGATGGTAAATAATTATGGATTATAAAAATATTGAAGAGTTAATAAAAACCGTTAGTGATTCACAGCTTACATTATTTGAAATTGAGACAGAAGGTATTAAAATAAAGATGGAGAAAAAAGAGAAGCAGGTAGTGGTAGAGAGAGCGCCTGCATCGGAAGTGCCTGCTAAATCAGTTATTGAGGATTCAATAACTAGCAAAAATATAGCTACCAATCCAATGATAGCAGAAAACCTAGATAGCAAAACAGCTAGTGCTATTGAAAATGTAGCCGAGATAATACCAGATAAAAATATATTTATAGTTAAATCACCTATTGTTGGGACTGTGTATTCTTCACCTAGCGCAGAATTACAAAACTTTGTTGAAATTGGTTCTGTAGTTAAAAAGGGAGATATTCTTTGTATTTTAGAAGCTATGAAGCTTATGAATGAGATTGAAAGTGAAGTAGATGGAGAAGTTGTAGAAGTATTAGTTTCAAATGAAGATATGGTAGAGTACGGACAGCCACTATTTAAAATACGTAAAAAATAGGTGCTAAAAGTCAATTTTAAAATATCAGTTGTCCATTGATTTAATTTTTAGAAAGGTGGAAGAATGTATATGGAAGATATAAAAGGTACTACTTTAAATATAAAACAAATTCAAGAGATTATCCCTCATAGATATCCATTTTTATTTGTGGATAAAATAGAGGAATTAGAGCCAGGAAAAAGAGCTGTAGGCTATAAGAATATTACTATGAATGAGTATTTCTTTCAAGGTCATTTTAAAGCGGAGCCTATACTACCAGGAGTCATAATTATTGAAGCTCTAGCACAGGTTGGAGCAGTGGCACTTTTAAGTATGGAAGACTATAAAGGTAAAATTGCTTACTTTGGTGGAATAAATAAAGCTAGATTCAGAAAAAAAGTTGTTCCTGGAGATGTGCTTAGACTGGAAGTAGAAATAATCAAAATGAAGGGACCTGTTGGAATTGGTAAGGCAGTAGCTACAGTAAATGGAGAAAAGGTTGCAGAAGCTGAAATTACGTTTGCAGTAGGGATTGAATAATAATTTTGAGTGCAGGGAAGGTAAATAATATGTTTAAGAAGATATTAATTGCTAATAGAGGCGAAATAGCAGTAAGAATAATTAGGGCTTGTCATGAAATGGGTATTCAAACTGTGGCAGTATATTCTGAGGCTGATAAAACTGCTCTTCATACACAAATGGCAGATGAGGCAGTTTGTATTGGACCTGCTAAATCGAAGGATAGTTATTTAAATATGCAAAACATTTTAAGTGCCACAGTGCTTACAGGTGCAGAGGCAATTCATCCGGGTTATGGGTTCTTATCTGAAAATAGTAAGTTTGCACAGATGTGTGAGGAATGTAATATAAAATATATAGGGCCAAGTTCCCAGAATATTGATAATATGGGTAACAAGTTAAAGGCAAGAGAAATTATGATAATAGCTGGTGTGCCAGTAGTTCCTGGGTCAGATGGATCAATTGACTCTGAAATAGAAGCAATAAGTTCTGCGCAAAAAATAGGATACCCTGTAATGATAAAGGCTTCAGCAGGTGGAGGCGGACGTGGGATAAGGGTTGTTACAAAAGAAGAAGATCTTATACCTGCATATAATACCGCAAGAGCAGAATCAAAAACTGCATTTGGTGATGACACGATGTACATGGAAAAATTTATTGAAGAGCCAAGACATATAGAGTTTCAAATACTTGCAGATGAGCATGGAAATATTGTTCATCTTGGTGAACGTGATTGTTCTGTTCAAAGGAGAAATCAGAAGGTAATAGAAGAGGCGCCAGGAGCTGCAATGACCCGAGAACTTAGAAAACAGATGGGTGAGGTTGCGGTTAAGGCGGCTAAATCTATTAATTATAAAAATGCTGGGACTATAGAGTTTTTATTAGATAAGCATGGAAAATATTATTTTATGGAGATGAATACTCGTATACAGGTAGAGCATCCAATAACAGAGATGATCACTGGGGTAGATTTGGTTAAAGAACAGATAAACATTTCTTCGGGACAAGTGCTCAAATATAAACAAGAGGACATAAAAATTCAGGGGCATGCTATAGAATGTAGGATAAATGCAGAAAATCCTAATAGAAATTTTATGCCTTGTCCAGGTGAAATAAAATCACTTCATCTTCCTGGAGGAAATGGAGTAAGAATTGATAGTGCGGCATATCAAGGATACAAAATTCCACCTACTTATGACTCTATGATAGGGAAACTTATTGTTCATGGAAGAGATAGAAACGAGGCGCTATGTAAAATGAGAAGGGCCTTAGGGGAATTTATAATAGAAGGTGTTGATACTAATATAGATTTCCAATTTAAAATAATAAATAATGAAAACTTTATTAAAGGAAAATTTGATACTAGTTTTATAAGTAAAGAATTTAAGGATCTTTAAAAAGTAGCTAAATGCATGCATCCATTGTAGGTAGTGTAGTGTGTTTTTAGAAAGGGGTAGTTATATGTTTGAGTTTAACCGTATATTTAAAAAGAGTAGATATATTGAGGTTAAAAACACAGAAGATGAAGATGGCGAAAAAAAACCTAATATCCCCACCGGAATGTGGGTTAAATGTGAAACTTGCGGTAAGATACTTTACAGTAAGGATTTAGAAAACAGTATAATGACCTGTGAAAATTGTAGAACCCATTTCAGAATTGGTTCTAGAGAAAGAATAAATTACACCATAGACAGTGGAACTTTTATAGAATACGATAAGAATATGATTTCAGATAATCCAATAGATTTTGATGGATATGAAGAAAAACTTCAAGAGTTAAGAGATAGAACATTATTAAATGAAGCTGTAATAACTGGAGAAGGAAAGATAAATGGTCAGGATACAATAATTGCAGTAATGGATAGTAATTTCATGATGGGAAGTATGGGATCTGTTGTTGGGGAAAAAATTACAAGGGCTATTGAAAAAGCTACAGAAACCAAAAAACCAATTATTATATTTACAGCTTCAGGGGGGGCTAGGATGCAGGAAGGCATATACTCTCTAATGCAAATGGCGAAAACTAGTGCGGCGATTGCAAGGCATAATAAAAAGGGCGGCCTTTATATAACTGTTCTTACAGATCCAACTACCGGAGGAGTTACAGCGAGTTTTGCAATGCTTGGAGATATAATAATAGCTGAGCCTAATGCATTAATAGGTTTTGCAGGTAAAAGAGTTATTGAACAAACAATAAAGCAGCAATTGCCTGAGGGCTTTCAAAGGGCAGAATTTTTGCTTGAAAAGGGTTTTATAGATAAGGTAGTTGATAGAAAAGCTATGAAGGATACTTTAACGGAGATACTAAAAATTCATTCATAGCTAATAGTAACACGTTGGGAGTGAGATTTTATGGTTACTTTACCTTTTGAAAAGCACATGTACGAACTTAAGAGTAAAATAGATGAATTAAAAAATTTAGCAACAGACCAAAATTTGGATTTAGAAAAAGAAATAAGGCAAATGGAAGTTAAGCTCTATAATATGCAAAAGGAAGCTTATAAAAATTTAACTGCTTGGGATAAGGTAAGTATAGCAAGACTTGTAGAGCGGCCTACTGCTCTTGATTATATAAACCTAATCTTTGACTCCTTTATTGAGCTACATGGAGATAGATATTATGGAGATGATGCGGCTATTGTAGGTGGAATTGCATATTTAAGTGGTATTCCTGTAACTGTTATAGCTCAACAAAAGGGAAATAATACTAAGGAAAACATAAAGAGAAACTTTGGTATGCCTAGTCCTGAAGGATATAGAAAAGCTTTAAGACTTATGAAACAGGCGGAAAAATTCAGCAGACCTGTTATTTGCCTTGTGGATACCCCAGGGGCATATTGTGGACTTGGTGCAGAAGAAAGAGGCCAAGGAGAAGCAATTGCTAGAAATCTTATGGAGATGTCAACATTAAAAACCCCAATAATCTCAATAGTTATAGGAGAGGGTGGAAGTGGTGGAGCTTTAGCAATGGCTGTAGCAGATGAGGTTTGGATGTTAGAACATGCGATTTATTCTATTTTATCACCAGAGGGTTTTGCTTCTATATTATTTAAAGATGCGAGTAGGTCAAAAGAAGCAGCCAATGTAATGAAAATAACAGCTCAAGATTTAATTGAATTTGGAATAATAGATAGAATTATAAAAGAACCTCTAGGTGGAGCGCATACAAATGTAGATGAGATGGCAGCCAGCATTAAACGTAATTTAGAGGAATCAATTAATAGATTAATATGGGAACCTATAGAATCATTACTTACTAAGAGATACTACAAATTTAGAAAGATTGGCAAGGTAGTAGAATAATTAATAAGATTAAAGGTTGAATAAAAGGCTGATTTCTAGGTGTTTAAGAAAAGTATATATGCTTTTCTTTTTTTTTGGTATTGAAGTGTATGTATAAATCATACATAATAGAGTAGAGAATAATATTTATGAGAAGGGTAAAGGGGAATTAAGTTATGAGTAAAACACTTAGTGACACAATTTTAGTAATAGATTCAGGATGCGATTTACCTTTAGATTATATAGGGCAAGAAAATATAGTACCCATAGGTTTAGTGTGCAATTTTAAAGGTGAAACAATAGAGGATGACTTTGGTAAAAAATTTATTCGTAAAGACTTTTATGATGCATTAAGGCAAGGAGAAATGCCTACTACTTCACAGATAAATAGCCAAAGATATCAAGAGGTTTTTAGAAAGTATGTGAAGGAAGGAAAGCCTATTATATATATTGTTATGTCTTCTGGAATATCCGGAACTATAAATAGTGCAAATTTAGCAAAAGAAACTATACTTGAAGAGTTCCCTGATTCTAATATAAGTATAGTTGATAGTAAATGTGCAAGTCTTGGGCAAGGACTTTTAGTTTATTATGCTTATGAAATGTTAAAAAAAGGAAAAACAAAAGATGAAATAGTTACCTGGCTAGAGGAAAACAAGCTTAGAATTAACCATTGGTTTACAGTTAATGATTTAAATCATTTAAAAAGAGGTGGAAGAATTTCAAGTTCTGCTGCAACAGTTGGTACTTTGCTTAATATAAAACCTGTTTTGTTTATGGATAATGATGGACGACTAATTCCTTTTTCTAAATGTAGAGGAAGAAAAAAGGCAATACACACCTTAGCTGAA
This sequence comes from Clostridium sp., assembly GCF_050717535.1. Lineage (GTDB taxonomy): Bacteria > Bacillota > Clostridia > Clostridiales > Clostridiaceae > Clostridium_AD. Next base: position 28,072 of record NZ_JBOITM010000084.1, read on the forward strand.
AAATTCATAGAAAGATCAGACCCAAATGTAAAACAAGTTATTGCCATAGGCCATGGGGATTGCATTGAAGATGCATTGACTCTGGAGGAGTTGGTTCGCGAAAATGGAAATGTTGAAGATGTCATTTTAAATTATGTAGGAACGGCAATAGGATCTCATACGGGACCAGAAATATTAGGATTATATTTTATAGCTAAGGAAAGATAAGCGCACTTATATTAAGGGGAAGAATATTGTAATTATAATTTTATTTAATAAAGTAAAGGGAGATGCCCACGATACATCTCCCTTTAAAACTACTTTGTTTCTTTTCCTAATTTCTTGGACTCTTTAGAAACTCCTATTTCATTGGCAGTTTCCATTTTCATTTTAGATAATTCTTGTTTTGTTTTTGGATTAGCCTTTTTATTATCTTTGCTATTTTTGTTATCTTTATGTGACATTGAATAAACCTCCTTGTATCGTTTAAGGGTAGTAACAATTATTAATTGTTATTCCTATTTCTATTTTACATTTCAATAATAATATAACCAAATTTATAAAATATATGCAAAAAATATGTTTTTATAATAATTTAATAAATAGATTATTTTGATGGTCTATTATTTATTTTAATGTACTATTTAGTGATATAATTAGTATTATTTTAAAAAATTACTTATGAGGAAGTGGGTAGATGAATAAAACAATAGGATTTATAGGCTGTGGAAATATGGCGCGAGCTATGATAGGTGGGATAGTAAAATCGAATTTAGTTCCTAGTGAAAAGGTAATAGCAAGTAATCCATCAGATAAGAACTTAGATAAGGTAAAAGAAGAATATAATATTTTAGTAACTAATGATAATGTAGAAGTTGCAAAGTATGCTGATATAGTAATACTTGCTATAAAGCCTGAAAAGTATTTTGAGGTTATTGAGGGAATAAAACTATATTTAAAGAAGGATGTAATTATAGTAACAATAGCTGCAGGTATACCACTAGATGGTATGAGGGATGCACTAGGAGCCTCTGCGAAGGTAGTAAGAACTATGCCAAATACTCCTGCGCTTGTAGGTGAGGGAATGAGTGCGTTGTGTGCTAATAAAAATGTAACTAAAGAAGAATTACAAGAGGTAATAGATATATTTGAAAGCTTTGGTAAAATAGAAATATTAGAGGAAAATATTATTGATGTAGTTCCTGCGGTAAGCGGTTCATCTCCTGCTTACGTGTATATGTTTATTGAAGCATTAGGCGATGGGGCTGTGCTCCAAGGTATGCCAAGAGATAAAGCATATAGAATGGCAGCTCAAGCAGTGCTAGGGGCAGCTAAAATGGTGCTTGATACTGGAGAGCATCCGGGAAAACTTAAAGATAATGTATGCTCACCAGGGGGATCTACTATAGCGGCAGTATATAATTTAGAAAAAAATAATTTTAGGGGCTCAGTTATTTCAGCTATGGAGAGTTGTACAGAAAAAATAATTAAAATGGGGGAAAAATAATACTTCATAAAAATAAAATAAGAAATAATTTAGAGGTGTAATAAAATTATTACACCTCAAATACGCTTGAAAGACTGCTTATTTTTTGCTTATTCAATAATATTAGTGCTATTGCCTAACTCAATAACTGCTGCTTTCTCATTGCCTAGTAAATTATAATTAGTTAGATGAAATCTTTTGAGTAATCTTTAATGCAGAAACCAGTGCATTTACAGAGGCTTCAATTTCACTGTCACTGGATTTATCATTTCCAAGCTCAATAAGAGCCGAATTGTTAGATAAATCTTGATTAAAATAAGATATTCCAAAGGTATACAAGTATATTTCTGATTTAATTCCACTTGTAGTTTTAATATTGGCTATTAGGTTGTCTACGAGTTTCTTATTTGTTTTATAGTGAGGGCTCTTTTTAGTAAGGTCAAAATGTATTTTTACCGCATCAGATTTGTTTTTTACCGTTATATCACGATGTATGTCTAATAAAATAGTATTTGAATATGACTTTACATTTTTTGTTATTAAGTCACGTGAAGTTTGATATGATTTATTATAATCTGTAGATGGGTCAATTTTTATGAAATGGCTATTAAAACCTTCACTAATAAGCTTATCATTGAGTAAAGCACCTACATCAGTTACTTTTATTCCAGAGGGGTAAGCTTCATCAGGATGACTATTATAAATCACTATGTCAGATGAAAATGGTACTATAGGATTTGTATTAGCTTTTGATGATTTTTTTAGAGTAAGTGCTGACGCATTTGGTGTACTATTAACTGTAATTTTAGAAGATACCACTGGCGTTTTCACTTTCAATACTGTAGCTTTACCGATATTTTTATCTGAGCTTATATTTGAAGAGTTTAGTGCAATTCCTAGGCTTCCTATAATTATGACAACTACTGAACCAAGTAATATACCCTTAATATTTATCTTTTTATACTTTGAAATCATAATAATCCTCCTTTTTAATTCTGAACTATTCATAACCATTGGGGTAGTCCCAATAAGTCTATTACTGCTGCGAGCCAGCTCTAATACTCGTATTAATGCATTACCATATTCCAGATGACCACCTTGCTCTAAAAGTGAAATCACTCCACTATCACAGGAGAACTCACAGTCTTGTCTCATTCTATGAAAGGCATAGAGTAAAATTGGATTAAACCAGTAAATAATTGACAACAGTGTTATAACCCAATTTATAAACATGTCTTTGTTTTTCAAATGGGTTAATTCGTGCATTACTATATACTTAAATTCCTCATCACAAACATTAACCTCTACACTCAATGGAATTAGTATCGTTGGTTTAATTAGTCCACATAAGGAAGGACTGACTATTTTTGTAGAATATGAGAGCTCTACCTCAGTTCTTATATTCATAGTTTTCATGCAGTCATATAGGAGTTCACTATGTGCGATAGTTACAGTTTTTATAGAAGTTCTAATGATTTTTCTGAGCTTTTTATGTCCTGCAAATAATATACATATTAATAACAAAATCCCAGAGAACCATATTGTACAGAATATTTTTTTCATGTTAATATTGGTGTTTGAAGGTATATTCATAGATTGCTTAATTAAACTTTTATTTGAAGTCTCAAAAGCACTTATTGATATTGAATCCCCTAAGTTAGAACTAATAAGTTGCTCTGAACAGTTAATTTGTGATTTCTGGTTGCTTTCATTTATTGTGGACTGCACATATGAATTTTCATATAGATTAGAAATATTTAAAGGGGTTTGTGGTCCAAAAGGAATTATTAATTTTATGAGCAAGATTAACCATATATAATAATGAAAAGTTGGACTTAATTTATTTTTAAATATTGTTTTAGCAATTAATATTATTAGTACGATTACACCACCAATTAAAGATGAAAGTACAATCTTATCAAATATATTTACTATAACCATACACATCAACCTTTCGTTTTACTTGATTGTTCTAGTATGTTTTTTAATTCTGCTATATCTGTTTCGGATATTTCCTCTGACTGGGCGAAGGTTAAAAGCATAGATTTAATAGAGCCATTAAATACCCTATTGACAAAGGACACACTTTCTAATTTTATGCATTCATCTTCTGATATCAAAGGAAAATAGAAGTATTCATAACCTAATTTATTAAATCCAATTACATTTTTATTTAACAATCTGTTTATCAGGCTTTTAACTGTTGCTGGTTTCCACTGGGATTTATCTTTTAGATGCTGCATAATATTGATTGATGAGATTTCGGGATTATTCCATATTATTTTCATTACTTCCCATTCAGCATTTGATATTTTAGGAATTTCAACCATTGTTATATCATCCTCCATTTCAATTACAATTGTAATTTGCATTGTTTATATACTATATTCTTCAATATAATAATTATTACATTTTTATTTAAATCTACAATTTAAATTGCTTTATTTTCTTATTTATTATAGTTATAAAAGGAACTAGAGATCCTTTGCCATAAATAGTAATAAAGTTTATACTTTGTTTATAATTTGTTTATGAAAAGTAGAGACATGTACTTTAAAATAGAATTATGGAAGGCTTCCATGTTCAAAAGCAAATTTAAAACAAAAGGGGATTTTATATAATGAAATTAAAAAAGAAAACCGCAACAATTATAAGTTTTGCTATAGGTACTATAATGTTTACAACTACAGCTATGGCTCAAGTATTAACCAAAAGTGGATATGATCAACTTAAAGATTCATTTAAATATACAGCAGAAAGTTGCACCACTAAACTTTCAAGTTATACTGCTGACATGTCAGTTAGTCTAAAGGACAATGGTAATGTTATTTTTTCTGAGGATGCACTTTATAAAGTTGATGTATCAACTGGAGCAAAGGAAACTCTAACAACAGGACTTGATGGTTCGAAAAAGACAGAAAGTTATAATTACTCTGATAAAAAAGGTTCTATATATAAAGGTAGCGAACAAAATGTTTATTATTCAACTGAATTTATAAATCCTCATGAAAATGCAACATCAAAAAACCCTTTTAAAGAAGAAAGAGCAGGAGATATAGAAAAAATTGCAGATGCTATAGTGGGTAATTTAAAAGATGCCGTTGTAGTTACTGAAAATGCAGATGGAACGAAGACTTTATCTGGCTCTTTAAGTGAAACTCAAATACCGGCACTTATTAATGCGGTGGTATCGCTTTCGTCTAAGCAGGCATTTGATAATAATAATCCTAATAATGAGAGTAGTATGCCTAAAATAACAAATGATATATTTATAAAAGAAGTTAAGGGAAATATGGTAACAACTAAAGATGGATTAATTCAAAGTATTCTTGGCAGTGGAGTGATTTCTGGTAAAGATGCAATTGGCAAAGAGCACAAATTAACATTCGAGATATTAGGAAAATTAACCAATGTCAACTCAACTAAAGTTAGTAAACCTAATCTTACTGGTAAAAAAGTAGAAAAAAATATAGAAAAAGATTATAACAAATTATCTAATCCAGAAAAATATATAGGAAAATATAAAACAAATATTTTAATAGAAAAGGATAATAAATTCGTAAAAATAGGCGAAAAATTCATAGATGTTACTACAGTAGACGACAACAGTATTAGTGGAAGATATTATGAAGAATATACGAAGGGATACGAAGAATACGCAACGAATAAAAAAGACTTTAAGTTTGATGTAAAATTCGAAAAGGATCAGCAGTTGAATGGGGCATTTAATGCAAAAGACTCTTCAAATGATACCATCAAAGGTAATATATCAATAGACCAAGGTTCAGCACAAATATATTTTAACATAAATGAAAGCAGAAGTGGCAACATGTTATTTAACGATCAATACAGTAAAGTTTTTAACTAATAATAAATAAGGCATATGAAAATAAATAGCAAGTCAAATACAGTAAAAAACTGACTTACTATTTATTTAAATGTGGCAGTAATTTTGGGGGTATATAAATGGAGAAAGTTATTGAAATTAAAAACCTTTCCAAGGTATATAAGAATGGAAGAGGGATAACAGATATTAATATTGATATACATAAAGGTGAAATCTTTGGGTTTTTAGGACCTAATGGTGCTGGTAAAACTACTGCTATGAAAATAATGACTGGACTTATAAAACCAGACAGTGGCGATGTCAAAATACTGGGGCATAGTGTTTTGGAAGAATACGAGAAAGTAATGAAAAGCGTAGGTTGTATTATAGAAACTGCAGAATCCTATCTTTATTTAACAGCTTATGAAAATTTAAAACAAGTTTCGAGATATTATAAAGATGTTGATGAAGAGAGAATCCATGAAGTTTTAGAAATGACAGGAATGTTAAAATACAAAAATGAAAAACCAAGAAAATTTTCGCTTGGTATGAAGCAGAGACTAGGAATAGCTGCTGCAATTTTACCACGGCCAGAAGTAATTATTCTAGATGAACCACTAAATGGGCTTGACGTTGAAGGTATGATATCTATGAGAAATATAATAAAAGATTTGGTAGAAAAAGAAAATGCCACATTTTTTATCTCAAGCCATCTTATCCACGATGTTGAACTTACTTGTACCCATATTGGTGTATTATATAATGGACGAATGCTTAATGTAGACACAATGAAAAATATATTAAATAATTATTCGTCACTAGAAAATTATTTTGTTAGCGAGGTAGAAAGAAATGGTAGAATTTAAAGCTACTTTATTAAATGAAATTGAAAAATTATATAAAAGGAAAAAAGTTTTAGTTGCAGTAATTATATCACTTATTTTCATAATACTAGGGCAGTTGTCTATGCTAGTATTAAGAACTGGTTTTGGACTTCGAGGGGTCTCAAGTATGGATTTTCCTATACTTGTACTATCTATAGTTGTTAATACAATTCTTCCCCTATTTACGGCACTTGTAACAATAGAAAGTTTTTCGGGAGAATTTTCACAAAACACTATGAAAATTGCACTTACAAGGCCCATCACAAGGTTAAAATTTTATACGGCGAAGTTAACTGCAATTATGTTATTCATCCTTGCAAACCTTTTATTTTTAATGATTTTTTCAATACTCGCTGGGTGCTTTTTTAATTCAAATTCCTTCACATTTAGTAGTGTTATTAAAATCCTGATTTCTTATATTGTTACACTGCTACCTATGGTGATTTTATCAATAATTATTGCATTTTTTGCAAACATAATTAGAAGTGGTATAGGTGTATTTTTTCTGTCAATTTTTGTTTTCGTCGCTTTTAAAGGATTAGGGATAATTTTCTATAGATTTTCGGGGGTGTTTATTACATCTATGATGAGTTGGTATACACTATTTATTATGGAAACTATTCCAACTTTTAAAATTTTTCTTCAGTTTATGATGATGCTCAGTTATGGTATAATATTTTTTACAGCAGGATATTATTTATTTGATAAAAAAGAATTTTAGAAGTCGCTTTTAAGTGAACTCAGTGGATTTTTGAGGTGGAAAAATGAATATAAAAAAACGGTTAATTCTTTCTAATACTATAACTATAGTAATTCCTTTTTTCATTACTATTATAGCAGCATTCTTATTTGTTTTTGTTTCCTCAAGAGTTTTTAATAAGGATGTAAGTTATGATAATTTTAAAAAATTTATGTTTATAAAAACGGAACTGTCTAATACTAAAAGTGCTATATGGAAACAAAATTCTGAGGATATGGAAGATCCAGTCTATCAGAAGTATTTGTACCAAAAGCTGTCCAATATCGATGGAGAGCTCATAATTCTTAAAAACAATACTGCTATTTTCACATCTAAGGATGTAAATAAAATAGATATAGAAAAATGTTTATTAGAATCTAAAGTTAAATCACAAAGAAAAGTAGTTGAAATTGATGCTGTTGATTACAGAGTTGAAGTAGCACCAATTAGGTTCAAGGATGAGGCGTTAGGTAGTGCCATATTATTGGCACCAACTTTTGAGTATGCAGGTATCCTTGAAATATTTATTATATTTATCATTGGTGTATTCCTTGTTACTTTTATAGGGGTCAACATATTTATGTCTTATCTGCTTTCAAAAAGAATAATAAAACCCTTATCACTTTTAAAGACAGCGGTTGGAGATATTAGTAAAGGGGATTTAAGTCTGGAAATAATTGAAGCTGGAGACCAAGAAATTGTGGAGTTATGCGCTGATTTTGAAAAGATGAGAATACAACTTAAGGATGCTGTTAGTTTGAAAAAAAAGTATGATGATAATAGGAAGATGTTAGTTTCTAGTATATCCCATGATCTTAAAACTCCTTTAACTTCAATAAAAGGTTATGTTAAAGGTATTTTGGATGGAGTGGCAAATACTCCTGAAAAAGCAGAACGATATTTAAAGACTGTTTATTCTAAAGCTGAGGGTATGGATGTTATGATTAATGATTTACTTTTATATTCAAAATTAGATTTAAGTCAGCTTCCCTTTAACTTTGAAAAAACAGATATTATAGATTACTTTAATTACTGTATTCATGAAAGTACAATTGAACTTGAAAAATATAATATAAAGATTTCTTTGATAAATGACTTAAAAGGATCAATATACGTTAAGATTGATAGAGAAAGACTGATGAGGGTTATACTAAACATTATTGATAATGCTCGTAAATATATGGATAAAGAGAAAGGTGAAATTACTATACTACTTAGGGAAACTAATTCTAGTATTATTATTGAGATAAGAGATAACGGTTCTGGCATTGATAAGAATGATGCAAATAAAATTTTTGACAGGTTTTATAGAGCAGATACTGCAAGGAGTGAAGCGAATGGAAGTGGACTTGGACTTGCCATTGCAAAACAAATTGTGGAGGGACACAAAGGGAAAATATGGGCTATAAGCCATGAAAGCAAGGGTACAAGTATTTTGATGTCATTTGGAAAAATATCAGAAGGGTAGAGGATTAATATGAAGAGAATTTTAATAGTCGAAGATGATGAAAGCATTGCTGAACTTGAAAAAGACTATTTAGAGATTGAGGGATTTGAAGTTAAAATCTGTAACAATGGTGTGGATGGGTTAAATGCATTAAAAACAAACAAATTTGATTTGTTAATTCTTGATGTTATGCTTCCTAAAATTGATGGATATACTATTCTACGTAGTCTCCAAGAGGAAAAGGATATTCCGGTTTTGATGGTTTCTGCAAAAAAAGAAGATATTGATAAAATAAAGGGGCTTAGTCTTGGTGCGGATGACTATATTACAAAGCCATTTAACCCCAGCGAATTAGTTGCTAGAGTTAAGTCGCATCTTCGGAATTATGAAAGAATAAAAAACAAATTTAAGAGTGAAGCCCCTAATAGTACAGTTATAATAAGAGGCCTAGAAATAAGGAAAGACTGCAGACAAGTATTTATGAACGGCATTGAAATAAATCTAGCACAAAAGGAATTTGAACTATTGCTGTATCTGGCCGAAAACCCTAATAGAGTATTTAGCAAAGAGGAATTATTTGAAAGAATCTGGGGATTTGATGCTATAGGAGATACTGCAACTGTTACAGTACATATTGGTAGAGTTAGAGAGAAAATTGAGGTATCTACGTCTGTTCCTCAATATATTGAAACTGTTTGGGGAACTGGGTACAGGCTTAGGGTATAAAACATACTTTAAACCTGTGCCTATTAATTTTTATTCACTATTATTAAAAATTTATAAAATCTATTGACTTGCGAACAAACGTTCGCTATAATATGAATATAGTTTTAAAAGTAAAAATACCTGTAAAGTATTTTAAATATATATATATATTGTATTTTATAACAGCATGAATTTACAGAGAAGCTGTATTTTTAAAGCACCACTTTAGTGGATTATTTAACTGGGGGTAAAACAATATGGAAACAAAGGATTTATGGGTTAAGATAAATTATTCGCAAGAGGGTAGTGATAGTTTAGCAATAACGTATACTGCTAGTACTAATAAGGTTAATCATTCTTCTAAGTATTTAATTTGTGGGGGAAGGTACAATAGAAATGGTGGAACTATAACGTTTAAGGCGAAAAATATGGAAGAAGCTACTGAAATAGCTAATAATAACTTGGTAGCTAATGCAGGTACTAATAAATATGAGTATCTTAAAAGGATTATATAATCAGTAATATATAGGAAAGCAAATTAATTAATGATTTTTAATATTATAGAGGATATTATGATATTTCAGAATATCCTCTATAATATTACATACAAATATTAAATACAAATATTACATACAAATATTAAATTACAAATTCAATATTTTCGATTACAATATCTAACTGTTTTATCAATGAAACAGTTTCACCAATCTCTTGTGCATTGACATTGGTTCCCTTCTTTATGATTTTAACTTGAGGTCTTAAAGCAAAATTAGGGAATATAGCTGTTACCACACCTATATCACCAGTGCTTAGTCTTACTAGTGTTCCAGGTGGGTAAGGAACAACTGCCTTTGAAAATGCTTTAACCATTTCATAATCAAATTGAGTATCACCATGGGAAAGTATGTATTCTACAGCATCATTAGGATTCATGGCTTTTCGATAAGGCCTGTCCGAAGTAAGTGCATCATATACATCTGCAATAGCAACAATTCTCGCAAATCTGTTTATAGATTTATCCTTTATATTATCTGGATATCCGGATCCATTCATTTTTTCATGATGCTGAAGTGCCACGATTCTAGAGGGTGCAGATATATCTAAGCATCCTTTTAAATAATCATAGCCTTTTGTAGTATGTTCTTTTATAGTTTCAAATTCTTCATCAGTTAAGGGACCAGGCTTTAGTACTATATCTACTGGAATAAGAACTTTACCTATATCATGTATTAATGCGCCCATACATAAAGTATAAAGGTCATTTTGATTTAGCTGTAATTGAACACCCAACACTAGAGATATTACAGCTACGTTTACACTATGTTGGTAGGTATAATTATCCATGCTTTTAATGTCTACTAAATTAATCATTACGTTTTTCTTGCTTATAATTTCGTCAATTATATCTCTAGCAATACTTCCTATAGATTCAAAATAGGCATGTTTTTCTTTCGCAAATTTTTTTTCGTTGAAATTTATATTATTTGAATATAAATCATATTTTTCAAAACTATAGAAGGTTTCTTTTATAGCTTTTATAGCATTTTGACGGAGTTCAGGCTTTATAATATCCTCAATTATAATTTCGCTATATTCATCATTAATATATACAGAATAAATCTGTAACCGTTTAATTTTTACTAAGAAAGTTTCCGTTAATATAACACCTTCTCTTAATAAAACCCGTCCATCGTTATCAAATATAGTTTTGGCCAAATAATTTCCTGGTTTTGCAAATTCGATTGGTACAAGTCGCATAAATATATCACACCCTTAGCATAAAAAATTAAGTCATTTCAATATATTTTACACCATTTATATTTAAAATCACACTATTAATTACAAAGAACATACATATAATATATTTTAAAACAAAATATGTATTTTTTAGTAAAAATATATACAATACTGTTCGAAATATGAAATAAATATATTTACAAATATTATACAATTATGCTACAAAATGGTATAATGTTAATTATAACTAATTTTCATTTAATTAATTTGTAAAGTGGTGATATATTATGAAAAAATCAAATCAAATACTAATAATCATATGCATCTTTATAGCCTCCATTATCAGTACATTAATTATCAATATCCAAGGTGATAATTATCAAATAAGCAAAAATGAGGGTATTAAAAAGCAAGAGATTAAAGATCTAGAGGTTAAAGAGAATTTAACTGTAAATAAAAATCTAGAATATGATGTTGCAAACATTGTAGCGGTAGGCGATATAATAATTCATGAGGATCAGTTAAAAGCACAATTAGATGAGGCTACAGGAGAGTATAATTTCTACAATAATTTTAAATATGTAAAATCACATATAATTTCAGGCGATATTGCTTTAGCAAATTTAGAAACCACTTTAGCTGGAGAAAACCAGAAGTATACAGGATATCCTAGTTTTAATTCTCCAAGTAGCATAGCAGATGCAATGGTAGACAGTGGCTTTGATATTTTATCTATAGTTAATAATCATACTATAGATAGGGGTAGTGCGGGGGTTTTTAGCACTATGTCAGAACTTCAAAAGAGAAATATTAAAGAAATTGGAGCAAGGGAAAGTGTAGATAAAAAGCCTTACCTAATACAAGAGGTTAAAGGCATAAAAATGGGATTTATAAGCTATAGTTATGAAACACCAAGAAAGGGAGAAAGGAAGACACTAAACGCAATAGAAATACCTAGTGACGTTGTAAATTTATTAAATACGTTTAGTTATGAACATATTGATGAGGATTTAAATAAAATAAAAACACAAATTGATGAAATGAAAAGTCAAGGCGCACAAGCAATTATCTTCTTTATTCATTGGGGTAATGAATATGAGAGAGTGCCCAATGTGCATCAAAAGAGTATTGCAAGGTCACTATGTGATTATGGGGTAGATGTTATTTTAGGAAGTCATCCACATGTTGTTCAACCTATGGAATTTATAACCTCAGAAAAAACAGGTAAAAGATCTTTGGTGGTTTACTCAATGGGGAATTTTATTTCCAATCAGCAATATGAGAGAACTAATAATAGATACACGGAGGATGGGGTTATTGTAAATATAGAAATTAAGAAGAGTAAGTTATCTAATGATATTACAATAAGTGAGGTGTCGTATATACCTACTTGGGTGCATAGATATACTGATAATAATAAGTTTGTTTATGAAGTTTTACCGTTAACTGATGCATTAGCAAGCAAAGGGAAATATAATCTTAATGAGAGTGGGTCGGTATGGAGAGCTGAAAATTCTGAGAAGAGTACCCGAATGCTAATGGGGGGCAGTAATGAAATAATAGAGGCAGGTGTAAAAGCAGTTATGAATTAAATCATCATATTATGATTAGATGTTAAGTTAATTGCATAGGTGGAATTATTTATTTGATTATTTTATACATTATATTAAGGTGATTTACAAAAAAATATGCATAATAAGGTTGAATACTTGCAATTATAAACTATAATTAAAAGTGAGAATATCAATATAGCATGTAACATTGAAATTTGTGCTTGCTTAGAAATAAACATATGTCTTAGGATATAAAAATAAATGTAGTTAACATTGATATTTGAATAATTCTAATTGGGAGGAAATATAATGACTATTTTAACACGAAATGATATCTGTTGGTGTGGCAGTGGTAAAAAATATAAAAAATGTCACATGGATCAGGATATATTTATAAGTAATATAGAGAAAAAAGTAGGTTATAAAATACCGAGGGACATCATGAAAACAGAGGAACAAATAGATGGTATTAGAAAAAGTTGTAAACTAACGCATGATGTAATTGACATGGTTTCTGAGAGAATAAAAGTTGGAGTAACTACTAATGAAATAAATACTTGGGTGCATGAGTATACTGTTGAGCATAATGCATATCCAGCACCACTAGGCTATGGTGGTTTTCCTAAGAGTGTATGTACGTCAATAAATAATGTAATATGCCATGGTATACCTGATGACACGGTTTTAAAAGACGGCGATATAGTTAATGTAGATGTGACTTGCATACTAGATGGCTATTATGGGGATGCCAGTAGAATGTTTATAATAGGAGAAGCTTCTAAAGAAGCAATAGATTTAGTCCGTGTATCAAAGGAATGCCTAGAACTCGGCATGCAGCAGGTAAAACCTTACAATACTCTTGGAGATATAGGGAATGCTATCCAAGAGCATGCAGAGAGCCTTGGATATTCTGTGGTATATGATTATGGCGGCCATGGAGTTGGGGTTGAGTTTCATGAAGACCCTTTTGTAGCTCATATAGGCAAAAGGAGAGAAGGTATGATAATATTACCTAATATGACCTTTACCATTGAGCCCATGATCAATATTGGAAGTCCAGAAACTGATGTACTTGAAGATGATTGGACAGCAGTTACAACAGATGGATCATTATCATCTCAATGGGAACATACCATACTTGTTACTGAAACCGGGTATGAAATACTAACATAACTCAGTATTATATACTAAAAACACCTCCATTAGTGGGGGTGTTTTTAGTATATTTATGAGAGCTGAATTTTTTATATAAAAAAACTATTCTACTTTTATAAAGTAGGTAATTTCATCTATGGGTATAGGTTCTTTTTTCCAAATTTTATAATAAGCAAAGTGTATTTTGCATTCACCGCATTTTAAAGGCTTGAACTTCCCAATAATCTGATGATGGCCACCTAGTATATTTATAATTCTTACTATTGTCTCTTTAATATTTTTTTTATTCATGTAACAATATCATTGTAAATGTTGTTTTAGTATTGATATTTGACGTTATATAATAAAAAAAGATAAAGCATATATTACTTTGGTATAATGATAGATAAGTACAAATTTTAAAGGCATTATAAAATATTGAAAAAATAGAATATTTTTATTTAAATTTATAATAATATACAAGAAATATGGTTTATTTATATTAGCTTAGTTTATTAAGTGTATTTTTAGAATTAATGTAAATATTTAATTGATATTGAGGAAGTGATTGAAATGGAGATTATTAATAATAGGTATAGAGTAGTAAAATGTATAAAACAAAACAGAGTAGTTTCCAGTTATGCAGTTAATGACATAATAAAAAATTATGATACTATACAATTAAATATTCTTAATTCAGAATATTTACAAAAGGGATTAATAGAATTCTATACAAAAGAGTTTATGAGTTTAACTAACCTATCCTGTGAAAATATGATATCAGTGTATGATTTTAATTTGGTTAATCTTTTAGATAATAAAAAATTAAATGATAAAGTGTATTTTTACACAAATGAATACCTTCAAAATAACACTAGTATTTTAGATATTGTAGGGGACATGCAAAGTGAAGAATTATTAGATTTATTTATAGAGATTTGCCAAAGTATAAATTATATTCATTTAAAGGGTTTTATTTATGGAAATATAAATTTATCTAATATTATAGTTTCAAATACGGTTTTTAATAAAAAAATTTCTATTAAATTTAAAGATTTTGCTACAGTTGAACTTGAAAAGCAGGAGTTTTGGAAGGACGAAAATAAGGTGGATTATTTTAAGGCACCAGAAATATCAAAAGGGGAAATATGTAGTGTTTTTAGCGATATATATTCTCTAGGAGTATTATTATTTGTTATGTATATGAAAAGTAAAGATTATAATATCTCCATTAATGATGAAATTAAATCTTTCGATGATGTAAAACTTGAAGAAATATTCAATAGTAATGAGGATTTCAATGTGGATTTTAAAAATATTATTGAAAAAATGACCTATAGTGATGCTGATAAAAGATATAGAAGTATTTCAGAATTAGTAATGGATATAAATATGATTTTTAATAAACAGTATGTACCGCATAGAAAAAAAGAAATAGAAAAATTGAACTTTAATTTGAAAATGATAGGCAGAGATGAAGAAGTTAATAAAATTATGGATATTTACGAATCTATTAAAAATAAAAACAATTATAATTCTACTATTTTAATCCATGGAGAATCAGGTATTGGTAAAACTCGTTTTCTTGATTCACTAAAATATCTCTTTTCTTTAAAAAAAGTAAATGCTTATAGCAGTTTTACTCTAGATGCATCTACTAAAGATAGTAATAAGGCTTTTATAGATATATTAAAGCAATTTATTTCTGAATGCCAAGGAGAAGTGTTAGAAAGATATGAGTCGGAATTAGTTAAATTCCTACCTGAACTTGGTGGTAAAAAAAACATAATTCCATCTGAATCATTAAGTGGTGATAAAGAAAAATTTAGACTTATACATTCCGCAATGGGATTTATAGAAGAGTGTATAAACAGTAAACCTATAGTTATAATTATTGATAATTTTCACCTAGCGGATGATTTTACTATAGAACTAATGGAATATATTATAAGGAAAAAATCACCTAATAAAAATATAATGACCATATTATCCTATTGTGATGGAGAATGTTTAGTAAATAAGAAATTTATAGAATTTACAAAAAATATATCACACAATAGTGGTGAAACTAATATTTTTTTAAAAGAACTAGGTGAAAAAGAAGTAGGTGAGATGATTCAAAATATTTTATGTATGCCTGAAATACCCTATAAGTTTACAGATAGTATATATGAAAAGACAAAGGGAAATCCGTTATTTGTGCAAGAAATTATAAAGAGCTTTTTTAATGAAAAGTATATTTATGTAGATAGTGAAGATGGATGCTGGAGTAGGGATTGTGAATATTCTAAATTTATAGTGCCTACAGATATGCATGGAGTATTATTAAATCAAGTTAAAGAAATGGAAGAAACAAATTACAATATTTTAACAGTAATATCTATATTTAATAGCGCTGTTTCTTTAGAAATAATTAAGAGCTTTATTAAAAATGAGAATAATGATTTAGAGAAAGCTATCGAAGGGCTTATTTCCTCGGGAATATTATGCAAAAAAATTGAGGACAGAGGATTTGTATTTGATTTTTACAATAAATTTCTTAAAAGCCTTATGTATGAGAAAATTAGGCTTGAAGATAGAAAAGTTATGCATAGATTAGCCTCAGTAGCACTTGAAAATCAATATAAAAAGGGTGGAACAGAATATGTTTATGAACTAATTTATCATTTAGAAAAATCTAATCAAGAGGGAAAGATTATTGATTATTGCATTGAAAATGCTGAAAAAATGAAACTTCTAAAAAATAGAAGTGATGCAATAAAAAATTTAACTAAAGCTGAATCTATTTTAGACTATTCTTTTGATTCGATTAAAAATATAAAGCTCATTATGGATCTTGCTAATTTACACGAACAAGAAGGTCATATTGATTTAGCTATAAAATACTATTTATCAATAGGAAAGTATAAGCAGCATGCTGCGCTACATAAGTACATAATAGATAGCTTAATTAAAGTAGCAAAAGTATATCTAAATAAAAATGATATAGAAAGTACTGTATATTATATTGAAGAAATTAAGGTTATGCTTTCCAAAGTAGATTATGTTTCAGGGATGCTTAGATGTGAAGGAATCCTAGCTGCTGTATATGACATAAAGCAGGATTATAAAAGTGTACAAACTATATGTAACACTTGTTTAGAGCTTTGCACTGGGGAATATGAAGAACTGAAAACTAAATTTTATAACTATAAGGGCTTATATTATTTAAGAAGTGGTAGAGCTGACAAAGCATTAGCGATTTTTGAAGAAAATATAGAGGTATGTAGTAAATATAATAATATTAGGGGCATAATAAAATCTTTAAATAGAATAGGTGTTATTTATGGAGATTACTATCAAGATGATAATAAAGCCATAAAATATTTTATAAAGATGAAGGATATCTGTGAAAAAAATAATATGAGCTCAGAGGTGGTACTTGCTTTAATAAATATAGGTGCTACATATTTTTCAATGGGAAAGTATGAAATATCCTTACAGTATTTTATAGAGACACTAGAAACATGCAAAAAGTATGATGATGAATTCCATGTGTTTTATTGTTATAGTTCAATTTCTAGTGCAAATTTGAAATTAGGTTATTATGATAATGCATATAAATATTATGAACTTTGCCTTAAAGAGTTAGAGAATTATCCTAACCAAGGAAAAGAAATAGGTGAATTTTACTTTGTAGCTTCCCAGATTAATTATAAATTTGGGGATTTGAACAAGGCCCAATTTTATATAAATAAAACATTAGATATATATGATCATGATGAATGTATTTTTAAATGGAACGCACAGGTTTTAAATGAATATATAAAATTTCATTTAGAAAAAAATGATGCAAAATTAATTGAAAGTCTTGAAAACATTATAACTATTGTTGATAAAATAGCCTCATTGACTAGCAAACTTAATATTTTCTACGAGGTTGCAATTTATTTATATGAAAATGATAAAAAAGAATATGCATCTGTTTTTCTTAGTGAAATTAAAAATATTGATATTGACTTAAAAGACAATAGATTGTATGTTAAAAAACTTTATCTTGGTGGTTTAATTGAAAAAAAGAAGAACATTAAAATTTTCAGTGAAGCCTTGAAATATTCGAAAAAATATAAAGAAGTTGATGTATATTGGAGAATATACTCTTCAATGGGTGATTATTATTTTGATAAAAAAGATTATTTATATGCGGTAATTTATTATTTTGAGGCCTGTGGAATATTAAAGGATATAATTTTTAAATTACCAGCAGAATATAGATTGACTTATGTTAAGTTAAATAATGCCTTGAAGCCTTTCAATAAATTTTTAATTATTAATAATCATTATAAGCAAAATAAAGATAGTTCGATGTTAGAATTTGAACCCGTTAATGTAAGTGATGAAGGTGGGTTATTAGATTTATTAGAGAGAGTAAATCATAAAGACATTTTAAAAAATAAGAATTTTATAAAATCTATAAAAAAGATATATTCATCTTCCCTTCACGAAGATATCCATGACATAAGTGATGTGCTAGAAAATTTACAAGGTGATAATTCTAAAAACTTGGAACTTATACTGGATTATTTATGCTATACAACACTAGCAACAAGGGGAACTATTATTATAAATGGTGATGACAATGATAAAGAATATAAAGTTATTGCATCTAGTGATAGAAGATATGAGCTTCCACAAGACCAAGAAGGATTATCTAAAATTCTAAGTGTGCAGACACCAGTTCTAGTAACGGACTATTCTCTAGAGAGAAATATAAATGGAGATATAAATAATATTCATAATACTTTAAAAGCTTTTATTTGTATTCCCATTGTTATGGAAAATGCCAATGAAAAAGGGTTTATTAAAAATGAAAGAAGAAAAAACATTCAGGATAGTAAGCATGTAATTGGATATATATATATAGAATCACAAAGGGAATTAAATAATATTAATAAGGATAGCATGAAAAAATGTATGGAGCTTAGCAAAATTATAGGTATAATAATTGAAAAATACAAGTTTAAATTAAGTGCGTCTATTGATAAATTGACAGGAACTCTTACTAGAAAATATCTAGAGGAGGCTTTAGGCGAACAAATTGAAGCATCCAGCCAAATAAGTAGTGAATTTTCTCTTATTATGTATGATTTAGATCATTTTAAATTAGTAAATGATAAGTTTGGACATCGCACAGGAGATTATGTATTAAAAAGGGTTTGCGATGTTGTTATGAGTAATTTAAGAGAAACTGATATTGTAGGTAGATATGGTGGGGAAGAGTTTATTGTTATTCTTCCAGGGACAGGTATTTGTGATGCCCAGCTTATAGCTGAAAAACTACGATGTAAAATAGAAGAAGAAAAAATACTAGACAATAGACGAGATGTCACTGTAAGTTTGGGGGTTGCTACCTATCCACTTCATGGTGAGTGGCAAGAGGAATTAGTTGAGCGAGTTGATCAAGCCTTATATGTGGCAAAGGAACAAGGAAGAAATAGGTATGCTATTTGGAATAGTGAATTCTCTAAAAAAGCTAAAAGAACAGATAAGCTTACTGGAATAATATCTGGCAATGCAATTCAAGATCATAGAAATGTACTTGCCATGATAGAATTAATTGAGCTTATAAATATAAAGGGTGAAAGAGAAGATAAAATATATAGTTTACTTGGAAGAATTATTGAAATCACAGAGGCGCAAAAGGGCACTTTGTTCATTATGGACAGTGAAAAAATCAAAGATAAATATTCAAGAGTGATTTTCAGAAATGAGTGGATGGATGTAGATACCTATAATGAAAAAATAATAAAATCTGTAGTTAATAGTAAACAGGGAGTATGCAAGATAGATTGGGATACAATAATTGAGTATGATACAGTTACAGGTGTTCCAAATTGGCAGTCGGTTATGGCTATTCCACTAATTCAAGATGAAGTAGTAAAAGGAGTATTATATTTAACAGAATCTACGGTGACAAAAGAGTTTGGTTTTGAGGACTTTAACTTTGTGAATACTTTGGGAAAGATAATAGTTCAAATACTATAGTATAGACAGGATAAAAATGAGGAAACATACACATATGAAAGGATTTATGTTGTTAGCAGTATGGAATAAAGTGGTGTATAATGAATATTAAATACTAGGTGCCACGCACCTTGACGTGGCAAGTGTCAAGTTCAAGTTTTCGGGAGATGGAACATTACATAAGTGTTTCAAATTTTCAAAGGAAATATAAGGAGGACAAAAATGAAGTTTACAATTGGCAGTATATATCATGGCTTTAAATTAATCCAGGAGAAAAAAATAGAAGAGATTAATTCAGTTACAAGAGTATTTGAACATGAAAAAAGTGGAGCTAGACTAATGCATTTAGAAAATGATGATGATAACAAAGTGTTTTCTATTGGATTTAGAACACCACCTAAAGATAGTAATGGACTTCCACATATTCTTGAGCATTCAGTACTTTGCGGATCAAGAAAATTTCCAACAAAGGAACCCTTTGTTGAACTCATAAAGGGATCGTTAAATACATTTTTAAATGCTATGACTTTTTCTGATAAAACAATATATCCTCTAGCTAGTAAAAATGAAAAAGATTTTTTCAATCTTATGGATGTATATTTAGATGCAGTTTTTCATCCTAATATTTATTCTAAACCCGAAATATTAATGCAAGAGGGTTGGCATTATGAATTGGAAAAGAAGGAAGATAAACTAACTTATAAAGGTGTAGTTTATAATGAAATGAAGGGTGCTTTTTCTTCTCCGGAAGGATGCCTTATGCGTAAAGTTCAAGAATCTTTATTTCCAGAAACCTCTTATGGTGTTGAATCTGGTGGAGATCCAGAATTTATACCGGATTTAACTCAGGAGGAGTTTTTAGAGTTTCATAAAAAATACTATCATCCTTCAAATAGTTATATATTCCTATATGGAGATGGAGACATTGATAAAGAGCTACAATTTATTAGTGAAAAATATTTAAATGATTTTGATAGAATTGTTGTAGATTCAGCTATTGCCCTACAAAAACCTTTTAGCAGTATGAAAGAACTTAAAATAGAGTATCCTATTTCATCAGATGATGATGAGAAAGACAAAAGCTTCTTGAGTATGAACTTTGTATGTGGGGATAATATTAGTAAGCCAGAACATCATTTAGCCTTTGAAATTTTAGAATATTTATTGCTAGAAAGTGCTGCAGCGCCTTTGAAAAGAGCGCTTGTAGAAGCAGACCTTGGAAAAGATGTATTTGGAAGCTTTGATAACAGCATCTTGCAACCAGTTTTTAGTATAGTAGTAAAAAACTCTAATGAAAGCCAAAAGGAAAAATTTAAAGAAGTTGTGTTTACAACTCTAAAGAATTTAGTTAAAGACGGCTTAGATAAAAAGCTAATAGAAGCATGTATAAATATTACGGAATTTAAGTTAAGGGAAGCCGATTTAGGAGGTTTTCCAAAAGGATTATTCTATTATATAACTAGTATGGACAGTTGGCTTTATGATAAAGATCCAACTATGCATTTAGAATATGAAAGTTATTTAAGTAAAATAAAAGCTGCATTAACTACTAATTATTTTGAAAGCCTTATAGAGGAGTACCTAATAAATAATGCACATAGTTCATTTGTTATTTTGAATGGTAAAAAGGGCCTAGCAGAGCAAAAGTCAAAGGCAGTAGAAGAAAAGCTAGCTAAGTATAAGGCGAGTCTTTCAGAAAAACAAATAGATGAAATAATAGGAGGAACTAAAGCTCTTAAAGAAAGACAAATGACACCAGATACTGTGGAAGTACTAGAAACAATACCACTACTTGAACTTTCAGATATTGAAGTTCCAGTAGAGCACTTACCTTTAAAGGAAAAGGATGAAAAGGGAGTAAAGGTATTATCTCATAATATATTTACTAATAAAATAGCTTATATAAATGTGTTATTTGACGCTAAAAAAGTAGATATGACGTTATTACCTTATGTAACTTTACTATCAACTCTTTTAGGAAGAGTAAGTACCCAAAATACTAAATATTCAGATTTATCTAATGAAATTAATATCCATACAGGTGGAATTCATTTTACAACAGAGATATATGGAGATAATAAAAATTTTGAAAAATACAGTCCAAAGCTTGTAGTAAAAACTAAAGCATTAGTTCCAAAGCTTCCTAAACTATTTGATCTTATGGCAGAGATAATTAATACCACTGTGTTTGATGATAAGAAGCGTTTGAAGGAACTAATTCAGCAATTGAAATCAAGGCAGGAAATGAAAATCCTTGATAGAGGACATATGGCAGCAGCTGGAAGACTTACTTCTTACTTTTCACCAGCTTCAGCTTATATAGAAAAAACTACAGGAATAGCTTTTTATGAATTCATAAGTGGAATAGAAAGAGACTTTGATAATAAAGCGCAGGATATTATTGAAAACTTAAAAAAGGTATCAAAGCTTATATTCAACAAGAACAATCTTATGATAAGTGTTACAGGAGAAGAGGATGTATATGATGCTTTTGCTGTGGAATTACCTAAGATTATAAGTATATTAGGAGAAGAAAAATTACCAGATGCAGAGTATAATTTTGAACTTAATAAAAACAACGAAGGATTATTATCTTCCTCAGATGTTCAGTATGTAGCTAAAGGATATAACTTCATTAAGAAGGGCTATTCTTATTCAGGTAAAATGCTAGTACTTAAAACTATAGCAAGTTTAGACTATTTATGGAATAGAGTACGTGTGCAAGGTGGAGCCTATGGCGGTTTTGCAAACTTAGCTAGGAGTGGTAACATTGTTTTTGTATCTTATAGAGATCCTAATGTAAAAGAGACACTAGTGGCTTACGACGGAATATGTGATTATATAGGAAGCTTTGAAGCTTCTGAAAGAGAAATGACCAAATATATAATAGGAACAATAAGTGAGCTTGATTCACCTTTATCACCTTCTATGAAGGGTGAGAGGGCTACAGCATATTATATAAGAGGTATTTCAGAGGCGCAAAGACAAGTGGAAAGAGACGAAGTATTAAGCACAAAGTCAGAGGACATTAAGTCTTTTAAATCACTATTAGATGACATTATAAAAGAAAATTGTTTTTGTGTACTGGGAAATGAGACAAAACTTAAAGACAACAAAGATATATTCACGAGTTTAGTGAATGTATTTAAATAATGAAAAGATGCCTGGTGCCACCCACGTGGCAAGTGGCATCTTTTTTTTAAAAACCAGAAAAGTTTTTATGAATTTTCATAAAATATAGGAGGTAACCGGTTCTATGTGTAGTATATTATAAAGTAATAGTTTAATATAAGGGGGCAATTTCCATGGCAATTAAGGCACTTTTTACATATAACTACGGCGGAGAGAAAATGAAAGATATAGAAACTTTTGGATATGATATAAAAGTAGTTAAAGAGCAAGATTTAATTTATAGTGATGATTTAGATGATGTAGAGGTTTTAATTTGTTATGACCCCTTTAAAACCCTAGAAATAGAGAAAATGAAAAAGCTAAAATGGATTCAATTATCTAGCATAGGAATTGATCAGCTACCTATTGATTATGTTAAAAACACTTCTATTATGATTACTAATAATAAAGGTGGTTATAGCATACCTATGGGCGAATGGATTGTATTAAAAGCACTAGAGTTATTTAAGAATAGTATGGGGCTATATGAAAATCAAACCAATAGGAAATGGAAAATAGATACAAGCATTATGGAGTTATATGGAAAGACTATTGGTTTTGTTGGAACAGGTACTATAGCGGTGGAAGCAGCTAAAAGATTTCAGGGCTTTGGGGTAAACATTGTAGGGGTGAATACAGATGGTAGAGATATTAAACATTTTAATAGATGTTATGCAATGTCAGATCTAAATGAAATGCTTAAATTATGCGATGTCGTTGTAGGTACGATACCATATACAAAAGCAACCCATCATTTAATTAATGAAGAGAGATTTGTGGCAATGAAAAAAGGAGCTTATTTCATAAATGTTTCTCGGGGAAATATTGTAGATGAAGTATGTCTAATAGAAAATTTGAAAAATGGGAAATTAGCAGGAGCGGCTTTAGACGTGTATGAAGAAGAACCTTTAAAAGAAAATAATGCACTATGGGATTTAAATAATGTTATATTAACCTCCCATAATTCCTGGATTTCAGAGATGAGAAATGAGAGAAGGTTTGACCTTATCTATAGGAATATGAAAAAATATGCACAAAGTGAAGAGTTAATAAATGTAGTAAATCTAAAAAAAGGGTACTAAAATACTACGTGGTAGCAGTGGCATTTATTTGAAACTTGCCACTTGCCACGTGGGTGGCACCAGAAGGAGAAAGTTATGAAAGCAGAAATATTGGCAGTAGGAACGGAAATATTATTAGGGGATATAGTAAATACAAATGCACAATACATTGCTAAGAGACTTGCAGACTTAGGAATATCAGTTTACCATCAGTCAGTAGTTGGAGACAATCCACAAAGACTATTTGAGGCATATAGACTAGCATTTAGTAGAGCTGACTTAGTTATAGCTACTGGGGGACTTGGACCTACAAAGGATGATTTAACAAAGGAAGTAGCCTTTGAATATTTTGGAAAACAAAGTGTAGTTCATAAACCTTCTCTAGAAATTATTGAAAATTATTTTAAATTTATGGATAGACCAATGGTTAAAAGTAATATTAAACAGGCATATTTCCCAGTAGATGCAGTTATTCTTCCTAATAATAATGGCACAGCGCCAGGATGCATAATTGATGAAAATGGGAAGATGGTTGTACTTTTACCTGGACCACCTAGAGAAATGAAGCCTATGTTTGAGGAGGCTGTAGTTCCTTATCTTCAAGAGTATCAGCAGGGGGTACTAGTTTCAAAGGTACTTAGGGTTATTGGAGTAGGAGAGAGCAGCGCCGAAGAAATGATTAAAGATATATTAGATAATCAAAGCAATCCTACTGTGGCACCTTATGCTAAAGATGGAGAAATGATTTTTAGAATGACAGCAAAGGCAAATTCGCAGCAGCAAGGTATAAAGCTCTTGGAGCCTATGGAAGCACAAATACGTAGCAAGTTAGGCACAAACATTTATGGGGAAGGTGATACAACCTTAGAGAATGTACTTGGAGGGATGCTCATAGATAAAAAGCTAACCATAGCCACTGCTGAATCCTGTACAGGAGGTATGGTAGCAGCAAAACTTATAAATTACCCAGGTATATCTTCTGTGTTTATGGATGGTGCCGTGACTTATAGCAATGAAGCTAAAATCAATAGATTAGGAGTTTCCAAAGAAACCTTAGATAAGTATGGTGCAGTAAGTAGTGAAGTAGCAGCAGAGATGGCACAAGGCATAGCAAAAACTGCAGGCACTGATATTGGAATTTCTACCACGGGAATTGCAGGCCCAGATGGTGGAAGCGATGAAAAACCAGTGGGACTTGTATATGTAGGTCTATATATGAAGGGTGAAGTTAAAACAAAAATGTTCAAATTATCTGGAGATAGACAGAGAATAAGAGAAAGAGCGACTATGCAACTTTTAGATTGGGTTAGACGAGAACTATTATAAATTATAAATATAAGCTATAGAAGCTACTATTTACATGCCAATAAAAGGTGGGATATAAATGCATAATAAAGAAATAAATATATGCTTAGTGGGATTTGGAAATGTAGCGCAAGAATTTTGTAGAATGTTAATAACTAAAAACCTAGAGCTTAAAGAGAGTACTGGATATGATATTAAAGTGACAGCTATTGCAGGTAAGTCTAAAGGCGGAATTATTAATGCCAAAGGAATAGACCTTACGAGGATCCTAAGAGATGAAAAAAATAGGGGGTGCTTTAATCCTACTGCAGAGGATAGCGTGACTATGGAAACATTACAAGTTATAAGGCACTGCAATGCTAACTTGTTAGTTGAACTAAGCAGTTTATCTATTTATGATGGACAGCCAGCAATAGCTCATATAGAAGCTGCTTTTGAGAGGGGCATGCATGTTATAACAGCAAACAAAGGTCCTATAGCATGGAATTATCAAAAGCTTCGTGATAATTCAAAGCAGAGAGGTCTTCAATTTTTATATGAAACCACTGTCATGGATGGGTGTCCTATTTTTAATCTTGTTAACCAAACACTACCTGGATGCAAAGTTTTATCCTTTAGAGGAATTCTAAACTCTACCACCAATTTTGTATTGGGAGAAATGGAAAGTGGAAGCAGTTATGAAGGGGCTATTAGAGAGGCTAAAATAAGAGGATTTGCAGAAGCTGACCCATCAATGGACATTGATGGGTGGGATGCCGCTGCAAAAACTTCAGCCTTACTAAATGTGTTAATGGATGCAAATATAAATCCTACAGAAATAGATAGACAAGGAATATCACATATTACTTTAGAAGATATTGAAAAGTCCAAAGAAAAACAGTGCAAAATTAAACTTTTATGTGAAGGATATATTGAGGATAATATAGTAAAAGGCAAGGTTCATCCTGCTAACATAAACTATGACGATATCTTTAGTAATATAGATGCTACCTCTTCTATATTAGCTATCACAACAGATTTAATGGGAGAAATACAAGTAATAGAAAAAAATCCTGAAATTCAACAAACTGCTTATGGTATATATAGTGATTTACTTACACTTATAAAGAATTTATAAAATGAAAGGCACATATCAACATTGATATGTGCCTTAAACAATAACTAAACTAATTTAGTTATATATGTTACTTGTATGAATTTATACGTTTTATCTAGTAGTAACAGGTGGAACAAAAACTCTTGCTGCCATTTCTGTATCTAGTAGATAAAGACTTGTAGGGTCATCTTTAATTCTTTGGAGTCTTTTTATTATGCGACTAAAGTTGGCTTCTTCTTCTACTTGCTCATCAATAAACCATTTAAGTAAGCTTATTGTAGCATGTTCTCTCTCCTGCGTAGCAATATCAGTAAGATTGTAGATTTTGCTAGTTACAATTTTCTCATGAGCATAGGATATTTCAAAAGCATCAAGAAGTGATTTATACTCATTTTGAGGGTCAGGCATACCTTCTAGAACTATCCTTCCGTTCATTTCATTTACATAATTATAAAATTTCATAGCATGAAATTTTTCTTCTTCAGCTTGAACTTTAAAGAAATTAGCAAAGCCATCAAAATCCTCTGCGGCACAGTAAGCAGCCATAGCTAAATAAAGGTGTGCAGAATAAAATTCGAAGTTTATTTGCTTGTTTATTTCATAGAGTAATTTTTCGCTTATCATAATAATAATCCTCCTCGTGTTCCTCTGTGGCACAAAATAATAATTATGCCCTTTAAAACGTGTATTTTAAATAGTATATAATATTGTTTTGTATTGATAATTATTTTTAATTAATTATCAATATTAAAGAATAACATTATTATACACCTAATAAATTACACTGTATATATTATTGCCAAATGTTAAAAATATATTAATATATTACTTTCATAAGGAAGATTTAAGGCAGTAATCTTTCTAAATCTATAATTCCGGCACCTTGCATATATTTGGGAGAATTTATTAAACTGGATGATACTTTTAGTAAGGCTAGGATATCTTTGAAAGATAAATTATTATTGTTTTCATAGAGCAGAGCACATATACCACTTATAAAAGCAGCTGAACATGAAGTTCCTGAGTAGGTGGTATATAAATTAGTGATATGAGTAGGGTAAAGCTTCATACCGTTTTTTTCAGAAACAAATTGCGTGTCTGATATTAAGGAACATATATTAACACAGGCAGAAATTAAATTTGGCTTATCCTGTTTTTTAAAAGGACCACAGGAAGAATAGTCATATATTTTTGGAATTCCTATACTATCATAGCCACCTACAGTTATACAATTACTAAGGGTTGCTATGCCTCTTATTGAACTTTTAATATTTTTATTACTTCCACTAGGAAGGATTACTACCAGACCCTTTGAAATAGCAAGGCCAAAAAGTTTTGAAAACAATGAAAGCACAAATTCATCAGTTTCCATGGTTTCAAAAGGAAGGAGAAGAATTTTGATATTAAAATCATTGCACTCGTTAATTAAAGTATCTATTGAAAATAAAATATCAGATATAAAGCCCTTTCCTAGTTTATTAAAGGCCTTAATCATATAAATATGGCTACCACTAGCAACCCCTTTGTACATACCTTTTGATCCATAGCCACTCCCACAAATAAGTCCACTCATAAAGGTACCATGACCATTATCATCATAAGGATAGTTTGAATTGTTAACAACATCCACAAATTTTTTAATCTTATTATTAGGATTTAATAAATCACAATGGGGATACACCCCACTATCAACTATTCCAACACCAATACCTTTTCCAGTAAGGTCATAGTTAGTTTGGAAGGATACACCATTAGAGGCCAGGATGCTATTGCCACATAAATATGCATAGGAATCAAAAGTTATATATGATACCTGTGGATATTCTAGTAATCTATCAATAGCAACAGAGGTTAAGATAGCACAAATACAGTTTACTCCTGGAATATGCCTTAGAATATCACATTTTAGGGATTTAATTTTATCAATGGTTTTACTTTCAAGGGATTTGCAGTATATTATTACCCTATAGTTTTCATATAGGTTACTTGTCAAAGCATGTCTCAAACTGGAATCTAACTTGTTTTTAAAGGAAAACATGTATGCCTCCTAATGTATTGTTACATTATTATAGTATATGTAATTTTTCAAAATATGTTAACAACATTTTTACATTGAGAATTATAAGTAGCTTGAAAGGATATGATTTAAAAAAAAAGAGCATATAATACTAAAATGAATTTCAGTATTATATACTTTTATTAAGGGTTTCAAGGATAAGAATTACAAAACTTTAATTCTTATTCTTCATATTCTACAAGTGAAAACATTTCCTTGCACATGTTAAAGAAAGCATTAGCAATAGGGGTCAGGGTACGCTTTGAGTTGATAATCAAATACAGATTCCTTTTTAAGAGTAAATCTTTAATTTTACTTATTTTAATTTTACTAGTATCAATATAATCCAAAGATATTTTCTCGGAAATAATAGATACTCCTGTTCCTAGTTTTACAAATTGAAGAAGGTTGTCCAACGTATTTACTTCACAAAATACGTTTAACAATTCGGGATTTATACCCTTTGATTCAAGAGCCACATCAAGGGTACTTCTAGTTGCTGAATTTTTCTCTCTAATTATAAATTTATATTTTAATAAATCCTTTAAATATATTTCGTCAGGAACATTCATATCAGTACTAGAAATTAAAACTAAATTATCTTCCATAAGTTTATAACTTTTTATTTTACAATTTTTAATTGTAGTTCCAACTATTGCAATTTCGCAGTTAAGATCTAAAATTTCTCTTATTATATCTCCAGAACTTTGTTCCGTAATATTAAAACGAACATCTGGGTAAAGATGGCTGAACCTCTTTATAAGATCTGGAACTAATGAGTTACAGGGGGTAGTGCTAGCTGATAAATTTAGATTTCCTGATATTACAGTATTAAAATTAGAAAGATTAGAAATAGCATTATTACGTGTGTTTACTATATTAATTGCATATTCTAAAAAAGATTTTCCAGCAGGTGTTAAGTAAACTTCTTTAGAGGTTCTGTCAAAAAGTTGAACATTTAATTCTCTTTCTAAACTAGCTATATGAGAACTTATTGTGGGTTGAGATAAAAAAATTGTACTAGCGGCCTTAGAAAAACTTTTAAACCTGGCTACACTAATGAAAGCTTCAATCTGTTTGAAATCCATAAGGGTCCTCCTTGCATAATAAATATATATAAATAGTAGTTCTTTCTAAAATTTAACATGAATGATTTTCATCTATAATTATGAAGGCGTTTTTGGTTAATTTCAATAGGTAAGTTAAAAAAATAACACTTATTTACAGAAAAAACAGAAAGAGAATATTACCCTTTCCATTTAAAGACTACTATACCAACTATCATTATACCAATTCCTATAAACTTAGATAAGGTGAATTTAATTTGCTCCGCACCAAATATTCCAAAGCTATCAATTATACCTGCAGTTAAAAGTTGAGCTATTAATATAGTTGCAATGGAGTAAGTTGGTCCTAAATCTGTTATACCTTGCATAACAGAAAATATAATTATGGCACCTAGAACTCCACCTAGTAAGTATAATTTATTTACCTCTTTTATTGCTTTGAAATTACCATTGCCGATGAAAAAGAGTATTATTAAGGTTAGAATTAGACCAGTTCCTTGAACAAAAACGTTAGTTTCCCAAAACCCAATTTTTTCACTAACCCTTGTATTAAAAACCCCTTGAAAACTCATGCAGATACCTGCAATTATAGAAAATATCAAACCCAATTACAATCACACTCCTCTGGGATAGTTTACCCAGAATGTAATGTAATATTAAAAAAATAGTTATAAGACTTCAAATATTGATAATTTAATATCCATTATCTTGTCTTTCATGATTAATGTTGTTTTTATATAAGTATGCATTTTGAATATCTTCTTTGGAAAATCCTAAATTTTCGCCTAAGCACAAGAAATTCTGAAAAATGTTAAGATAGTTATCTAATGAAGAACAAATTACAAATTCTGAAATGTTTATATATAAATCTAAGAATTGTTCGGATAATTCGTCATCAATGTGTTTTACACTTAAAGTAATATCTTCAAAGCCTTTTTCTAATCCAATGCTTAAAATAAAATGTATACAATCCACATACTCCTCAAGAATCATATTCTTACTTGAAGGTTTTTTTGTACTCCAAAATTTGAAACAACGAGTTTCATTTGCAAGTTCGCCAAGTTCCACTTGAAGAGATAGTATTTTTTTTCGTAACAACGGAATTCCAGCTAGAGTATGTTCTGATTCAATTCGTTTATCTAAAGCATCTTGCATTTCAAACAATTTTTGTAAGTCCATTTTTAAACCGCCTTTTCCTTTGATTATGTATATGCATTTTTTATAAAGTATATTTTTTAACTACCATTTCAGCAGAATTATTTATAGGTTTCCATAGTTCAATAGAATTTACTCTTATAGTTTTTGAGAAATTTTCATCTTTGGCTAGACTGCAAGCAGATAAATATTCGCTGTCAGACCATTCTCTATCAGCAAAATTCGTATTAGCTAGTGAAATATGTAAATTCCAATTTTCAATATGTTCTCTTACCACAAATCCTTGTGAATTTAAAATAGAGTTTAAATTTTTAGATAACTCATAAACAGTACCTTTATTTTCAATGTTTAAATTTACAGATTTATATGGAGGGGCAAAACAAATTACACCGTTTAATTCAACTTCAAACTCAACATAGTCCAAAAGGATTTTTTTTAAACAATCATCTAAATTCTGAAGGTCTGGATCAGTTATTATCTCTAGAGTTATGTGAAGTTTAGGTAAATCTGTGGTAGGGTTGTATAAACTATACTTTTCACAAATTGACTTTTGCAATGATTCTATATGTTTATAAGAAACTATATCAAATAATCCAACTAAGTAGTAAGTCATTTTTATCACCTTTCAATTTAAAGCATATTTTATGGTTTTTAGTATTCTCTTAGATTATAAGTTTTAACTACCATTTCTTTTTTATTACTAACCTGTTTCCATAATTCAAGCCTAGTAACCTTTGCAAATTTAAAAAAATCATCCTTATCTAAAGTAGAATCAATACAAATTGATCCTCCATTAGATGATTTTTTAATGATGTGATTGGCATTAGCTAGTAAAATGCGTAAATCAATATTATCGCCTTCGCTCTTAACATTAAATCCATGTAAATCTAAGGTATCAGTAATTATTCTTGCTAATCGATAAATATACCCTTTGTCTTCAACCTTAAGATTAACTTGACTAAAGTTTTCACTTAAATTAATAGCATTATTTATGTTAACTTTGAAATTTTTATAAGGAACCATGATTTTAGAAATAACAACATCTAATTTTTCTAAATCGGGGTTAGTTATAGAACTTATACATATATAAAGATTAGGAGAGCTTTTGTATAGTTTATATTTTCTACAAATATCTCTTTGTATATTTTGTATTGTGGTATTAGATCCGTCATCAAATAAAGCAACTAAAAAATATTTCATATTTTTCCTCCGAATAAAATTAATAACCAAGATTGGTTAACGTTATTTTGATTAAATTATAAATATATTATAACATAATTTTTGAGTTTTGTATTTTCCATGTAAATTTATGTATACACTTATTTTTAGCATAATTAATATTATTTATGTGAATAATAACTTTGTAATAAATTAAGGAGGTGCTTTTCAAATGGAGCATAATAATAGTATTGGGTGTACAGTAACTGAATGTAAATTTCATTGTCAGCATGATAATTATTGTACTTTAAACAAAATCGAAGTCATAAAACATGAAAGTGTTGCCAAAACAGTAGAATGTACAGACTGTGCAAGTTTTAAAACATTATAATAATATAAAAATCATTAGCTAAAAAGCTGGTCACTGAAAAAAACTTTTTTTCAGTGACGTATTCAAACTTAAACAGAAAAAGCATGAAATATTCATATTTTGAATATTTCATGCTTTTTAACTTAATTATTCTCTTTGGATTTGACCAACAACTTTCTTAGAATAAGCGGCATCTTATATCCAATAACTTCTTTAACCATAACATTAGCTTCTCTTTTTTTAATTAAGGTTGGGATTTCATCCTCATCTTTTGATAGTTTTACATTTTCTATGTGATTATTAATAGCTTCATTTAAATAGTTTAATTTAATAGAACTAATGATTTTTATATTATTATGAAAAAGATAAGCTTGATTTTAAAAACACGTGGATTTAATAAAACAATTTAGTTTCACATTTTTAAAATAAATGTGAAATGTAATTTAAATATGTTATAATAACATGTATATAAAAAATAAAAATAATTTTAATATGTTATTAGGTCAATTATCCACTATCCTAAAGGGATAGTGATTTTATACTTGAATTTATAAAGATAAAAATAAAAATAATGAAATATATAATATATAGTGAGGATGATACAAAAATGGATAAATTAGTAATTAACGGAGGTCAACCTCTAATTGGTCAAGTAGAAATAAGCGGTGCAAAAAATGCAGCAGTAGCAATTTTACCAATAGCAATAATTGCAAGTAGGGGTAGATGTATCATTGAAAATATTCCTGATATAGAAGATGTAAACTGTATCGAAAGAATATTGGAGAGTTTAGGTTGTAAAATTAAAAGAGAAAAAGATTCAGTTTCTATAGATAGTACAAACATAAATAGTATGGATGCTAATTCAGAAGATGTAAGAGCAATGAGAGCATCATATTATTTGATTGGTGCACTTTTAGCTAGATTTAAAAGAGCTAAAGTAGATTTGCCAGGGGGTTGCCCAATAGGGGTAAGACCTATAGACCAACATATAAAAGGGTTCGAGGCACTTGGAGCAACTGTAACTATTGAGAATGGTGCTGTAAATGTTCAGGCAGATAGACTAATTGGAACTAGTATTTACTTTGATGTTGTCAGTGTTGGTGCAACCATAAATGTAATGGCTGCAGCAACACTTGCAGAAGGTACAACTATTTTAGAAAATTCTGCAAAAGAACCCCATGTAGTTGACGTAGCTAACTTTTTAAACTCAATGGGAGCTAATGTTAAAGGCGCAGGTACTGATGTTATAAGAATAATAGGGGTAAAAGAATTAACAGGATGTAGTTACAGTGTAATTCCAGATCAAATTGAGGCGGGTACTTTTATGATAGCAGCCGCTGCTTGTGGTGGAGAAGTAACTGTAAATAATGTTATCCCAAAACATCTTGAGTCAATTTCTGCAAAACTTATGGAAATGGGAGCAGAGGTACATGAAGGTGGAGACAGTGTTACGGTTAAATCTAGTGGAAGACTTAAGGCTGTAAATATTAAGACCCTTCCTTACCCTGGATTTCCAACGGATGTGCAACAACCAATGAATACATTGTTGTGTATTTCTGAGGGTAGAAGCATAATAAATGAAAGCATCTGGGAAGCTAGATTTAAACATGTGGATGAACTTATAAAAATGGGTGCTAAGCTAAAAGTTGAAGGAAGTGTAGTTACAGTAGATGGTGTAGATAGGCTTACTGGAGCCGTGGTAATAGCATCTGATTTAAGAGCAGGGGCAGCATTAGTTATAGCGGGACTTATAGCAGAAGGTACTACTGAAATTTTAGGAATAGAACACATTGATAGAGGATATCCCAATATTGAAGAAAAATTTAGGAGGATAGGGGCAGATATAAGTAGAGTTAAGGGATAACAATATAAAATTAAAGGAGACAATTATGATTTTTTGTCCATTATATAGTGGGAGTAGTGGAAATAGTGTATTTGTAGCTTCACAAGAAACAAAAATTTTAGTGGATGTTGGGATGCCAGGAAAAAGCATTGAAAGTGCTCTTAAACATATTGATCAAAATCCTAATGATATTGATGGTATTTTTATTACTCATGAACATTCTGACCACATAAAAGGTGCAGGAATTGTTTCTAGAAGATATAACATACCAATATATGCGAATGAAGATACTTGGAAAGCTATGAAAAGTAAAATAGGTAATATAAAAGAACATAATATAAAAATTATTAATAATAATTTTGTGGATATAAATGATATGCATATAGTAAACTATAATATATCACATGATGCTGTGGCACCTATAGGGTATGCTTTTTATAGTGGTAAAAAGAAGGCTTGTATAGCTACAGATTTAGGCTATTTTTCTGATGAAGTAAAGAATATAATAAAAGATGCAGATGTAATTCTACTGGAGAGTAATCATGATGTTGAAATGGTAAAGTTTGGGCCATATCCTTATCCTTTAAAAAGAAGAATATTAAGTGATGTGGGTCATTTATCAAACGATGCATGTGGTCAAGCTATAGTAGATATAATGAATGATAAACAAAAGCATATTATTCTAGGTCATTTAAGTAAAACAAATAATTTCCCTGATTTAGCCTATCAGACAGTAATAAATATACTTAAAGATAATTATATTGAAATCGGAAGGGACATTTCTTTGAATTTAGCTAGGAGGGACATGCCAAGTGATGTAATTGATTTTTGAAGGAGAGGTCAAATATGAAAAAAGCAATAAAAATATTATTATGTTCATTGCTAATTGTTTCAACAGTATCGTTTTTGGGGTGCGAAAAAAAGAATCAAAAGAGTGTTACAAATAAAGAAAAACTTGAAAATCTGACACTTCCTCTAGAGAAAGATGACTTCATCCAAGTAGGTATTTATTTTGATGGTACTAAAGATGATTCTAATGTGCAAGTAGTTAAAGAAGAGAGAATCATCAATAAAGAAGAGCTTATTGGCGAAATTATTATGCAAGAAATTATAAAAGGACCTAGTGTAAAAAGTGGACTAAAACCAATACTGCCCAAAGAAACTAGGCTATTAAGTTTTTCTATTAAAGATAGTATTGCCTATGTTAATTTAAGTAAAGAAGCTAAAACAACTATGTCAATCGCAAAAGAAAAAAGTTGTTTAGAAAGTATAGCTTCGTCACTTATTCAATTACCATCTGTAGTAAAAGTAAAAATAAAAATGGAAAATAAGGATATAGATACTTTGGGTGGAAACTTCAATATATCCAAGCCCTTTAGTAAAGGGGAAGTAGTACCTATCAAAAAATAGGTGCTTAACTGTAAAAAGTGCATTTTATTTAAGAGTTTTAAACATATATGTTGAAAATTAATGAAATATTTATTATAATAACGTTATATAACAAAATACATTATCATTCGAAGGAGACTAGATCATGAGTTTATATAAAGAGTGGACAGATATGGTGGTTGACTATGTTAAACGTAGAGGAGAACCTGCATTTTGGCAAGAATACGGAGAAGTAGAAAAACGCATATACACTAAATTATTATCAAACCATAAAGACGAATTTAAAGGTACCATAGAAGAACTTGCAAAACGTTTTGATGTATCTACAATTTATTTTATGGGATTTACTGATGGAATAAACGACAGTCTTTTAAAAACTATAGTACTAGAAGAAACTGAGACTGATACTGAAGTAGAATTTAAAATAGACTATGAAAAACTTTATTTCAATATGTTAGATGCAAAAGCAGATTATTTATATGAACTTCCTCAATGGGAAGGTATTTTCTCTAAAGAAAAAAGAAAAGAAATTCAAAAGGCTTATAAAGATTCCAAAACAGTAGTTAATACTGAGAAAATTGGAAGAAATGACTTATGCCCTTGCGGAAGCGGTAAAAAATATAAAAAATGTTGTGGAAAATAATTCGCGCATAACTATATAAAATTATAAATGCATTATAATAAATGAAACTTTGCACTATTGTGGAAGGTTTTATTTACTTTTTTGATTTTTTTAATTAATTATAGACAAAATAATAAAACATAGATACATAAAAAATATTGACCGATATGGTCAAAAATGATATAATACTTTTATTAAAGTACTATAATAATATTTAGGTAATTATAAATTAGGAAGTGCGGTGAATTTATGTTTTCAAAGTTCTTAAACTTAAAACCAGAAAAACAAGAGAGAATATTACAGGCAGTCATTAAAGAATTTGCAGATAAAGGCTTTGATAAAGCATCTACAAATGACATTGTGAAAGAAGCAGGAATATCAAAGGGAATTTTATTTCATTATTTCCAAAACAAAAAAACACTATTCTTGTTTGTGTTTGATTACTGCGTGAAGATCTGTATGGATGAATTTAATGAAAAGGTTGATGAAAAAGAAAATGATATTTTCGGAAAATTACGTCAAATATCTTCCTTTAAACTGGAGCTCTTGTACAAATATCCTAGTATTTTTAAATTTTTAGAAACTGCCATAGGTGAGGGTTGTAGTGAGGTAAAAAGTGAAATAGAAGAAAAAAAGAAAGTGCTTTCTGATAGTAACTACAGTAAAGTATTTAATAATATTGATAAAACGAAATTTCGTGATGGTGTTGATGTAAGTAGGGTCATCAATATTATAATGTGGACACTTGACGGGTTTGGCACAAGCGAACTACAAAAGGCAAAAGCATCTGCAGCTAAACAAATGGACTATGAAAAAGTTTTTCAAGAGATGGATAGTTATATAGATATATTTAAAGATAGTTTTTATAAATAGTAATAAGGCTTCCGAAAGTATTTTTAAGTGAGCACAAAATAAATTCCATGGGAGGTTAAAATATGAATGTTATTGAAATTAAGAATTTGACTAAAAGTTACGGGAAGGCAAGAGGAATTATAGATGTGAGTTTTGATGTTGAGCAGGGAGAAATTTTTGGGTTTATTGGACCTAATGGTGCCGGCAAATCAACACTAATAAGAACACTATTAGCTCTTATTTATCCGACTTCTGGCAGTGCTACAATTTTTGGTAAGGACTGTGTGAAATTTGGACCGGAGATAAAAAAAGAAATAGGATATCTACCCTCAGAGGTTTTTTATTATGACAATATGAAAGTTATTGATCTACTAAAGTACTCAGCTAGTTTTTACAAGAGTGATTGTAGTAAAAGAATTGTGGAACTCGCAGAAATAATGGACCTTGACTTAAATAAAAAAATTGATGATTTATCCTTTGGTAATAAAAAGAAAGTTGGTATTGTCCAGGGACTTCTACATGAACCTAAACTTATTATACTTGATGAGCCTACCAGTGGCCTTGACCCACTTATGCAACAAAAGTTTTTTGAACTCCTAGAGGAAGAGAATAAGAAGGGTTCAACAATTTTACTTTCTTCTCATATTTTAAGTGAGGTTCAGAGGCTTTGTAATCGCGTTGCAATTATTAAAGAGGGAAAAATAATAAAGGTTGAAAAGATTAGTACATTACAAGAAAATAATCATAAAAAATTTAAAATTGAAGTAAAATCAAAAATAGATGATAATTATTTCAAAATTGACGGAGCCACTAATTTAGATATAAATGGTAACATAATAAGTTTTTTATTTAGAGGCAATATTAATTTTATTATGAAAAAGATTTCGGAAATAGAAATAATTAATCTTTGGATTGAAGAGCCAGATCTTGAAGAGATATTTATGCATTATTATGAAAAGGAGCTACCAAACTGCTTAAAAAAATCTTAACAATTTTAAATAAAAATGAACATATTCAGTTGTTCATGCAGTAAACGTTGCTTTCAAGCCTAAGTGAGTGTAGCATCTGAAAAGATTGTAGCACGATGAACTACGTGAAATGACAGGTTAAAGACGTACCTTTAGATGTACTTCAGTCTGAAGCTCTACGATAATGAGGAGGAAAATAATCTAAGGTTTTGCTACGGCTTAACTATGATTAGACACACCGAAATCCAGTGCACCATCATTTTACATTGGCAAGAAGAAAAATTTCCCGAAGGGAGGTTGACTAGAGATGGTCGAATATTCATTTGTACTGGACTTATCTGGTAACAGATTAAGTCCATGTAACAAAAATAAAGCTTATTATCTTATTAGAAATAAAAAAGCTAAAATGCTTAATAAATTTCCAATGGTAATACAATTATTTAAAATAGTTAAGGAGGATAATACTGATAAAACTAAAACTTATCTTGGAATTGACGATGGAAGCAAACATGTTGGGCTAGGAATAA
Organism: Clostridium sp.; assembly: GCF_050717535.1. Lineage (GTDB taxonomy): Bacteria > Bacillota > Clostridia > Clostridiales > Clostridiaceae > Clostridium_AD. Next base: position 66,205 of record NZ_JBOITM010000084.1, read on the forward strand.
TTCAAAATTGTGAAACTAAAGTAAAACCAATATTTAAGGGAACTATAGAACTTAGAAATGATGTTTCTAAGAAGATGACTATTAGAAAAGGGTATAGAACCTATCATAGATATCATAAAAGGTATCGAGAAAAAAGATTTAACAATAGAAAATCGTCTGAAAGAAAAGGTAGACTTGCTCCAACAGTTATGCAGAAGAAACAGTCCATTTTAAAAAGTGTGAGCCAGATAATCAAATGGATTAAGATAGATTCTATATATTTAGAAAATGTTTTAATAGATATACGAGTCCTAACTGAAGGTCAAAAACTATATAAATGGCAATATCAAAAATCTAATAGATTAGATAATAACATTAGGATAGCAGCACTCAAGAGAGATAACTTTACTTGCGTTGATTGTGGTTCTAAAGAAAATCTAGAAGAACACCATATTAAGCCAAGACGTGCTAAAGGAGCAGATAGTATACACAATGTTGTAACCTTATGTAAATCCTGTCACATAAAAACTTTTGGCAAAGATATCGAGCTAATGGATAAATACCTAGCTGTAATAAAAGGTAAAAAATTAAATCTTAGCGATGCAATGCATGTTATGCAAGGTAAAAAATATTTACAAACTGAGCTTAAGAAAATAGCCTCATTATATTTAACTACGGGTGGCGATACTGCAAACCATAGAAATGATTGGAATATAGAAAAGTCTCACTCTAATGACGCTTTAGTTATATGTAACTTAGATATCAAAAAAAGTAATATTGATGTCAAAGACTGGCAACTAACGCCTTTACGTAAAAAATCTAAGGGTGACGTAGAACTGAGTGTAAAAGGATTTAAACATAGAGATTATGTAAGATATACCAAGAAAAACGGAACCGAGTATATTGGATATATTACAGCATTGTACCCAAATAAAAATCAATTTAATATGACACAAACAAACGGTGGAATATTAAAAAGATATGGTCTGAAAAGTCTAAAGCTATTATCAAGACCAAAATGTATACGGTGGGCTTAATAAAAAAATAAGGAGGTGAACTGGTGAATTAAATCAAATGTATAATTGTGTTAAGATTTAATTAACCAGATATAAGATATGAATATGTTTTTACACGAAATGAAGGCTTATAGGAAATCCAATATTATATGGACAGTTACCCTAGTTACACTTGTTATACTTATGCTTGCAATGTTTCCAGCCTTTTCAAAGGAAGTTGAAACATTTAAAAAATTAATGGAAGGATTTCCAGAACCAGTAAGAAAAGCATTGGGACTTTCTGTAGATAGCATGTCTTCTATCTTAGGATTTTATTCCTATATATTTTTATATATAACACTTTGCGGAGCAATTCAAGCCATGAATTTAGGAACTTCAATTATATCCAAGGAAACAAGTGGGAAAACAGTAGATTTCCTTTTAACAAAACCTGTTACCCGCAGCAAGATTATGACATCAAAGCTAATAGCTGCAGTAACATGCTTGATAATTACTAATGCTATCTATTTAGTGGCTGCTAGTATTATGGCATCAATTGTAAAAACTGCAGACTATAGTTACAAAATATTTTTTATGATCTCTATTACGTTGTTTTTTGTTCAGCTTATGTTTTTATCTCTAGGGATTATAATTTCTGTAATGGCTTCCAAGATTAAATCTGTGATACCTATTTCTCTCGGCACAGTATTTGCATTTTTCTTTATTGGGATGATTGCATCTACGTCGGAAGATGGTGCTTTGCGTTATATTACTCCCTTTAAATATTTTGATACAAACTATATTGTAAAAAATTCTAGTTATGACACAACATTTATTATAATAGAAATAGCATTTATTATTTTAGCAATTAATTCCAGTTATTTCGTATACGCTAAAAAGGATATTCATGCTGTGTAACAAGTAATATTGTAGTACAGCAGGTAATGATTAAGGAATATAAGGAGGTCAATTTATGAATATATTTATTGTAGAGATGAAAGCCCATAGAAAAAGTCTTATTATATGGGCTTTTGGTATATTACTTATGATTGCTGGTGGTATGGGAAAATATGTTGCATTTTCATCTGATAGCCAATCTATAAATGAGCTAATGTCACAAATGCCAAAATCTATGCAAGTCATTATGGGTATGGGTACTTTTGATTTGTCAAAAGCCAGTGGTTTTTATGGAGTAATCTTTTTATACCTAGTTCTTATGGCAACGGTACATGCTACTATGCTTGGATCAGATATAATTTCAAAGGAAGAACGGGATAAAACTGCAGAGTTTCTAATGGTAAAACCTATTTCAAGGAAAAAAATTATAACATCAAAACTATTGGCAGCTATATTAAATATTTTAATATTTAATATTATTACATTAGTGATTTCAATAATTATAGTTAGAAAATACAGTAATGGGGAAGCCGTAAGTTCAGATATAGTAATTTTAATGGTTGGAATGTTCATTTTGCAACTTATGTTTATGTTTATCGGAACAGCCATAGCTGCAATATGTAAAAAACCAAAGTCGGCTACATCAATATCAACGGCAGTACTATTAATTACATTTATGCTATCTATAGCAGTAGATATGAACAGCAAGCTTGAAAGCCTTAAATACTTTACCCCATTTAAATATTTTGATGCTAAAAACTTGATGTATGGCGGTGGACTTCAATTGGGTTTTGTAATACTATCGATTATAATTATTTCTGCAATGGTGTGGATCACATATACTTTTTATGAAAAAAGAGATATGAATATATAGTAGTAATATAGAAATTTGAAATGTGGGATTCAATAGTATAAAATATTTATGACAACATTAATATTACAGTAGTGCAGATGGCGTATATATACGATGAAGGAGATTTAAAATGAACATAACTATAATTTGTGTAGGAAAAATAAAAGAGAAATATTTGAAAAGTGCTATAGATGAATATACTAAAAGACTATCTAGATACTGTAAACTGAATATTATTGAACTAAGTGATGAGAAAACTCCAGATAATGCTTCAGAGAAAGAAGAGATTATAATAAAAGAAAAAGAAGGGGAGGCAATACTTAAGAATATAAAGGATAGTATGTTTGCTATTGCACTAGAACTAAAGGGAAATATGCTATCTTCAGAAGAGCTTTCTAGTTACATAATGGATTTAGGAGTAAGAGGAGAAAGTAATATAGCTTTTCTTATTGGAGGATCCTTAGGGCTATCTAAGGCAGTTCTAGGAAGAGCTAATTATAAACTGTGCTTTTCAAAGATGACTTTTCCACATCAACTATTTAGAGTTATGTTACTGGAGCAGATTTACAGAGGGTTTAGAATAATAAGTGGTGAACCGTACCACAAATAACGGATAACTTTTTTGATTATACTTTGAAATGCATGAAGAATCCCCCATAGTAGAGGATTCTCCTGCTTTGTCTTTAAGAAAGTATCTTTGAATATCTTCATCAAATTTTAGGTTGATTTTATCAATCTTTTTATCATTAGTTACTGATATATCTTTAATTATAAGCTGTAATAAAGATTTTTGATTTTCTATCGGAGCAGTTCTTAAGCTATTTTCAAAATTATTTAATATATGTTCTACAAATTCATAAGGTATATAATCAGTAGTTTGGCTATCTAATTCACTTTCAATATGAGATTTCCTTTGAATTGAAGATTCTTTTTCTGTTTCTAATCCTTCAAGCTTTTTTGATAATACCTCTTTAGTTATTATATTTTCCATATATAAATCAAAATATTTAGTGTTTTTTCTGTCGCATTCATTGATTTTTCTGTTAATAATAATAAGTTCTTCATTTAAAGGCTTAACAATATTTTGTCTTTTCTCATTAATATTATCAACAATATCTTGTAATATTTGTCTATTGCATAGAATTTCTTGTAGCCTATGAAAAATATAATTTTCTGCATAATCAGCACGAATACCATTAGATTTACATACAGCAGTGCCTTTATTCCTCCATTGACCACAAGTATAGTATTTATGAATAGTATAAGTTCCATCTTTGTTTTTCTTCTTAGTTCTATGTGATACCATTCCTGCTCCGCATACTGGACATCTTATTAACCCTGTAAGGGGAAACGTACCTTCAAAGGTTTTAGGAGGTTTCCCACTTTTTGCTTTATACAGACAATGGACTTTTCCCCATAATTCTATACTGATAATTGCTTCCTGTTTTCCATCTACAATAATATAATCATTTGAGGTACTCCTTCCTATCGTACTGTAGTTTGGATTTCTTCCAAAGCGAATCTTTCCTATATAAATCGGATTATGAAGAATGTCCTTTATTCCATTCACATTAAAAGGATTGCCTTTTTTAGTTTTATATCCTTCATGGTTTAATTGGTTTGTTATAGCTTTTAACCCTTTTCCATTAGCATAGAGATTAAAAATTCTTTGAACAATCATTGATTCTTCTGGAATGATTTCAAGATGTGTTTCCCTATTTTTTCGACTTCCTGTACTTATATCTACTGATTTATAACCAAGAACTATGCCACCATTCCAGTTCCCTTCTTGGGCACGTTGCTTCATGCCCATTTTTACATTATCAACTATAGTATTTCTTTCAAGTTCTGCTACACTTCCCATCATTTGAAGGGCAAATCTACCCATAGGGGTTTCAGTTTCAAAGTTTTCGCTGTAACTTCTAAATGTTACATTGTATTTACTAAGTTCATCTACAAGGTTCATTAAATCATTTTGCTTTCTTGATAAACGATTAATTTTCCATACAATTACTTCATCAAATAGACCATTCCTAGCATCTGTCATCATTTGCTTAAGCCGAGGTCTAGCATCTACTGATTTCCCAGAAATACCACTGTCTACATATTCTTTATATGGAAGTTTGTTTGATTGCTTACAATATTCATAAAGTATTTTAAGTTGAGCATCTATGCTATACCCATGTTCTGCTTGTTCTTGAGTAGATACCCTTGCATATATAGCAACTCTATTAACTTTGTTTTGTGTAGTTTGCATACTTATTTCCTCCCTCTAACTGCTTTTTATTGTCTTCTGTTGTTTTAGATTTCATAACTATTTCTGATAAAAGATTTATAAATGCTTTATAGTTGGTATTATTTGAAGACTGTTCTTTCATTTTTTATTGCCCCTCTCCATAGCTTATTGTTGATTCATAATAAATAAAGACGAGACAATAAAATTTACATCCAAATTTTGAATGAAAAAATCACTTTATAACTCATCTTCCGACTATACAAAAACCCTTTTAATGAATTACATTTGTAATAAATTCATTAAAAGGGTAATAAATACAAAAAGGATTTTATTAAATTATGTCGAATATACATACTCACATAGAA
>NZ_JBOITM010000085.1:0-69747 GCF_050717535.1 Clostridium sp.
CTGAACAAGATGTTTTTGAACAAATAAGAAAATGTTTTAGGTAAGATTATAGACTACATAGATTATATGTAGTCTATGTGTAAAACGAGTAAAATCAATCAGTGTACAAGTAGGTACACTAGATATATGGAGGAGTGTTAATATATGAAATATATTGTAGTGCTAGGAGACGGGATGGCAGATTATCCTGTAAAAGAGTTAAATAACAAAACCCCTATTCAATATGCTAATACCCCTACAATTGATTATATGGCAAAGCACGGTACCTTAGGTATGGTTAAAACTGTACCAGAGGGAATGCCAGCAGGAAGCGATACAGCAAACATGGGAGTCTTCGGATACAATCCATCTGTTTATTATAGTGGACGTTCACCCTTTGAAGCAGCAAGCATGAGAGTAGCTATGACAGATACAGATATTACCTTTAGATGTAATTTGGTAACTGTATCAGAAGACGAGCCCTACGAGGAAAAAATAATGTTAGATCATAGTGCTGGTGAAATAACAACTGAGGAATCCGCGGAATTAATAAGTGCATTAAATGAATATTTAAGCACAGAGGCAATAAAATTTTATCCAGGTATTAGCTATAGACATCTTATGATATGGGATAATGGTCCCTACCAGTGGAAGCTTACACCACCCCATGATATTCTGGGGCAAAAGGTAAAAAACTATATGCCTGGAGGTTTGAAAAGTGAAGTAATTGATGAAATGATAAGAAAAAGCAACAAATTTTTATCTCAGCATGATATAAATAAAAAAAGAGTTGCTAAAGGATTAAACCCAGCTAATTCAATATGGATTTGGGGTGAAGGAAAGAAACCACTTTTATCTAACTTTTATGAAAAATATAAATTAAAAGGCTCAGTAGTTTCCGCTGTTGATTTAATTAAAGGAATAGGTTTATGTGCGGGACTGGACGTTATTGATGTGGAAGGAGCAACTGGAAATATTGATACTAATTATATAGGCAAAGCAAAGGCAGCACTTATAGAACTTGCAAAGGGTAATGATTTTGTGTATATTCACGTGGAAGCTCCAGATGAATGTGGGCATAGACACGAAGTAGAAAATAAATATAAGGCTATAGAATATATAGATAACCAGATAGTAAAGGTTGTTAAAGAGGAATTGGAGAGAATAGGTGAAGATTATAAAATGATAATACTTCCCGATCATCCAACGCCGTTGGCTCTTAGGACACATACTAGTGAGCCAGTTCCATTTTTAATATATCAAAGCAATAATGAGATGGACAACCCTAATGGATGTTATGACGAATTTTTGGCAAAAGACACAGATTTATATTTTCCAGAAGGATATAAGTTAATGGATTACTTTTTGAAAGACATAAAGTAGGAGGGGATGAATAATATGAAACAAATATATTATAAGAGTACTAGAGGAAATGGAGTGGAAGTAACATCTGCAGAAGCTATTGCGCGAGGACTATGCAGCGATGGTGGCCTTTTTGTACCAACATCAATACCAAAGTTAGCTATAGAACTTAAAGAATTGATGAATATGAATTATAAACAGTTAGCATTAACTATAATGAAGGAATTTCTAACGGATTATGAGGAAGATGACTTAAAGGCATGTATACATAAGGCATATGATAAAAAATTTGATACACCTATTATTGCTCCACTAGTAAAGCATGGTCAATCATATTTTTTAGAGCTATACCATGGACCTACTTTAGCTTTTAAGGATATGGCATTATCTATACTACCATACTTATTAAAAAGTGCAGTGAAAAAGTTAAACAATGATAAAGAAATGATTATTCTTACGGCTACCTCTGGTGATACAGGGAAAGCGGCTTTGGAAGGTTTTGCAAATGTAGATGGTACAAAAATAATAGTTTTTTTTCCAGAGCAAGGTGTAAGTGAGATTCAAAAGAGGCAGATGGTAACACAAACTGGAGATAATACCTTTGTTATAGGTATTAATGGAAACTTTGATGATGCACAAGATGGAGTTAAGCAGATGCTTACAAATAAGGACCTTCTGAAACAATTGGATGATAAGGGTAGTATGTTTTCATCAGCTAATTCAATAAATATAGGAAGGCTAATACCTCAGGTTGTATATTATTTTTACGCATATACTCAGCTATGTAATAGAGGGGACATAAAAATAGGGGAAGAGATAAATTTTTCTGTTCCTACTGGAAACTTTGGTGACATATTGGCAGGATATTATGCAAAGAAAATGGGACTTCCAATTAAAAAGTTGATATGTGCTTCAAATGAAAATAAGGTTTTATTTGATTTTATAAATACAGGAACTTATGATAAAGTAAGGGATTTTGTAATTACCATGTCTCCTTCAATGGATATATTGATTTCAAGCAACCTTGAAAGATTGTTATATGCTATTAGTGGACAAGATTCAGTGGTTATAAAAAATCTTATGGAGCAGCTTAATAAAAATGGTAAATATAAAATTAATAGTACAATGAAAAGTGACCTAGGTGACTTTTTTGGAGGTTATGCAACTGAAGTGGAAACTTCTAATGCTATAACTGAAGTTTACAAAAATACTAATTATGTAATTGATACACATACAGCAGTTTCCTATGTGGTTTACAAAAAATATTTAGAGGCAACAAAAGATGCTACAAAGACAGTAATAGTTTCTACTGCAAGCCCCTACAAATTTACTCCAGAAGTAATGAAATCAATAGATACAAAATATACAGGACTAAATGATTTTGAATTAATAAGTGAACTTAGCAAAATAACAAACATTGATATTCCAGCAGGTATAGTGGACTTAGAAAAGAGACCGGTGCTTCACAAAACTGTATGCGCAAAGAATGAAATGCAAAAGCAAATCGAAAAGATACTTAAATTATAAAATTATAAAATTATAAATAGTAAGGGGCAGAAATTATGGAAATTATAGTTGCAAAATTTGGTGGAAGTTCATTATGTGATAGTCATCAATTTAAGAAAGTAAAAGATATTGTAATGTCGGATGATAGGCGGGCCTACGTTGTGCCATCAGCTCCAGGTAAGAGAAAAAAGGGCGATTATAAAATCACAGATCTTTTATATTTATGTCATGAACATGTGGAAAAATCGCTACCCTTTGATGAATTATTCAAATTAATTGAGGAAAGATATACTACTCTGTGTAGCGAATTAGAGCTTTCATTAGACATTTTCAAGTATTTAAGTGATCTTAAGGAAAGAATAATTAATGGGGCTTCAGAAGAATATGTAGCAAGCCGAGGGGAATATCTAAACGGCTTAATACTAGCTGAGTATTTAGGATATGAATTTATTGATGCTGCTGAGATTATTGTTTTTAAGAAAAGTGGGAGGTTGGATGAAAAAGCAACCTATGATCTTATTAATAGTAGATTACCTAAGGAGGGAAAAGCTGTAATACCAGGGTTTTATGGTGCCTCTATAGATGGTAAAATAAGAACCTTTTCAAGGGGTGGTTCGGATATTACAGGAGCAATAATTGCCAGGGGTGTAGGGGCAATAGTTTATGAAAATTGGACAGATGTGGCAGGTTTCTTAATGGCAGATCCCAGTATTGTTGTGGAACCTAAACATATTGAAGAGGTAACATATAAAGAACTTAGAGAACTTTCATATATGGGGGCAAATGTTTTTCATGAAGAGGCAATTTTTCCTGTTAAAAATAATGGAATTCCAATAAATATAAGAAATACCAATAACCCAATGGAAAAGGGAACCACTATTTTAAATAATAAATTAGATGTTAAAGTGGGAAATATTACAGGAATTGCAGGAAAAAAAGATTTTACAGTAATAGCAATTGAAAAAACACTTATGAATAGACATATAGGATATTGCCGTAGGATTCTCTCAATCCTTGAAAATAATAATGTAGCCTTTGAGCATATACCATCGGGGATAGATTCAGTTTCATTGGTAATTGATGATTTGCAGCTGGACAATAAGCTTGATATAATATTAGAAGAAATTGAAAATCAATGTAAACCAGATTCTTTAGTAGCCTATCCTAATATGGCATTAATAGCAGTAGTGGGGGAAGGAATGATAAGAACTAAGGGGATTTCAGCTAAATTATTTAGTGCCCTATCGAAAAATAATATTAATATTAGAATGATAAATCAGGGCTCAAGTGAATTAAGCATCTTTGTTGGTGTAGAAAATGAGGACTTTGAAAATGCAATTAGAGCAGTTTACAAAGCCTTCGAAGATTAAGAATCACTTTCGGTGCTGTTAGTATATAGGAAAGGAGAGATCAATATGGAAAAAGTAAAAATAGCAATTTTAGGTTTTGGAAATGTTGGCACAGGTGTATGGAAGATACTTAAGGAAAATAAAAAAGAAATAATGAAACGTTCAAACTATGAAATAGAGGTAGCTAAAATACTAGTAAAAGATATAAATAAAAAAAGAGATATTATTATATCTGAGGGAATATTGACAGATAATATTGATGATATTATAAATGATGAAAGTATAAAAATTGTAGTTGAACTTATAGGTGGAAGAGGTGTTGCTAAGCAGTACATGATACGTGCAATGAAAGCTAAAAAGCACATTGTAACTGCTAATAAATTAGTTATTGCAAATTGGGGCGAAGAGCTATTTAAAATAGCAGATGAAGAAAAGGTACTATTTTATTATGAAGCAAGTGTGGCTGGCGGAATTCCAATAATAAGGGAAATTAAGGAGAGTCTCACAGCCAATAGAATTCAGCAGATAGTTGGAATTATAAATGGAACAACAAATTATATATTAAGTAAAATGACTAATGATGGAATTAGTTTTGATGAATCATTAAAAGAGGCTCAAGCAAAGGGTTTTGCAGAAGCAGATCCAACTTCTGATGTGGATGGTTATGATGCGGTGTATAAACTAGCTATAATGGCTTCACTGTCCTTTGGGACAAAGGTTGATCATGATGCTATTTATAGGGAAGGAATAAGAAATATTAGTTCCTTGGATATAGAGTATGCTAAAAAATTCGGTTATACAATAAAATTACTTGCCATAGCAAAAGAAGAAAATAACAAATTAGAGCTAAGAGTACATCCAACCCTAGTACCCTCTAGCCACCCCATGGCAAATGTAAATGATGTCTTTAATGCCATTATGATAAAGGGAAATGCGGTGGGAGAACTAATGCTATATGGTAAGGGTGCAGGGGATTTACCAACTGGAAGTGCAGTTGTAGGTGATATAATATCTATATTAAGAAATAATGTAAAGCCAGCCGATCTAAGTGATATTAATGAGGAAGTTGAATTTAAAGAAATAAAAAAACCGGAAGAAAATGAATCAGAATTTTATATAAGACTTAATGTTAAAGATAGAGCAGGAGTTTTAGGAGATACAGCGAAAATATTTGGTGAAAATAATGTTAGCATTATATCCATGACCCAAGATGTAAGGGATGAAGATGATGTGCCATTAGCATTTATTATCCATAAAAGTGTTGAAAGGGATGTAAGAAATTCTCTTAAAAAAATAAAATTATTGGAAAATGTTAACACGGTAGAAAGTATAATAAGAATAGAATCCTTTAATTAGTAAATATTTTATGTTGAATTTATGAAAAATGTGTTATTATCATATGTGTCTATCTTATCTTGCAATTATTGGTGTTTCCATAATGGGATTTATAGCAAGTATATTTTAGAAAAAAACGATATGTTGAATAGGAGAGATTGATAAATGCAATTTATTGAGATAATCAAGGCAATTATTCTTGGTATTGTTGAGGGTATAACTGAATGGTTACCTATTAGCAGTACGGGGCATATGATTTTGGTTGATGAATTTTTACAGCTCAGCATGAGCAGCGCTTTTAAAGAAATGTTTTATGTAGTTATTCAGCTTGGAGCAATCATGGCGGTTGTGGTTTTGTATTGGAAAATGCTGATTCCATTTTCATTTAAAGAAAAGTTAAGTATAAAAAAGGATATAATGTCGCTATGGTTTAAAATTCTAGTAGCATGTGTTCCGGCAGCAATCATTGGTCTGGTGTTTGATAATAAAATCAATGCACTGTTTTATAATTATCAGACCGTTGCAGTTACTCTAATTCTGTATGGTGTTCTGTTTATTATTATTGAGAGAAGAAACATAAACAAAATACCAAATATTAATGAATTATCACAAATTTCATATAAAACTGCAATGATGATAGGAGTATTTCAAGCATTGGCATTAATTCCTGGCACATCACGTTCGGGAGCAACAATAGTGGGTGCCATACTAATAGGTACATCAAGAACAGTTGCAGCAGAATTTACATTTTTCCTTGCTATTCCTGTTATGTTCGGAGCAAGCCTTTTGAAAATTCTTAAATTCGGTTTAATATTTACTAGTACTGAACTTAGTATTTTATTTACAGGGATGATAGTTGCTTTTCTAGTGTCAATATTGTCTATTAAATTTTTAATGGTGTATATCAAGAAGCATGATTTTACTGCATTCGGTTGGTATAGGATTGTGCTTGGAATTATAGTTATTATATATTTTGGACTTATAGCTTAAAGTTATTATATGTGCTAGCAAAAAAAAGGTACTTACTACGTAATATTATTATGTGGTAAGTACCTTTTTTATTTTATAGGAAACAGCTTGCGGAATGCCTGCTTGAACATAAGCAAAATCATCCTTGAATACTATTGTTCTTATTGCTATGCAAGTATCCATATCATCATCATATGAAAAATAACCAACGGCACCGGAATATATACCGCGCCTCACATTTTCCAGCTTATCAATAATTTCCATGGCCCTTATCTTTGGCGCTCCAGACACGGTACCTACAGGTAAACAAGACTTAAGCGCATCAAAGCAATTTAATTCGGACTTTAGTGTGCCTGACACCTTTGAACATATGTGCATTACATGGGAGAATAATTCTACCTCCATAAATTTATCTAGCTTAACAGATCCAAATTCACTAATTTTACCTATATCATTTCTACCCAAATCCACTAGCATTAGATGCTCTGCCAGCTCCTTTTCATCCTTTAACAATTCTTCTTTAAGTTGCTGGTCTTCTTTTGTATTTTATCCTCAAATTCACTTTGGGTTAAATTAACCATTTTATTACCACCTCTTTATTTTTTTGTAAAACAAAAAACACTTCATCCCTATAATGGGACGAAGTGACCGCGGTGCCACCCATATTGTTATTTAGGTGCAAAAAAAATAAAAACACTCCATCCTATAAAAGGACGAAATGTAAAATTTCGTTTACCACCTAAATAACTATCTTTGTCAGGCACGGATTTCTCGATTGCCCTGTCCCTGTAACTGTGGACTATCCGGTTAATGCTACTACTAGTTCGCATCACATCTCACAGAACCATTCAATAACGGCTACAGTACCCAGCTTTCACTATTCCGGATTCGCTTAAACTAAATTCCCTTATCTACTATTTCTGCTCATTGATATTGTTTAACATGATACATCTTTAATTAATAATTGTCAACTATTATAATTGCATGTATCTAAAATATATAATTGAAAGTATGTAAAACATTTGAAATGCATATTAATATTCTATATAATTAAATAAGGACATAATTGTGAGGTGATGATAAACAGCAACAAGAACAACTTACAATAAAAATTGATGGTAGTTACGGAAAGAGAATTTTAAAGAAGGATTTGTTTGTAGGTTCTATTACCGTCGGCAACTTGCGTTGTGATGGAGTTGAAATATCTGTTGGTGATAGTTCGAGTTTTCTGACATATATTAATAAAAATACAGAACGTGGTAAGACCTACTATGGAGAAATGTTCACAGATAACAAACTTACCCAATTAACCATTTCTGTACTTGGTGAAGAGGGCATTATGATTTCTGCCCCTGCGAAGGATAGGGTAGATGCTGTCAAAATATCTAATGAGTTAATGAAAAATGTTTTAGAAGAAAATTTTAAATTTAAATAAATTTTTATAATCAACCTTCAGGTACGATGTTATTGTAAAGTTTATGAATTATAAAAAAATATATGGTATTTTATGAGCCAACATATATAAAAATGCTAGTTGTATAGTATATTTAGTTATTTTGATGTAATATCAATAGTTTTACTATCAATTTGAACATGATTACTGTCTATCCACTTAACAATATCATTACCATCTCCATAATTACCAGAGTAAATAAACGTATTTTTCTTAAATAAATAAAAATATTTTTCTGCTATATATACACGAGTAGATCCACCTACAGCACCATTGTCTATAGAATATACTTCAATCATCTGTTTGTTACTTGGTGAATCTACCGTCTTAACTAATTTTACAGATGTAAAAATTAATCTCACAACCAAGAAAAATAACATTGCAATTAAAAGTAGGCTATATGAAAGAGTAGAAAAAAATTTAGAAATGGTATGGGACTTTTCCGAAGAAAATAATGGGAATAACAACAATGATGGAAATATAAAGAATAATGGGACAACAATAAAAGTTACATATGTTATATATATAAGTAACAAATTGAATAGTATAAAGAAGCCATGATGAATTCTTAAAGAATAATTCTTACGAATAATTACAATAGTTATAATTGACAAAATAACATATATACCATAGTAAATATTTTGTGCAATATTAGATATAAAATAAAAACTATTTAAAGACAATACACTAGAAATTAATAGAGCTATTCCTATAATCCAGATTTTTTCACTAATTAAATTTTTGAAATTCATTTAGTCCTCCTAATATACAATTATATACATTTTAATTATATTCTAATATTTAGAAAATATCAATTATTAAGATATAGTGTTTTATGTGATGTCAAAATATAAGTAGTATTTTCAGTGTTGAAAATAAAAACCCCACGCCTTAAGACGTGGGATTGTTTTATGCTAATTATTCAGAGCTGAGATTTTTGAAGTAGATTTTAAGTGATATATTTCAGAAGCTCTAGATGTTTTTAAATTATCACTTTTGTTAAGTTCCTCATGGCTTATAGTACTTTCTACTATATATAGTGGCCTGTTTTTACCTTCATCAGAAATTCTTGCAATATACTCACCCATAATAGCAAAAAAGCAAGATATTATTCCAAACATCATTAAGTTAATGCCTAGGATTAGTCCTAGACTTAGTAGGCTAGTGTGGTTAACCATGGAGGTTATGATATTACTAATTAATGTGACAGTACCTATAAAACCAGTAAATCCACCAAAGTAGCCAGCTAGAACTAATGGTTTATAAGAGAAAGAAGTTATGCCATCAAAAGCTAATTTCATCATTTTCTTTAGTGAATATTTAGTTTCACCAGCAAATCTTTCCTTACGTGAAAATTCTACAAAGGTTTGTTTATATCCAACCCAACTAACTAAACCTCGTATATATCTATTTTTTTCTGGTAATGAATTTAGCGCATCACATACTTTTCTATCTATAAGTCTAAAATCTCCGGTATCAACAGGTATATCGATTGTTGTCATGCTTTTTAGTAATCTATAATAAGATTTAGCAGTGAATTTTTTGAAGAAGGTTTCACCTTCTCGCTTAATTCTTTTTCCATAAACAACATCATAGCCTTGTTTCCATTTTTTAGCCATTTCTAAAATAGCTTCTGGAGGATCTTGAAGGTCTGCATCTATTACAATAATAGCATCACCCAAAGCCACGTTCATTCCTGCAGTTATTGCAGCTTGATGCCCAAAGTTTCTTGAAAAATTTATAAGCTTTATACTCTTATCTTTTCTACATATATCTTCTATCATTTCCCTTGTTCTGTCTGAACTTCCATCATTAACAAATAGAATTTCATATGCTTCAATTGTGCGATCCATTACGGATTTTAATCTACAATAGCTTTCATTTATTACAAGTTCTTCATTATACAAAGGTACCACTAAAGAATAAACAATTCCATTGGTCATATTTATCATTCCCTCCACATTAATTTGTTACTGCAACTCTATAATTAAAATTATAGGGTCAAATTGTATCAGTAGTATCAAATTAATATGTGAACTTTATGTGAGACTATTATTTTAGTTGTTTAAAACAATAGACCATTTTCCATTCTTATCTTTTAAAACATTTATATTTACAATCCCATCCTTATTAAAATCAGAAGTAAATTCACTGCTAAGAGTACTTTGGTTATTTTTATCTTCGAATTCTACTTTATAAGTACAATTTTCTTGTACACCCATATCAAAATATGAATGCTGGTTAGACTTTAGATAACTATCAATAAAGTCAGCTTTATCAACTCTTTGAATGGCTATATTGGTAATAATCTCAGAACTTTTATTTGCTATAATCAAATTAGTCTGCATGTGTTTTTCAGAACAGGAAGATAATAAAAGTGTCATAATTATGCAACCTAATATGGTTAGATATGATATGCTTTTCATTTTCATCCATTCCTTTCAAATATTATAATATAGTATTGAAGTTAAATTTTGAATATATGAATTTTTCTTATTTTCTCAATGATCTTTGATATTTAATAAAAGTAATACTAAAATGAATAGTACGTTTGTTGCTAAAAGTTATTTATAATTATTTTGTTGATGAGAGAAACTTAAGTAAGAGCTTGGATATAAAATAGCCTATAATAGTGAAAAGAGAGGCCCAAATCGCAAATAATCCTAACCTTTCGCTTTCCAAAGTTAAACCAGCTAAAAGCCCTGAGCATATTGAAACACCACAGATAAATACAGGTTTTAAATTTTTAAAGACTATTAGTCTTAAATTATATTCTAAATTTCTCTTTTTATAGGATACATAGGATAAGTACAAAAATAAACAAGTTAATATAAAAAGTACTAATAGCTTTAACTTATAATTTGTATAATAGAAAGTCCTATACATATCTTTATTACTATTTTCTTCTGTATTAATCCAGATCTGCCCAGGTGAATTATAAATATAAATATTTAGCCACTTATGTAGCCAATCTCCGATTTTATTAAAAGCAAAATACCCTAAATTCATAATATGGTATTTTATAATTATGCGCAGTGATGCCAGTGTTATAAGGTAGGGCACTATAAGTATAATTGCACCAACTACACCGGATACAATGCTATTTCCCATAACTGTCTGTACTAGCATCATAAAAGTAAAAATGCAAATGTACTGAAATGTATCCATAAAAAACCATTTAACTATATCAGAGTATGGATTTAAAGTTGTATCAAGGCCATTAATATTTGCAAAATAAAACAAGCTTAAAATTATATATGTTACTACAAAACTTATAAGTAGACTTAGTACCCCAATAATCCATTTATTAAGTATTATATCTTTTCTTGTAAAGGGCATAGAAGCTATAAAACCTTGAGTTTCGCTGGTTTTCTCTCCTATAAATAAAATTATGGCGAGCATTACTACAGCAAATATCATTACGTTAGAATAAGTAGTCCGAACATAAAGTCCATTATTGAACCATCTATCAGTCCATACTTTACCATTTTGTTGCAAACATATTTTATTCTGATTTAATACTAATATAACCCCATAAACCTTATAATATAAAAGTATGAAAATAGTTAAAAGGGTTACCCACCTTACATTTATCCATTCCTTATAGAAAAGTGCCTTATTTATTATTTTATTCATTTTTACCCTCCTCTTCTACGAAATATATAAACATATCCTCAAGGCTCATATCTAAAATTTCTATAAAGTCAGCCCCCAGGTCATAAAGCTTTTGTTCAAAGTCACTTGTGTAATTTTTAGTAACTATGTAATTTACTCTACCTATAGTTTCAACCTTAATTACACCATCAAGAGAAGAGAGAGTTTTATTTATATCAGCTGCATCTTTAAATACTACTTGAATTTTTTTTAGACTATTTTTAGCTTCTTCTATAGAACCCATAAGTTTTATTTCACCATTTTTAATTATTGCTATATTATCACATATTCTCTCGATATGATCTAAATGATGTGAGGAAATAAATACAGTTACATCTCTTGATGCGACTTCATCTACAATGATGGACATTATTTCTTTTTTAATTACAGGATCAAGACCGGATGTGGGTTCGTCAAGTATTAGAATGTCAGGTTTTATGCTCAGGTTTAAAAGTATAGAAACTCTCATTTTCATGCCTTTGGAAAGTTCCCTTATTCTTCTATTTACAGGAATTTTAAATTTTATATTAAGTTCATTAAATCTCTCCTGTGAAAAATCATTATAGGCTTTCTTATAAAATTTTAAGAGCTCTTTTACTTTGAAAGATGAAAAATATTGATTTTCATCGGATACATAACCTATCCTCTGTTTAACACTATTATTATCAAAAACCTCTTCACCACCTATTAAAATACTGCCTTCATCAATTCTGTAAATACCTGTTAGGCATTTTATAAGTGTAGTCTTACCCGCACCGTTTTCACCGATTATTCCAAATATACTCCCCTTATTTACATTAAGATTAACATTTTTTAGAATATACCTATCGTCTATCCTCATGCTCACATTTTTTATATCTATCAAGATGACACCCCCCCATTCTATAAATTTCTAATAGTTAAAACTCGTTATAAATTTCATTCATTATATTAATTAACTTATCCTTATCAACTCCTATATAATGTGCTTCTATAATTATTTTCTTCATATGTTCTCTAATTTCTTTCAACTTTTCTTCATCCATTACAGGTTGAAAATTTTCTACTACAAAGGTTCCTTTTCCTCGTATAACTTCAATTGCTTTCATTCGCTCTAACTCATTATAGGCTTTGCTTATAGTATTAGGATTGATTGTTATAAGTGAAGCAAGTTCACGTACAGAAGGCAGTTTATCTCCCGGTTTTAATATTCCTTTTAATATATTTTCCTTTATCTTCTCAATAATCTGCTCATAAATAGGTTTACTGCTTCTGCTATCGATATTTATCAAGGGGTTCACCTTCTTTCAAACAATTAATTTTCTTTTTTATTTGAGATATGTGTATTATGTGTACTACTTCATGTAGTACACATATAAATATAGTACAATAGATTTACATTGTCAAGTGTGATTTGTGAAATATTACAATATTTATAATGGAATAATTAATTAAGATGCTCCTTTTTAGGATTAAAAACAGTTGAGTAGAATAGAATATTTTAAGTGGATAATTTTTTCGAAAGCATATTGAATAATATATCTCAGGAGATGATTAGTTTTGAGTTCTAATATTATTTTATTGATAATTCTCGCTGCTGCCATATTTGGAAAGGCTAATTCAGTTGCTATCGCTACATGTTTATTGCTTATGCTAAAACTCTTAGGACTAGACAGATATGTATATCCGGTTATAGAAAAAAATGGAATTACAGGGGGACTTATATTTCTTATAGCCGCTATAATGATACCTATTGCAAGTGGACGCATTACAACAGATAATATAAAAAACGTATTTACATCCTGGATAGGTATAACAGCCCTAGTTCTTTCGTTCTTAACAACATATTTAAGTGGACAAGGATTGAACTATCTTACTGTTCAGGGACATAGCGATATTATGCCTGCTATGATAATAGGTGCAGTTGCTGCGGCAGCTTTTTTAGGAGGGGTACCTGTGGGACCACTTATTACATCAGGGATGGTAGCTTTATTTGCAAAGATGATCCATAAATAAAAGCCTTGGTTTTAAAAAAACCAAGGCTTTTATTTCTTACATATGCTTAAGCATAGACATCTATTTTATTTTTAGTAGAATTTGTAATAGCTTTTAATTTTTATGATCTTTATTTTCTAAAGTTTTCCTATAATTTAAATTATAATTGTCAATTGTTGCATTAATATAAAATAAATATGTAAACATTATGTGATAACACAAAGCAAAAACAACCGATGAGTTGTTGGCTGTTTTAAAGGGAGATAATCTTATATTATATCTTGTAGCTAGAATAATTACTTTGAAGGTAGTTCCTTCTTTTCGTTAATAAGGTGAAGTCTAAATGAGTACAGTAAATCAATTATAACTATAAACAACACTATAGAAAGATCAATTATAGAATCCGTTCCTGTATTATATAAAAATGGGAGATAACACAAAAGGGATACTAGAGGTATTATTATAGCTATATAAAATTTCTTTGGAAAACAAAATGCATATAATAGTGAAATTACATCGGCCATGAAGAAATATCTCTCATGCATTCTTGGTAATAAAAAGGGTACTATAACAGCTAACAATAATGATAGTTCTATAACATTTTCATACTTAATAACTTTTATATATTTAACACTTACAAAAAGGATAATAAGTACAACTGCAAAGGTAAATAATATTCCAATATAACCTACGAGAGTTGTATCGCTAAACAATTTACTAGGAATCCATTGATATATTGAGGGTGCGTTATAAGTTAAATTTTTATATTCGCCAGATTGAGTAGCATAAGTTAGCAAAATATCTTTAAGTGGTTTACCTACAATTAAGCTAGGTATATTTATAACCAAATAAGATATGGGTATAAGCAATAGATGATATATTTTAATTTTTTTCTTGAACAATAAAATTCCAAACAATGGCAGTAAAAAAATTGCTTGTAGTTTGAAGGATAGTGCAATTCCATAAAATATTATTGATGTAACTGGTTTTTCACATAGAATATAATAGATAGAACCAATAACAAAGGCAGTAAATATTATATCGCATTGCGCCCATACAGAGCCGTTAAATATAACCGTTGGAATTATAAGTACAAGTCCAAAAGATAGATAGTCTAATTTTTCATTTTTATATTTTATATTAACAATTTTCATAATATAAAGTGCAGTTATTAATTCAAAAACAAAAGATAACATTTTTACATAGAATAAGGTGTTTATATTTGTATAAGTGCCTATTGTTAATAAATATAGATAGGGCTGTGTGTAATCACCCATTGCATTTTTTAAAGCAATAAAGCCACCATCTGCTTTTATAGTATCAAACCATTTACTTACAAAGGAATTATAGTCTCCACTCATAAAAGGTAAACCTGGAATTCTAATAAGTATGGCAACCCATATAATAAAAGCTAATATAACAAATTTTTTAAAGAATCTTTTATTGTTATTCATAAATTTCCTCCAACTTAGTTCTCTGGTTTCTTGAAATCTCCATTTGAAGAACCTCCTTCAGGTTTATTACCATCATTTTTTTGGAATCCATGATGAGACATTGTACCATTTCCCTTTCGAGATGAATTATTATTTACGGCATGGGATGTGGTATATTTGTATGCAAACAAAAGGGTTCCTATCATAACTGAGAGAGTTAACATAACTGCTAAGGTTGAGGTTAATATATTTTTACTTATTTTCATGGTTTTATCCTCATCTTTCTTACTGTATTAAATTTTTCTATGGTTGTAGATTCTACATTAGTTATAGAATCGGCAACCATAGATTATTCATTTATATAAAATTGTGGTAATTGTTATTATTTTGTCGTAGTATCAGCGCCTTTTAAATCATATAAGGCTTGAGAATTTCCACCACCAAATTGCTGTGTTTTTGAATTTGCAGCTTTTGTGGTATCGCTAGTTTCGGCTGTTGTTGTTGCTTTTTTACTAGTTGTTGTTGCAGGTGAAGTTATTTCTTTATTAGTTGCAGTTGTAGAATCTTTCCATTTACTCTCTGCAACAAGTTTACCAGCTGATTGAGCCCAGGTAATGATATCATCAGTAGATCCGCCACCCTGGCCGCTCACCATTACATATCTTACTTCGCCCTTATTAACTAATTCCTTAAATTCTGCTAAGGTAAGTACTTTATCAGTTCCAAAGAATCCCCAAGTCATTACAGATTCATTGGTTTTAAGTATTATATCTGTTGCAACACCATTAGTAGATGAAGTTACAAGGATATATTTCTCAGTTGTTTTATTAGTCTGTAAGAATTTTATTAATTTAGTATTATCAGAAGTACCTGAACCTCCCATATCTGAAGTTCCTTTTGTTCCACTAGTTATTAAACTTAAACCAGCAGATGGCATGCTTCCAGACATAGCATTAAACATTGTAGTAGCAGACCAAAACATAGGGGTTATTAAGAGCCCTATTAAGGCAGTAGATACTAATATTTTCGATAGTTTTTCATTTTTATTTTTTAATAGTTTAAGGATGATCATTGTAATTGAAGAAACAAAACATAAAACAGCTAGTACAATCATTAAAATCTTAGGGATACTTGAAGTCTTATAATAATAAGATAAAATCAGTATCTGAACTAATCCATCTACAATAAGTGCTACTGGTAAAATCCAAGATTTAATTCCTTTCCCTTTATGAAGTTCCCACATCGACACAATCCCAATTCCAGCAAGAGCTGCTATTGGTGGGGCAAGCATTGTTAAATAATAAGGATGAAATAAACCTGTGGTGAAGCTGAAATATATAAATTCAGGTATTAACCACATTGACCATAAAATTAAAGCCAATTTTTTTCTGTTATCAAAAGCAGGCTTAAGTTTTTCTTTTAATGCAGCTGCTATTAATCCGAATAGTGCAAGAGGGAAAAACCAAATTATCTGATCTGACAAACTATTACTTGAAAATAATCTTGTAATACTAGATTTTTCTTGACCACCCATGTTACCACCGCCGCCGCCGTTAGATTTTCCACCTTGAGCTTGCCCACGTTGACCACCTCCTGCAGGTGGTGTGCCACGTTGTCCAGTTCCAGTAGGAGGGGTACCTCCTTGTGTTGCGCTTTGAGTGATATTATCATTGGCAGTACTTTCTGAGGATGATGTTGCTGCATTGTTTCCAGTAGGAGGAGTTCCACCAGGCATTCCTTGAGTGTTACCACTGCTTGTGCCTTTAGTGCTACTACTACTTCCAATTCCAAGTCGCTCTAGGCCGTTATGTCCAAATATAAGTTCTAGTTCTGAGTTATAAGTCGTACTGCTTCCTACGTAAGGCCTATTTGAAGCAGGTATTAAATCTACCACTACTGCCCAAGAAAAAGAAACAACCAGCAGAACCAATGTTCCTGCAATAAGATGGATTATTCTCTTTTTAAGTGAAACTACACTCGAAAGAATATAAGTTAAATATATAGCAGGAATTACCATGTATGCTTGAAGCATTTTTATATTGAAACCAATACCCACAATAGCTAAACTTATTAAAAGATATTTAAATTTTCCTTTATCAGCTGCTATGGAAATAGCCCAGCATGCAAGTAGAAGAGTTAGAACAAGTAAATTATCGCAAGTGTTATTTCTGCTTACAGCAACAAAAACTGGGGTCACTGCAAGAAATAATGCTGAAAGAAGACCAGCAACAGTTCCAAAGGATCTCTTAACAATAATGTATATTATTGCAACGGAGATTACTCCTGCAAGAGCCTGAGGAAGAAGAATGCTCCAGCCGCTAAATCCAAAGATTTTAGCGGAAATCGCTTGAAGCCAAAAACCTAGAGGGGGTTTATCAATAGTTATAAAACTAGTTGGGTCAAAAGCTACAAAAAAGAAATTTTTCCAGCTCATAGTCATGCTTTTTACACCAGCAGCATAATACAGATTTGAATACCCCTGTATGCTTAAATTAGTAAAATTTAAGATTCCTGACAATAACAAGATTAATGATAATAATAGCTTATCTTTTGAAAGTTTTAATTTTTTCATTTTAATTAGCTCCTTTTTAAAATGAGTAATGAGAGGAATAACAGTCATTCTCATAAGTATTTAAATATAGTTTTAATATTAATCACAGGCACATTGTTTTAACTTTATAAATTAGATTATAAAGTTAAATTGTAGTAGTAGTATCAAATAATTGTGTGAGGATTGTGTGATGCTATTATGAGATGGCCTTATGTCAGGTCTTTTAATTTTTTAGAAAATAACTGTCCTATTAATATAAGTGTTATTATTACAGGAGATATTAAAAAATACAACGGTAATTAATTATACTAAAGGGAGCTAAAAAAATGCATATCATTAATTTATTTGATTTTTCAACATGGCAATGGGTAGGGGTAATAATATCAGCATTTTTAATTGGATTTTCAAAAACTGGGATTAGTGCTTTTATGCTACCCGCTATACCTATAATTGCGAGTGTGTTTGGGGGAAAAGAATCTACAGGAGTTATTCTTCCACTATTAATAATGGGAGATATTTTTGCATTATACTATTATAATAGGCATGCAAAATGGAATAATATAAAAAAATTATTACCTTGGACATTCCTAGGATTGTTATTTGGTGTCATAGTTGGAAACTATATTAACGACAAACAATTTAAAACGGTTATATCAATTTCAGTTTTACTTTGTTTGATTATTTTACTTTATAGTGAAAAAAAGGGAGAAAATTTTAAAGTCCCAGAAAATAAATGGTTTTATGCTTTTGCGGGTATTCTTACTGGTTTTACATCCATGATTGGAAATGCTGCTGGGCCTATATTTAGTGTATATTTGTTAAGTATGAACCTCAAGAAAAACGATTTTATGGGTACACTAGCTTGGTTTTTCTTTCTTATTAATGTATCGAAAGTTCCATTGCAAATTTTATTTTGGCATAATATGTCCGGTAAAACAATTTTACTTACCGTGGGCATGATACCTGCAATTGCTATAGGAGCATTTTTGGGCATGTTGATGATCAAAAAAATAAAAGAGAAGAATTTTCGATATATTATTATAGGTATGACAGCTATAGCAGCAATAAAGCTATTAATATAGAAATAGATATAACTAAAAAAGCAATCAACAATAAAGTTGATTGCTTTTTTTTATAGCCTATATTTAATTAAAAAACTAACACCCACATCTTTATTTATAGCTTCTATTTCACCATTGTAAAAACTTACAATTTTTTTACAAATAGCAAGGCCAAGACCAAAATTTCCAGTCTTATCTTTGTAGAAATTATCAAATATATTACATATATGTTCCTGTGGAATGTTAGGTCCATCATTATATATCTCTATTACTGCAAAAGAACCTTCTTTTTTTAACGTTACGCAAATGTTCTTTTTAGCATATCTAAGGCTATTATCTAAGATGTTTTCAATAGAGACCTGTATTTTATCTGCGTTTCCTATTATAAGAGCCTCTTCAATGGATAAGTCCCACACAATATTAGGATTAATTACTTTAAATCTATTTATTATATGGAAGAGTAGACGATGCAAGTTAATTTCAATATCATAAATGTTATTTTCTAAAACATAATCAAGGGTATTTAAATATAACATCTGTTTAACTTTTTTTTCTAAGCTTAAAGCCTCATCCTTTATTATTTCTGCATTTTTTTCCACTGACTCAACATACACACCATCAATAATTGCTGCAGCATGACTCATAATTACCATGATGGGTGTTTTTAAATCGTGGGATATACTTTGTAAAAACATTTTCTCTTCTTCATCCGCACGTTTTAATTCCCTTTGCATCATATTCATTGAGTCTGCTAGTCGTCCAATCTCATCTGTATTTTTAATATTTATAGGTTCTTTCCAATCTTTATGTGCTATTCTAACAGTATAATTTTCTAGTTCTTTAAGTGGTTTTGAAATATAGTTTGCAACTAATTTGGAGGTTAAAAAACCAATAGCTATAAAAACTAGGCCAATAATAAGCATAATATAAAGCATAGTATTATTTTGCATTTCAGGCATATAAGTTATTAAATATGATTTTCCAGTATCTCCATATTCGACTGAACTTATTAAAAAAATAAATTTCATGTTATTGTAGGATTCTTTAAATTGTTTTTCAACAAGAGTACCTGGTGTAATGAAACTTGACATCCACAATTTTACATTTCTATCATTTATACCAAAAGTGGGATTAGGGACATCGGGAGTATTAAGTGCATTAGTAGAATTACTAGTATTTGGTGGTAATCCGTGCCCTTTATTTATATTTATGATTTCAGTTCTATTATTTTCGTCCACATTTACAATATAATAATCGCTTCCTCTTAGATTTTTTATCTCGTCAAATCTATTTTGACCTGTAAAATCTTTAGCTTTTATTAAATAATTATGAGATACTTTGAGATCTTCAATTTTAGCTTTCTCATCTATGGTCTTAAAAGCAACTAGGTAAAAAAATGAAATGCTGAAAATTATTATAAGTATTATGATGGTAAAAGTAGTCCATATTCTCATGGTCAGTGATTTGAATTTGAAATTTACACTCTTCATAACTTGTATACCAACTTATAACCATAACCATATACCGTCTCTATAGTGAATTTATCTACTTTTTTTCTGATTCGTCTAATGGTATCATCGACTACTCTATCTGAACCGAAGTAATCATCACCCCATACCATATCTAATATTTGTTCTCTAGACACTAAATTATTTTTATTTTCAATAAAATAATAGAGAAGTTCAAATTCTTTGTTAGTTAGTATAACCTCTTCTTTCCCCAGAAAAACTGTTCTTTGTTTCTTGCTAATGCAATATCCTCCCAAATTCAAGTCATCCAAAGGCGCGTGGGTATTTTCTTTAGCACTTACAGAAACTCTTTCTAAAAGTTTATTTGTTCTAATAATTAGCTCTCTAGGTAAAAAAGGTTTTGATAAATAATCATCGCTACCAAGTTCGAGTCCAACCACACGATCAAGTTCTTCATTTCTCGCAGACATAAAAATTACCGGTGTATTTTTATTATGAGCTTTAACAGCTTTTATAATTTGATAACCATCAATATCTGGAAGCATTATGTCTAGTATCCAAAGATCAGGCAAATCTTTAATTCTTTCTAATGCGGAATTACCATTTGAAAAAGTAGTCACATCATAACCTTCACGTTGTAGGTATTTTTCTAATAATAGATTTAAACTTATTTCATCTTCAACAAGATATATTTTCTTTGACAAGTGAATCACCCCTATATGTTAATTACTGTGTTTTATTGTTTATAAAAATCATTTAATCAATAAAGAACTATAAATATCTGTTAAGTATATTTTATCACATAATTTTCAAAACATTTCAGAAAATTTATGTGAAGATTGTGTGTTATTTAAATATAGAAGGGTAATGGTCCTATAGCAAGTAACATGCCTTTAGAATAGTATGATATATATAAATATCTATATTTTAATAAAATATAAAGTGGGGTGATTCTAATAATGGCTGACTATGTAATATTTTGTATTTTGATTTTAACAACATTTCTTATTATTTCTTTCCCCATAATATTAGATATAATCAATATGAGGAAGACTCATGAGACTAGAGATACAAAAGGTTTAACTAGAAGAAGTATTACATTAGGATTAATATTTATTTATATATCCATCCAAATTTATTTAATTATTTTTAATAAGGAGACCACAATTTCAGATGAGTTTAAGACTATTATAGTTTCTGTTGTTTCATTTTATTTTGGTAAAAGCACAGCATTGGATGATCCCAATAAAAAAAGTTGAATATATGTGAATATTGACAACCTTAATAATTTTTGTTAATATTTTAAGTGAATATGCATTAAAGTTTTATAGGGTTCCGCAGTTTAAATTAATAACTGGTCTGGTCCAAGATAAAACGCACAGGTTAACTGTGTTCACGGAAGGATAAAAGCCTGGGAGATATTATTACAATATCATCTTTGGCTTTTTTTATTTTGTATATTGAAAGGAGAGAAAATTATGCAATGGTTATTTTTAGTTATAGCAGGATTTTTTGAAATGGGGTGGGCTATAGGATTAAAATATTCACAAGGATTTACAAAACCTATACCCAGTGTGTTTACCGTATTAGGAATGATAGCAAGTTTTTATTTTCTGTCGTTAGCATTGAAAAGTCTTCCAATAGGAACTGCATATGCAATTTGGACAGGAATTGGTACAGTTGGTACTGTGATTTTAGGAATAATATTATTTAAAGAACCTATGAATATAATGCGATTAGTATGTATTGGATTTATAATAATAGGAATTGCAGGCTTGAAATTGGCATCACCTAATTAATTGATCTAATAAATACAAAATCCTCTGGAGTTTTCCAGAGGATTTTGTATTCTAAATTTCTCCTTTTAATCCGATTTCTTCAGCAACACTTTGCATACCTTTTATGGTTTCACTAAGTATGTCACCAATATCCATTCCCATTCTTTCTGACCCCGAAAGAATAACATCTCTGTTCACACCAGCTGCAAAACTTCTTTGCTTGAATTTCTTTTTAACTGACTTTACTTCTAAATCAAGCACACTCTTACTTGGCCTCATAAGTGCAGTTGCTGTAATAAGCCCAGTAAGTTCATCAATAGTAAACAAAACATTTTCCATTTTATGTGTTGGTTCTATATCTATGCAAAGACCAAAGCCATGGCTCTGAACAGCATGTATGTAATCCTCAGGATAGCCCTCAGCTTCTAATATATCCCTTGCTTTAACACAATGCTCCTGGGGATACATTTCATAATCAACATCATGAAGAAGCCCAACTATGCCCCACTTATCTACATCTTCATTGTTTAACTCAGCAAAATGCCTCATAACAGCCTCAACAGATAGACCATGTTTTATCAGACTGTCACTTTTATTATATTTTTTTAATAACTCAAAAGCCTGCTTCCTTGTAGGAGATATTTTTTCCATATGTAAAACCTTCTTTCACTTAGTTAATTATATTATTTTTATGATAAATTATAGTTCAATATGAAGATTAAGTCAATTTTTACTTGTATTTATGTTTGTATTTTTTTACTCGTATTTATGTTTGTATCCAATTTACGTTAATAATAGTATACTTAAGTAAGTACGTTATTTCAAACTTGTATTACCCAATAAAATTCTAAGGAGATAAATAAATGGAATATTATTTTAATAGAATAGAAAATGTAATGCGTGGTCTTATTGAACGTAGAAGGCTTGAAAAAGTATGTTTAAACGGAACATTACCAGATGCATGTAAAGAACTGTATGATAGCTCAACAGTAATAATTTTAACAGGGTTTTATATTAGTAATGCTAGCGCAGCAGAAAATGATGGACCCTTAGGAACAGCATCCTTGGCAAATGCTCTAGAAAAGATAGGTAAAAAAGTTGTGATTTTAACCGACAATAATTGTAAAGAAGTTGTTGACATATGTATGAAGTTAATGAAAGTTAAAGCGAAACTAGAAGTAGTTCCAGGTATAGGTGAAGATAGTTTTTATTCTGAACTATTAAATAAATATAAACCAACACATATTGTTTCGATTGAGCGACCAGGAAGAGCAGTGGATAATGAATGCTATAGTATGAACGGTATAAAACTAACGAAATATGTTGCTGATTGTGATAAATTATTTTTAAGGGCACAAGAATTGGGTATAGTTACAATTGCAGTTGGTGATGGTGGAAATGAAATAGGCATGGGGAATATAGAAAATGATATAAAAAGGTATGTTAAAAATGGGGAAAAAATATGTGCAAAGAGTACTTGTGACTATCTTATTGTAGCTGGTACTTCTAACTGGGGAGCTTATGCGCTTGTCTCAGGGTTATCATTGCTTTCAAATAAAAATGTTTTTCATAATTATTATACAGAAATTAAAATGCTTGAAAAAGTAATGTCAGTAGGTGGGGTGGATGGATATACAGGCAAACCAAGTATGACGGTAGATGGTATAAAACTTAGCTACAATATAGGGCAGGTGGTTAACTTCAATTCAATTGTTGAAAGTTATCTTTCTTTAAATAGAATTAATGTAATAGAATTATAAAAGAGGGGATTTTTAGCTGAATTAATGAGAGGAAGTTATAATGATGAGTTTTTTATTTAAAGACAAAAATAAAAATAATGGAGTAGAAAAAATTGGGTTTGAAGAAGTTTTACAGGAAGATAAACTAATTAGAAGAGAAATAACCTATAGAATATTAAATACAGCAATTATATATAATGCTGAAGAGGAATACTATGATACATTGGCTACCTGTGTTAACGAAAACAATACAATAGAAACAATAAGCATAGAAGGTTTTGAAATACATGAAAATGTTATAGAGCTTAAAGGCGCATATCTTGACTATGAAGAATATGAAGAAGATTCAGAAGTTAAATATACTGGGACAATTTATTATTTATAATTAATACATAGCAAACAAAAAAACTGTGACTATTACTCACAGTTTATTATATTAAAGTAAAGGGGGACTTCGCTTTAATCGATATTTAATTTATATTTAAATAATAACATAGAATTGTGACAATAAAATGAACAAAATGTGTAGTATTTGTTAATTATTAAGAAATATAAGTTTTTATGGAAAATTAATAGAAGTATTGTAAAAAAAATGAGTACTCATTAATGAGTACCTATTTTTTTACATTAAATAATTTTTCGAAAATACCTTTTTTCCTATTTAAAATTACTTCAGCGGCGGCTTTAGCTCTTTGTCTTTCGAGGGTTTCAGTTAGAGTATTAAGTAATTGGATATCATGCTCTTTAATAGTTTCAGGTAATGATAATATGGCTTTATGTTTTTCTTGATCTTGTCTAAAAAGCACTTGTGTATTTTCTAGTAATTTATTAATATCGTAGAGCTGTCCGTCTTTTACAGTTAATTGTTCTTTAAGAAACTCGATATTATTTTTAAGTATATCAATCATATTTTCTTTTAATTGGGTTACTTCAGTAGCTGCAACTTCATCCTCGGCAGTTTGGTTATATTTTAGACATTGTTTAATTGCTTCTAAGCCTTCGTCATCTACACATGTTTTTCCATTATGGAATATTAAAAAAACTTTTATTTCAGGTAACTTCATCTTAGCATAAACAGTGACTGTACTTATTTTTAACTTTTTAGAGATTCTTAATGCATCATAGATCATGGTAATCGCCTCCTAATTTTATATAGAGTATATTCTCCATATATTTCCAAATACCTTTTTTTTGGAGTAAAATTTAATTGGATTTTGTTAAATTTAATAAGAAATAACTCAACAATTAACCAAATTAGCTAGCAATGCACTGGTCTTAGTACTGGTCTTCCCATATTAGAATATTCATTTGCTTGTTCCAATATCTCTCCTGTAACATCTAATTCATTTAAAATAGTATTACAGGTTGCAACTGTTTAAGAAATATTTTTACTGTAAATAATAAGATAATAGGAGATGTTAAAATGTCAGATAATGAAAACAAGGTATATGAAGTCCTTAAAGAATTAAATATTAATTTTGAAAAAAGAGAACATCCAGCTGTATTCACATGTGAAGAGGCGGAAGTGTTTACTGGGGATATGAAAGGCGCACATACTAAAAATTTATTTCTTAGAAATTATAAAGGCAACCATCATTATCTAATTGTGACAAAGGCTAGTAAAACATTGAATATTAAAGAATTTGAGAAAAAAATAGGCGAAAAAAATATGGGCTTTGCATCTAAAGAACGCTTAATGAAATATCTTGGATTGACGCCAGGAGGAGTTAGCATCTTTGGGTTAATTAATGATGAAGCAAATGCTGTAAAATTAATTGTTGATAAAAATATTTTGGAAAATGAATTCATTAATTCTCATCCTAACGTTAATACAGCCACATTGAATTTATCCGTTGTTGATTTAAAAAAATTTATAAAATGGAGTGGAAATGAAGTTGAATTTATGGAAATCTAATAAATAGTGTATTAAAAAAGTAGTTAAGATAGATATCTTAACTACTTTTTACTTGGGGAATATCAATTTTAAATTGATTGTGCAAAATGGCATTTAATAATATTGTTATCTTTGGAAGCTAATGTTCTAAAATGTTCTTTTAATCTTTCTTTAAAATTATCATCCATTTCAATTTTTTTTTCGTTTTTATAATGTAGACTTTTATATATTATTTTATCCTCATTCTCTTTCATATATCTATATAAAATTGTACTTAATTTTTCACCTTTGTTGTTATTCATATATCACATCTCCATAAAAGTAATTAGTGCATCAAATTTAACTTATGCACTTATTATACACTATATTACACAAAACGACAAAGTATTTATTTTTTTATGATTATCATAGTATATTATATGATTTTATTGAATAAAACCATAAAATAGTATAAAATTGCAAGAAATTTAGGCTGAATATTCCTATAATATTAAAATAAGGCAGGGATTGTCCCTGCCTTTAACTATTATGACAATAATAGTTAACTAATCTATGACTTTCTAAATGATAATGCTAATGATGAATTAAATAATACTTGTAATAATAACTTCAATGCCATAACTTAACATTCCATATCCAATCATCATTAGAAAGGCGATACCAACTCCACCCCAACTTCCGTTACCGGCTTTTATTATTTCTTGATTAATGTTTTCAGAACATTGATTATTCCTTTTAATTTTAGTTGCTACATTTTTATTTGCATATTCTATTATTATACACCATTTGTTGGATTAAAACTAAATATGAGCTGCTTGTAGTAGTGAAGAGTATTTTTAGAAACTATTAGTAATGTGGATGTAGCAAAAGTTTATTTAACACATGATTGTCGAAAAAAAAGATATTGTGTCTATAAGTTTGTTAAAAAAAATACAAAAAAAGTTGAATTATGTTATAAATGGGGTTAAAATTAGGAAATGGTTCGAAATTGTAAATGATTCAAATAATTACAGATTCAAGTTATTAATATAGCAAACCACTTTCCATAAAAGATTTCGAAACATACATTATGAAAAAAAAGGGGAGCGTTAACATGAATTTTTTTAAAAATTTAAGCGTGAGGAAAAAACTTGTATCAATATTTTCAGTAGTCTGTATTTTTATTGTTTTAATAGGAGTAGAGGGGATAGTAAGTTCAGCAAAGATAAATGAGGGCTCCAAGACTATATACAGTAATAATTTAATATCTATTAAGGATTTGGAAGAAATTAAAGGACATCTAAATGAAATTAGCGCAAACATGCTTAGAATTGTTTTTGAAAGAGATAAATCAAAATTAGATGAGCAACTAAAGGATATAGATAAATTAATAAATGACAATGTAAAATATGATAAGGAATATAGCAATCTAGCGACAACATCCATAGAAGAAGATAAGATTTATGAGGATTTCAATGATGATTTAGTAAAATATAATGAAGTAGGTACTAAAGTCATTGAGCTTGTAAAATCTAATAACTATGCGGACACAGTTAAAATTTCCAATTCAGAACTTGAGGTAATAAGAATTTCTATGATTGAGAAATTAGAGAAATGTATTACTATAAATAATCAATCAGCACAGCAGGCAAATTCAAATAATATAGCTCAATTTAATAAGGCTAAGAATTTAATTGTAATTTATACAGGAATAGCATTTTTAATTATAATCCTTCTGGCTTACATATTAACTAAAAATATAATATATCCATTAAATAAAATAAAGAACTTCGCAGTTCGATTATCCAACTATGATCTTTCTGGAACAATGACTGTTGAGAGAAAAGATGAATTTGGACAAACAGGCATTGCATTAAATATTGCTCAGGAAAATATTAAAAAATTAATAAAAGATATAATCAGCAATTCTTCTGATATGAGTGCTTCTTCTGAAGAACTTTCAGCTACGGTTGAGGAAATAACAGCTAAAATAGAAATTATAGATAGTTCAACAATGGAAATAAATAGTGCTGCTCAAGAAGCTAGTGCGACGTCAGAGGAAATAACTGCATCCATTGAAGAAGTTAATGCAAGTATGGAAGAGTTATCTTCGAAGGCTATGGAGGGTGGCGATAATGCTTCTCAAATTAAAGATAAAGCTAGGAAGGTTCAAATTTATACTAAAAATTCATTAGAGCAAAGTAATAGTATTTATGAAGAAAAAGAAAAAAATATTTTAAGAGCTATAGAACAGGGAAAGGTTGTAGATGAAATAAAAATTATGGCGGATGGAATTGAAGCAATAGCAACACAGACTAATCTACTTGCCTTAAATGCAGCTATTGAAGCTGCTAGAGCCGGAGAGCAGGGAAAAGGGTTTGCAGTAGTTGCAGATGAAGTAAGAAAGCTTGCAGAAAAATCTTCGGAAACTGTAAATAGCATTCAAGGTACTATAGCAAAAGTACAAGATGCATTTAAGAATTTATCGGAAAACAGCAATGATATACTTAAATTCATTGTAGAGAATATTAAACCTATATTAGAACAATACTCAAAATCCGGAGTGATGTATGGCGAGGATGGAGAATTTGTTAGTGCTATGTCGGAAGAAATTGCATCAATGTCAGAGGAAGTGGAAGCCACAGTAAATCAGATTAGTACGGCAGTTCAAACTCTTGCACAAAATTCACAACTTTCTGCAGAGCACACAGGAGATATTCAAATTAGTGTTGATGAAACCACAGAAGCTATGGAACAAGTATCACAAACTTCGCAAATTCAAGCAGAGCTTGCACAAAAACTTAATGAATTGGCACTAAAATTTAAGATTTAAAGGGGCTTAGGCCTCTTTTTTTTAGTTGGAAATTAGGTGTGGGAGACAATTATCCCCATTTTTATTGACTACTATCATGAAAATGAAAATTAGGGTTTCAAAAAAACAAAATAATCGATAGGGCATATGATGCCATATCGATTAAAGTGAATTTTAAAATATACTTGTCTTACTTAATTTTAAAAACCATAACCTCTTCTTCTTCTTCAATTTTACCTGTAAATTCAAAGCCAAAACTATTGTATAGATTTTTAGCTCTTGAATTTTCAGGTACTTCACTAAGATATACTTCCTGGTAATCATAATTATTAACAATGTATTCAATTATTTTTACCAAGGCTCCCTTTCCATATCCTTTTCCTTGGAACTTTTCATCAATCATAAACCTGCAAATCCAAATTTCTTTATCATCCACTTCTTCGTTAAGCATAACAAAGCCAACCATAGTTTTATCATTATAAATACACAGGGGTATGCATTTAGGTTCATATTTTGATTGTGCCAAAGAAAACGAATTAGTTGCTACAAAATTCTTTTGCGTCTTTGCAACCTTTAAACTCACACATTCCATCCAGTTATCAGAGTTTACATCCACTAAAAAAACATTCATATAAAATTCCTCCATTAAATATCTAGTGTACTTACTTGTACACTGATTGATTTTTTATAGAAAAACAAGTTATTATCGTAATATTCTGTATATATACATTTTACCTCATTAGCTATATAAAATCTACAATTAAATTGATAAGTTAGACACGTCTTACAAAAAATATATTTACCATATTTGATATATCTTTAACCTGCTTTAGTAGACTAGCTTTATGTTTGCTTTCTAGTTCTAGCTCTAGTTCTACGGACTTATCAAAGTGATCTTCAATAGACTTTTTATTTCTTCCTGTAATAATCAGTATTTCTTCTATACCTGAAGCCACAGCCTCTTCTATAATGTATTGCATTGTCGGCTTATCAACTATAGGTAGCATTTCTTTAGGTAGTGCTTTTGTAGCAGGTAAGAACCTTGTTCCAAGTCCTGCTGCCGGTATAATAGCTTTTTTAATTTTCATATAAAAAATCCCCTTTTTTCGGTGTGTTATTTTTATTGACTTAAAAAACTAGGTGAGGGTTATGCTACTTTTTTAGTATAAGGTACTGATTTTCCAATTGTACCAAAAACCCAAAATCTGTATCCTAAAAAATTAACTACTTGTGCGAGTATCATAGAGATGATTTTTGCAAAAAAAGGACTCATAGAACCATAAACCATAAATATACTTAAGCCTATTAAGCTTACACCTAAAGATGCTGAATTAACTACAATAAATTGAACGATTTCTTTTGTTGTTTTCTTACTAGTTTTTGTATCATTAAATGTCCAAAATTTATTTAGAGTGTAACTATTTAATGTTCCAGCTGAATATGATAATATCTGACTTATAACAAAGTTAACACCAAATAAACTATTTAGTAGAGAAAACATTCCAAAATCAATTATAGTATTTAAGCCACCTACACAGCTAAATCTTAAAATATGTTTAAACTTTTCATTATTCATAAAGGTATTATAAAGACTTTTAACAGTATTCATATGTTCAGCTCCTTTTAAATTACTATATTTAAATGGTAACAGAAGAATGTATAAGAATTATCAAATGATTATGTGAGAAATATGGTAAAATAAAATAACAATGTAAGTTAATATACAAATTGACTTTAAAAGCTAATATAAAGGAAAAATTAATCATAAAAAGTACGAAAGTTAAATGGGGGCTAATTATGAAAATTAAAGTTGGTTTATCGAAACAAATATCTTATATTTTACTGCTTGCCATTGGTTCAATGCTCATAAATGGTTGCGATGTGCAATCCAAGCAAGAAATGAAAAGTATTATTAGCAATATTAAGGAATCGCCTGAAGTTATAGCCGTAAGGAAGTCTAAAATGGAAGATGGTGTAATCTTAGGTGACCTTATTGATGCAGGTATATCGGATACAGTTTGGAAAATTTATGACCCTGCTGAAGATGGAAATAAGTATGTTACCATCACGGGCAATGTTTTGTATCTTGACAAACCGGTAGTTGTAAAAATTCAGTATCGGATGTATGATAATGGAAAAATAAAATTTAATGCTATGGAATATAATGATGTTCCACAAAATGATATTATCACCGCAGCTATGTTTAATTATCTTAATGATGAGTACAAGGCTAAACTTAAACCTAAAAATAAAGATTAAAGACCAGGGACTCATATCTTAATACAAAATAAAGGGGACAAGAATAATGTCAGAATGTATTTTTTGTGATTACAGTAAATCAGAAATAATAGTAGAGAATAGATTGACCTATGCTATACTTGATCATTTCTCAGTAAATAATGGTCATTGTTTAATTATACCCAAGAGGCATTTTGCTGATTTTTTTGAGGCAACTGAGGAAGAAATCAAATCAATATATAGCTTAATGCATGAAGTAAGAGAAATGTTTGATATTCAATATGAACCAGCAGGATATAATATAGGCATAAATGTTGGAACTTATGCTGGACAAACTATAAATCACTTACATGTGCATTTGATTCCTAGATATATAGGAGATGTAACTGATCCAAGGGGTGGGGTTAGGAATTTAAAAGGAAATTTGGTGGAATATAATGGATAGGCAATTGATGCTTATCCATTTTCTTTTGTTCCTTGGATTTTACTTACCTATTTTAAATTGTGTAAATCAACTCATAAAGCTTAACTTAAAAATATATAGTAAATTAATTCGTGGTTTATATATCCATTTTATGTATATTATAGTACAATTAAATAAATGTTTTGTACAAGTAAGCACATTAGATGTAATTGGGGGGAAGTAATAAAAATGAGTTTTTTATTTAAGGAACAAAAAGCAAATAACCCAGTGGAAAGAAATGAATTTGAAAATATTGTAAATGTAGATAAATTAATTAGAAAGGAAGCAACCTTTAGAATATTAAATACCACAATAATATATAATGCGGAAGAAGAATATTATTATACATTGGCAACCTGCGTTAATGAAAATAGTGTAATAGAAACAATAAGTATAGAAGGTTTTGATATACACGAAAACGTTATAGAACTTAAAGGTGCATATATAGACTATGCAGAGTATGAAGAAGACTCAGAAATAAACTATACTGGAACAATATATTATCTGTGATTTCATGAAGGATAGGCACTTAGTGTTTATCTTTTTTGCTGAATTAAATTCTAATTAAAATATTGTTAAATTTAATTAGAATCTAATTAATACTTAACTCCAGTATCCAGCCATAAGCTGGATACATTGCCTTTGCAGAGTTAAGGTACAGTTAAAGCCCTTGTCAAATTTAAGTAGAAAACCAATGCTTCTAGGAATTTCCTTTAAGGTCAAGCAAGTGTTGGTATTGCCAAGTACGTTCCTTGGATATGCTGGTGGCGGCATAATTAGCGGCATGAACAGCATGGCCAGCAACGTGGACGGTGGCAGCTGCATGACCAGCAGCACGAGCAACAGCAACAGCGACACTTCCCTCATCAGCATCTCTAGCAGCGGCATGAGCAGCAAATGCAGCAAAACGAGCTTCGCTTACAGATACCTTTCCATGCACCCATGCACGACCTGCTTCTATAGCTTTTCTTGGCCTATTATCTTCAGGATATTCCTCCTCAAAATGTGATAGTACATGCTCTGCACAATCAGTAGCCCAGGTTACTAAAGTTATTTGGTCCATCGTGCCTGTAAGTTCTTCTATCTTATTCTTTAGGTCCTTATCTTCT
This sequence comes from Clostridium sp., assembly GCF_050717535.1. Taxonomy (GTDB): domain Bacteria; phylum Bacillota; class Clostridia; order Clostridiales; family Clostridiaceae; genus Clostridium_AD. The sequence goes on from NZ_JBOITM010000085.1 coordinate 32,108, forward strand.
TTTTTATCTAAAAAAGTCATTTTTCCCATGTTAATCCTCCTAAAATTAGAGTAAAACTAATATAATCTTTATTTTGTTCTACTAATATTGTAACACCCATAAGTGGTTACATCAACATTTCTTCTTAATTCACAGTATTGGCCTAATTTTCTAAATACTATGATAGAATAGGTTAATAAGATTTAGAATTTAGGATTTTATTATTGGGTTGATATTATTAGTAAATAAATACTTATGTAATAGAATCAGTTAAATATTGAAAATATCGTTTAGGAGAGAGTATATGAGACAACTAAAAAATTCGCATAAATTTACAATAATTTCAGAAGCATTTAAATTTATAACAAATATAGTAGTTCCATTTATTATATTTTCCGTATCAATGGCATTAATAGGTTATAAAGTTCCTGGAAAGTATGGAGGCGATTATACAGTAGTATTAGTAATAATCGCTGCTGTGGTCCTAGTTATTATTTTAGCTACAGTAAAATGGAAGAAAAACGTGTATTACTTAGATGATGATGTTTTGTCTATTAAACATGGAGTTTTTATGACTCATGAGAGAATAGTATCTTTTGCACAAGTGCAAAGTGCAGATATAACATCTTCGGTAGTACAAAGGTTATTTAATGCGTGCAAACTTGAAATTGATACTGCTAGGGGAGAAGAAAGAACTGACATATCTATTTTTTTATCCAAGAAAGAAGCATTGAGAGTGAGAAATATAATATTTAAAGAAACTATAAATAGTGAGGACATTGAAATTATGGAAGTTGAAAACATAAAAAAAATCAATTGTTCAATAAAAGATTTATTAATGATCGGATCAATATCTAGTGGTATTTTAGCAGGAATTTTTATAATTATAGGCATTTATTTTAAGATTGAGGATATAGCACCTAAAGGGTTTATGAGAAAGGTTCAAGTATTTAGTGAAGATACGATTAAAGGCCTTAATAAAACAAGCATAATAAAATATAAAGTAGCACTTATTTTCATTATGTTGTTTATTTTATGGATGATATCTGTTATTGCAACTATAATAAAATATTACAAATTTACAGTTATAAGAAATGAAGATAATATTAAACTATCTTACGGATTATTTAATAAAAAAGAAGTAACTATTCCAGTAAAGCAAATTCAAAGTCTAACACTAGTAGAGGGAGTTATTAAAAAGTCATTAGGTTACTTTTCTTTAAAAATTGACACTGCAGGTTATGGAGAAGTTGGAGAAGGTAGAGGAAGCACTGTGATTTGTCCTAGTGGAAAAAGAGAGGTGATCAATAAAATTTTCCAGGATATTCTACCAGAAATGAATATAACTTATGACTTAATGAAGTCTCCTAGGGAAGCTTTAATGGGATTTCTTTTATTTAGATTATCAATTGAATGTATAGTAATGTGCTTAGTAGCTAGTTATGTTCCTTATGGATATTATATATTTCTATTAGGACCTATTTTAGGGATTTGGCACTATATAAGTTTTATGGACAATGGTTTATATTTGGATAAAAATTTTGCTATTTTGAGATACAGAAATTTAGCAAGAAAAACTGTTATAATAAAAAGAGATTGTATTAAGTCAATTCAAAAAGAACAAAACACTTTCCAAAAGAAAAAGGCTATTGCTAGATATAATGTAATTATACATGGAGATGGTTTTGGTAAATTATACAGTGTTGGTTATATGGATGAAAATTATGGAGGTACCTATGAAAGTAGGTAATTTAGTTGTAGAAGGAGAAAACATCAGAAAAATAAGTGATATTTTATAAATCACTTAAGTATATGGTTTATCTATAGGTAAAGGTAAATCCATTTGAATTGTGAATTAGATTTAATGAAAATTTTCTTATATAATATTACATGTTAAAAGTAAAAAAACAGGAGGTATTATATGAGAAATAAAAAAATCGTTATCACAATTTTTTGTGCACTATGTATTGCATTAAACATTGTACTTGGAATAGTTACTTCAAGTTTAAAATTGCCATTATACTTAGATACAATAGGAACAATACTAATAGCAGTGTATTTTGGACCATGGTATGGTGCTGCAGTAGGTGCATTAACTAATATAATCACTGGAATAATATTTAACCCAAAAGATATACCTTTTTTTATTGTAAGTGTAGCAGTAGGATTAATAGTGGGGTTTATAGCTAAGAAATTCAAATTTAATTTAGTCACGGCTATAATTACAGGACTAATTTTAAGCGTGATTTGTCCATTAATAGGAACACCTATTGGGATTTGGGTGTATGGAGGATTAACTGGAACAGGCACAGATTTCTTATTTGTATGGCTTAAAGAGAGTGGGAATAACATATTTGTATCTTCCTTTATAGCTAAAATTACAAGTAATTTTTTAGATAAAATTGCTTCTTGTATTCTAGTATGAGGATTAATAGAGGGAATGCCAAGAAAATTTAAAAAAGATAGGCTTTTTAATGAAGGCTTTTAATTAATATTACTGAAAAATAAACTCCGCATATGACCATGCGGAGTTTATTTTTAATTTAAAATACAGATAAAGATTATATTTTAAAATATGAGGCAAACGAATTTATTAACCAATTAAACTAGAAATGGTTAGGCGTTTAGGGGGTACTAAGTCTTTTCCCTGTTACAAATTTATCTTTATAATACCCTGACAATTTAGATATTTTTATAACATCGTTTTCCTTAGGAGAGTGAATAAACTTATTATTTCCAATATATATACCCACATGAGATACTTCATTGGGCAGAACGGGATCCGTCGTAAAAAAAACTAAATCACCTATTTGAAGATTATTTATATTAACAGATACACCCTTATTTACTTGATCCATTGTTGTTCTAGGCAAAGTTATGCCAAAATTTTTATAAATATATTGCACAAATCCTGAACAATCAAAACCGCCACTTATATATTTCCCGGTAATATCCGATAGGGCTGGTGTTGTTCCACCCCATAAATAATGCATTCCTAAAAATGTGGATGAATAGGAAACTAAATCATCTTTATTTATTAATATATCGTATTGGGGGCCATGTGAAACATATTGGGGCTTTTTTAATGGAGTTTCAAAGCTGGAGAAAATAGTAAAAATCATATATATTAGTATTAGTACGGCAAAAACAAAGGTTACAAACCAAAGATTTATTGAATATCTTTTCTTAAAGGATGTTCTCATAATTTATCCCCCTGTAGTGGTCAAAAATATCCTATAATAAATTACTAGAAAAGTTCTAATAATATTCTATAATCTTTAGAAAAATTCATTTAAGTTTAATTATATACTAGATATTAAAGGGAGAAATTTTAATGAGTGATTGTATGATATATTTTTTTATCTTTCTTTGTTGTTGTCTAAAATTATTTCATCTAATGATTTTTTAGGTACATGGTGAATCGCTTTTTCATCTCGCCAGTACTTAATACCTGTAGACAAACTAACTTCGTCAATAACAACGGTTTCTTTAGGTTTTCCTAAAGCTATAACTAAATTAATTTCGAAATTTTCATCTAAGTTAAGTACAGAAGACAGTTCAACTTTATTAATATTAGCAATCATGCAACCACCTAAAGATTTTTCTACAGCTCCTAGTAGGATGCTTTGAGCTGATATACCTGTATCTAAAGATGGTTTTTTACTAATAGATAAATCGTTGAGTATAACTATATATGCACTGGGTTTTTCGCCTTCTATAGGGCCATTCCAATCTTTTAGGTAACCAGCCCATCCTAAGGTTTTAAATATGCTCTCATTTTTAACAAGGTCATTTGATATAATATACTTCAGTGGTTGAAGGTTTGCAGCTGAAGCTGATAACCTTGCAAGGTCAATTAATTCTTTTAAAGTACTAAGTTCTATTTCTTCATTCTGATAAAATCTTCTGTACGATCTATTTTTTAAAACCAAATCTTTAATCATTTTACACCTCCATAAATTTAAAATTATTGTATACATTATAGTCAAAATAAAAATATATATCAACTAAAGTATCCATATATAATAGCAAATGTATAATAGCAAATTCAAACTTTTATATTGTAAGTTATCATAATTCTTAAGCTTTATTTAAGTGTTTTTTAATCTGTTTTTAATCTTACCAATATATAATATGAATTGTGGGAAAATATATATAAGAATCCTAAAACGAAAGGGGAAAAAACATGGATATTCCAATCAACTTTATAAATGGAATAATGCATATTGATAAGTATTTAACTTTACTAATACAGCAGTATGGGTTACTAACTTATATTATAATTTTTTTAATCATATTTATTGAAACAGGATTGGTTGTTATGCCATTTTTGCCAGGAGACTCAATGTTATTTGCAGCAGGAGCATTGGCAGGAATTGGATCGATGAATATATTCACTCTTTTTGTAGTAGTGTATATTGCAGCAGTACTTGGAGATAGTACTAATTATCATATTGGTAAAAAAATAGGTAAAAAAATATTGGAGAAAAAAGAATTAAAGTATATTAACAAAGAGCATTTGGAAAAAGCTCAGGATTTCTATGAAAAGCACGGTTCAATGACAATAGTAATCGGACGATTTATTCCTATAATTAGAACCTTCGTACCTTTTGTAGCTGGTATCGGAGAAATGAATTACTCGAAATTTATACCTTACAATATAATTGGTGGGGGACTATGGGTAAGTTTATTTTTAGGCGGGGGTTATTTCTTTGGTAACCTATCATTTATAAAAGAGCATTTTTCTTATATGTTAATAGCGATAATAATAATTTCTTTACTACCTGCAGTTATAATGTTTATAAAAGAAAAAAGAAAAAAAGGTGAAAATGATGATAATGATATCTATAATACAGAGATTTGATAGTTTAATATTATTGTATATAAAAGATAATATGCATGGAACTATTATGGACAAAGTTATGGTTGCATCGTCATACTTAGGTGATAATGGAATGATATGGATTATAATATCAACAATCCTTATAATAAGCAAAAGATATAGAAAAATAGGGTTTATGGCTTTAGGAGCTTTAATATTAAGTTCAATTTTAGGAGAAGAAATATTAAAAAATGTATTTAAACGTATAAGGCCAGAAGCAGGTGACCTTTTGATTGCAAAGCCGTTGTCCTATTCATTTCCATCAGGGCACACTACTTCTTCGTTTGCAGTTGCAGGAGTACTAGCAAAATATTTTAAAAAGTATGCATTTGGGTTTTTAGGTCTGGCATTTTTGATAGCTTTTTCAAGATTATATTTATATGTACATTATCCTACAGATATTTTAGCGGGCATAGTTTTAGGACTTATGTGCAGTAAAATAGTAATTTACTGCTTTAATAAAGCAAATGTTAATAATGGTAATGACAGGGCCGGTATTTAAGAGAAAGAGTCAACGGATGTTTTAGCTGGAGCTATAATTGGGGTGTTATGTTCAAAAATAGTTTTTAGTATTTTGCAACAAGGATATATCCAAAAGTTCGTTGAGTTTAAAATTTCAGGTTGAGTTAGTTATTTATTAAGAAAAAGGATGGTATTTATGAAAGAAATAAAGAAAAGCAGAAAAACTAACACAGGTACAAGCATACTTGTTTTATTATTTATAATATTTGAATTAGGTTTTACCGCTGTTACAGGCCCATTTATGCTTTATTATGGACCGTTTGAAAAGGTGAAGAGCACAGTGGTAGGTGCAGCGATGACTACTTATACATTACAATGGCTAGCAACATCATTTATATCAGATGAAAAAATAAAACAAATCATGAGTGAACAAACAGTAGCCGTTATAGCTCAAGATAATTTGAATGGTGTAGATTCCGGTGTAAATGTAAAAAGTAAAAATGATAATACTATTGAAAGATATGATGTAACAGGGAAAAAATTTAAAGGGTATTTATTAGTAGTTAATGATCCAACTAGATTAAAAGTTGGTTACAGTAATAAGCTCGGCAATGAAGGGGAGCTTACTAGTGATATTGCAAAAGATAATAATGCCATTGCAGCAATTAATGGTGGCGCGTTTACCGGTAAAGCTTCTGAATCGATGCAGACTGGAGTGGGGGCAAATCCTTCTGGAGTTATAATCTACAATGGAAAAATTGTTTATGACGGTATGAATAATGAAGATCAAAAGAGACAAGCTGTAGCAATAACTAAATTCGGAAAGCTGTTGGTTGGTGCTTATTCCCTTAAAGAAATGAAAAAATTTGGAGTAACTGAAGCAGTATCATTTGGACCAGCCATGATAGTTAATGGTGAAAAAACTATAACTAAGGGTGATGGGGGCTGGGGTATTGCACCCAGAACATGTATTGCACAAAGGAAAGATGGAGCAATATTATTATTAGTTATTGATGGAAGAGAACTAGGAAGTATAGGGGTTACTTTAAGAGAGGCACAAGACATATTGTATGACTATGGTGCGTATAATGCTACTAACTTAGATGGAGGCTCTTCTTCTACATTATTTTATAATGATGAGGTTATAAATAATCCTTGCGGCAAATCCGGTGAGAGAACTGTACCTTCAATTATCTATGTGGAAAAGAGAAAATAATAAAATTTTATCAGGAATATCTAACATTAAAGGAGAAGGCATTATGAAATGGAAGAAAAGAATAGGTATATGGATAGTATTATCTTTATCTCTGCAATTTTTAGGCCTCTTTTATATAAATCACTATTTTTTAGCTACTGATTCTAAAGTGGTTACTAAAAAGTTTGTTTACGATAAAAGTAAAATAGTTAAAAATAAGGATATTATTGTACCAGCAAATGCAAAAACTATATCAGTATCTTATGATGCTAAATATTTATCGTATTTTGAAAATGAGGAATTAAAAATTATTAATTGTAGCGATGGAAAAATTGAAAATATAAAGGCGGAAGATGGAACTAAAATTTCTTTTTTCAAATGGCTTCCTGATAGGAATAGAATGCTATTAGTAGAGAAAAAAAGTGATGCTAAATCTAGTGACTTGGTATTATATTCTTATGATGTATTAAAAAGTGAAAAAGTGAAAATAAAAGAATTAGCATTGGGCGGTATAAATTCTGAAGTGAAAGATATTAAATTATCACCTTTAACAGGAGTTACTTATGTATTGGTGATAAGTGGAGATAAGAGTAGTAGTATATATAGAATCGACAGAATGGGTGAAATGACAAAAACGAGCACAATACCTAGTTCTGTGGGTAATATGGCAGCAGTGCGCCATGAAGATAAATTGGTGTATGAAGGGTTAGTTTACAATAAAATATATGCTACAAGTGGTGACCAACCCATAAGTATTAAAGGTGTAGAAAAGCTTACGTTAATTGGTACTGACTTTGAGGATAACATGTATCTTGGAGAAGTGAAAAATAATTTAGTGACCAAAATTTATTACGGTAAAATATTAGAGGACACCGGGAAATGGAAAGTTTTAAATTTACCAATACCTTGTACAAAGGATGATTTATTTATTTCATCTGATGGTAAAGTTTATCAAAATGATGCACCAAAAAGTGTAATAAAAGAAGTTGATTCTGGAGCTCAAACTAGCTATGAGGGAAAAATATTACAACTATATACTAAAGGAATTGTAATTTTATTAAATAGTAAAATATCTTTTGTTGCTTTTAAGTAGTATTAAATGAATAAGAATAAATTAATGCTATATTGTAATTATTATGTATAGACTATAAAATAGCCTGAAAATTATATGCAATATCAAAGCTTTTCTGATATAATCTATTGAGATAGATGTATTGGAAAGGACTTGATATTATGGTACCTTATAGTGATTATGGGAAAAGCAGAAGGCTACTGGAAACTTTTAGATTAATAAAAGCTGGAATAGCCACAACACCAAAAGAAATAGCAGATATATTTGAAACTTCGCCGGATAACATTCATAATTATGTGAAAGAATTAAATGAGGAATGGGAAACGGATATTATATATGATAAGTCAGAAAAAAGTTATAGAGTAAATGATGACGTGGATGTAAATGGGGATGGAATACTAGAGGCCAATAAATATGTACAACCTGTTACAGCAGAGGATGTAAATTTGATATTAGCCTCTCTGGTTCAATCACAAACCTTTATGGAAACAAAAATATCAGTAATAAAAAGTAGTTTACTCGGATTACTCCCTAAAAAAGAAGCTAAAAAATTGACTGAGATGCTTCACTTTGAGAAGACTTCTAATGTTGATCATCAATATATTGAATTTAATATTAAAAACTTAAGCAGGGCAATATCTGATGAGAAAAAAGTAAGCTTTAGTTATAATTCTGCTGTGGGAAATCATAAGACCCACACAATAATACCCTATAGCTTTGCTTGTGAACTTGGGAAGTACTATATTATTGGATATTTAGAAAGAAAAGACTGTCTAATACACTTTAGAATAGACAGAATTTCAAATGTAACTATTTTAAATGAAGAAGGAAAGAGAGACAGCAAATTTAATGTGTATGACTACCTTAAAAGAACCTGGTATATGTATGGTGGAGATGAAACAAGAGTAAAGGTTAAATTTAATAAACGTTGCTATAAGGTAGTAACTGAAAAAAGTTTACTTGAAGGAAGTTTACTTGAGGAGAATGAGGATTATTTTATTTATGAATTTATCTGTAATGGTACATATGGAATAAAACTATGGATTATGGGCTTTGGTGCAGATGCTGAAGTTATAGAACCTGTAGTGCTTAGAGAAGAAATTATAGATAGTGTAAGGAATATGAATAAGGTTTATAGGCTATAAATAAAATTGTATTTAGTGACCCGGACCCAAGCTCTTCATTAAAAGATGAGAACTCTGCATCTTTTAATGAAGAGCTTATTTTTGTATAATGCCCAGAAAGGTATATAATGATTTAAAAAATATTATGGTAAGGAAAATTTTTCTGCCTGCTCCATTGTACAATTATATTATTAGATAGAAATATTAATTACGTAAGGCGCCCAAAAAATAATTCTATCAAGATTTAACTTATAATTTCTAAAATATCTAATAGTGGGGTGAAAGTATTTGGATTACAAAGAAATTGGAAAAGAAAGGCTTATCGAAATAATAGCGGAAAAAGATAAACTTATACTAGAACTTCAAAGCATGAAACTTGAATTGCAACATCAAGCAGGTATGGATTATGTAACTGGAGTATTAAACAGAAGGGCAGGTTTGAAAATTTTAGAGACAACAATTCAGGATGCAGAGGGGCAAGGAGAAAACTTTATAATATGTTTTGCTGATATTGATGATTTCAAAAAGATAAATGACACTTATGGTCATAATCAGGGGGACAAGATTCTAACAGAAATTGGTGATATACTGAGAGTAAATATTAGAAAAACTGATACTGTATTTAGAATAGGTGGTGATGAGTTCATAATTATATTCCCCAAAACAACATTAGAGGTGGCAAGGAGTATTTGTTCGAGGTTATGTATGAATATTTATGAATTGAAGGAAAAGGATAGCAGTAATTACGGCATGGGTCTAAGCTGTGGGTTGTCTGAATATAACCATAACAGCAAAATATCTGCTGGTGAATTAATAAGACGGGCAGATGAGGGGATGTATGCTAGTAAGAGAAGGAAAAAGTAATAGGAAAGAATATTTAAGAAAAGAATGAAAATAGAAATAAAATAATGGAATTACCGGATGAAACTATAGAGATAATAGGAAATGATAAGTCATCTCAGGGGTTTTTACACTTTTGTACAAATAGGAAGCATATCTGTAGGACAGGGGATATATAATTAAGGAAAATATTTATTCTAAATGAAGGAATTTGAAAGTTTGTGTAGAATGTTATTATTTATATAAATTTAACAAAAATATATGTCAGAATTTGAAACTTGTTTTTGGGGATTAGATTCAAAAGTATTGATTTTCTAATTACAAAGCTAAGGGTTTTAGCATGTTAATTTTGTATAATTATTTGAAGCCAATAAAACTAGAAGATGATAAGGAGGATGTTTAAAATGGGATTAATAAAGTTAATTACAAAAATAGGTATTGGAGCAGGTGCAGCAGTAATAGCAGTAACTGCACTACCAATTGCAGGTGCAGTAGGAGCAATTACTGCTACTGGGGCAGGCGTAGCAGCAGTAGTAGGTGGAGTTGCGGCTACCATTGATCATGTAAATGAAAAAAATAAGGATTGAATAAATTGTAGATTGTTATGAATTTAAGGTAAGGCCAAAGCTTGTTTTTACAAATTATGTACAAAAATAGAATATTAAGGTTTTTGGAAGAAGAAAATTAATAAAAAGTAAGTTTGAGAAGATTATAATATAAATTATTGAGATAGGAGGTCTACAAATGCCAAGTCCGAAGGATACGAATGGTCCTGTAGTTAAGACTGGTCCAACAGCAGGTCAAAACAGATCAAGAAATGGAGATGGTGAATGGAGAAAGAAAAGGGATGACGCGGGCAAGCCACGTCCTAAAACTGAGAGTAATAGATAGCATATTAAGAGCAGACGAGCTATATGATAAAACTAGAGATTAATATTTGATAATATTCCTATAATCGTTAATAGATATTGTACAGTTAAGACAAGCAAGCCGTAACCACAAGTTACTGTTTGCTTTATTTATTTTAACTAAACTTATGATACAATACAATTAGAAATAAAGTAAAAATTCCCAATAAAAGTCTATCCCCATAGGAGATGTACCCCATGAATAAGATAATCTATTTTGAAAAACTATTCACCAAAAGAAGAGAGAAACTTATAGAATACTGCTCAGAGCTTCAGAAAAGCGGTAAAAACTTTATTTATATATTACCCTCTAGAGAAGCTATAACAGACGTTAGATATTCACTTATAGAGAAAAACCAAGGAATTATTAATTCATATATTATTACTTTTGATGAACTTGAAGAGCTTATTATAGAACCTTATATAAGTAATGATAGAGTCATATATGAAGAGTTTGAACAGATTTTAATACAAGGTATTTGTAAAAAATCTATAGAAAATCTTACATATTACACGAAGATATGCACTAAGAAAGGCTTTATAGAAGAAATAAGAACTTTTATAAAATCACTAAAAAGGCAAACTGTAACTGAAGATGATTTGTTAAATATAACTAACAATGAAGAAAATGAAATTTTAAAGAGTAAACTAGAAGACATTTATATCATTTATAAAGCTTACAATAAAAGTTTAAGTGATAATAATGTCTATGATATAAATGATATATCGTTAAACGCAGTTAAATTTGCTAGTAGTAGCAGGATTTTTGATGAATTTGATGCAATCATAATAGATGGTTTTATTAACATAGATATGGTTAATTTGGAGCTTATAGATGAAATATCAAAGAGCAAAGATATAGATATCTACGTAAATAGTTCCTTTAGAAATCATCTTATTGAGCCCTTTATAAGAGGTGAGATAGTTAATAAACTTAAGATTATGGATTTTCATATAGTAGAGGATATAGAAGAAGAGTACGAAAGTAATGAAAATATAAAGCAGATATCAAAAATGTTGTACTCAGGAGAAAAGTTGAACATAGATGAAAATCCTAAACAAAATTGTAAGCACGATATAATGCAAAATTCTTGCGAAAAATTTAAATGTATAAAGATAAATAAGTATCCCTGCATAGAATCAGAGGTTAGAGAAATTTCTAGGCAAATTAAAAGATCCTTGATGCTTGGTGATAAGGCTTCAGAGATTGCTGTGTTTGTTAATAAAAGCACTCTTTATTCCTCAATCATTATAAAGATATTTAAGGAGTTTAAGATTCCAGTTGAGATGATATATAAAATCCCTCTTACTGATTCACTAGAGGTTAGAAAAATTATTATGAGTTTTGAAGAAAACAAAGAGGAAAATATAAAATCAGCTTCGCAGTGGCTTAATATACTAGAGGAAAAGTTTTCAGAATATAATGAAATAATTAAAGTTGTATTTTTAAATGGTATGAAGAGTAATTTGTGCTTTGAGGACAAGGTGTTATTAAAAGGCTATGAGGGTTTAAAAAGACTCCACAAGAATTTAAGAAATAATTTTGAACTTTGTAGCATGCTCCAAAATAACATGGAGAGTAGTATATTTGGGGGCTTCTTAAGGGATGCTGCACTAAATTCAACTATAACCATTGAAAATATGAATAGAGATGGTGTTAAAATTTTAAATACTGATCTAGCTAAGGGAGTATTTTATAAGCATGTATACATACTTGGGTTAAATGAAGGAGAAGTACCAAAGGTAGTTCGGAATGCAGGTTTATTCACAGATATGGAAGTAGATAAGCTATATAAACAAGGTATTAATTATAGAAATTATAGATATGAACTCCAGCGGGAAAAAATTAGATTTAATCTAACTCTAGCAGCTGCAAAAGAGAGAATAACACTATCTTATAGAGGCGCAAGTGAGGAGGGTGGGTTTGCAATAGCTTCTTCCTTTGTGGATGAAATTAAATTTTTAACGGGGATTAAAGAAGAAAGAGTTTTAACCATGAGAGATAGGTTCAATATAAATATAAACGAGGTTATGAGTGAATTAGAATTAAAAACAGTTGTTCTAAAGGATATATTCGAGAAATATTATAAAGGTTTTACTGATATGAATATAGAAAAGAAAATATCCTTTGCTGAGGAATTTGAAGTAAATATAGTGGATTATTATGCAAAGTGCTTTGTGGAATATCATAGAGAAGTGCAGGTGGACTATAATAATTACGAGGGATGGATTGGCAGTGAGTATGCTCAAGGCACGTGTGAATATTTTAAACCTTCAGCAGTAGGATCATATTTCAGATGCCCTTATCAATATTTTATGCAACAAATTTTTGAAATTAGGGATGTGGAAGAGAGTGAGGATGAGTTTAATAATCTTGAAATAGGGACCTTTTATCATGAAATTTTAAAAAGATATTATGAAAATTCAACAATAGAGGAACTTTACTTGTTGGATAATGGAAAAATAGATTTGGTATTTAATGAGGACAAGTTTAATAATATATTTGATGATGAAGCCCAAAATCTTAGAGTGTTAGACATAGAGGATGATGTGAAAGAAACCATCCTGGATCGTTTTAAAAATATATTGAAGAGTTTTCTAGAACTTGATGTTAAAAGAATGAAAAAATATTTGAAGGATACAAAAAATATTCTTGTCCCATTTTTAATAGAAGAAAAAATTAAAGAGAAAGAGGCCTTTGGAATACCTATTTCCTGCGTGGTGGATAGGGTTGATTTGGAATTTGAATATGTGGGTAATCAGTGGATGGCTACAGGTAAATATATGGTATATGATTACAAGAAGCGTTCAATTTCAGATATTGAAGCAATACTAGGAAGAGAGGATTGTCAAATTGTGATCTACTATTATATGGTGGAATACATTTTGAAAAACAGATTTGGTAAGCTATTTAAAAACAGACAATTAGACTGCATGGGGCTTATTTATTTGAGCATAGAAAATCAAAATAAGACAGGCCTAGTTAAAGAAGGCTTATATAGAACTGAGTACAAAGCTTCAACTGATTTTGGAAGAAAGCACTTTGATGTAAATAAAGATATGTTTAATATACTAACTAAGTATGTTAGAGATTTAGTAATAGAGGCAGCCAGTGATATAAAAGAGGGCAAATTTAACTACAAGTCTAATTGTAGTTGCTTTGATGGAAAAAGTTTTGGTGGCTATAGTTGCTCGTTTAAGAATGTATGCAGGTATAACAAGAATAAGCTATTATTACAAAATACAGCTTGCATGGGAGGTACCGCAGATGCACATTAAAGAAAAGTTTAGTTTTGCTAAGTTCTTTGGACTAAATAAGGAGCAAAGTGAGGCTGTGGATGTTGAAAAAAATATATCCCTTTCGGCAGGAGCAGGCTCTGGTAAAACAAGAGTTTTAACTAGCAGATTTTTAACACTACTAGATAGTGGTACTTCCATAGATGAAATTGTAGCTATAACCTTTACTGAAAAAGCTGCACTAGAGATGAAAAGTAGGATTCGGAGTGGAATACTGGATAAGATTGCAATAGAAAACAAACAAAATATGGCATTATGGCAGCAGCAGTTAGACAATTTAAACAGAGCTAATATTACTACTATACATAGCTTTGCTGCAACAATCGTTAGAGAAAATGCTGCATTTTTGGGTATTGATTTTAATTTTGGCATAATAAATCAAATTCAAAAGAGTGTATTTTTAAAAGATAAGCTTAATGAAATAATTGTCACCATGTTCTCAGATGAAAATTATAGTGAAGAAGTTAATAATCTTTATAATTCCTTTGGGCAAAAATATGTAGATGAACAATTAAACACTGATATATTAAAGCTCAGAGAAGATATAGCTGAATCCAGTGAGAATATTCATGAAATTTTGGAAAAAGCCAAAATGGATAAGCTATCTAGTTTTATTTTAGAAATAGTTAAAGAATTAGATGAGTGCTATTATCAGTACAAGCTCTCAAAAGATGTGCTGGATTTTGGAGATCTTCAGAAGAAGGCCTTTGAAATATTAGAAAGTAAGCTTATGTGTAATAATTATAAGCACAGGTACAAGAACTTTTTAGTGGATGAATTCCAGGATACCAATGAACTTCAGAGAAAAATATTATACAAACTTACTGCAGATGAGAACGGAAAATTAATTGCAAAAAAACTCTTTGTAGTTGGAGATTTTAAGCAGGCTATTTATGGTTTTAGGGGAACGGATTCTACTATATTTAAAAGAGTATCTGAGGATATGGGGAAAAGTGGATTAAAGTCTCTTAATATATGTTATAGAAGTGAGCCGGAGATTATAAAGGGTATAAACGAAATATTTCAGCATCTTATTGAGAATTATCAACCTCTTAAGCATAAAGATGAGGATAAAAATAAGGTAGAATTAGAAACTGCAATAACAACTATAAAATCAAATAAAACAGAAAAGAGAATAAGTATAGTTACCTATAGTGGTGAAAAATCTGGCGATACTGACCTAGTAAAAAAGGCAAAGGCAATTATAAAGGATAAAAGGGGAATAGAAGAATTTAGTGTAGTTCTAAATGAAATAAAAGAGAGCTTTGGAGTGATTACCGAAAAGCCATCTAGTGGAGCGGAAGCAGTAATAAAGTCAATAAAACACTTGAGAGATAAGGGGCTAAACTTTAAAGATATCTGTATACTTGTACGAAGTCGCGGGATAGTTCCAGATATTGAAGAGCAGCTTTGTAAATACAAAATACCATATTGTATAATAGGTGGAACTGGTTTTTTTGACAAGAGTGAGACAAAGAACATATTGAATTTATATGAGCTTGCTGTTAAGGGGTTTAATGAAAAACAGACAGACCAACAGCTAATTGTGCTATTATCAGTACTGAAAAGTCCAATGTTTGAGCTTCCAGACGATGTGCTTTTAAAAGTAAGACAAAAACAACTATCAATGGAGGATATATCTTATGTTGAGGCTATGAAAAGCGTAGCGCAGGAGCTTTCTGATGATTATCAAAAGACTAGTCTTATTAAGTCTTATGGGTATTTAAAAGAGTTGGAAGCTACAGCAAAAAAAATGAGCGTTGTAAGAATATTAGAGAGTATAATAGAAGGCCGCGGAATTAAAGAAATATATCTTGCAAAAAAGGATGGAGCGCAAAAGCTAAGAAATATAGAAAAACTTTTGAAACTTGCAGAGCAGTACGACAATGAAGAATTTTTTAGTAACCAGGAATTTATAGAATATATTGAGTATCTTAATGACAACAATAATAATGAAGCTGAGGCGGCACTTGATACAGAAGATTCAGAGGCGATAAAGATAATGACAATACATGCTTCAAAAGGACTTGAATTTGAGTCCATCATTGTGCCAAGTATTGAAAGAAATGTTATCAGTTTAAGCAAAAGTCAAAATAATAAAGTAGGTTTTATGCACTATAAAGATGCTATACTATCAAGATATAACATGAGTGGAGAAGTGTGCAGTGAATTTATTGATGCTCTAAATGAAAAATTAACAAAAGAAATCCATGAAGAAATAAGAATACTATATGTGGCTATGACCAGAGCCAAACAGTACATTGTACTCACAGGTAAAGAGGAGGAGTATGATGGAAACTTTAAATTAAGTGAGGAAAACCTAGTAGAGAATTTAAACACTTATGAAAAAATGATAAAATATGCAACACTAGCAGGTAGAGCAAATTTAGACACAATTGCATTTATGAGCTCAGAAGATCTTGTGCAAATTCAGGTGCAGGAACACAATATAGTGGAAGATGCTCTACTGGATGAAGCGGACATAAAAAATAGGATTTTATTTAAACCACAAATAAAGCCAAGAAACTATGCCAGTGCTTCTAAATACATGAGTTACAGTAGCTGCCCTAGAAAATATTATTATGAAAATATTTTAGGGGGAAGATACGAGGATTACACCAAAACACTTGAAATAAAATTACAAGAGAAAACAGTTGATGTAGCAAGTGGGATAGATGTAATAGAGCAGATTGAAAATAAATCTGAAACTAGCAATCTGGAAATTGAGAAAAGTACAGCAGATAGTTTAATAGTGGGAAATAGAGTAAAAGCAACAGATAAAGGAGTAATTGTTCATAAGGTTTTAGAACATATGGATAAGCAGGGTAGCAGAGATTATGAGACTTATATTCAGGATATTTTAGATAAGACTTATTTAGAAGATGAAGAGAAATTAGTTCAGGATGACGACCCAACGGAAGAAGTGGATATTAAGAAAAATTATAGAGCCGAGGTAGAAGTACTAAGAAACGAAATAAACACCTTCGTAAATAACTATTTGGAAATAGAAGAGAAAGAAAATAGTAAATGTAGCTATGGAGAACTGATAAAAAGCAGTAGCGAAGTATCCTATCTTCTTGCACCACTTTTAGATAAAAAAATGATGATAAATGGGTTTATTGACAGGTTAAAGCTATATAAAAAAGGTGACAAGCGAATTGCTGTAATAATTGACTATAAAACCAACAAAATAAGTGGCGAATATAACGCAGAGCATTTCAAAGAAGTATACTCTGATCAATTAATGATATATGGGAAAGCGGTAAAGGAACTACTACGAGTTGATGAGATAATTCTAAAACTATACCTGCTGCATTCAGGAGAAGTGGTTTCTATTGAATATGATGAAAACAAGGTAACTAAGCTTATGAAGACTATGGATGAAGGCTTCTATAAAATGAACACTGTAGTGGGATTGGAAGATTATGCGAAGGCTGAAAGTGAACAATGTGCTTGGTGTAAGTATAGAGAAGGTTGTTTGTAGGGGATTTTATTTAAAATGTTATAGAAGGAAAATTTTTTCCTTTGGCCAATGGTACTATGTAAATAGAATTACAGAAAAATATTTTAGGAGGAACTAAAATGAAATTTGGAATAAGAAAACCAAGCTTGAAGAAAATGATTAGCAGCAGGACGAGTCCCAAGAGAATAATAAAGAATAGCTTAGGTTTAAGAGCACCACGTGGATTTGGCTGGATTACAAATCCTAAAAAAGCTGCTTATAATCGTGTATATAATCGTACTAGTTTTAGTATTTTTGATATATTAAAGAAACTTTTCAAATAATAACAAAGGGTTATGAGAATATTGTAATGAGTTTAGAACGATGAGAAAATGGGTCGTTGTTTATAATGCAATGCTTGGTTATAATATATTATAAGAGAAGAAAAATACTGACTTAATTATGGAGGAGTTATATGGGAAAAATAGATTTGATAAACTTAGCAAATAAATATTTGAAAAATGAAGAATCTAATTTTACTGGGTATTTAATGTATAAGGACCAAAAAGTAGCTGAAATAAAAGACACAGAGTTTGTAAAATCTTTGGATGACAATTTATTACCAGTAATAATGATAAATAAGAATGCAGGATCCTTAGAAGTGTGGCTACAAACTAGAGTAATAGATACTCATAGGACTAATTCAAGGCAGGTAAGGCGTAGATTAAGTGTTAGGTCAGAGGTTCCTAAGGAAATAGTTATTAAAGCTAGAGCTATATGTATTACAGATAGCTATTGGTTAAAATGGATAAATGAAGATATAACTTATAAAGAAGTAAGAAGTAGGTTATCTGATGGGCTAAATACTGTTGCTTTATACGGCAATGCTTCAGAAATAAATTTTAAAGATCTAGATATAAGTCCTGAATTAACCAACATCGGGAGTTTTGAGAAGTGCTGGAAGCTTATTGAGGGATGTTGGTATATGATAAAAAAGGGTACTTATAAGGAAAATTTTGCGGAAGTATTAATAGCAAACATTGCTATTAATCTTGGATTTGATGCGGTTAAATATGAAGCTATTGAAGATGGTGTATTAGTTAAGTGTAAAGACTTTACTAATAATGGAGAAGTCGACTTCGAGCCAATGTTCAGCTTTGTTCGCGATTATTGGGAAATAGATGATTCTATAAGTATTATAAAAGAACTTGGTTACATAGAAGAGTTCTTGAACATTACATTTATGGATGCGCTGTGCTATAACATAGATAGACATACATTTAACTTTGGAATATTAAGAAAGGATGGAGAACCAGTAGGACTTGCACCAAATTTTGATAATAATTTAGGCTTATCAGGAGTTCTTAATAATAGTGGTTTAGAAAGTACATGGTATTCAACATCATTTACAAGAAATAATTATAAGCCAATATTAGATGAGTATAATTATAATGTACCTAAGATTGATTTAGAAGAGATAAAAGTAATTATAAATAATACATTAAAAGGATTTCCGTCGTTACAGTCGGAATCTGGATTTAGTGAAGTTGTATTTAAGATAATAAAAAATAATTATGAAGAACTATTGAAGTAAGAAAATTAGAAGAGCCTGAGTATTTTTATTTGAGAGAAGTGAATAAAGCATTGTCAAAAATAAAATAGTTGAAAAAGAAAAAAGAAACATCGTATGCGTGAGACTTATAAGAATAAGATTAAGGATGTATTCTTTCCCAAAAGTATGAAATATCTAGGAGCAGACATATATAATATGTCTGCTATGTTAATTTTAAACATATTTGTTAGCTGGGTATTGATAAACATGTAGGAAGAAAAGGGGAAAATTGGTTTGGATGTGATATAATATAAAAGCAATATTCTGCAAGGAGGAAAAAATGTATGATAGGTAAATTACTTTTAAATAGATATGAATTATTAGAGAAAATTGGCGAGGGTGGCATGGGGACTGTCTATAAAGCAAAGTGCCATTTATTAAATAGATTTGTTGCTGTAAAGATATTAAAAGCAGAGTTAAATGATGATGAAGAGTTTGTTGGTAGGTTTAAAAAGGAAGCTACATCTATTGCCAGATTGTCACATCCCAACATAGTGAATGTTCATGATGCCTCTGAAGAAGAACATATTAATTTTATAGTTATGGAATATATTGATGGTAAAACATTAAAGAGTGTAATAAAGGAAAATGGCAGACTTAGCTCAGTGGAGACAGTAGATATAGCTTTTCAAGTAGCAAAAGCACTTGAGTGTGCACATAAAAACAAGATAATTCATCGAGATATAAAACCCGATAATATTATGATAATGGAAGATAATATGGTTAAGGTTATGGATTTTGGAATAGCTAAAGTTGACGATTCAAAAACTGCAACCAATGCTAATGGTATTATGGGCACAGTACGTTATCTTTCTCCAGAACAAGCAAAAGGAAATATTGCAGATTGTAGAACAGATATATATTCCTTAGGTATTGTGATGTATGAAATGGTAACAGGGAAAGTACCTTATAATGCAGAAAGTGCTATTTCCATAGCTATGATGCATATCCAAGAACCTGTTATTCCACCAAAAGAAATTATTAGTGATATACCTGAAAATATAAACGCAGTAATTGTGAAATGCATGGAAAAAGAGCCCAATAAAAGATATCAAACAGCTAGGGAAGTGGCGGATGTTTTAGAGAAAATCAAGGAACATTCTAATTTTGAAACTGAAATGTATAGTGGTCAAGACGATGCTACAATGTTTATGGGCGCAGTAGTGGGCTTAGATATACCAAATGATTTTACAACACTTATGAGTGAACCTTCAGAAGACGAAATCACAATGATGAATACAGATAAAGAAGTATTATCTACAAAAAAGAAACTAAGTAAGAAAAAAAAGGCAATGATAATTATATCATCACTTATTTTGGTTATGATTGTTGGAGTTCTAGGGAAACTTCTATCTAATGGGAAGTCTACTAAAAATCAAACTCCTATTGTAAAGACTACAACCACAGCAGAACCAGTAATCGAAAAGAAAATGGTGCCATCACTTATTGGAAATACTCAAGATGTTGCAGAGCAAACTGTTGCTACTAATGGATTTATTCTTGGTAATATAACAAATAATTATAGCGACAGTATTGAAAAGGGATTAGTTATTAGTCAAACACCTGTGGTAAATACATCCTATGAAAAGGGTGGTAAAATAGCTTTAGTAATAAGCCAAGGTAAGAAAATTGTCCAGGCTACTAGTGTACAAGTAAAACCAGCACCAGCACCAAAAAAACCAGCACCACCAGCAAAGAAAGAAAAAGATGTGAAGAAGCATAAACACTAGTGCTTTCTGAAGAAATACCTGTAAGCAGTGAGGTCAGTGTAGTGTATAACACCATATTTTTATAAAAAAGATTAAATTAAGGGTATTCTAGGTATGATCTAAAGATTAGAATCTCTTGTTTATTGTTGGAATTTTAGGATTAACATTTGGTGTTAAAAAAAGGAATAGGACAATTATGATTATTTCTGTAGTTACTTTTATAATTATAATTGCATTTACATTGTTTTTAATATTTATCATAATACCTGCAATGTAGTTAAATATAAAGTTTATATTTTTTAATCTTCATATGTGGCATCATAATATAAGAAATCAAATTCCTTATACTTGAAATTTATGTTATAATTAGTATAAAAATAATCTGAAATTTAGTATATACTTGTAAAAGTTTATGAATTAAAATTATTTTAAGGAGATGGTTATATCAGTTAGTCAGGATTTTGATGCAAGAATAATTGAATCGAAGTTAACAGCTTTTGGTATACCCTCATTAAAAAAATGTAAAGGTATTGATGGTATTTATGGGTTTCCAGGTAATTCTGAATTTGATATATACGTACCTTCTAAGTTACTTGATAATGCAAGAGACATAATTGATAATCAGAATAAATAAATAAATTACGTGGCTAAAGTCGTAAATTACATTGGGCTAAGGCCATTTAATATTATGACACTTTTGCCTATAATTGTAATATAAATATTGACATTAAGCAATTTTGTTGATATAGTTTTACTCATATAATAATACTGTGAAGAGAAGAAGTAGAAATCATAGGTTTTCAACAGAAAGTTACCGGTTGATGAGAGGTGCAGAAAACAGATTTTGAATACGTCTCTGAGTAGCGAACTGAAAGGATTTTATATCTTAGTAGGCTTCTGACGGGTGCGACCGTTACATCGCTAAGGTATAAGTGCTTTAGCACCGTACCTTATGAGGTTTACACAGTGATGTGTAAACAAAACCGAGGTGGTAACACGCGAGCAAAGCTCATGTCCTCTGCATAATGCAGAGGACATGAGCTTTTTTATATTTTTTATATTCTTATTTATATGTTAAATTTAATAGTGAGTGGTTGCCAAAACTTAATTTTGAAGATGTACTAAAACTTGCAGGAAAGGTTACAGTTGCAAGAATACTTGAAAGAGATGATTTTGAAAAACGGTACAAAAACAACGAACCTATTGGTCTTCATGAATTTTTTTATCCCTTGATGCAAGCATATGATTCAGTACAATTAAAGGCAGATATTGAAATGGGAGGAACAGACCAAACTTTTAATATTCTTATGGGACGTACTATGCAAAAGGATTACGGCCTTGAGAGTCAAGTAGCCTTGTTTATGCCATTACTTGAGGGTACAGATGGATTTCAAAAAATGAGCAAGAGTTTAGGAAATTATATTGGTATATATGAGGATGCAGTTTCGATTTATCAAAAGACAATGTCTATTCCAGATAACCTTATTATTAAATACTTTGAACTTGCAACGGATATTCATCCAGATGAGATAGAAGTGCTCAAATTAGAACTTAAGAAACCCAAAACAAACCCGCGTGATGTTAAAATGCGTCTAGCTAAAGAAATAACAATATTATATTGTGGTATATTGGAAGCAGAAGCTGCAGAGGAACATTTTAAGACTGTGTTTCAAAAGAATCGTATTCCAAAGGATATAGATGAGCTTATTCTGACTCCAGATTGTTTTACACAAAAGGGTGAAATTGACCTAATAAAGGTTATTGTTAAAAGTGGAATTGCTAGTAGTAATAACGAAGCTAGACGACTTATTGCCCAAAATGCTGTGAAAATAGATGGTGAAAAACTTAATGATTCTGTAATGAAAAATCCAGATAATAGTTTTGTTATCCAAGTTGGAAAAGCGAAATTTATTAAAGTAAAAAGTGCTTAAGCAACTTTTACCATATAGAATATATTTTAAAAAATTTAGGAGGCGGTAAAATGAAATACACTATAAAACCAGAGGTGTTTGAACTTAATCCCAATCTTCGTTTTGGGATAATTATTGCAGAGGAACTCATGAATACAGAAACCTTACCAAAGGAAACCGAAAGGCTTAGAAATGCAGAGAAAAATGTGAGGGAAATAATAAAGCCGGAAGAACTTAAAACTCAACCCATAATTAAGGGGTATAGGCTTGTACTTCAAAATGCAGGCATAAATCCAAATAAATTTGTAAATTCCATGGAAGCTATGATGAAAAGGGTGCTTAAAGGTGGCCAGCTTCCTACAATAAACTCCTTAGTAGACCTGTGCAATGCAATATCAATAGAGAACCAGGTTTCATTAGGAGGACATGATTTAGCTGATATTGAGGATGACCTTTCCGTAGGTTTTACTAAGGGAACCGAGAAATTTCTTCCTTTTGGAGCAGAGGAATATGAACCAGTAGAGGCAGGAGAACTTGTTTTTACCAGCGGTGAAGTCGTACAAACAAGAAAATGGGTATGGCGTCAAAGTGAATTGGGAAAGATGACACTTAATACTCATAATGTATTTTTTCAGTTGGTAGGTTTTGACGATGCTCCAGATAGTCCGCTTATAAAATCATTGGATGCCTTAGAAGAGATTCTTAAGCAAAAATTCAAGGGCACCTATAAAAGATATATTGTTAAACCTGAGAACCCGGAGATAGAGTTTTAAAAAAATACCTTTTCACACTGGTTTAATTTATAAGCCACATTAAAGAATCATAGGAGTTATCTAAGATTTAGAATATTTTTACATTGTATTTCAATAAAATGGCCTTAGATTGTAAGGCCATAGGTGAGAGAACTATTGATTTTTTTTAACATCGCAAGTTGAAATCCCTAAGATGTCATAACTAGGGCAATAACGAATTGAGCCTGTTATTATCGGTACGAGGCCAATAATCCCCCACCAACTTTTGAAGTATAAACCTATAAGAACGATTAATATGCCGATCAAAATTCTAATAGTTTGATCGGTTTTACCAACATTACATTTCACTTAAATCACCTCAAAGATATTTTGTCCAATATCTTTGAATTTAATGTAAATAAGTAAATAAATTCAATATAAAATAGATAACGGGAGTTGATTATCGATGAACAGGAAGCTGCTAGTGGGATTCATTGAGGGAGTAAACTTGTTTTAAAGATTGCTAATCGCACATAAAAGAAAATTAGTTTTTATGGGATCAATTTCTGAAGCCAAGTCTATTTAAAGTGCGTCGCACTGGCATTTTTGACTACATAAATGATAAAAAAAATGAGGGATATTTATATTGAAATCTATAACATATGAATGCACATATGGTTATTAGTGTTTTAAATAGGAATAAGTGGTATGATTAAACAAATGGCTAGTGTAAAAATTGTAAAATATGGTGGTGCTAGAAAATGGAAAGCAATTTCTTCGTAAAAGAGTAAATTAATTAGAATATATCTATTGTTATTATAGGGGTGGGTGAAAAAAATCTTGAAAAAATTATCTAAAAGGACGTATATTATAATTGCAATTTGTACTATTACTATTATATATTTTATAGGAATTAATAATTATAGAAAACCAATTACATTACACAAAACATTTAGTAATGTAACCGTGTCAAAATCAAGTATTAAGAAAATAGAAAAAATTGAAATGAATTCTAAAATATATAAGGGTATATATAAAGGTTCTATAATTGACGTTAATCTTCATTTCACAAACCGTATAGAAGGTGAAATTATTATAGACGGTAAGGAGTATAGATTTAATGGGTATACAGGGAAATCCAAGCTTACCAATATACTTGGTGATGTATATGAAAAAAATCAAAATGATTCAGCTGTATTTTGGTTTAAAATGAAAGATTTAGATTCCATGGAACTAATACGAGTTGATGGTTCTGATAAGTCTGGTAAGTCTGATTATATAATAGAGGCGATTTAAATTTAGAGGTGACGGTATATTTTTATATAGTTTAGTAGTCATAAACTTACGATACTTTGTTTTATTTGTTTCGAGTTTATTGTAGGGGTGGCTACTGCAGGTATATATTATGCATTTGTAAAATAAGATGGTTGAACATAATTTTATAAAGCTGATACTTTGAAACTTTCATATAGAACTAAATCATAAAGGAGTTGGAATTATGAATAAAAAGAAAGGCTTTATTTTGGTAATTTGTTTACTTGTAACATCAGTATTAACATTCTTATTAATTAACGAAATTAAAATCTCTAATGAAAATAGTTCGCTTAAAAATGGAAAAGGTGCAATAATTCAAGCTAATGTGCGATATATTTCACTTGCTGTTTATGATTCAAAGAAGGATTTATCCAGTAATAGTATCTCTGACATGAATAGAGATTATTGGAAGTTCAATGAATTTACTATGTTTGATATGCCCCAAGGTGTAATAACATCCTATTTATTAAACATAAGAAATGACTTTTCAGAATTAATTAGATTAAATGAAACTAATTCTTCACAGCAAGAAATAAATCAAAGGAAAACTATATTAGAAAAGGAACTTTCAAGACTGGGTACTTCATTATCAATAATAAAGGAAGATTGCGAAACTGACAATAATAAGTATTTTCTATTAAATTCCGAAGGTAATATAACAATGCAAAATGTCTTAAAGATATTGCTTGAATAAGTTAATATTAAATGATTCTAAATTTTTATTTATATCCAATTTTTAAAAATCGAGAATTTATTGGGAGCGGATTGAAATGAGCATTGAAAAAATGTTGTTTAAAAAAATGAGCATTAAAAAGATTAGAATTTTAACAATCAGTAATATTATTATTCTATTATTGAATTGGTTCACTTATAGAAAGTTCACTTATGTCATTGGTGTACTATGTGTTGCTTTAATTGCAAATATATATGGTTGTATATTTTTTAATGAAAAAAATAGGGCTAATAGATAAACTATAGAAATGTATAACATTCTAAATAACAAAAAAATAACACTAACAGTTATGTCAGTGCTTAAATAAAAACTTAAAGTAGAATTCGCATTTCAAATTCCTTATTGCAACTAGGACATTTAACTGTATGTTTTCCCCTAACTCGTTTTAAACGAAGTACCTTCTTGCAATGTGGACATTTGCGAAAACGATGTGTTTTAATTTCTTTTATTTTACGAATTTGAAAAGTTCCTTTTGATTTAACAGGTTTCCAAATCTTCATAAACTTTTCATTTTCCATGCGCCTTTTGTAAATATTTCGTGATAACGTTCTGAAAATAGTCCAAATCAGAACAGCAAACATTAAAATGCTAATAATACTAGAACCTATAAAAGTATTAGCAACTATCAAAATAAAATATGCTCCAATCAAAGCAATATACAGTTGATCTGTACCATATCTGCCATACATAAACTGTGCTAACTTATTTTTAAGATTTCCCATTTTATTCACCCCTCATAAATACAATTGTCCTTAGCATCCACAGAATAATTTAGCAAAACAAAACCCTAAACATAGCTTGTTTAAACCACTTATGGGCATGCCAAAGTTCTGGCTTTGCTGCTGATACACACGACCGCTGCTTTGTAGTTGACTTAATATTCTTTGATATTCAAAATTATTGGGTTCCATTTGCACTGCCATTTTTGCGTGATTTAATGATGTAATGTTGTTGCCCAGACCGGAATTTGCAATTGCACTGTAATAGTACCACTGTGCATTTCTACTTGTGATGCTTTCCAGCACAGTGAGTGCTTCATTATAATATCCTGCACTCAAATAGCTATTAACCGAATCAAATTCCGAATATTGAGATCGCTGTTGCTGACCTCCGCCGGAAGATCTAAAGGCTCCAAAAGGATCGAAGCCACCAAAGGGATTATCTTCACCATAAGAATTGTTACGTGTACCATATGAACTTTGGTCACTATAACCACCACTACTGCTTTGAGTAGCTTTACCACTTTTTATCTGTTCATAAGCAGCGTTAATTTCACTCATTTTTTTTGTAGTATCAACACCACCCTGATTTAAGTCTGGATGGTATTTTTTCGCTAATCTGCGATAAGCTTTAGTAATTTCCTCCTTTGAATCTGTTGAAGAAACACCAAGTGCTTCATAAGGATCAGATATCATTATTTGTTCGCCTCCCTTGTCTTCTTTTTTTCTGCTTCATACTTTGTCCAAACGCCTGAATAAAGGATATTTTCAATCAGTTTTTTGTCTTTACTAATTGGTAGCTGTTTGTAATTTTCGGTACATTCAGCCATAAGCAGATTTAAAATATCCTGAAAATTTTTAGATGGTGTTGTAATCATCGGATTATATCGCTCATTTTTTATATCAGATTTTAAATCTATGCACCCATCCATGATATAAATGAACTTTCCTAGCGAGGTTCCAAATCTTCGTAATTTTTCCGAATATTCATCTTCCCTTAAAACAAAAATTTCACCCATTAGTTTTCCAAAGCAATTTGCAGGAATATCTGGATTCAATTCTCCTGATTTTTCGATTTCATAAAGCTGGGTAAGACACTCCCTAATTACAGTACATTGAGTTGGATATTGTGCTGCAATATGCTTATATTCCTTTTCAAATAGTTTTGCTGCGCTGAGTGACAGTATCTTTCTATCATCTGCCCAATCATCAAGAAAATTGTAATAGGCCAGAATAACATTCATATCAGAGGCATAATCCGTGATTTCATTCTGTAAGTATTCATGTGGCTTCAAAGGATGAATTATGCATCGCTCAGTTTGTATCGCCACCTCAGTCTCATAAATTGAAGAAAGAAACAAGACAAGAAAAGTCATGTCATAAGTAAGGGTGAACCTGCTTATTATTCCATGCCGGGTTCCCAGGGTCTTACATAAACCACAATAACATGACTTATATTCTTTTTTTTCTTCTAGTGTTAATTTATCCGTATTAACTACTACATAACCAAATATACTATTCACCTGCCTTGTTTATATTGTCCACTTTGCATTGTTACCTTTTGTTATCTTCATTATTACTTGTAGTATCCGAACTATCATCATGTTGAACTTTCTGCTGCATAGATTCTAACACTTTAGATAAATCATTGCAAGCCTGGACCATTTGCGAATTATCTTTGCTCTTTAATGATTTTTTGGTGCATTTAACAGATTCCTTTAGCACTGAACTATCATTTTTATCAAGTTTTTTCATAATTTCTGATGATTGATAAATCAACTGTTCCCCACGATCCTTTATGGTAGCTTCTTCTTTGTTTTTTGCATCTTCAGAAGCGAATTGCTTTGCATCACGAATAGCTTGTTCAATTTCTGGCTGACTGAGGTTAGAGGAAGCGGTAATATCAATGTTTTGTTCTTTTCCAGTTCCCAAGTCTTTTGCAGATACATTGACGATGCCATTTGCATCAATAGTGAATGTTACCTCAATTTGTGGAACACCTCTTGGTGCACGACGAATACCCCTTAGTTTAAATTTACCCAATGTTTTATTATGAGATGCTATTTCACGTTCGCCCTGCAAAACATGAATTTCTACGGATGTCTGAAAACTGCCGGCTGTGGTGAAAACTTGGCTCTTTTTAATTGGAAGTGTTGTGTTACGCTCAATAATTTTTGAAAAAACTCCTCCCAAAGTTTCGATGCCTAGAGAAAGCGGTGTTACATCCAAAAGTAGTAAACCTTTTACGGTACCAACAAGGACTCCAGCTTGAAGTGCAGCACCCATTGCAACACATTCATCGGGATTAATACCTTTGAAGGGTTCTTTGCCTAGAAACTTTTTCACTACCTCATGTACGGCAGGAATACGACTGGATCCTCCCACAAGTAAAATCTTGCTGATATCTGAGATATTGAGACCAGAATCACGCATTGCCTGTTGCATTGGAACCATTGTAGCATCCACCAGGTGTGCTGTAAGTTCATCAAATTTTGCCCTGATTAATGTAATATTCATATGTACTGGAACCGACTTAATTGAAGTGATAAAGGGAAGATTAATCACAGTTGAAGTTACACCACTGAGTTCAACCTTTGCTATTTCAGCAGCTTCTCTAACGCGCTGCATTGCAGTAGAATCTTTGGTAAGATCAAAATGATTTTCATTTTTGAATTCGCCTGCGAGATAATCAACCAAACAACTGTCAAAATCATCACCGCCTAGACGATTATTTCCAGCAGTAGCAAGCACCTCAATAACTCCATTATCGATATCAAGAATGGAAACATCAAATGTTCCTCCTCCTAAATCATACACCATGACCTTTTGCGAGGTTTCTTTATCTACACCATAAGCAACTGCAGCAGCTGTGGGCTCATTAATAATTCGTTGTACAGTTAACCCAGCAATTTCACCTGCGTCTTTAGTTGCCTGTCTTTGTGCATCTGTGAAGTACGCTGGTACGGTTATTACAGCATCACTCACAGTTTCACCCAAATAACTTTCTGCATCAGTTTTAAGCTTTTGTAAAATCATTGCGGAAAGTTCTTGTGGTGAATATTTCTTGCCGTCAATATTAACTCTGTAGTCGCTACCCATTTCACGTTTGATGGAGCTTATAGTGCGCGCATGGTTGGTAACTATCTGATGCTTTGCAGGCTCACCAATTAAACGTTCACCTGTTTTAGAAAACGCAACTATAGATGGTGTTGTGCGACCACCCTCTGCATTATGGATTATGACAGCCTCGCCGCCCTCCATTACGGACACACAAGAATTTGTTGTACCTAAATCAATACCTATTATTTTAGACATTATATTATCTCCTTTATATTAAAAATATTCCATTTTGGATTGCGTAGTTTGCCTTTGATTTTTATATTCATAGCCACTTCTCAGTGTGACAAGGCCAGCTTTCTCGTATGAGTATATACTATGGAATATACATATTTTCTTAGTCCTCTCAAAAACAGAAAAATAAGTACAATTCTCATTATACCATTACTTCCAATAAATGTAGTGATAAAGGTTTTTCTTTATTTGTCATCTGCAACAACAGTAATCAGCAAAATATAAAGCATAAAAGTATAAAACTATAATAAGGGTATTTTAAGCATGATTCATGATGCTTAAAATACCCTCTAATTTGTAGCAATTATATTTTGATTCTTATTTAACTAGTTTGTCTTGTTTTGTAAGTCATTTTTCTTTTCTACCGCTAATGCGATAACAATTGCAACTACTGTTCCGCCCCAAACTGTGCCGCATCCTATAATCATCATTACTATAGCACTTGTTGACATATGAATCCCTCCAATTATTCAGTTAATTTACTTAGATATTTACTTTTCATCATTTGATATGGTTGCTACTTCTTGTGCTTTTGCAGTCCATTTTTTCTTATATAATACAATGGAGGCAACAATCATTATAACTACAGTTCCCCAACCAAATACTATGTTAGAAACTATCCCCACTCTATCCGCTTTTATCAATCCGGTAATTATACTGAAAATATTTGTTATTACAACAGCTCCCAGTAATAATGGTGTAAAATATTTTAGTAAATAATCCCACCATATGCCAACTTTAAAGTCTGAGTGTGCATTGGCTTCCTCGCGAAGCTTACTAGTTCCATAAATGTAACTAACTAAAATAACTTCTACAAGGCCAAGGCCTGCAATTACAATATTTCCTACATAAGCGTCTACTATATCTAATATATAATTAAATCCAGCATAACTTGCAAAACATGCACTGCCACAGAATCCAACAATGGAAATAATCGAAACAAGCTTTTCTCTAGAAACATCAAATTTATCTAACGCAGCAGTAGTAAATGATTCTAGCATTGAAATACTGGATGATAAACCAGCGATAAATAGACAAAAGAAGAAGAGAAAACCGAGCAATCCTTGGACTACAACATTTGTTGACATGGTTGAAATAGCAATTGGGAAGGCGATAAATGCAACACCTGCACCTGTCCCAAATGATGTAAATTCTACACCCATATTACTAACTAAATAACCTAATGTTGAAAACACTAATACACCCGCAATAAGATCAAAACTTGAATTTGCTAAAACTGTAATAATTGCGCTGTTTACAATATCTGCTTTATCATCTAAATATGAACCATAGGCGATCATAACACCTACTGCCAAAGTTGTTGAGAAAAATACTTGAGCATAAGCCGAAACCCAAATACTTGGAACTAAAATCTTTGAGAAATCAGGTTTAAAGAGCGCTTCCAGGCCTATTGAGGCACCTTTTAAACGAACTGCATTAATCATAAATATGATCATTAGTACCATTAACAAGGGTGTGAAAATCATTGATATTTTTTCTATTCCACCAGAAATACCCTTTTTAACAATAAGCCAGTTACAAATCCAAACTACAATGACGGCGATTAAAATATAAATACTCATACCAGCACCTAAATCTAAAGCATTTTTTGCACTTCCTGTAACCATACTCATAATAGGTCCTGGATCTGAAAGCCAGTTAATAATGCCAAATGCATGCCCCAAGGAGAACACCATAAAGACTACTGCTACAGCAATAATTGCAGAATAATAAATCATAACTACTATAGGTACCATTACTTGGATCCACCCAATAATTTCTAATTTCTTTTTCAATTTTGAAAATGCCTTAACTGAACCTCCACGAATTTTTCTACCATAAGCATACTCCATAATCATTAAAGGTATAGCGCAAGTTATAAGTGCTACAAAATATGGTAAAAGGAATGCTCCTCCACCATTTTTATATGCTTGAAATGGGAATCGCCATAAATTACCCAGGCCTATTGCAGCTCCTGCTGCTGCAAAAATAAATCCTTTCCTACTTTTCCAATTTTCTCTCATTGCTAGTTTCTCCCTTCATAATAAAATAGTCTGTGTGTTGATTTTTTATCAACTTTAACACTTATTAATCTAATTATATTTATAATTGTATCTTTATTAACACTTATTGTAAATAAATAAGATTTAAACATTTCTTTTAATATCTATTTAAAATTCTCTTGTAAGACATTTTTCATTAATTTATTAGATATAGTTATCTGAAATTTCATATACTTGAAGTATATGTTATAATTAGTATAAGAATAATCTGCAATTTAGTATATACTTGTAAAATTTTATTAATTAAAATTATTTTAAGGAGATGATACCATGTCATGGTGTCCAAAATGTAAATGTGAATATCGTGAGGGATTTACAACTTGTAGCGACTGTGGGTGTGAATTAGTAGAAGTGCTTGAATCTACAAAGGATGAAACAATAGGCGAAAATAATGAAAATGACACTGTGGTATTTCTTATATCAGTTAGTCAGGATTTCGATGCAAAAATAATTGAATCAAAACTAAAAGCTTATGGTATACCCTCATTAAAAAAATGCAAAGGCATTGATGGTGTTTATGGGTTTCCAGGTAATTCTGAAATCGATATATACGTACCTTCTAAGCTACTTGATGATGCAAAAGACTTAATTAGTAATTAAATTAAATAAATTAGTAAAATTTGTTCGCAATGATTTTATGTATTTAATAAATCGTAAATTTGCGATACTCTAATAGTTATAGAAAAATTTATTGGCTTGTCTATTTATGACAAGTCAATTTTATTATTTCAGTTTTTATTAAAATTATAATTATCCATTAATATTTTTTTGACTAATTAGGGAAACTACTATAAATAAAATTAATGAATATAAATTGCCATAGATAATTTACATGATTATTTAATTTTGCATACTACTTTAAGCAATGATACTGGAAACCCCAAATTTACGATTGTAAACTTAACTAATATGAGTACAGTGGCTACTTTTGATATTGTTAACCAAGGAATTCCTCAAGGACTTGAAACAGATGGAAATCATATTTACTTATATACAAATAATAAAATCACTGTAATAGATTATAAGGGTACAATAATTAGGTCTTATGCTATAAACAAAACAGGAGAAAGTGAAGGATTAACAATTGCTTCCGAATATGGAACATCATTTTTAGCTATGGGATATAATTCTCCAAATAGAATTTATGCCTTAAGAAATAATAAAAATCAGAAATTTTATAAAAAACACAAATAATTTAATTAAAAGAGTTTAATGTTAAACTATAAGAATATTAAGTATATTTTTTAGGGAGAGTGGTATATAGATGAAGTTTGTAGATATAGAAAATTGGGAAAGAAAAAAGCATTTCAATTATTTCAAGCAACTTGATTATCCTCAGTTTAATATTTGTGGAAATGTTGATATTACAGAATTTTATAGATATATTAAGGAAAAAGGAAATCCGTTTTTTATATCAATGTTGTATGTTGTCACAAAAACAGCAAATAGCATAAAGGAATTTCGTTATAGGATAAGAGGCGATAAGGTAATTGAACATGAAATTGTTAACTCTGCGTTTACAATAATGAATTCAAACGAAGTATTTGGGTTTTGTACAGTTAAGTTTATTGAGGAATTCAAAGAATTTATCGTTAATACAACAAATGAAATAGAAATAGCAAAAGCTAATATAAGTATTGAAGATGAAGAAGGTAGGGATGATCTTATATACACTACAAGTATTCCATGGGTTTCATTTACCAGTATAACCCATCCAATTCAGATGAATCCCGTTGATACTATTCCAAGAATAGCATGGGGTAAATACTTTGAGGAAAATGGGAAAATAAAATTGCCGCTATCTGTTCAAGTAAATCACTCAATGGCTGATGGTGTACATGTTGGAAGATACTTCAATACAATTCAAGAAATTTTAGATAATCCTGTAAAGTATTTATAAGTTGTATTAATATTAAGTATTAAGGAGATGGTTATTAGTGGACTTAACATGGAATACAAATGGCTTAATTCTTTAAACAATATAGATGAGTTAATAGATACCTCCCCAACACTTATTGAACATGGTTTTTATCTTAAAGAACTTCTTTTGCAGTCAAAATATTTATTGAATGAAAATGAAGAATTATTAATTGCAAAAATGCAGAGCACAGGCTCCAAAGCATGGCAAAGACTCTATATGGAGCTCACCACTACAATATTAGTGGATATAGACATTGAAGGTAAATCAAAGAAAATATCACTTTCAGAGCTCAAGAATATGGCATATGAAAAAAATGAATCTTTAAGAAAAACAGCCTATTATGCAGAAGCTGATGCATGCAAAAGCATATCGAAAGCATCTGCAGCATGTTTAAATGGAATTAGTGGAGAAGCACTTACTATTTATGATATGAGAGGATATAAATCACCTTTGGAAAAAGTTTTAATGGTCTCAAGGATGGATTATGAAACTTTAAATGCTATGCTTTCTGCTATAAAAGAAAGTCTACCTATATTCCATGAATATTATCATAAAAAGGCAGAAATACTAGGACATAGAGTTAGTCTTCCATTCTATGATATCTTTGCACCAATGGGTGCTGCTAATACAAAAATATCATATTTAGATGCTAGAGATTTAATTGTATCAAGTTTTAAAACCTTCAGCAAAGATCTCGCTGATTTTGCAAAGAAAGTCTTTGATAGTAGATGGATTGATGCTGAGCCAAGAAGTGGAAAAGGAAATTATGGATTAACTGTTGATATTTTTCCAATAGAAGAAAGCAGAATTATAGCTGATTTTACTGGGAAGTATTGCGATGTTGGTGTACTGGCTCATGAGATTGGACATGCTTATCATAGCTATTGTCTTAGAAATGAAAAGATGTTAAATACGGACTATCCTACACCTATTGCAGAAACAGCTTCGATTTTCTGTGAAACAATAGTAAATAACGAATTACTTAATATTCTACCAACAAATGAAGGTTTCTCAATTTTAGAAAAAAGCATTTTATTAATATAATTTCTTTTAGCCGTTAGGCTACTTTTATATAAAAAAGAGTAGCAATAATAGCTACCCAAGTATATTAGTTTAAATCAATGTATTCAGCGACAGCTTGTAAGGCGTGAGCCACAGTTATGCCATCTACTTTATTCATAATTTCACGTAAGCGTTCAGAGTTCCAAAATAAATCGTTTAAGGTAGAAAGATGACATCCTACATCATAATCAGGAATACAAGCAAAATTACCATAATTTGTTTTACCTATAATTACAATAAATCCACTTCTACTTTCAATCTTAAGCTCATAATGACTTCCGAATTTAGTTAACTTAGTTATCATCCCAGACCAGCTTTCTATTTTTTTGCCTGTTTTCATTGTGCATTCAAATTTAATTGACATAGAAAATCCTCCTAAAAAATATTCTACTGTTACCGAAGCGACATTTCATTGGCGGCAGCCATTATTGTGTCAGTGTCAATTACCGTTTTTTCATGCTGTGCACCTATTATTAAAGCCTTTGTTAATATCATATTTAGACGTCTTATAGAACCAGTACAGCTTCTGTATGCAGCTAAAATGGCATTATCATCAATTATTTCAGAAGAAGCACTTGCTAGTGATAGTCTCGAATGAATATATTCTATAGCCTCGGTCTCTGAAAGCCCTTCAAAATCATAATTTATTATGATCCTTTGCTTTAATGCTTCGTGTATCTGCTTTTCTAAGATATTATTAAGTATAGGTTGACCTATCAAAACTAATGAGAAACAATCCTTTGAGTCCATTGAAAAATTCATTAGTAGTTTCAATTCCTTTAATATGTCGTTACTCAAATACTGTGCTTCATCCCATACAAGTATGTAATGAAGGCGCTTTTCACTGCTCATGTTTTCCATATAGTCTTTTATACTTTTAAACATGTCTGATTTGCGAGAGCAAGGTTCGAGTCCTAGGGAAATACAAAACTGGCGATAAAACTCAGTAGTAGTTACAGTAGTAAAGCAAAGATAAATAACTTTTGTTAAATTAGGATTAACTTTCTTCGCAAAACATCTTAAAGCAAAAGT
Organism: Clostridium sp.; assembly: GCF_050717535.1. Classification (GTDB taxonomy): domain Bacteria; phylum Bacillota; class Clostridia; order Clostridiales; family Clostridiaceae; genus Clostridium_AD. The sequence goes on from NZ_JBOITM010000085.1 coordinate 67,466, forward strand.
TTTTCCGGAGCCAGCTGAGGCTGTAAATAATCCGATACCCCTAGTTTCATTAAGATAATCAAGTCTTGATATCATTTCTTTTAAATCCTTTGAGAGATATGCATCTTTTTCTTTAATGCCTTTTTCAAAAGGATTTAGGCCCATACCATAAAACTGCTTAAACATATTTAACACCATCCCTTGAATAGTCTATATTAAGTGGATTTTTACGTTTAGTTTTACCATTTTCAACCTTGTTTGTTTTTCTAATGATATACTTGATTTTTTCAAAGTAAATATAAGCACTTTCCATCTCATCAGGTAGATATCGCACTTCAACCTTCTGCCTTATAAATTGCATAGGTACATCATAAGAGGTTTTATCAATGTTTATAGTTGCATCATTATTTACTCTGTGATTTACACGATTCATAAAGCAATTATCTAGCCATTCACTATTAGATGCTACTTTTACATGAGCTAAATCGCCCTTATATCTATCGATAGGACGCTGGTTTGTAGAAGAATGTATAGTTATGTTATGCTTATTAATATAGGTGAATAATTCATCATTTAGCTCCGCTAAAGAGGAAATAGATTCTACATCTAAAGCATTTAGCCATCTGCTTCTTAACGTTCTGAAATTTCTTTCAATTTTTCCTTTTGAAGCTCCATCCCTTACCATCGTGTGCAGTTCTACTATTCCAAGGGAACCGCATATAAGGCTTAGTTGTTCATTTCTGTACGGAGATCCATTATCCAAGTAAATTTTTTTGGGGATTCCATATCTGGCTACAGCCTCTTTAAGTACTTTCTGAAAGTTATAAGAATTATCATTATAAAAGAATCTACCACCTACTATCAGTCTAGACTTATCATCTATTAGCATAATTACGTACGTCCGTCTATGCTCACCATTTTCAGTTATAAATGGACCGTATAGCGTGTCCCCTTGAAACATTCCAGTTGCGAACTCTTCTTCAAAAGCCTTTCTGTCTTTCATGTTGATACATCTAGCAGATCTAATATCATTGTTTTTTATAAACCGTTGAACAGTTGAAATTGATACATCCTTTTCTTTAATAAAGCCATCTTCGATGAGTTTACAATATATAAGCGTAGCATTAATTTTAGGGAAGTTGTTTTTTAAAGTGTATATCTGCTCTATGGCTACATCACTTAGCTTTCTAGTTTTACCTATATCGCTACGCATCTTCGGAAGAAGGGAATCAAAACCAAATCTATTATATTCTGATTCCCAATTAGAAAGTGTCCCTGGACTATACAAAACTGAATTACCGTTAGGTAATTTTACAGGGTTAATAGAAACACGTCTATAATAAGCAATTTTGGATTGCTCGGTAAAAGTATTATTTATAGCAGGGGCTATTAATGCTAATCTAATAGATGCTATTTCGATTATTTCTTTGTTATTCATTTATTATCACCTCAAGAAAATGGTATCATATAGGTATTTCAATGACCATTATCGTATTAAGTGGTATGCATAAATTAAAATTAAAAATATATGCTTATAGCTAAACTATGACGTTCCTTGAAAAAATGATGAACCATTTTGCTTAAAAAATTGTATTATGAAGTCCTCAAGTTTATCAAAGGAACTATTTATGATATGTTGCACAAAACTTAAGTTTGAAATGAGCTTGTCCTCTAAAAGTCCAAGCCATATCTGTTTATGTTCTTTAAACTTCTTTAAAATTCGATAGAATGTAGATATAGCAATGCCATAATGTTGGCACATACATTCCACAGAGCGATATTTATGTACAAGATAATCATGGATGAGGTAAACAGTGAATTTAAAACTAAATGACATATACGGCACAATTACCGAAGGCAGAAGGGCATGGGTACGTTTACATGATGAACAAATATATCTAGAAATGATGATTATATTATCTTGAGCAGTATTATTATTATAAGTCACAAGATGGCGTTTGTAAGACGCAAATGGAGATAACGCATGTTTAGCGCCACAAAATGGACATACTAAAGTCTCTATATTAACAGAGCTTACATATCTATTAAAGGCAGTTATCTCATTTTCAAAAGAAATTTGCTTAAAACACTTGCATAATTGTAAATTTAATCTTATCATAATAGTAGTTTTATAAGAGTTTTTAACTCTTATTTTAAAGGGAGAACGTTGCTTTGGAGGTTCTTACTAAACTTTGGGTGTATAGAAGAAAATGCGGGTGTAAAAACCTGCTTTTTCTTTATGCTCAGGGTTCTTATTTTTGGGTATTTATGGTATAATAAGGTATCAAAAAAAGGATGTGAAT